>CALQAH020000018.1 GCA_943328505.2 Rhizobium sp. Q54 | reverse complement strand
ATAACCGTTTCGGATATTGTTGGACCATTTATTATTGGAGCTTTTGATCTAGAAGTGAATTTAGAATGTGATGATGATATTACTAATCTTCCAGAACCAATATTTGGTGACAATTGTTCTACTGTTGGTACTCCGGTATATACAGAAGTAACAACTCAAACAGCAAGTGGTTATACAATTGTTAGAAATTGGGTAGTAACAGATGCATGTGGAAACTTTAACCCTTTCTCACAAACTATAAATGTTACTGATGTTACTGATATAATTTCAGTAGATGACTCTTCTACTCCAAGATGTAATGATTCTAATAATGCTCAAGTAGATCTAGTAACTTTATTGCCTACTGGAACGCCAACTGATGGTACTTGGAATACAATCCCTGGTTTGACCGGATCAGTATTCAATCCATTTGGGGTACTTGAAGGAAATTATGTAGCTGCCTACACTTACAATGTAGCTGGTCAATGTCCTGCAAGAGTTGAAATCACATTAAGAGTAATAGAATGTGCAGTTATTGGTTGTGATAATGTTATTGTTCACAATGCCTTTACTCCAAACGGTGATGGTACTAATGAATGGTTCCAAATTGATAACATCGAGCAAACATGTCATTTACCTAATAGTATAGAAATTTACAACAGATGGGGTATTTTAGTATATGAAGCTAAAAATTATGATAACACTACTGTGAAATTTGTAGGGATATCGGAAGGTAGAGCTACTGTGAGTAAATCGGCTGAATTGCCTGCTGGAACGTATTTCTATATCTTACAATATACTGATACAACAACTGGTAAAACAGTATCTGAATCTAAATATTTATACCTAACAAGATAATCCTACTAATTCCTGAGGGTGAATAGCCCTCAAGTTTAAAACTGAAAATAAATGAAAACAAAAATTATAATATTCGCTTTGATGTTATCGTGTTACAGTGGTTTTGCTCAGCAAGACGCACAGTATACCCAATACATGTATAACACTATCAATGTCAATCCTGCTTATGCCGGATCTAGAGGAGTAATGAGTATTTTTGGCTTACATCGTACTCAATGGGTAGGATTAGATGGTGCTCCTGTTACTAATGCTGTATCTATTAATACGCCTTTAAACAATAGTAACTTAGGACTTGGTGTATCGCTTGTAAATGATAGAATTGGACCAACTTCAGAGAATCAATTCTCTGCCGATTTATCCTATACCATTCAAACCAATGATACTTATAAATTATCATTTGGTATTAAAGCTACTGGAAACTTATTCAATCTAGATGCAAGCAAGTTAAATCCTGCGGATCCTTCAGATGATTATTTACAAAACATAGGAAGCGAGTTCTCCCCTAATTTTGGCGCAGGTGTATACTTACACTCCGATAAATTGTACTTAGGACTTTCTGTACCTAACTTTTTACAGGACACAAAATACAGTGATAATGATTTAGCTGTTTATAAAGAAAGATTGAATTATTATGCCATTGGTGGATATGTATTTGATATCTCCTCTGGAGTCAAATTCAAGCCTGCTTTTATGACTAAAATTGTAACAGGTTCGCCTTTACAACTTGATGTCTCAGGTAATTTCTTAATCCAAGATAAATTGACCTTAGGTGTAGCCTACCGTTGGGATGCAGCTGTAAGTGCACTAGCTGGTTTTCAAATCACCGATGGTTTATTCATCGGATATGGTTATGATTTAGAAACTACTAAATTAAGAAGATACAACTCGGGTTCACATGAGATATTTTTGAGATTTGAGCTGTTCAATAAGTATAGTAAAATGGTATCACCTAGATTCTTCTAATAACAAACAATCATGAAAAACAAAATTATATATTTAGTACTGTTAACTATAACTACATTTAATAGTTATTCACAAATAGGCAAAACAGCAAAAGCTGAAAAAGAATATGAAAAATATGCTTACATAGATGCTATCAAAACCTATGAACGTATTTATGAAAAAGGATACAAATCAGATGACATGCTTTTAAAGCTAGGTAATGCCTATTATTTTAATGCCGAATTTGAAAAAGCAGCTAAATACTACGCAGAACTTTATACTAGTAAAGAAGATCAAGATGCTGAATTTTACTATCGCTATGCACAATCGCTAAGAGCTATTAAGGATTATGCTAAAGCCGATGCCATGATGGAAAAATTCAACGCCAAAAGTGGTAATGATAGTAGAGGAAAACTTTTTGCTAAAAACAGAGATTATTTAGCCGAAATTAAGAAAAATTCTGGTCGTTATACCATTGAAAATGCAGGTGTAAATTCTGAATATTCAGATTATGGACCAGCATATATGGGAACTAAAGTAGTTTTTGCTTCGGCGCGTGATACAGGAAATTTCTCTAAAAGAAAACACACTTGGACAGGTCAAAACTTTACAAACTTATATGGTGCTGACTTAACTGAAGATGGTGCTCTTGGAAAGGTAGATAAATATGGAAAAAAATTAAATTCTAGATTCCATGAATCAACACCAGCTTTTACCAAAGATGGTAAAACCGTTTACTTCACCAGAAATAACTTCCTTGACAAAAGAGGATACGATGGGCAAAAAGTAACGCTTCTAAAAATTTACAAAGCAACACTTGTTGAAGATAAATGGACCGATATTACCGAATTACCATTTAACAGTGATAACTTTCAAACGGCACATCCTGCGTTAAGTCCTGATGGAAAAACAATGTACTTTGCATCGGATAGAGAAGGAAGTATCGGAAAATCAGATATCTTTAAAGTAAAAATTAATGAAGACGGAAGCTTTGGAGAACCTATTAACCTTGGACCAACGGTTAATACCGAAGGTAGAGAAACATTCCCTTTTGTAACGGCTAAAAACGAATTGTACTTTGCCTCTGACGGACAACCTGGAATAGGTGGTTTGGACATATTTATTGCTCAAATTAAAGAAGATGGTTCCATTAAAGAAGCTTTAAATGTAGGTGAAGAAGCCAATTCTCCGAAAGACGATTTTGCACTTATTATTAATACTGATAATAACAAAGGGTTCTTAAGCTCTAACAGAGATGGAGGAAATGGTAGTGATGATATTTATAAATTTGTCGAGAAAAAACCTATTTGGTGCAAACAAATCTTATTTGGAGTGATTACCGATGAGGATACTAAATTGCCTTTAGCCAATGTAAAAGTGACTTTGTCTGATGAAAAATTTAATAAAATAAAAGAAGTAATAACAGATGCTACTGGCAAATACGAATTTACCGAAGTGGAATGTGGTACAAAATATTACGTGAAAGCCGAATTGGAAGATTATACTACCAAAGAACCTGCCGTAATTCTTAAAGATGAAAATGGTGAAACTGAACTTAATATTGAACTTAAAACTACTAAATGTGTAGTTAAAATTGGCGACGATTTGGCCAATTGCTTCAAAATCAACCTTATCTATTTTGATCTTGATAAATGGAACATCAGACCCGATGCAGCGGTGGATTTAGCTAAATTATTAGATGTATTGGAGAAAAATCCAACTATGAAAATCAATATTCGTTCCCATACCGACAGTCGTGCCTCTTTTGCTTACAACGACAAATTGTCTAAAAATAGAGCCAAATCAACTAAAGAGTGGTTGATTAAAAAAGGTATAGATGCTAGTCGTTTAGCTTCTGAAGGATTAGGGGAAACTCAGTTAGTAAACAAATGTGCCGATAATGTACAATGTACCGAAGAAGAACACCAATTAAATAGAAGAAGTGAATTTATAATTACTGATCTATAAAAATTAAAAAAAAACAATGCATACTAAAAAGCATCCTATAAAACGGGATGCTTTTTTTTTGTCTTAATCTTAAAATTAAAGGCAGTTATTTGATGAGAATCTTTCTAAATATTGAAGAGTTATTAGCACTAATTTTAGCAATATAAACTCCTGTTGTAAGATTTAAATCAATTCTAGTAGTACCAATAAATTCAGATTGCAATAATTTTTCGCCCAATTGATTGTAAATTTCAATAAAACCAGTGGAGGTTAATCCAGAAATTGTAATAAAATCTTTGGTAGGGTTTGGATACACTACAACTTTACTATTTTCATTTTCATAGATTGAAAGTGTTGAGAACCATGGTTCACCAGCGTGAATACCAAAAATATAATCGGCTAAGTTTGGATAATCAATAAAAGGATTTCTATTGACCTGCCAAGTGTAAATATAATTATTCCTGTTCATTTCAAAATCATCCTTTGGATCTGATTGATTCCATTGTAGCAAAAGAGCTAAATCACCCAATTGACCCACAGTTGTATTGGATGGATTTCCATTAACAACACTTAAAGCATTATATCGAACCGCCATATAAAAAACCGATCTCGCTACATCACCATGCCAGCTTCCTTGAGTTCCGCTTAGACCAAGATATTCACCATAATCTTTATTACTTCTGATACTATTCTCAGGACCATCTTCAGCACGTATATGATGCGCATCTGCATGTCCAGCCAAAATATCATCAGCATTGGTTGGTAACCAAACATTGATACCGTCAGCTATACTTGAAGTACCATCAGTATATCCACCTCTAGATTGAGGATAAATATGTTCCCTATTCCATTTTCCAGTATTGATTCCTGTTTCTTGCAAATCAAGTTTTGAACGGGGTTGTTCTACATACATCAGCCAAACTTGATTACTATTTAATGGATTTTGGTCTGCTGTTTTTAAAATCGTTTCAATATCACCATAATTGTGGGCACGAACTATACTTGGATTGGCAATAATATTTTGCAATCCTTGTTTTAAAGCTGCACCAGACAAGCCTTCGATGGAATTATAATAACCAACTGGAATTGTTGGCGTTACATTACCATAAGTAGGATTTAATGGTGTTCCCCATGGCGATACAATAAAATCATTATCAATAACTCTAAATTCTATTTGATCATTAATACGATTATATTGATTCGGTATTGCGCCAAATTTAATAACTGCAACCTCATCACCTTCATCTAAAGTATCGTCAACAAAAGTAATCGTAGTTGTGAAACTTGAAGAACCAATAGGAATAAAAACAGTTGTATTTCCAGTAAAATCAGGATTGTTTATAGAACCACTGTTCAATGAAAATGTAAAAGTTAAATTAGACGTTACCGGTGTTTGAGTCGTAAAAGTAATGTTGATTGTATTTCCTTCGGTTACTTGTAATGCAGGAATTGAAATTGTTATTCCATTATAAATAAATCCAATTCCATCATTATTTGCTCCAGGTGTTGGTGTTTTAGACTCATAGGTTCCATCATTTTTCCTTTGAATAGATTGGGTGGTTTGAAGTCCATTTGCATTTTCATCAATTTGAGAAATAACGCCTAAAGCAGCCATTAATGAAGTTGCATCAGCATCACCAGTATCATAAACTAATGCATCAATTAAATTTGTAGCTGTTGCTGGAGTTAAATTTGGAAAATCAGTTGAACTTCCTAAATATAGACCAACGCCATCTGGTCCGTTTTGAAAAATGTTATCGGGTAATATTTTTTCTGGTACAGGAGAAACAAGGCTGTTACCAATTACAATAATTCCATTTATATCTGTAGTGTAACCATCTAAATCAATTACATAGTAACTTAAATTGGCTTGAGAACCTGTTCCATTAAATAAGACTAAAACATATCCATTAAGTGAAAAATTTGGAGTAGAAGATTTTAATTCTATAAATTCTTTATCATCGGTACTTGGAGAATCCGAATCGAGTTCATTGATAACTATTTGTGCATTGCTTAGGGAAAAGCATAAGAATACAAATGAAAAAAATAATTTTTTCAACATTTTTTGTGGTTTTAAGTGCTCAAATGTATTTATAACAAAATTAATACTCTAAAAACCCCATAGAATTAACTATAATAAATCAATAAAAATGTCAAACCACAGAAAATACTCTAATTATTGAGACACTCACTCACTATATCTAGTGATTCAAAATCACATTTTTATGAAATCATATTATGAACAGTAATTAGTAATAGCCAAAGGAACCCTGAAACTTTGGAAAACAAACTTCATAAAATTAGGGTAGAACTTAAAAATAATCCAATCGACGCAGAAAAAATGAGAGATTTGAATAATTTAACTCTAGATATGACTATCACTCTCAATGAAATTGAAAATTATGAAGACCAATTAATATTTCTATAATGTTTAGTTTACAAGGAAATTAAAGTATATTTTTTCAAGTTAAAAAAATCAAAAAAATAGGTTAAAAAATTTGCTTTTGCTTAAATTTAGATACTTTTGCAAATTCTAAATTAAATTAAATTAAATAATAATGAAAAAAATAATTGTTTTTTTATTGATTACAGCAACACTAATCTCATGTAGTAAAGTTGGTGAAAATGAATTTATTGTAAATGGCAAAATAGCTGGAGTTCCTGATGGAAAAATTGTTACCTTAGAAAGATTTGATGATACTCGAGGAGCGATGACAGTAGATACTGTAAAACTAAAAGATGGAAAATTCTCTTTCAAGGGAAAAATTTTAGAACCAGAAATGCATTCAATTAGAGTTGAAACGGTTCCTTCTAGTTCTTTTATAATCATTGAAAACAATGAAATTGATATTGAGATTAATAAAGATTCCATCTTAAAAAATAAAGTTACTGGATCCTATAATAACGAACAACTTTGTGTGTTTAACAAAAAAAGTCTTGATAACGAGCAGAAAAAGAAAGATTTTAATACAAAGTATCAAGCAAAATTTTTAGCTGCACAACAAAATAAAGATACAGCTTCAATGAAAAAAATAGGGCTTGCCTATGAAAGCTTAGAAAAAGAATTTAGTACTGGTGTTGAAGAATATATTAGCAGTAATCCAAAATCACTTATTTCAAGTTTATTAATAAAAAGCTTGTTTAATAAATTTGACCCAGATGTTAAAAAAATAGAACGTTTATACAATGGTTTAGACAAGAGTATTCAAAAAAACAAAGTGGGAGTTTCTATTCTTAAAAAATTAAACGAGCTTAAAACAGTTGGAGTTGGTAAAAAAGCTCCCAATTTTTCAGCTAAAAATCCAGACGGAAAAGTTGTTTCTTTAAATGAAAGTTTAGGAAAAATTACAATCATTGATTTTTGGGCTTCTTGGTGTGGACCTTGCAGAAAAGAAAACCCAAACATGGTAAAATTATATAGCGAATTTCATGATAAAGGCCTAAATATTATTAGCGTTTCTTTGGATAAAGAAGCTGCAAAATGGAAAGAAGCCATTGCAACTGATAAATTATCTTGGACACATATTTCTAATCTTCAAGAATTCAAAGACCCAATTGCGGTTCAATACGGTGTAAATCAAATTCCAACAACTTTTATTTTAAATCAATTTGGTATTGTAATGGCTAAAGATCTTACAGGGGATGCTTTGAGAACAAAAATAAATGAACTTTTGACTGCTGTTAAATAGTTTTTTTTTAGATTATTTTATACCCTAGGCTATAATTATGCCTAGGTTTTTTTTTATAATTTAAATTACTATATTTGATAATTCTTATAAAAAAAATATGAAAGCTAAAAATATAATATACTTACTTTTAACGTCTTCACTGCTTGTGTATTCCTGTAAAAAAGAAGATGAATTAGAAACACCTAAAAGTACCGAAAACGTAATCATACCCAGAGTTCAATCATTACCCATACAAGAGAATACAACATCTGTTCCTCAAGCTGTTGCGCCACCATCTCAACCTCAAACTGTAAATCCAAATCAAGTTGTAACTCAAAACCCAGCTAATGCAAAAGGATTAAATCCCGCTCATGGTCAAGCAGGGCATCGATGTGATATAGCAGTTGGTGCACCACTAAATTCTCCTATTAAAAAAGCTCCAATAAGTACTGGAAAACCTGCAACGATTACTCAAAGAAACAATGCAGTGAATACATCGGCAAATGCAGTTCCAGCTATTTTAAAATCTAATACTACAACAACACCTGTTGTAACAGCACCTGGGATGAATCCTCCGCATGGGCAAGAAGGCCATAAATGTGATGTCGCAGTTGGCGCTCCTTTACCAAAATAAAATTAGTTTACATAAAAAAAGTGGTTGTTAAAAACAACCACTTTTTTTATGTTGATACCCTAAATTTACTCCAAAACAAAACTCACGTTGACATTTGCATTAATCGTAATTTCTCCTGCAGCAAGTGTTTCTTTATTTCCTCCAGCCATTTCACTTGACATATCCATCATACTACTTTTGTACATAGGCTGTGGGTAAACTGTAACTGAATTATCTGTAATCATTAGTGCTTTTCCCACTTTTTGACCCAATACTGAAACATAATCATTTGCTTTTTGTTTTGCATTTAACATGGCATTCTTTCGAGCTTCTTTTTCATATTCTGCAAGTTTCGATGATTTAAATTCAACTCCTTGAATTGAATTAATTCCAGTTTCATTCAATCCCATCATAATTTCATCATATTTTGATAAATCTTTTAATGTGATTGATAAAGTTTGATTGGCTTCGAAATTGCTTTTCTTCTTTTCATAATCATAACTTTTATTCAAACTCACATTATTGGTTTTAAAATCAGTTGTAGGAATACCGCTTTTTTTTAAAAACTTGATAACTTTACTGATAGTTTCGTCATTTAATTTTTTAACCTCAGCAGCTTCTTTACCTGTATTTTGAACACCTACAGTTATACAAGCTTGATCTGGAACAACAATAACCTTTCCCTCACCAAAAACTGAGATTTGAGGTATTAAATTTGATTTTTGCTCTTGAGCATTAGAAATAGTTGTAAATAATATTGTTACTATTACTAAAATTGAATTTTTCATAATCTATTTTTTTAATGTTATTGTTTTCCGATTTCCAAAAGTTATGCCAATTATAATTTTCCTGCTTTTGCCAACCCAAAAAGCAGTAGGATTGGAATAGCCAATAAAATAACCATAAAAGTATTTTCTTGAAGTAAAATTGGTTCTTTCATCAAAGTAATTATATAGCCACCAATTGCACCACCAAAATGAGCCGTATGACCTATGTTATCATTTTTAGCTTTCATTCCATAAATAGAATACAACAAGTATACAATTCCAAAAATATAAGCTGGAACAGGAATAATTCCAAAAATACCTATGGTCATATCAGGATACATTAGTATTGACGAGTATAAAACTCCTGTCACTGCTCCAGAAGCACCAACTGCCCTATAACCATAATCATTTTTATGAAAAACCATAGTCAATAAGCTCCCACAAATTAAGCTTCCAAAATAAATCACTAAAAAGGAAAAATCACCTAAAGATTGGCAAACAACAGGTGCGAAAAAATATAATGTAAACATATTGAAAACCAAATGAGGCAAATCAGCATGCAAAAAAGCTGATGATATCATTCTAATTTGTTCTCCTGCACGAATACTTCCTAAATGGAATTCAAACTTTCTGAAAAACATTTCATCATTAAATCCTTTAAAACTAATTAGCACATTCAAAGCAATGATACCAATTATAAAAATATTGTAGTCCATATTGAAATATATTTTTGTAAAAATAACAATACTTCTTTAGGTTTTATTCATCTCAATTCAATAAAAAAAGTTTTAAATGTATATTTGCATAAATAGAAAGCCAATGCAATTATTAATTTTTCTTCTCATCTACCCTATACTGTGGTTAATTTCAATACTGCCATTCCGAGTGTTGTATCTCGTATCAGATTGTGTTTATGGAATCGTTTACTATATAATTGGTTATCGAAAAAAAAGCGTTCGAGAGAATATCGCCTTAGCATTACCCCATTTATCTAGTAAAGAACGTCTTATAATTGAAAAGAAATTTTATCATCATCTGTGCGATATTTTTCTTGAAATGATAAAAACGATGACCATATCAGATAAAGAAATTAACAAACGCTATGCATTTACCAATCTTGATGTGTATTTAGATTTAGAAAAAAAAGGGAAAAGCATTGCTTTACTTTGTGCGCATTATGCCAGTTATGAATGGGCAGTTTCTATGAATCATCATATCACATTTGAAGGTTATGGAATTTACAAAAAATTAGCTAATCGACATTTCGATAAATTAGTAAGAGACATTCGTTCCCGGTTTAAAGCTACATTAATTACAACTAAAGAAACCATTCCAACCATTCAGAAAAATGCTATTTCTGGACATTTAGGTGTTTTTGGTTTTGCTAGTGATCAATCTCCAAAAGCCACTTCGGCACATCATTGGAATTCGTTTATGAGAATAGAAGTACCGATTCACACTGGTGCAGAAATGCTTGCCAAACGTTTTGATATGAATATCATTTTTTTGAGAACAAAGAAAATTAAGCGTGGCTATTATGAAGCCAGTTTTGAAGTGTTATCCGAAAATTCAAAATCAGTTCCAAACTATGAAATCACAGATACATTTTTAAAATTGGTTGAAGAACAAATTCATGAAGCGCCTGAATATTATTTGTGGACACACAAACGATGGAAACATAGACGATAATTCATTTTAACTTATAAATTAAAATATATTTAATTAAATACTACATCATGAAAATACTAGGAATTGGCTCAAGAATACAACATCCCGAATATGGAAAAGGAGTAATTACAAATGTATCCTCCAAAGAATATTGGGTAACCTTTATTGAAAATGGTCTTGAAACCATAGCTATTGACAGTAGTTTTGAAGTCATAGAAGCTGCCGAAAATGAAGTCGATACCATAAGTTTTTATGATGTTGAACAAAGTTTATTGTCCATATTAAAAAAATGGAATGGCTTGGGTGAACCTATTGCAATCGGAGACAAATGGAAAGGTGGTAAAATGATTTTAGATCCAGGTCAAGCTGGTTTAGCTAGTAAAGAAGTGCCTATTGATGTGTTCTTTCATAAAATAGTAATGCTTCGTGACCGACTTAGAGTCATGGAACAAAAAATTAATGCAAGCAACATTGAGGAAATTGAAAAAGTAGATTTACAACAATACATCACCCGAATTTATGGTAGCTTAACTACTTTTAATGTGCTTTTTAAATCCACTTCGGATTATTTTGTAGGCGAAAAATCAAAATAGATTTAAGACAATTTTAGATTATATGAGGTCATTTTTAGATACCTTTATAGAATATTTTTATAAATACTATCATGAAAAAAATAATCCTTAGCATTGTAGTTTTAGTAGCATTTATTATTGGTTGCAAAACCAGTAGTGATTCTAGCAACACCCAAAAATTAGACTTAACTTTTGAATCAAAAAGCAATAGTAACGTAACTGGGACTGCTTCCTTTGTTGAAAAAAAGGGTCAAGTAACTTTCGTTGCTAAAATGGCTGGATTAAAACCTGGAGTTCATGCCATTCACATTCATGAAAAATCAGATTGCTCTTCTCCTGACGGGAAAAGCACCGGAGGACATTGGAATCCAACCTTTAAAAATCATGGTAAATGGGGCGTTGGTGACTATCACAAAGGTGATATTGGCAACTTCACTGCTGATGCTAATGGAAATGGCACAATCACTTTAACTACAAACGAATGGTGCATTGGTTGTACTGATGCCACTAAAGACATTTTAGGTAAAGGATTAATTGTACATCAAGATCCAGATGATTTTACAACACAACCAACAGGAAATGCTGGTGCTAGAGTTGCTTGTTCAGCTATTATAAAATAACATTATCAAATGATTAACCCTTCAATACACGGTTGGATTGATAAATTTTTTATAGAACAAAAAACCATACCTATTTCTTACTTGGAAAATGGTAATCAGTTTTATAATGCTATTCGAAAGACAGGGTTTATCTATGGTCACATTATCGGATTTTCTACAAAAAATGCAGCAATCCCGAAGGGCTGGTTGAATGATGAAATCTCTAAAGTAGCTTTGTTGAATGGCCTTTATGAGATTTTTAATTTAAATGAAACTCATAAAAGCCCTGATATATTTATTCATAAAGCAGTTTCTTTCTATAATGAAATGAATCCGCAAGGGTTTAATTTGTTTAAAAAAGTTTTGCCCAACACATCAAGTTCGCTAACATTAGAAAAAATCATTGATGACCGTGTTCAAACTAATGATAATATTATTAGCAAAAACTTTTCTCATGTTGTTACTAATGCCTTGCTTTTTGTAGATGTTTTGGCATTCCAACATTATTTAAATGAAGGTCATATTCCAGAGAAATACTTAAAGAAAATAGAAGAAACCGTAGTAAGTATTGTAACCTTGGCACTTCGAACCAAAACTAACAAATCACAACACGATGATTTATTGATTAAACTTTTTGAAGCATCAGTGCGTTATAGCAAGTTTTCAAAAGTTAGTACTCAAAATTTAGAAACATTAGAATTAGACTATTTTAAAAACGATTTAGAAAAGTACTATATATTGGACATGGCAGGATTAGCTTTGTGGAGTGATGGTGTCGTTGAAAATGAAGAAGCATATTTTTTGTATACTTTAGCAAAAACAATTTCTGTTTCTGATGATTTTGTGGATTTAAGCATTACTTCTACGAATGAATTTATCACCAAACATAAAAAGAATATTCCCTATTTTAATTACTCGAATCCGGCGAAACATTTTTACGATCAAACGACTCAATTAGTAGTTACTTTGATAAATCGAAATAAAAAACGTTTGTCTAAAGAAATCTCTCAAAGTAAAGAATTGATGGTACTACTCGCCTACTCAACACAAAGAGATTTGAATAAGGAAGAAAAAAAGAAAGTCAAAAAACAATTGCTGGATATTTGTAAATCCATCCCATCTCTGACTATTTTCTTAATTCCGGGTGGAAGTTTATTATTGCCTATTTTAATAAAATTTATTCCTCAATTATTGCCTTCTTCGTTTAATGAAAATCTGGAGGATTAAAATTCTAATTGATACACATCATCCAAGTCCTTATTAGAACTAATATTCACATTTAAATCAGTTACATAACCTGAATTAAGTCCATAAACCCATCCGTGTAATACTAACTCTTGATTACTTTTCCATGCTGATTGAACTATTGAGGTTTTAGCTAAATCAAAAACTTGTTCTTTTACATTTACTTCTACAAACTTGTTGAATCGATCTTCTTCATTTAAAATACTGTCCAATTCTTCTTTGTGAAAGCGATAAACATCTTTTATATGTCGAATCCAATTGTCAATTATGCCAATAGAATCGTTACCCATAGCAGCTTTAATTCCGCCACAACCATAGTGACCACAAACAATAACATGCTTAACTTTTAAAACATTTACAGCATAGTCTAAAACACTCAACATATTCATATCCGAATGCACCACCATATTTGCAATGTTTCTGTGAACAAATACTTCTCCTGGCTTTGCTCCAATAATTTCATTAGCAGGAACTCTACTGTCTGAACAACCAATCCATAATAATGGAGGATTTTGTCCTTTGGATAAATCTTTAAAATATGAGGGGTCATTTGCCAATTGGCTTTCAACCCATGCCTTATTGTTATCTAATATTTTTTTATAAAAATCGCTCATCTATTTTGAATTCAGTTAAAAGTATAAAACTACTCTTTTTTTATGAATACAAAAAAAAAGAGACAACTAAAAAGCTGTCTCTTTTAAATACTATTTATTACTAATTAATTTGGATAAAAAGTAACTTCACCGTCAGCAATATTTTGCATTCCGCCAATAATTCCAATTTCTCCACTTTGAATCATTTCTTTCAATATTGGACTTCTTTCCATAATTGAATTCACGGTACGCTTTACATTTATTGAGGCTACTTTTTCAACAAACTCAGCATTTGATGAGCTTCTATTTACAGTCTCTGATTTTTCATCAAAAACTGCTGGTTGAATTTTACTTAATAAAGCTGTAAGATTACCCATTTCAACATGATCGCAAGCACCTTTTACAGCACCACATTTTGAGTGTCCTAAAACAACAATAATCTTTGATCCTGCAACTTTACATGCAAACTCCATACTACCAAGAATATCTTCATTGATTATATTCCCAGCTATTCTAACACTAAAAATATCTCCTAAACCTTGGTCAAATATTAATTCAGCGGATGTTCTGGAATCAATACAACTTAATATTACTGCAAATGGATGTTGTCCATCAGAAGTTTCATTGGCCTGTTCCAAAAGGTTTCTATTAGCTTTTAAGTTGTTCATGAATCTTTTATTACCTTCTTTCAAAATCTCTATTGCCATTAAAGGTGTGATGGCTGCTTGTGTTTCTTTATTTAATGTTTTCATATTTTTATTTTTTGTTCTACAAATACGTGTTTTTCTTCTTCGCCAGTCTCAACTAAACCATATGCCTTTTTGAAACCAACCAACTTAACCTTAATATTTACTTTTTTTGAGGTAACTTTTTTAAACTCCTTTATTAAATCAAGAACATCATGTGCAATGTAAACAGTATCGGTTGCATTGATTTCAACTTTGGAATTTTCTGGAATTGATGCTAATGTTGATTTAATAGCAGCTTTATTTAAAAAGGAAACTTCTTGTGCTAAATCAATATGAATAACATCACCATCATGGTACTTTTCTTTTCTAAATTTATAAGCTCTTTGCATGTTCCCTTTCAATACAAAAATGATACTGATAATCATTCCTAAAGCTACTCCTTTCAATAAATCTGTAAAAACTACTGCTAATAATGTTGCCATAAATGGAATGAATTGGTATTTACCTTTCTCCCAAAAGTGTTTAACGGTTTTCGGATTTGCTAACTTATAACCAATCATTAATAATACGGCTGCCAATGTTGCTAACGGGATTTTATTTAGAATAGTTGGGATTGATAAAACACTAATCAATAATAATACCCCATGAATAATGGATGACATTTTGGATTTAGCTCCAGCTGTATTATTAGCAGTAGTTCTAACAACAACCGATGTCATTGGTAAACCTCCTAAAAGAGAACTTAAAATATTTCCAATTCCTTGTGCTTTTAATTCTACGTTAGTATCGGTATATCTTTTTTGAACATCCATTCTGTCAGCAGCTTCTATACATAAGAGAGTTTCAATTGAAGCTACAACAGCAATAGTGATCCCAACAATCCAAACCTTAGAACTGGAAAGTGCATAAAAATCAGGGGTTACAATGATGTTTTTAAATTCTTCTAGTGAAGTTGGCACCGGTAAACTAACCAAATGTTCTTTCAAAACAGCAAAATTACTGTTGGACTGAATAAAAAATTCATTTAAAATTATACTTACTATTACCGCGACTAGAGCAGGTGGAATTAACTTTATCTTTTTCAAGAATTCTACTTTATTCCATAAAATCAATATAGCTAATGAAACAAGTGTAATCAAAATTGAGCCTAATTGAACGTGGTTAAACACCTGAAATAATTCAGTAAAGGTGTTCTGACCGTCGCTTTGGAAAAAAGCCTCGTCACCTTCAAAATCGGGATCATACCCAAAAGCATGTGGAATTTGTTTTAAAATTATAATAACACCTATTCCTGCAAGCATTCCTTCAATAACATTGGTTGGAAAATAATTGGAAATACTTCCCGCTTTTATAAAACCCAATATTAGTTGTATAACACCTGCTAAAGCAACGGCTGTTAAGAAAATATTGAAGGCTCCCAAATCGGTTATAGCTGTTAAAACTATAGCCGTTAAACCCGCAGCTGGACCCGAAACACTAAGATGGGATTTGCTTAAAAACCCAACAACAATTCCACCAACAACACCCGATATAATTCCTGAAAATAATGGAGCTCCACTCGCAAGTGCAATTCCTAAACATAGCGGCAATGCCACTAAAAAAACCACTAAACCTGAAGAGAAATCAGATTTAAGGTTAGCAAAAAGGTTGATTTTTTTTGTCATACCAAAAAATTAATTTAATACTTAAATGATTCACAATTGTGAAAATTACGTTTCGAGTATTACACTAAATCTGGCGGTGGAATGAAGATTTCTTCAGAAATAGCGTTATGTTTTAAAACATTTTCTGAAATAATTTTTTTAGAATGATTAGATGTATAAACATCCGAATCTGTATGATGTTTAAAAATAAAATCGGATTTGAATTCTTTAACTTCTTTATTTTCTTTTTGATTTTCTTTTTCAGAAAAATCACAAATTAATGAAATATCAGCACTCTTCTCAATCAACATAACTACTGTCGGTGCTGATAGAAAAGCAATGAAGAGGATTATTAAAGTGCTTGCTAAAAATTTCATCGTGCGAAAATAGTGATTGCAATGTCTTAATTCTAGCTTTTTTATGAATTTTTAACATTTACAAAATTTAACAACTACTTATCATAAATTAAATTGATTTGGTTTTATATTTGTATCAAAAATTATTATACAATGACTATCACACAACTAAAATACGTTCTAGCAGTTGCCGAACATAAAAATTTCACTTTTGCCGCTGAAAAGTGTTTTGTTACCCAACCAACATTGAGCATGCAAATTCAAAAAATTGAAGAAGAACTGGATGTTCAAATTTTTGACAGAACCAAAAAACCAATTCAGCTAACTGAAATTGGGCAAAAAATTGTTAATCAAGCGAAAAATATTGTTAACGAAGCCGATAGAATTCAAGATATCGTTGACCAACAAAAAGGATTTATAGGTGGGGAATTTCGTTTGGGCATTATCCCGACCATCATGCCTACACTTCTCCCAATGTTCCTCAATAATTTTATTAAAAAATATCCAAAGGTAAAATTGATAATTGAAGAACTTAACACCGATCAAATTATAGCAAAATTAAAAAATGGGCAACTCGATGCTGCCATTGCTGCAACTCCATTAATGGAGGAAAAAATTAAAGAAATCGTTTTGTATTTTGAACCTTTTGTAGCCTACATTCCTGAAAACAATAAAAATTATCACAAGAAAGAAATTGAAGTTGCTGATTTAAACTTGGACGAAATTTTATTACTCCAAGACGGACATTGTTTTAGAGATGGTATTTTAAATTTATGCAAAAATGTAAACAAAAGTGAAATTGATCATTTTCAAATTGAAAGCGGAAGTTTTGAAACGTTAGTTAAATTAGCCGATGAAGGTTTAGGCATTACATTACTACCCTATTTACATACTTTAGATATCAATGAAAAAAACAGGGCAAAATTAAAACATTTTGTAGCACCTGTACCTGCAAGAGAAGTCAGTTTGATATTTCCTAAAACAGAATTAAAGTTTCAAATTGTAGATGCGTTGCGGAATACAATTTCAGGTGTTATAAGAGGTGCTATTACTTTTCAAAACGTGCAAATAATAAGTCCTATACAAAAAAAATAAGGAGCCTTGCACAAAACTCCTTATTAATAACTAACTCTAAACATTTTAACTAATTTACAATTGTTAAACATGACTTTAATTCTGGCCTTTCCTCGGTATAGAATTGAAGCCATTTTTTTAATTGTTCAATTTCGTAAGGCAATAAACTTTTTACTGCCTTTCTCAATTCTCTCACAAAGAGAACTGGATCAAAACTAACTCTCTCGAGCACAGATTTGGTGTAATCATAAATCATTCTAGACATAATTGGTAAGATTAGGGGTTATCTTATTTAAGAACGTTAAGTAAAACTACCTATTTTTTACATTGTCTCCAAATAAAATCAAATAAAATATCGTTTAAACACTAAAAATATCGATGAAATACATTTTTTAATAATTTTATTATGTTTTTTCTTATATAAATATGTTGAAAAACAAAAAAAAGAGCTATTTAAGCTCTTTTTAGTTTTATGTGTTTTTAATTGTAATTAAACATTGCCTTAATTCGGGTTTCTCTTTTGTAAATTGGAGTAACCACAACATTAATTCTTCAATCTCATAAGGCAAAAGTACTTTTATTGCTTTCTCTAATTCTTTACAAAATAATTTAGTATCGAAACTAACTCTTTCAAGCACAGATTTGGTGTAGTCAAACATACTTCTTGACATGTAACAATAATTAAAAGTTTGTATTTGTATGAACGTAAATTATAATTATAATTCAAATTTAATTAAAAAAAAATACCACCAACAAAATGAAACGTTAAAAAAATTGTTTAAAAAAAAATAAATAACTTAACTTTTTTTGGCTCGAAGCATTTCTCTTTTGCCTGGTGCTCCGGGTAATTTTTCAATTGTAAAACCTGCGTCTAGCATTGCGTTTTTAATAGACGATCTACATGCATAAGTTACTAAGATTCCACCTGATTTCATTGCTTTGAACATTTTTTTAAAAATTTCAAGTGACCATAATTCGGGTTGCACTCTAAATCCAAAAGCATCAAAGTAAATTAAATCATAGGCATCTTCATCGTCAAAGTCTTCAAAAAGTTGTTTTCTTTTGGTTAATGAAAAAGAATCTGAAATCATTACTTTATTTTCCCATGCTGAAGTATGCATCTTTTCAAAAATGGAGAATTCATTTTCAGCATTTAATTCGGCAACATAATTCATTTGTAGCGCTTCTTCCAAAATAACTGGATGTGCTTCAACTCCAACATAATTAATAACTTGAGGTTCTTTTTTAGCTTCTAAATAAGTAACAAAAGCATTCAAACCGGTTCCAAAACCAATTTCTAAAATAGCAATGGGTTCGCTTTCAAATAAAGAAAACCCACTTTTTATAAATACATGATATGCTTCTTGAATAGCGCCATTTTTGGAATGGTAACTTTCGTTCCATTCGGGTAAGTGAATGGTTGTAGAACCATCGGCAGTTTGAATAATTTCTCTTTTCAAAATTTATTCAATGTATAATTTTTTTATTCTTGGAATTGGACCACCACATTTCTTTAGATGGCAATTTAAACATGCATCAACTCCTTCGTCAAAATGCTTCTTAGCATTAGTTAAATCGCTATAAATTAATTTTTGAGCCATAATATAAAGTGCAGCATTTTCTTTAAAAAAAGCATCATTATCCGATTCATCAGTGAATTTTGCAGTATGTATTTTTAGAAAATAATCCGGAAATTCACCGACAGGTTCTCCTTTTAAAATTCGCTTTTTCAAACGTAAATTATCAACATACATTTGTTCCATCAAAGCAGCCATCTCTGACATTTGATACATTTCTAGCTTCTTTTCTTTTACCGGAGCACACTTTTCTTCTTTTGGTGCATCTCCTTTCTTTTGACAAGATAGTAGTCCAAAAAAAAGAAGAAACAAAATTGCTTTTTTCATTCTTGTTTAATTACTTTTTAATGTAAACACCATCAGCCAAGAAGGAATACGTTACTTCAGGCTTAGTAATTTTAGCAATTTCTGCAGCTGATTTTCCTCCGTCTTTTGCATAATGCTTTAATTCATCTACGGAAACTACATCAACAAATGCTTTTCCACTAAGAATGGCTTCACTTTTATCTGCATTCAATGGAACGAAAAAAGCATAGTCTCTAAATTTCACAAACGACACATCTTCACCCTCTAATTCCATATTCATCCAACAACCTTTCTTTTTACAAACCGATTTTATATTTGACTTAAACTGAACGGTTATTGAATCTCCTTTTTTAAGTGCTTTATATTTTTTCAATAAATCTTTACTTGAAACAACTTTATTAACTTTAAATTTTTCACCAAATAAAGCATAATCATTACTATTAAAAGGTTTAGATTTAGATTGTGCAATTACATTAGTTCCAACAAACAATAACAACGCAATAAGGATAACATTAATTTTTTTCATGATTTATTTTTTTTTTACAAATGACAAAAGTAAACAGTTTAACTATTTTAAATAATAAAATGACAATATATTTTAAGATTTATTGAAAAATAAAGTGTAAATATAGTAGCAAAACAAGAATTTAAAAAAAAGCAATCATTTTTTTTTTCTATGCAAAACCAAATAATATTTTTATTAATTTTACAAAATACAAAAACAACATTAAAATTATTTAAAAATAATCATAAATATTTGATTTTTAAATACTTATTTTTTATTTTAACTTATAAAAATCAAAAATTAATGACTTTAAAAACTACTTTCGAAATCGATATAGTAAAAGCTTCAAGTTCAAAAATAAATGAAGTTGATTTTGACAATCTTGCATTTGGAAACACCTTCACCGACCATATGTTAATTTGTGATTTTAAAGACGGACAATGGAAAAAGCCAATAATCAAGCCTTACGAACCGTTTTTGATTGATCCTTCTGCAAAAGTCTTTCATTATGGTCAGGCTATTTTTGAAGGTATGAAAGCTTATAAAGATGAAAATGATGATGTTTGGATTTTTAGACCTGATGAAAATTTAGTACGTTTTAATAAATCGGCCGTAAGGATGGCGATGCCTGAAATTACCAAATCAATATTTATTGACGGTTTAAAAACCATATTGGACATGGAAAGAAATTGGGTAAAAAAAGGTCTAGGAAATACATTGTATATCCGTCCGTTTATGATTGCAATTGGATCTGGAGTTATTGCTCAACCTTCTACTCAATACCGATTTATGATTATACTTTCTCCAGCAAAATCATATTACTCTGGTGAAGTAAAAGTAATTATTGCTGAACATTACAGTCGTGCAGCTAATGGTGGCATTGGAGCGGCTAAAGCGGCAGGAAACTATTCCGCTCAATTTTACCCAACAAAATTAGCAAATGAAAAAGGATACCAACAAATTATTTGGACTGATGATGCTACTCACACTAAGCTTGAAGAAGCAGGGACAATGAATGTTTTCTTTAGAATTAACGATACATTATATACTGCGCCAACAAGCGAAAGAATATTAGATGGTATCACTAGAAAAAGTTTGATTGATCTTGCTAAACGCGAAGGTATAAAGGTAGAAGTTCGTTCTGTTTTAGTCGATGAACTAATTGAAGCAGCTAAAAACGGTTCTTTAAAAGAAATTTTTGGTGCTGGAACCGCTGCGGTGGTTAGCCCAATTGTAGCTTTTGCCTACCAAGATGTGGAATACCAATTACCAAAAACAGAAAACTCAATTGCATTACAATTAAAAGAAAAACTAACGAAGATTCAATATAAAATGGCTGAGGATACTTTTGGTTGGACAGTTAAAGTGTAGTGCTCAGTGCTCAGTTTTTAGTGTTCGGTTTGCCTTGTTGAAACTAGAAAATATAAAGTCCTTAATTACAATTGTAGTTGGGGATTTTTTTTTATTTTAATATCTCCTCAAAATTGGGTTTGAAATAATTAGGTCCTTTCATCACTTTTCCATCTTCACGATAAATTGGGTTGCCATCTTCGCCTAGTTTACTCATATTACTGCGTTGGATTTCTTCAAAGACTGCTTCAATTTTGTGTTGCAATCCGTGTTCTATGATGGTGCCACACAGAATATAGAGCATATCACCAAGCGCATCGGCAATTTCAACGATATCATTATTTTGAACTGCTTCGAGGTATTCCTCATTTTCTTCTTTCATTAAATTAAAACGAAGCATGTTTTTATTTTCGCCCAAATCACCTCGCATCGTTTCGCTGTAACCAATACCAAAAGCGGTGTGAAATTCTTTTACAGAGTTAAGTTTATGTTGCATTATTTTTTAAATTAAATATGAATGCAAAATACAATTTAAAGTATCAATTGTCTAAATTTGTTGAAAATTTAAAATAAATGTTCACAACTGGTCAATGGATTTTTGCAGGTTTGTTTTTTGTTGCTTTTATAATTGCAATGGTTATTGCATATGGCAAAGACAAAGCGTTACACCAAAAGGTTTATAAAGGAAACTACAAGATACTTATTGGGTTTTTGTTTTTTATAGCAATACTTTTTTTTATAAAAATATATTTGAAACATTAACTATTTTCCTTTAAAAAGATTAACACTCACCGTTGCCAAATCGAAATTCTGGAATTTTGTAAATACTTTTTCATCAGAATGGAGTCCGGCTTCGGCGGCAATTTTGTACAACACGTCAATTTCTACAATATATTGATTGGAAAATCCATGTGTAGCGTCATAGGCAGTTGCTGCGGTTCTAACCAAATTTTTTGAAGTTAAATTGGGTGAAATGGTGTGTAATTCTATCAAAAGCAAACCAAATTTTTCTACATATTTTCTTTATTTTTGGTAATGCTATACGAGATTTTATTGTTTTAAGTATCACTATTTTGAAGCAACCAACCTTTTAAAGCTAAAGCACGTAATCCCACATTGAGATAGACAACATTTGCATTAAATTTTGCTACTAGTTATTGCAAATTAGCTATTTATTTTCCAAAAGAAAATCAAGCACTCCTTTTTTGTATAATGAATAGTCAATTGGAACTGTTACTATTCCATCTAAATGCTTGAATAAAATGGCTCGAAGTTAGCTTTTAGTTTTCATTATTTTTAAATAAAAAAGGTTATAAAACAAATTTATGAATTCTAGAAATAGCAACTGTAAAAATGTTTTGTGCATTAAAATTCATAACTTTGTAACACTACTATTTACAAAACTATGAGGATTTTAAAATATATTTTCTTGCTTTTACTATTAGCATTTATAGGTATCACCGTTTTTGTCGCAACACAAAAAGGGGATTTTGAGGTGTCAAAAAGTAGAATAATCAAAACACAAAGAACCACCACTTTTAATTATGTGAATGATTTTAGAAATTGGGAAACCTTTTGTACTTGGCTTGACGATAAAGAAATAGTTTATAATTATACTGAAAAAACAATGGGAGTTGGCGCTACTTATTCATGGAAAGGAGATAATAGCGAAGGAAATTTAAAGATCTCCTCTTTAAATGAAGGAAATAGTATTTCACAAAAAATGAGCTATAACGGAACAACTTCAAATGTAAATTGGACTTTTAAAGATTCTATTGGTGGAACCAAAATCACGCTCCATTGTAAAGGACAAATGGATGTATTGACAAAAATAAAAGTTTTTTTTCAAGGTGGAATTACTTCATTAATTGGAGAAATGTATAATAAAAGTCTGGAAAAACTAGATACAACTTTGAACTATGAAATGAAAACCTATTCCATAAAAGTGAATGGAATAGTACAAAGATCCTCTGGATTTTATTTGAAACAAACTATAACATGTAAGATTAAAAGTTTGTCTAAAAATATTAGAATAATGATGCCACGAATGGTTCATTTTTTTAAGAAAAATAAACTTCCATCCACTGGAAAACCTTTTGTCTTATATGATAAATATGATTTTCCAAATGATATTGTAACTTTTTCAGTTTGTGTTCCTATTAGAGATTCCATAAATATATCGCCTGGAAGTGATATGTCAGCTGGGAAATTAAATGCTTTCACCTCATTAAAAACAACACTAATTGGTGATTACTCACACAGTAAAGAAGCTTGGAACAAAGCCTATAAATATATTAAAGATAACGATTTAAAAGAAAACGCAGCTGGGCATTATGTAGAAGTGTACACCAAAACTATAGATAATAGTAAAAATCCATCCAAATGGATTACCGAAATTTATATTCCTGTTTTCCCTAAGCTAGTAGTGCCAAAAGTAATAGCTCTAGTTGCACCATCTGCAACAACTACAGTAATTGAATCTGAAGTTTCGGAACCAACTCCCACTGAAAATCCATAAAAATTTTTAGTTGTATTAAACCTTTTCTAGTATCTTTATTCCAATAGATAAATTTTCAAATTGCAAGAAGAAAAGGATTTCATTAAAGAACTTTTAGATCCCGAAACGCAGAATGTGGCGTTTCAAAAACTCTTGCGGGATTATCAAAAACCTTTGTACAATCACATTAGAAACATCGTCTTAAATCATGATGATGCGGATGATGTTTTGCAAAACACTTTCATAAAAGTATTTCAATATTTGAAAAATTTCAAAGCCGAAAGCAAGTTGTTTTCATGGATGTATCGAATTGCAACCAACGAAGCTATTACTTTTATCAATCAAAAAGCCAAACGCAATGGTACAACTAGTGAAACTTTGCAAAGTAAAATTGTAGATAACTTAAAAGCAGATGTTTATTTTGATAGCAATGAAATTCAAATTAAATTACAAAAAGCAGTAGCACAATTACCCGAAAAACAGCAATTGGTTTTTAAAATGAAATATTATGAAGAAATAAAATATGATGATATGTCGGAGATTTTAGGAACTTCCGTCGGAGCATTAAAAGCATCGTATCATCATGCTGTAAAAAAAATTGAAGAATTTGTAAAAACCAATTAAACCATTTAACAATAACTTTGTCTTAACAACATGAAAGAATTTAAACTAGATAACGAACCAAAAATAACTTCAGGATTTACAACTCCTGATGGTTATTTTGATTCATTTTCTGAAAGAATGATTGCTCAATTGCCAAAAGAGAGCACTAAAGTAATATCAATTAATAGAACCCGTAAAAGATGGCTATTTGCCGTTGCTGCAGTTTTAATTTTAGCTTTATCAGTTCCGGTTTTTAATCAATTGAATACCAATTCATCAGAACTCGATCAACAAACTTTAGAAGATTACATCACCTATAATTCAGGAATTTCAGAAAACGAATTGGTTGATTTACTTGAAAAAGAAGACATCGAAAAAATGAATTTGGATTATAACATTCAAGATAAAGATCTAGAAGAGCTACTTTCTGAAAACAACAACATAGAACAATATTTAACAAACTAATATCATGAAAATCAACAAACTACTTCCAATAATTACACTTTTTTTCACTATGAGTAGCATTGCTCAAGATGGAAGTTTCATTAAAGGAAAAAAAGATAAAATTAAAGCTATAAAAATTGCTTATATCACCAATGAGTTATCGCTCACTTCAGACGAAGCAACAAAATTTTGGCCTTTATTCAATGCTTTTGAGGACAAGCAACAAGAAATAAAAAAACAAAAAATGAAAGGTTATTTAGATCGACTAGATGGTGACGATTTAGATAAAATGCTATCCGATAAAGAGGCCAACATCATGTTAAATCAAATGGAAGCTAATGAAGACGATTTATACAAATTGCGTAAAAAATTCATAACGGATTTAAAAGCTGTTCTTCCAGCCATTAAAATTATAAAACTCAAAAAAGCGGAAGAAGGCTTCAATAGAAAACTATTGCAACAATATCGCGACAAACGAAAAAACTAAAACTAGTAAGAGAGCCAAATTGGTTCTCTTATTGTTTAAAAACTATTCTAATAATTTTATTTTTCCCAGCCGCAAAAGCAGTCGTTGAATTTACAAAACGAATCGTATAAAGCGTTTCATCTTTGGATAATTGCATCCAATTATTTCCGCCATCAGAAGAATAATATAAACCAGAAGCTCCAACACTTACTAATTGTTTTCCATTACTATTGGGAATAAATTGCACACACGAAGCATAACCAAAACCTTGATTTTCTGCTATTAAATTCCATGTTTTACCACCATCGGTTGTTATGGCTTTGTTTTGAAAATTTTGATTCAGTATTTCATAATTTCCTCCAGCGACAAAACCAATAGTATCATTATAAAAATCGGCTGTAAAAATTCCGGTCATTTCCTTTCCCTGCACAATTGGTGTTTCAAAAACTTGCCAAGAAAACCCTTTATCTAGTGAAAAGAAAACCCTTGATTTTTTTCCTCCTGAAACAATCCAAGTGTTGTTGCCTTTGATGATTACATTTGTATTACTTGCAGCAAAAGCAGCTTCTCCATCAGCAGTTTTTGGCAGTCTATCACAAGGTGTTTTTTGCCAAGACTTTCCTCCATCTCTAGTAATTAAAATGGAAAGACAACTTTCAATAGGATCACCCATGAGAATTCCTTCATTATCATTCCAAAAATTCATACTGTCATAAAATACTTTTTCATGAGTTTCAGTATAGACTAATTCTTGCTTTAAAGTAGTTTTATCAATTCTAAAAATATGAGCTGGATTGGCAACATTAGCAATAAAAATAGCTTTTGACGTTTGAGCAATACTCCTAAATTCTAATTTTAAACTATCCTTATTTACTTCGGAACGATACATCGAACTTGTTTTAAAATTATAATTTCCCAATCGGTTATTATCCGCTGCAAACCATAATTTATCTTTATCTACTAGGATGGCTCGAATACTAATTTTTTCATTCAAAATTGTATCAATTTTCACTGATTGAAAGGTTCTTTTCTCATCCGTTACTTGCGATTTGCAACTTGAAAAAAATGTTAAAAATGTTAAAAATGAAATTGCTTTTTTCATAATAAGGCTACTAAATTAGGGCTAAAGTACAACTTTTAAACGAATTGAAATGTATTGAAATCGAGTGCCAAAAAATTCGTGGCACAGTAATTGAAAAGTTCCGTTGTAAAAAATTTGCATAACAAAAAAACCCTATATTATGAAAACTAAAATAATTACTCTGACCCTATTGACTTCCTTATTTGCAGGTCAATTATTTGCTCAAGATAGAACAACGGTTAATGCAACCAGTTCTGAAATAAGTGATAACCTTGATTTGAGAGCTGTGGCTTCCATTTTTGGAGATGCTTTAAACTTAGATGATTTTGAAAGAAGATTGAATGACCCAAAAGTTCAAATTTCAAATTTAGATTTAAATCAAGATAATCAAGTAGATTATTTACGTGTTATTGAAAGTGTGGAGGGAAATACTCACCTAATTATTGTTCAATCGGTTCTCGGTCGTGACACTTTTCAAGATGTGGCTACTATTGAAGTGGAAAGAGACCGAAACAACAATGTACAAGTACAAGTTGTGGGTGATGTATATATGTATGGCGACAATTATATTTATGAGCCAGTTTATGTTAATACACCTGTTATCTACAATCATTTTTGGGTTACTAATTATCGTCCGTATTGTTCATCTTGGTATTGGGGTTATTATCCAACGTATTATTATGCTTGGACGCCATTCCCTGTTTTTGGTTATAGAAACCATATCGGACTATGCATCAACTTTAATTACAGCTACAATTATGTAAATTACAGAAGATGTCATGTAGCCTACACTAATTATTATGCAAGAAGAGCTAATGGATACGAAAGACAATATCCAAATCGCTCATTTAGTCATAGAAACTCTGGATATGCCAACAGACATGAATTGGATAGAACTAGAAACATTAGAACTACTGGTACTAGAAATGAAATAGCTCATAATTCTAATTCAACTAGAGATAACTCTTTGGTTAGAAATAACTCTTCAACAAGAAATGAAAACACAAGGAGAGATGATACTCCAAGAAACAATTCATCTACAAGAAGTGAAGTTGTCAGAAGAGATAATACAACCAGAAATATTGGTTCTAACAGAACAGAAAATATAAGACGAGATAATAATCCAAGAGGGAATTCTTCCACTAGAGCTGAAAATAATGGAGGGAATTCATCACCAAGAAACGAATCTTCTAGAACTCAAGGCAATTCAAATAAGTCGAGAAGAGGATAATTTATTTCCAATATAATTTATAAAAACACTGCTTTTGAGCGGTGTTTTTTTTTATTTATTATTAAAAAAATAACCGCAGTTTTGATTTTATTGTTTGCAAAATAGTACCTTTGAAAACTTTTTTAACACTAATTTATGAGTGCCCATAATCATCAAACCTTACACAGTAAACTTACCGCTGCAGGACTATTAATTACTTTAGGGATTATTTACGGAGATATTGGAACTTCTCCATTGTACGTAATGAAAGCAATACTTGATGTTCATGCAATATCAAGAGATATAGTTTTAGGCGGAATCTCATGTATTTTTTGGACATTAACACTTCAAACAACTTTAAAATATGTAATCATTACGCTTAGTGCAGACAATCATGGTGAAGGTGGGATTTTTGCGTTGTATGCTCTTGTCAAACGAACAAAAATAAAGTGGCTGATTGTACCCGCAATAATTGGCGGTAGTGCATTGTTAGCAGATGGAATCATAACACCACCAATTTCAGTGACAGCTGCTGTAGAAGGTGTGAAAACATTTTATCCTTCGATGACGACAAAGAATATTCAAATAATTGTCATTTGTATATTAATCGCTTTATTTACTATTCAACAATTTGGAACAAAACTAGTAGGTAAATTTTTTGCGCCGATGATGTTGGTATGGTTTTCCATGTTGGGAATCTTGGGAACAATTCAAATCTTCAACGATTTTTCCGTATTTAATGCTATAAATCCATACTATGCCTATGAATTATTAAAAATTCACCCTGAAGGTTTCTTCGTGCTTGGTGCTGTGTTTTTATGTACCACTGGAGCAGAAGCATTGTATTCTGACATGGGACATTGTGGGAGAAAAAACATTAGAATTAGTTGGATATTTGTAAAAATAATGTTGCTCCTTAATTATTTTGGTCAAGGCGCTTATTTGATAAATCACGAAGGGAAAACACTCGCGCAATTAGGTGGTGGTGATGACGCCAATCCGTTTTATTTAATGATGGAAACCTGGTTCCAACCTATTGGAGTTGTCATTGCTACTATGGCGGCAGTAATAGCTTCTCAAGCATTAATTAGTGGTTCATTTACATTAATTAATGAAGCAATGCGTTTGAATTTTTGGCCAAAAGTTAAAATTAAATATCCAACCGAATTAAAAGGACAATTGTATATTCCATCAATCAACTGGCTGTTACTATTAGGTTGTATTGGCATTGTACTTTATTTTGAGAAATCAGAAAATATGGAGCATGCCTACGGTTTGGCAATCGTTCTTTGTATGATTATGACAACAATGCTTCTTAATTTTTATTTAATTATGAAGCGTGTTAAGATGTATTTTATAATTCCGCTAATCACATTATACTTAGTAATAGAGTTTAGTTTTTTATATGCTAATATTGTTAAGTTCATCGATGGTGGTTTTGTAACCCTAATAATTGCTTGCGTATTGATAGGTATTATGGCAACTTGGTTTATGGCAAAACAAATTAGTCATAATTATACCAAAATTGTTAAAATAGATAATTACAAAAAAGTACTTGCCGAATTGAGTGTGGATTTATCAATTCCAAAATATGCCACACATTTGATATACATGACTAACTCTACACGAAGTGATGAAATAGAGGAGAAAGTAATGTACTCCATTCTTCAAAAAAGACCAAAACGTGCCGATTTGTATTGGTTTGTTCACGTCAATATTTTAAGTGAACCTTATAAAAAAGAATACCGTGTTACCGAAATTGTAAAAGACGATATTTATAGAGTAGATTTTTATTTAGGATTTAGAGAGCCAACCAAAATTAATTTAATGTTCAAACAGGTAATTAAAGACATGGTTCAAAGAGGTGAAGTGGATATAACAAGTCGCTACGAATCTTTGAATAAAAACAATATTATTGGCGACTTTAAGTTTGTACTTTCCGAAAAATTCTTATCCAACGATAGCGATTTGACCTTCTTTGAGAAAGTTGTCATGAACAATTATTTCATAATGAAAAAACTAAGTTTATCCGAAGAAAAAGGCTTTGGTCTAGACAGTAGTTCGGTTAAAGTAGAACAGTTCCCAATGGTTTTACATCCACCAGAAATTATTGATATGAAACGACTCAATTAAAAAATAATTACTGTTTTATAAATTTACCTTGACTTTTCTTATTATTAGAATCTTCAATCTCATAGAAATAAATTCCAGTGGAAATATTTGATGTATTAAACTGTAGTAACTCCTTAAATTTTTGAGTACTAATTAAATTAGAATTACTGTCAAATACTTGAATTGTATACTCTTTCTGATTCAATCCTTTTATTAAAAGAATATCTTTTACTGGATTTGGATATAAAATTAATTCTTCTAATTCATTATTTACTTCCTCTATTTGTAAAGGTGAGCATTGAATACAATTTTTTTGATAGCTTACAGCTGTATCCGATGTTATTTGTAAATCAAAGACGTTTCCTTGCAAACAATCACTTTTCATTTGAAAATTTAACCAAGGCAACAAATAACTAAATAATTTTGAATGTTGAACACTTCGCGTAATTGTTGGAGATGGCGAACATGTACTTTCGCCAATTGCACAAAATCCATTACTATTAGCCATTTGACAATGACTTCCACCATTGATAGAAATATACGTTTTACACAAACTAGTTAAACCGTTATACATTGGTATTTGATTGGTAGAAGGAGGAGTCACACAGTCATTGCCTCCTGAAAAAATCAAAGCAGGAATTGAAATATTTGCTGCAGCCGAAATAGCAGAAGGATTTGTTTCAGCAGGTGCAAAATTAACAATCGCTTTAATATTTGAATTCAAAGGAACAGCCAGAAAAGAAGCACCTCCACCCATGCTATGTCCCATAACGGTATTCATGTTGCTAACTCGATTGTAAAAAAGAGAAGTGGGTTGAGTTCCTTGAAGATTCATTTGATTAATCACAAAAGCCAAATCTTTTCCATATTCTAAATGTGAAGGAGAAAAAGATCCTTCAGTTTTTGGGAAAGCCATAATATAACCATTTGGCACTAATGCTTCCCAATAGTTTTGATAAGCATCCCAAGTCATCACAAAACCATGACCAAAAACCAAACTTGGAAATTGTATAGTATTTTGAGAGGTCATTGCTACATTATCTCCTGCAACATCTGCTGGGTAATAAATTTCTGCCACTATACTTCGATTACTCCTACTCGCATCAACAAAAGTTAAAGTAGTATGACCTATTTGATAAGTCTGAGCATTACTAATCATTCCAAATAAAATACAACTAAAAAAAGAACAAATAAAATCTTTCATGTTTTTATACTCTAATAATTTCAAATATAATAAAATACTATTAAATACTTTAACACCTATTCATAATAAACAAATTTAAAAGTTAGTTGTTAGAATGTAAAAAAGGGATACCTTTGCCCGCTGATTTTTCTACACTATGAGATTACACCGAAATTTAGTTTACACTACCATCGATTCAATAAATGCTATCTTCAACGAAGGAGAATATGCCGATAAAGTAGTAGCTAGAGCTTTAAAAAAAGACAAACGTTGGGGAAGTGCCGACAGAAAATTTGTTGCCGAAACCATCTACGAAATAGTTCGTTGGAAACGATTATACTCTGAAATTGCGGAAGTAAAAGAACCGTATAATCGAGAAGATATTTGGAGAATGTTCTCCGTATGGGCAGTTTTACGTGGCTATCCAATTCCAGATTGGAAACAATTGGAAGGCACACCGGAACGCAAAATAAAAGGTCGTTTCGACGAATTATCCAAAATTAGAAAATACCGCGAGTCTATTCCAGATTGGATGGATGAATTAGGCGTTGCTGAGTTAGGTGAAGCACTTTGGAATAAAGAAATTGCGGCACAAAACCAGCAAGCTAAAGTGATTCTTAGAGTCAATACTTTAAAAACAACTAAAGAAAAGCTACATGCGTTTTTGATGGATTTGAATATTGAAACCGAATTTTTAAAAGATCAACCCGATGCTTTAGTCTTGAAAGAAAGAGCCAATGTTTTTATGACTGATGCTTTTAAAGAAGGTATGTTTGAAGTACAGGACGCTTCCTCACAATTGGTTGCCGCTTTTTTAGATGTAAAACCTGGAATGCGTGTTGTAGATACTTGCGCTGGCGCTGGTGGAAAAACATTGCACATGGCATCCTTGATGGAAAACAAAGGTCAACTTATTGCAATGGATTTATACGAAAGCAAACTCAAACAATTGAAATTACGAGCCAAAAGAAATGGCGCTTTTAATATAGAATACCGCATTATTGACAGTACTAAAGTTATCAAAAAACTTTATGAAAAAGCCGATAGAGTATTAATTGATGCACCCTGCAGTGGATTGGGAGTTCTTAAAAGAAATCCAGATGCTAAATGGAAATTACAACCCGAATTTATTGATAATATTCGTAAAATTCAAGCCGAAGTTTTAGAAAGTTATTCCAGAATTGTGAAACCTGGTGGTAAACTCGTTTACGCAACATGTTCCATCTTACCTTCTGAAAATCAAGAACAAATTGAGAAGTTCTTAACCACAGATGCTGGAAAAAACTTTACCTTCGTAAAAGATTCTAAGTTATTAGCCTCTGAATCTGGATTTGATGGATTTTATATGGCTTTATTAGAACGAAAAAACTAAGACTATGAAAAAATATTTCTACCTACTACTTTTATTAAACTTTGTTGTCATTGCTCAAATTCCTGTAGGATATTATAATTCAGCAACTGGATCTGGGTTTACCTTAAAAACCCAACTCAAAACTAGAATCACAACGGGTCATTCAGATCAAGGATATGGTGCTTTATGGAATCTATTTAATAATACTGCTTTTCGTGATACGAATTATGAAAATGACAACTCTTTGTTAGACATGTATTCCGAAAATCCAGCAGGTCCGGATCCTTATAATTTTACCAACACTGGTCAGCAATGTGGTACTTATGCTAACGAAGGAGATTGCTATAATAGAGAACACGTTATTCCTCAAGCGTATTTCGAGAATTTCGCTATAAATCCTATGAAAAACGATCCTTTTCATGTCATTCCAGCTGATGGAAAAGTGAATGGATTAAGAGACAATTTTCCTTATGGAAGAGTTAATGTTGCTAATTCTACTACTTTAAATGGTTCTAAACTTGGTAACAATTTAAATTCGGGATATTCAGCTGGTTACTCTAGTACAGTTTTTGAACCTTTGGATGAATTCAAAGGTGATATTGCTAGAAGTATTTTGTATTTTGCTACAAGATACCAAGATGATATGGCAAATTTTTACAATGCTGCAACTGTAGTCTCAAAAAATATGTTTGATGGAACTACAGACAATGTTTTTGCACCAACTTTTTTAAATATTTTAATAACATGGCACAATCTAGATCCTGTTAGCCCAAAAGAAATAGCAAAAAATAATGCAATTTACAGCTTTCAAGGAAACCGAAACCCTTATATAGATCATCCAGAATATGTATGCCAAATATGGACAACGGCATGCGCAGCTCTTGGAACCATTAACAACTCCTTGTCCGAAAAAGTATCTGTTTATCCCAATCCATCCAACGATGGCATAATAAACATTGCATGTAAAACCCCTTTAAATGAAATTAAATTAATCAACATCAATGGTCAAGTTTTACAACAAATAAAAAACCCTGAAGCCATAAATAGTCTTTATACCGTATCTAGTTTACCTCAAGGTTTCTATTTTTTACAATTGACATCAAACAAAGAAACGATTACAAAAAAAGTAATGGTAAACTAATTTAAACTCAAATTATATTCAAGCCCTTTTGGAAACAAAAGGGCTTTTTTTTTTAGTATTTCATACTTTCATAGAAACACAATTATATCCAAATTTGGTAATTAAGACTTTATCATTACATTTGATTTGAACTTTTCTAAAAAACTATGTCATCAACAAAATCTTTTCCAAGTCCGATTTCTATATTAATGCTCGTTATTGTTTTTGCAGCCATTGCTACATGGCTTATACCAGCTGGGCAATACAACAAACTTTCGGCCTTTGAACAAAAATCTTTTGTGATGACAACTCCAACAGGAGATAAGACACTTCCCTATTCTCAAAAAACACTAGATAGTTTAGAAATACTTATTCCACTTGAAAAATTTACCAATGGTGACATTCGCAAACCCGTTTCTGTTCCGGGAACTTATCAAAAGCAAGAAAAAAACCAACAAGGCTTTCTTGAAGTTTTGTTCGCACCTATAAAAGGTATTTGTGAAAGTATCGACATCATTTTATTTATCCTTATTATTGGAGGTTTTATGTATGTATTTAACGAAACAGGAGCCATGATGAAAGGCGTTAGTCACTTATCCTATTCCATGCGTGGGAGAGAACATTGGTTGATTATTATACTAACTTTAATCTTTTCATTCTTTGGTGCTTCCTATGGAATGGCAGAAGAAGGCTTGGTTTTTTATCCTTTAATTGTTCCTATTTTTCTTGCTGCTGGATATGATTTATTAATACCGTTAGTAATTATATTTGGTGGAACTTCAATTGGTACATTGTGTTCTTTCTCTAATCCGTTTTCGGTAATCATTGCTTCCAATGCCGCTGGAATTAATTGGATGGATGGTTTGTACGAACGTTTAGTGATGTATGTTGCATCCAATGCATTATTGATTTGGTATCTTTTGCGTTATGCAAAAAAAATTAAAAATGATCCAACGGCTTCACTTGTTTATAAAATTGACGGAGCAGTTCAACCTTCTTTCAAAACCGAAATCAGTCCAACTGATTTTACTCAAAAACTCGATCTAAAAACGAAACTTTTATTATTCATTTACATCGCTTCATTCCTTACCATGATTGCTGGAGTAGTATTCTTAGGTTGGTGGACACTTGAAATGTCAGCCTTATTTCTTGGAGCTGCCATTTTAATTGCTGTTATCGTTCGAATGAATGAAAAAATATTTACTGCCGAATTTATCAAAGGTGCCGAGAGTTTATTATCGGTAGCCTTTATTGTGGGAATTGCACGTGGTGTAACCGTAATTTTAAACGAAGGTCATGTTAGCGATTCCATTTTATTTTATGGCGCCAATATGGTGCAAGGCATGCCACCTGCATTATTTATAATATTGCTTATGGTGTTTTACATTGTCTTTTCTCTCTTCATACAATCCAGTTCTGGAATGGCAGTTTTGACCATGCCTATCATCGGAGCCTTAGCAATTATTGTCAATATTCCAGGAAGAGAAATTGTGAATTCCTATATTTTCGGAATGGGAATTATGTCTTTTGTAGCGCCAACAGGACTGATTTTGCCTTCGCTGGCATTGGTTAATGTGAGTTTAAAAACATGGATGAAGTTTATCATGCCTTTTCTTTTCATGCTTATTGTACTATGTTCGGTGTTTTTAATTATTGGAATTTACTTATAGCAAAATGAATATTAAACTGCTCGCCATTGGTAAAACCGATAACAAATCGTTACAAACTTTAATCGACGATTACACCAAACGATTGTCGTTTTATATCAAGTTTGATTTGGAGATGATACCTGATATTAAAAATGTCAAAAACCTATCGGAATCGCAACAAAAAGAAAAAGAAGGCGAACTCATTTTAGCCAAGCTCGCTCCTACTGATCAATTGATTTTACTAGATGAAAACGGAAAAACTTTTTCCAGTGTAGGTTTCTCCGAAGAATTGCAAAAAAAAATGAATTCGGGAGTAAAAACTTTGGTCTTTGTAATTGGCGGTCCTTATGGTTTTAGCGATGAAGTATATCAAAAAGCACAAGGTAAAATATCACTTTCGGTAATGACTTTCTCCCACCAAATGGTGCGCTTATTTTTTATAGAACAATTGTATCGTGGTTTTACTATTTTGAGAAATGAACCGTATCATCATCAGTAAAAAGTATTTCGGAAATTACTAGCATGTCATCTGACATAATTTCACACATTCTACCGCTTCTTTCACATCGTGCACACGTAAAATTTTTGCTCCTTTTTGCAAAGCGATTGTATTTAAAACCGTAGTGCCATTCAAAGCAAATTCAGCCGAAGTATTCAAGGATTTATAAATCATCGATTTTCTGGAAAAACCAACAAGAATAGGCAACTCCAACATTTTAAATACTTCTAAATTATATAGTAGTTCAAAGTTTTGTTCCAATGTTTTTGCGAAACCAAAACCAGGATCAACGATCAAATCATGGATACCAAAACTTCGGGCTTTGGCAACTTTTTCAGAAAAATAAAACAGTAGTTCTTTGATGAAATTTTCATATTCTGTTAAGGATGACATAGTTTGCGGAGTGCCTTTCATATGCATCATGATATAAGGAACGTGAAGATTTGCAACGGTTTCCATCATCTTGTCATCTAAATTTCCCGCAGAAATATCGTTGATGATGCAAGCACCATTTTCAACAGCCAACTTGGCAACATTAGAGCGAAAAGTATCCACGGAAATTAAAGTTTCAGGGAAATGTTTTAGAACTAATGTAATAACAGGAATCAATCTTCGAATCTCTTCTTCTTCGGAAACAAATTCTGCATTAGGTTTACTGGAATAAGCTCCAACATCAATAAAAGTTGCACCTTCAGCCAGCATTTTTTCAACCTGTTTTAAAATACTTCTCGCATCGGAATAAGTGCCACCATCATAGAATGAATTTGGCGTAATATTCAAGATACCCATTACTTTGGGTATAGTCAAATCGATTAATTTTCCGTGACAATTGATGGCCATTTTAAATCTTAATTCAGTTATAAGAATTAGTACTTTGTACTTCAATCATTATTCTTTACTTTTGGCACAAAACCATTACGTCAAACTTTACGAAAGTAAAAAAATTGACACAAAGATACACCGAAATGAGTACTACTTCTCAAGAATATGACAAAGTTATAGCAATTTGCCGACAACTTTACAACAATAAAATGAAAGATTACGGAAGCGCATGGCGCATCTTGAGATTACCTTCCTTAACCGACCAAATATTTATCAAAGCACAACGCATTAGGAGTTTACAACAAAACGAAGTTCGAAAAGTTGATGAAGATGAAACAGGTGAATTTATTGGAATTATCAACTATTCCATCATGGCATTAATTCAATTGGATATGGGAATTGCAGATCAACCGGATTTGGATGTTGACAAAGCAATCCATTTATATGATGAAAAAGTATCCTTGACAAAATTGTTAATGGAAAATAAAAATCATGATTATGGTGAAGCTTGGCGTGAAATGCGTGTCAGTTCTTTAACCGATTTGATTTTGCAAAAGTTACTCCGTGTAAAACAAATTGAGGACAACAAAGGAAAGACATTAGTGTCTGAAGGCATCGACGCTAACTATCAAGATATGATTAATTATGCTGTTTTTGCTTTAATCTTAATGAAATTTGGACAAAATTAATTCTATAAAATGACAACATCAAAAACAAATATTACTTGGGCAATTAGAAGTATCGTTTCGTTTTTATTTCTACTTTCTGCAGTTGCAAAATTATATCCATCACCTTATTTTGCAATTTCTACCTTTGAAGTAAAACAATTATATCCATTAGGATTTTCTGGTGAAATTGCACCTTATTTTTCAAGAATACTTATTGGAATTGAACTAGCATTAGGGTTGTTATTGCTTCAAAAAAATTATATTCGAAGCATTATTATCCCAGCAACAATATTGCTATTAGCAGTTTTTACTACACATTTAACAATTGAGACCATTCAAAATGGTGGAAACTCAGGAAACTGTGGATGTTTTGGAAGTTTATTACCAATGACTCCAATAGAAGCTATCGCAAAAAACGTAATTGCTATGCTTTTATTAGCTTGGTTGATAATTTTAATGCCAAAAACAAATGAAAGTAAAGGAAATTTTTGGGTGTTGACAACGGTTACTTTCGCCTCTATTTTGTTGCTATTTATGATTGCTCCTATTCAACCTATTGAGAGTAAATTTGTAATTAACAACAATCCACAACCTACAGAAATTATAAATCAAAAAGATAATGATACAACAAATACACAAGTAGCTATTGATACTACTACAAAAACTGAAAAAGTTGAAAAAACAGTACCCATTATACTTGATGAACCAGCTATGCATAAATCGGGATATAGCAAATATTTTTCTACCATCGATAAGGGAAGAAATACTCTTTGTATGTTTGTTCCAGGTTGCGACCATTGTAGAACAGCTGCAAAAGAATTAACTGAAATGAAGCAAAAGGACAAAAATTTCCCAGACATTTCAATTATTTTTATGAATGAAGAAGCTGAATTAATACCTGATTTTTTTAAATTTGCTGGAGCAGAATATCCCTATAAAATTATTGAAGTAATTCCGTTTTGGACCATGCTAGGTTCTGGAAAAGACACGCCAGGCGTGAAATATTTATGGAATGGAAATGAATATAAATTTTATTATGGTATTACAGAAAATCAATTTAATGCTATAGAATTTCATAAAGTTGTTAAAAAAACGTATTCTGAATTAAAAAAATAAACTAAAGTTCATCTCTAATTTTAAATGAAGAAAAAAAAATATTTTATATCTAAATTATATTTCTTATACTTGCCGATATGTTAAATGAATTCTCAAGTAAACCCGAAAAACAAAGATGCTATATTGGTATAGCAATCTGTGCAGTTGTATTTTTATTTGGTTACTACATTTTAAATTTTATTTCAACAAGAGAAAAAGTTCCATTAGGCAATACGCTTTATATTCTTATTGGAACAACTTTAATGGCTATATCCTCAATAATTATTTTTTTGATAATAAGACACCTTAATAAACTGGAAAGAAAACTTAAAAAAAGACGTTCAAGTAAAATTGTCTTTTTAAAAAATCTAGAAAAAGCGACTAAAAAAGAGTAACTTTTTCATTTAGTCTTTTTTATAATTATATTTTTATTGTGACTTCCTTTTTTATAATTATATAACTTTACAAAAAATAATTATTGTGAAAAAAATACTCTTTTTCGGAGCCTTAGCATTGTCTATTATCTCCTGTTCAAATGCTCAAAATAAAGAATTTTCTAAAGAAAGTTTAACTAAAAAGTTGATGGCATTTGATGATTCTGAAATTACTTTTCAAGAAATCCTTCAGAAACATGCTGGAAATGTTACCGTTATTGAAGTTTGGGCATCTTGGTGTAGCGATTGTGTAAAAGCAATGTCAAAATTAAAAGAATTACAAACCAATAATATTGGTGTTGATTATGTTTTCATTTCCATGGATAAAGTAATTGATAAATGGAAAGAAGGCATTGCAAAACATGAAATAAAAGGAGACCATTATTGGGCAACTGACGGAATGAAAGGTGAATTTGGAAAGTCCATAGATTTGGATTGGATTCCTAGATATATTATTATTGACAAAAGCGGAAAAATTATTACCTATAGAGCTATTGAAACCGATTTCGATCAAATGAATACTACTTTAAAATCACTAAACTAATGAGACAAAAAATTGTTGCTGGCAATTGGAAAATGCATAAAAATGCAGAGGAAACGGAAGATTTATTAAATGATTTAATTGATAAATTACCTAACGATATTGAAGCACAAGTACTAGTGGCTCCTACATTTATAAACCTTGCATCTGCTGTAGATCATTTGGAATTTACCAATATTGGTGTTGCAGCACAAAATATGCATCAGTCTGAATCTGGTGCTTTTACTGGAGAGATTTCGGCTGATATGTTGAAGAGCATTGGAGTAAACATTGTTATTATTGGTCATTCTGAAAGAAGGGCTCAATTTCATGAAACAGATGCAATTTTATCATTTAAAGTAGCTACAGCTTTAGTTCACAATATGACTGTTATATTTTGTTTTGGAGAAGAATTAAAGGATCGTCAAAACAACCAACACTTTAATGTGGTAGAAAATCAATTACGAGATGGATTGTTTCACATTGATAATAAAGATTGGGAAAAAATTGTATTAGCCTACGAACCAGTATGGGCAATTGGAACAGGAGAAACCGCAAGTCCAGAACAAGCGCAGGAAATGCATGAATTTATTAGAGAAACCGTTAGAAAAACTTTTGGAAGTGACGTTGCTGAAAATGTATCAATACTCTATGGAGGAAGTGTAAAACCAGACAATGCCAAAGAAATATTTTCAAAGCCAGATGTTGATGGTGGATTAATTGGTGGAGCTGCTTTGAAAGCTGACGATTTTGCTGCAATAGTAAAAGCTATTTAAATAAAAAGAATAATCTATTGAAACCTTTCATTTTTGAAAGGTTTTTTTTATTTTT
>CALQAH020000017.1 GCA_943328505.2 Rhizobium sp. Q54 | reverse complement strand
GATATAAATTTAGGGAATTCGGATATCTTATTTCCAACCCAAAATGCCACTAAAACGTATGTAGACAATAGATTGGCTACTATGTCAACGGTATTTGAAACAACCGCAGACGATGCGACTGCCATACACAATACCAATACGGGTAATGTAGGTATTGGTACTGATTTGCCTTATGAAAAATTAGATGTGAATGGTAATGTATTAGTTCGTCAGAATCAGATTGTACAAGGTAACAGCATCGTGGGCGAGAATTTAGTTGTTCAAGGCAACTTACGCTTTCCTAATGGCCAACCTGATCAAGGTAAAGTTTTAACTGCTATAGATAATGATGGGAATACAACATGGCAAACACCGGTATCGCCAGATCTTTCTGGATATGCCACAACAGATGCATTAAATAATACTGCGAGTCTGCTTTCTACACAATTAGATGCTGAAGTTGTAAGAGCAATAACTGCTGAGGCCGCTTTAGAAAATCAGATATCAAATGTGCAATCGAATTTTGTTACAACATCAGCAGATGGTAGTAATATTTCTAATGTTAACTCGGGTAAAGTTGGTATTGGTACTGATGCTCCAACTGAGAAACTAGATGTGAACGGTAATATGAAAGTTCGTCAGAATTTGACTGTTGATGGTGTATTGAACGAAATGCGAATAGGTAATATTGGAACAGGCTATGGAAATACAGTTTTCGGAGCTGGTGCAATGGGAATCTATTCAACAGGTTCACTTAACGTTGCTGTAGGTAATCAGGCATTATTATTTAATACAGATGGATCGGACAATAATGCCATTGGTTTAAACTCATTACAACATAATAATACTGGAAATCAAAATGTCGCCTTGGGTAATTATTCTTTATTTAGTAATACTACCGGTAGTCAGAATACAGCAATTGGTTATGCTGCCAGCAGTGGATTGAATCTAGACAATACAACAGCCATTGGTGCAAATGCAATAGTAGATGCCAGCAACAAAATTCAATTGGGAAATACAGATGTTACTGCAGTAAACACAAGCGGTACTTATACTGGTGCTGGTTTTAAAACACCGAATGGAACCTCTTCACAATTTTTAATGGCCGATGGAAGTGTAAGTACAGGTGGCACAGGCGGATCTAGTGTTTTTGTTACAACCCAATCAAACCCTAATAATATTACTAATATAAATGCAGGTAACGTAGGTATAGGAACTGACTTGCCTGATGAAAAATTAGATGTGGCGGGTAGTTTAAGAGTGCGTGAGAATGCATTTATCAGTGGTACCATTAATGGATTAAAACTGAATACTGGTGGTGGAACTGGAGATCAAAATCTTGCATTAAGCGATGGCAGTGCATTATCTACTTTTGGAATTGGTAGATTGAATTTAGCAATTGGTAATGTATCATTAGCCTCAAATACGGATGGCTCGTTTAATACTGGTTACGGACCAAATACTTTAACTAGTAACTCAAGTGGAGAAGCAAATACAGCACTAGGTATGTCAGGATTATATTCCAACAACACTGGATCGAATAATTCAGTAGTGGGTATGAATGCATTTTTTGATAATGTTAGCGGATCTGGTAACACTGCATTAGGATCAGAAACAAATGTGGCTGCAGGAGATCTTAATAATGCTACTGCAATTGGTTATGGTGCAGTTGTAGATGCTAGCAACAAAATTCAATTGGGTAACGGAGGTGTTACTTCAGTAAATACAAGCGGTACTTATACGGGTGCTGGATTTAAAACACCAAATGGTCAAGCCAATGAATTTTTAATGGCCGATGGTAGTGTAAGTACGGGAAGTTTGGGTTCTAATGCATTTGAAACAACAGCAGACGATGCGACTGCCATACACAATACTAATCCAGGTAATGTAGGTATTGGTACTGACTTGCCGTATGAAAAATTGGATGTTGCAGGTAATGTAAGAGTACGTGAGAATTTGTATGTGGAAGGAAACAGCACATTGGTCCAGAATTTAGATGTCAATCAGAATTTAAATGTCAATCAGACTTTGACGGTAGGTGGATTTATTAATACTCTTGGTAACAGCGATGTGGGAGGAACATCAACAGCTAACAGCTTCATAAAATTAGGTGGCCAAGCCAATGAATTTTTAATGGCTGATGGTAGTGTAATTGCAGGAAGTTTGGGCTCTAATGCATTTGAAACAACAGCAGACGATATGAATGCCATACACAATACCAATCCGGGCAAAGTAGGTATTGGTACCGATTTTCCTTCAGAAAAATTAGATGTGGCAGGTAACCTGAAAGTGAGAGGAACTGTTAACAACATGAATATTGGTAATTTAGGTCCAGGATATGGAAACGTGGTATTTGGCAGTTCAGCTTTTAATAATACTTCAGCTGGAGAAGAGAATACCGTAATTGGAAATAGTGCAATGGGAGAAGCTACCTATTGTAATTACAACGTTGCTGTAGGAGCTTATGCTTTATGGATCAATACAACAGGAAACGCAAATAATGCTATTGGTATGGGTTCATTAAGTGGTAATACAACAGGAGGCGCAAATAATGGTTTAGGTAGGTTGACATTAGAAACTAATACAATAGGAAACAATAACACAGCAATCGGTCATTATGCTGATGTAGCTGTTGGTAACTTAAACAATGCTACAGCCATTGGTGCATATGCAATAGTAGATGCCAGCAACAAAATTCAATTGGGAAATACAGATGTTACTGCAGTAAACACAAGCGGTACTTATACTGGTGCTGGTTTTAAAACACCGAATGGAACCTCTTCACAATATTTAATGGCCGATGGTAGTGTAAGTACAGGAGGCACAGGTGGATCTAGTGTTTTTGTTACTACAACAAATAACACAAACAATATTTCTAATGTAAACTCTGGTAATGTTGGTATTGGTACAGCGTTGCCTAGTGAAAAACTAGAAGTAGGAGGAAATGTAAAAATATCTGGCAAAGTATCTGCCAATGGCGGAAATGCTAGTGGTGATTCGTCAATAGCTCTTGGCTTTAATTCAACTGCAAGCGAAGTTGCTTCAGTTGCCATGGGATACAATACTAATGCCACTGGACAGATATCAACTGCAATGGGATTTGGTACCAATGCAAGTAATTATGCTACAACCGCAATGGGAAATCAAACTACGGCAAGCGGGTTGCGTTCAACCGCAATGGGAAATTCAACCACTGCAAGCGGGGCGCGTTCAACCGCAATGGGTAGCAATACAGTTTCAAGTGGAATTGAATCAACAACAATGGGAAAAAATACGAATGCCGTAGGGAATAATTCAACCGCTATGGGCGCATATACCAATGCCAATGGAATAAATTCAACCGCAATCGGATATTTTACTACTGCCGCTGGGGATTACTCAACAGCAATGGGGAAAGGTACTACCTCAAAATCATTTGCAGAAATGGCTATTGGAACTAATAATACAGATTATACACCAAGCTTAACAAATGGATTTAGTGCTACTGACCGTTTATTCGTAATCGGTAACGGTGCGGATGAAAATAACAAAAGCGATGCCATGGTGGTATTGAAAAATGGAAACACCACCATTAAAGGCTCCACAACAGCAAACAGCTTCGTAAAAGCCGGCGGTACTTCCACCCAATTTTTAATGGCGGATGGAAGTGTAAGCACAGGAGCAACAGGTCCTGCTGGAGCAACAGGCGCAACAGGTCCACAAGGTCCTACCGGATTAACAGGAGCAACAGGAGCAACAGGTCCACAAGGTCCTACCGGATTAACAGGCGCAACTGGTTCAGTAGGAAGTGTAACCGCTATTTCGGGAACTTCTACTGCAAACGGAGCAACCATTAGTGGAGGTAATTTAAGCCTAACCCCTGCTGATGCTACCAATGGTGGTATAGTTACAGCTGGCACACAAACTTTCGCAGGAAGCAAAACATTTTCTTCTAATTTATATGCACCTCAAAATATAATTTCTGGTACACCCGGATGGTCAACAGATGGCAGGTTTCAATCTTGGAATACCAGTTACAACGGAAAAGTAATGGACATTGTCGGTACCAATGCCAACTATACTGGAGCTGCAGCTTCTTTTTGGAATAGTGGTAGTGGCCCGAGCATTGCCGCTGATTACGCAGGTACAGGTCAAAAAGTAATGACTTTTTTAAACTTAGGAGCTGAAGTAGCAAGCGTAAAAACAAATGGAGCAATAAATGCCAACAGTTTTGTGAAAACCGGTGGCACTTCATCACAATATTTAATGGCGGATGGTTCTACCTCTGCAGGAACAGTGGCAACTACTATGGGTGCTGTTGGTGCTTCATCTACAGCTAACGGTGGTACTATAACGGCTGGTGTTTTAAGTTTAGCACCTGCTGATGCAACTAATGCTGGTATAGTTACAACAGGTCCACAAACTTTCGCAGGAAATAAAACTTTTACCGGCAATGTGGTTACCAATGGCAATGTGATTATCTCAAATCCAACTAGCGCCCCGATAAACACAACAGCAACAGCCACGGCAGCTAATATACTTACAGGCTATATTACATCTACTACAGCGGCAGCAGTTGCTATAACTTTGCCTACAGCTACAGCTATTGCAACTGCCATTGGGGGTACGGTTGCTAACGGTACTTCGTTAGAGTTTTCTGTTTACAACTCGGGGGCAACGAATGCCGTAACTTTAGTATTAGGCACAGGAATTACAACGCAAACTACTCCAGTCATTACAGGTAGTAACTCTTTGGTTATTGCTGCTGCTGCAAAAATGGGTCATTTCCGTTTGGTGTTTATGTCTTCTACAACGGCAATGTTATTTAGAATTTATTAATAAAAGCGAATGTGTTTTAAATAATTTTAAAATAACAACATGAAAAAAATAATAATAACCCTTGTGCTTTCGCTGTCCTGTATGCTCAACTTACAGGCACAAAGTAACACAGGAACCTTAGGAGGTGAAGCCACAGGAAGTGGCGGCACCGCTAGTTTTACTGCTGGAGAGGTGTTTTACACTTACAAATCAGGTGCTTCGGGTTCGGTTACAGAAGGCGTACAGCAAAGCTACCGTGTGCTTCCAACGGGTGTAATCAGTGGTGGCAGTGTCGCGGTATGCGCTGGTTCATCAGTCCAGTTAAGCATCGCATTAACAGGAGAAGGCCCATGGTTTGGTACCTTATCTGACGGTACTGGTTTCTCAGGAAGTGATAATCCCTTATTGGTAACGGTAACGCCTTCAGAAACTACCACGTACACGATAGCAACCTTGTCTAGCGAAACGGCTACGGCAATTGCGTCAGGTTTGAGTGGTAGTGCAGTGGTTGAGGTTAAGCAACTCGCTATTTGGTATGCGGACACCGATATGGATACGTTTGGAGATATGGCGGTTACACAATCTAGTTGTATACAGCCTGCAGGATATGTAAGCAACAGTTTGGATTGCAATGATAATAGCTACAGTTTAACTAATTCTTGTAACTCTATTGTAAACCTTAAATTATTTATTGAAGGTTACTATATTGGAGCAGGAACGATGACTGCTGTTGTATTAAATCAGGCTGGTGGTAATGCAACCGATGTAGAAATGGTTACCGTTGAATTATTCGATGCTGCTTTAGCTCCTATAACATCAACTACTGCTATGCTACACACCGATGGTACCTGTCAGGCTGTATTCACGAATTCTCCAATGGGTGCCTACTATGTTGCCGTGAGAGGATCTAACTCAATCAGAACTTGGACTGCTTTTAAACAAACAGTAGGAAACACACCATTAACGTATGATTTCAGTACTGGAGCAGCACAAGCGGCTGGTGGTAATATGAAAGATTTAGGTTCTGGAGTTTACGGATTCTATTCGGGTGATTTAGATTTACCAGTAGGTGATGGATTTATAGATTTACCAGATTATAGTATTTGGGAAGCAGATTATACCCTAGGGAATATTGGAGCTTATCCAACTGACTTAGATGGAGATGCTTTTGTGGACTTACCTGATTATTCCATTTGGGAAGCTAACTATAATGCCGGTATTACAGAAATTCAACCCTAATACTAGTAAGTATCTGGAAGTAATTTTTTTATTACCATATAACAATGGAAAAAAAATAAATCTTGTTCATGCAGACAATAGTAGTTTTTTTTCTGAATGGACAAGATGCTGAACAGGAGAGACTGTTTGCACCCTCAATTTTAAAGAATAGCAAAAGGATTATATAAAATCGCATTTCTATTCCTTAAAAGGTATTTGTGTGACTAAGAACTTTGTTGGAATAGTTGGTTTGTAAAAAGAAAATAGGTTGGGCAATAAAGCGTATGCCAATATCTGATAAATTTTATTAACCGAAAATATTTAGGCCTTTTTGATAATTGTTAATTGGCAATAGAACAAGCAAAAAAGTCCTACCCACAATCCAATGGTTGTAAAACCTCTTCTATAGATTGTCAGACTAGTTAAATACATTATTGCAGATGTGTTTGCTCCGGGATAGTCTGTGGTATTCTATCTCGGTTGCAAATACTAAAGAATGATAAAGATTGTTAATAGAAATTAAAAGACTGCATTTTGGTTGCGCTGCCTGATATTAATATTGCAACTTAATTTAACCCGTTGGGTGTAATTAATAAAAATCTATTAGTACTGCATTTTTTGCTTGAAATTTATATCCAATTAGAACAAAAATGTCAGTCTGAGCTTGTCGAAGACATTAAAAAGGATACATTTCTACAAGCTCAATGTGACAATTTAGTATAAATTAGCCATAAAAAATAATTACACCCAACGGGTTAATTTAATATATATATTCCTCAGTAAAAAAATAATCAGTAAAAAATCACTAAAACAGTTCACTTTATTGCTATAATCTTTGTTTGTTCTAATTTTTCATATTCACAAGATATGATTACAAAAAAAACAGGTGAAGATATTACTGTCAAAGTATTGGAAGTTACAACTTCAGAAATAAAATATAAAAAATTTGACAATTTAGATGGACCAACTTTCAGCATTTTAAAGTCTGAAGTATTAATAATTAGATATAAAAATGGAACAAAAGATGTTTTTAATATTGTAACTCCAGTTGAAGCAACTGTAACTGAACAAAAAAATGAAAATGATATGTTTTCAAAAGGGAAAGCTGATGCCAAATCATTTTATAGAGGGAAAAATTCTGGATCTGGATGGACAGTAGCAACAACAATATTAACGAGTCCTATTATAGGACTTTTACCAGCAGCTTTGTGTGCTTCATCAGATCCAAATGACGATAATCTTATGTACCCAAATTCTAGCCTAATGAAAAATGCAGACTATAATAAAGCTTACATTGATGAAGCACATAGAATAAAAAATAAAAAAGTGTGGAAAGCTTTTGGTATTTCAGCAGGTGTATGGTTAGGCTTAATTTTAATAATAAGTCAATAAAATATAAAAAGACCATTTCCGAGCTAATAATACTGTACATTTAATCGCTATTGCCAAAGACTCGGGCATAGCATAATCTATATTTTAAGATTATAATTTTCTTTACGGTTTCCGGTAAGGAATACTTTTTTTATCACTTTAATTTTGCAAAATAGGAGTACTGCATTTTGATTGCAGAGTGAAATTGCTAAAGGACACTTTGGTTTTAGCATTTCATTATAATAATATGTTAAATTATAGAGTTGTTAGGGTGAATTTGAACTATAATTATGTGAATGTGTAGTATCGAGGGTGATTTATTACTTTTTTCCTTATATCTTTCTAGCATAAAAATTTCACCGACATAAATAATGGTATGACGAAAGTTTGTTATTGGGGTTTTACTACTATGATTAACACTTTTGATCATCCTGTTTTGTCTTTTCAGAACTTATGAGGAGCAAAATAAACAATACGTCTAAAGATGCCCAAGATGAGAATTAAAATAATTGTTTGCTTTTTATTTATAGTATCTTTTCTGAATGCCCAAATAAAACTCCTCTCCTGGAACTTAGAAAATTTTGGTAAATCCAAATCAGGCCAAGAAATTAGTTTTATTGCCAATACCGTCAAAGACTACGATATTATCGCCATCCAAGAAGTGGTAGCAGGATACGGAGGAGCACAAACCGTTGCCAAACTTGCCGACGAACTGAATCGCAAAGGAAGCAAATGGGATTATGTTGTTAGCAATCCCACAAGCAGTTCTGCCTATAAAACCGAGCGTTATGCTTTTCTTTGGAAAACGGCAAGTGTAAAACTAATTGAAAAACCTTGGCTCGAAAAAAAATATCATTTGGAAATTGATAGAGAACCTTATTATGCCACCTTCGAATGCAAAGGAAAACAATTTACGCTAGCCAATTTTCATGCTATCACTAAAAGCAAACAACCAGAAACAGAAATCAAATACTTTAAGTTCTTACCCGCAGCATATCCTAACTTAAATCTAGTTTTTATGGGCGATTTCAATTGTCCACAATCACACACCGTTTTTAATCCGTTACGGAAGTTGGGATACAAAAATGTTTTTAAAAACCAAAAGACCTCACTAAAAAAAGACTGTGATGGCAATAATTGTTTAGCATCCGAATTTGATAATATTTGGGTTAATGAAGCTAAATTCACTATAAAAAACAGTAAGGCGTTACTTTTTTATCAATCCTTCACCACTTTAAAAGAAGCACGGAAAATATCAGATCATATTCCCATCACTGTTGAACTAACTTTAAGATAAAAGAGCGTATGAAAACAAAAATAACAAAAGCCTATTTTTTGCTTTTTGGATTCGTTTTAGTAATGGCTATTTCTTGCAAACAGAAAGAGGAGGTTCAGCCCAATAACTTAGTTACTTCAACAGAAGCAGCCATAAATAATGAAGAAACTATCCATACAGACACTACATATGAATACGAATACCGCAAAGGCGAATCAGGAAACTATGAATATAATTATGAGGTTTCGGGAACTGATGCTAACGGAGATGAGGTTAGTGGAAATATTTCCATGAATGGTAAATACGGCTCAGGAACTATAACCAATAGCAACGGAGAAGAAATAGAAGTGGAAACAGAATGGATAGACAAAGGTGTTCTAAATGCAATGGATGATGAAGGAAACGAATATGAATTAGATGTAGATTAAATAAATTGATTTCAATTATCGGGATTATGCTGAGAGCAATATCCATTGGCAATGCTCGTTCTATGTTTGCATCGTGTGCCTTTTTTTGTTGTTCCCTTGCATTGCACTGTTTGGTTTTGTCCTTGCGCTTTGTTTTTTGAAGCTTTCAATCCCAATGTTTTATAATCTTTAGGGTTGCATATTTTACAGGGTGACAATCCAAGCTGAGCAGCCTCATCAAAAGATATTTCTTCCGACACATTCTTAATCATTCTACAACTTCCCAAATGATACTTAGCACCTGATGGTGTCTTATAAATCTTTTGGGCGTTTGCGGTTAAGGAAAAGATTAATATGAAGATTAAGTTTTTATACATTTTGTATGTATTATGTGCTTTTTGACACATCAGTCAAAATTGAAAAACCCTTTAGATACTAATATTTAAAGGGCTTTGTGAGTTTTTGTTTCATTTGAAACATGTATTATGCGGAGAAAGAGGGATTCGAACCCCCGGACCTGTGACAGTCAACAGTTTTCAAGACTGCCGCATTCGACCGCTCTGCCATTTCTCCAGTGAGCGACAATCAAAAATTTATGATTGCGAGTGCAAATATAGCAACCTTTTTTGGTTTCCAAAAGATTTTGTCTAAAAAATAAAGTAATTTTCTGTTTTAAAAACTAATCCATTCATTTTCCCTATTTTAGAGACCTAAATACATCGGCATCACTAAAATATTAGGGCGATAAAAAGTATAAACCACTATGAACAGCAACAGGCCCAATTTTTTTTATACTTTTTTGCTGTTGTGCTGTATGTCAATTTCACATTCACAAAGCAATGCAGATGTAGCTTATTTCTATTATACTTTTGTACCGAAATCGGATTTTAAGGAAGGTGGAGGAAATTCCAGTTTGAGAAATATAGAAGGTAATCTTGTTACACCAACCCTAATTTTGGGAAAGAAAACAAAGCTGAACACGATTCTTTATTATCGTTTGTCTCAGTTCAACTATGATTCCGAACCCCTTGTTACTTTAAATTTGCCAGAACAATGGCATGAACTAAAAACTACTTTTTTAATTCGTCACAGTATCAATTCAAATTGGGAATTGCTAATGGTACCTCGACTCAATATAAGAAGTGATTTTGAAGCTTCTATTGGAACCAATGATTTTTTTCCTGCTTTGTCGACAATTGCCATGCGGACTTCTCAAAATAATTCTAAAATAAAATTGGGTTTTGGGTTGAATTATAATAATGATTTTGGTAAAAACAGTATAATCCCCATTCTAGCCTTCACGTACACATCTGAAAAAATGCGTTTTACAACCTATTTTCCAAATAACGCTAGTGTAGTTTTTTTTTCGAAAAAGAAAATGGAGTATGGGTTTGCTTATTCAGCAGATCCAACTTTAGTTCATGTAAATACAGGCAATTCAATTGAATACCTTAGAACATTGAATTTTTATGTTCACCCCACTTTTGCTTGTAGTGTAACCTCCAACGTGTGGTTAACTCTAAAAGTGGGCTATGTAGTTCGGCGTAATTTCGATTTGTATACCAGTAATTTTGAAACGCCCTCTTCCGATTTTGAAAATAATTTAAAAGCATCAGCCTTTTTACAAATTGGACTTAGTCTTCGGTCTAAACAATAAAAAAACCGATTATTTAAGTAATCGGTTTAAAAATAGTTATTTAATATTCGACATAATCGGTTATCTCCAAGCCATAACCAATCATTCCTACACGTTTGGTATGTTGCGCATTGGATATCAATTTAATTTTTGAAATATCAATATCGTGAAGTATTTGAGCACCTATTCCATAATCTTTCACATCCATTTTAATTTGCGGGGCTTTGAAAATACCTTGAGTTTGAAGCGATTTGAGTTCGGTTATTATATGTAACAAATCGGATGATTGCACTTCTTGATTGATAAACAATATGGCGCCTTTTCCTTCGTTGTTAATACGTTTAAACATATCGTCAAGTTTTTCGCTAACATCGTTAGTTAAAGTGCCTAATACGTCGTTATTTACTTGTGTAGAATTTATTCGAGTCAAAATAGCATCACCCAAATTCCAGCTGCCTTTGGTTAAAGCTATGTGAACTTGATTGTTGGTGGTTTGTTGATAAGCACGTAAACGGAATTTTCCAAAACGTGTTTCTATTTCAAAATCATCTTTTTTAACAATTAGACTATCATGTTGCATCCTGTAAGCTACCAAATCCTCAATCGAAACTAATTTAAGATTGAACTTTTTGGCTACTTCAAAGAGTTGAGGTAAACGCGCCATAGTACCATCTTCATTCATAATCTCTACAATTACACCAGCGGGTTTGAAACCGGCGAGTCTAGCAAAGTCAATTGCTGCTTCTGTGTGACCAGTTCTTCTAAGAACGCCTCCTTGTTTAGCTGTGAGCGGGAAGATATGTCCAGGACGCGCCAAATCATAAGGTTTTGTAGCATCATTAACTAAGGCTAATATCGTTTTAGCTCTATCGGCAGCTGAGATTCCTGTGGTCACACCATTTCCTTTTAAATCTACCGAAACGGTAAAGGCAGTTTCCAAATGATCGGTGTTGTTCGTCACCATGGAACGAAGTTCTAAATCAGAGCAACGTTTTTCGGTTAATGGCGCACAAATTAATCCTCTACCGTGAGTGGCCATGAAATTAATCATTTCGGGAGTTACCTTTTCGGCTGCTGCCAAAAAGTCGCCTTCGTTTTCTCTATCTTCATCATCAACGACAATGATAATTTTGCCATTTCGAATGTCTTCAATAGCTTCTTCAATTGTGTTGAGTTGTATTTTGTCGATACTCATTTGTAGTTGTATTTATTCCTCTGATGGAAATATTTTTTGATATAATTTTTGAATTGGCTGTGTAATAAAATCCATATTTATGGTAAACCCTTTATCGTCCGTAGCTCTTTTTGTGAGTATAATTGCCAAAGGTGTGAGTACAAACGTTGACATCCAACAGCCAAGAAAAGGGGAGATGCCATTCTCGCCAGCTACTTTTTTACCGAAGGTATTGATGAAATGAAAAATAATAAAAATTAATATAGCAAAAACAATAGGAAGTCCTAAACCACCTTTTCTAATAATGGCTCCTAAAGGTGCACCGATAAAAAACATTAAAAAACAAGCAAATGCAATAACAAACTTATCGTAAAAAGCAATCCAATGGTCATTGATGGTTTTTACTTTATTTTCCATTTCAAATTGGGAACTTTCAATTGAAAAGTTTGAAGCATCCACAGTAGAACAAGCGACTTTTAAAATTTGTTGTTGTTGAGAATTGGTATAGTTCAGTAATAATTTATTGGATTTTGGTATTTTTTCTTTTCCTATTTTTTGTGTTGTATTGTTAGCAATTCCTGTACGAACATATATATTATCGGTGTAAGAAACCATATCTTTTTTATAATTATTATTTAAAGAATCTAAAGTATACTTTAATTCTCCTATTGTAAGCATGGTATTTTTGTTGGTTATTTGTTCATCATTAATATCAGTAGTATTTAGTTTTGATAGGTCGATATTAATAACATACTGTTTGAATTCACTTTTAGCAAAAGGGACATTTTTTCGTTCTTCAAATTTCTTTGGAATAATATCTTCATAATAGTTCCCATCAAAGAGCACAAGTTTTAATATATTAGAATCTTCATTACTAATTAATTCGCCTTTTTTTGCTTTAATAACGGTATTGCTACCTGAACCCATTTGTGATTTTTTATGAATGGTTACTTGGTCTAAGTGTGTTCCGTTTTTACCCGATTTTTTTTCCACTTTAATGTTATAGGCACCAACATCACTAAACTGTCCTTCAGCGATGGCCATCGCTGGTTTTACTTGTGCAATATTTCTACGGAAATTTATAAATTTATATTCGGCATAGGGAATGACATTATTAGCAAACAAAAAAGTAACAATACTCAACAATAAAATAAATATAGTTAAACTTCTCATAGCTCTTTTTAGAGATATCCCAGAGGATTTCATGGCTGCAAACTCATAATTTTCGGATAATGATCCGAAAGTCATAATCGAAGCTAAAAGTATGGATAGGGGTAAAAATAATGGCACTAAACTTGGCATTTTAAATAACAAAAACTTCAAAATCAGAATTAGATCTAAGTCTTTTCCCGCCAATTCGCTAATAAATAACCAAACAGTTTGTAATATGAATATAAAAAATAGTATTACAAATACTGTTGTAAATGTAGTAAGGAAGGTTTTTAATAAGTACTTGTCAAGAATTTTCACCTCGAAATTAATCTAATTTATTGATGTAGTAATTTGGATAATTACTTGTTACAAATGTAAATTGATTTTTTGACAAAGGTTGGTTGGTTTTAAAAGAATTAACAGTAAGCGTGGTTTTTGTTCCATTTTTTCCCATTTCTATTAGGTTGTAGATGTTTTTGGTTTGGACATCAATGCCTAATAAAATTTCTTTACGTTGGTCTTTAGCGTTGGTTGGAAGTAGTTTGATGTATTGAATTTTTCTGCCTTTTATATCTTGAAGGATATCCCAATAAAATTTATAACCGGTATTGAAAAAAGATAACATTTTTGAAGGTGTAATCGCATTATCCTCTTTATCGGCTAATTTTGAAACGCTAACTTCTTCATCTTCTGGAACTATAGTGTAGGTTTTCTTGCCATCATATATTTTGGTAACACCCATAAAATTCAAAACATACATATTGCCTTGTAAAACAACATTTCCCTTGCTGTCTCGGTTGATGTTTTCTTTTGTATTATTTAAAGTGTATTTAAAATCTATAGCAATATTATTGTAAGATTTGATTTTGGCAGTTACTTCATCCAATAAATCTTTCGCTTTTTTATCTTGTGCTTGTGTTGCCATTCCAATAAAAAACAACAGTGCAATCGATACTAATCTCATACTCTTAATTATTATTTTGTTCATTAGAAAAAAATTGATCTAAAGAAGTCAAGTCGAGAATGTTCACGCTTCGTGCTTTACTTCCTTCAAATGGTCCAACAATTCCGGCAGCTTCCAATTGATCAATCAATCTTCCAGCGCGGTTGTAGCCCAATTTCAACTTTCTTTGCAATAATGATGCCGAACCTTGTTGTGCAGTTACTATTATCTCGGCAGCTTCTCTAAATAAGGTATCTCTTTCTGAAATGTCCATTTCAAGATTCACACTGCCTTCTTCGCCAACAAACTCAGGCAATAAGTAGGCGCTAGCGTAGGCTTTTTGAGAACCAATATATTCCGTAATTTTTTCAACTTCTGGTGTATCAACAAAGGCACATTGTACTCTAACTACATCATTACCATTAGTGTAAAGCATATCACCTCGTCCTATTAATTGATCTGCACCTTGAGTATCTAAGATGGTTCTTGAGTCAATTTTTGAAGTTACTCTAAAGGCAATTCTAGCGGGAAAATTGGCTTTAATAATTCCCGTAATTACATTAACAGAAGGTCGTTGAGTAGCAATAATTAAATGAATTCCAATAGCTCTAGCCAATTGCGCCAAACGAGCAATAGGCGTTTCTACTTCTTTACCTGCAGTCATAATCAAATCGGCAAACTCATCAACAACAAGAACTATATAAGGTAAAAATCGATGTCCGTTTTCGGGGTTTAATTTTCTAGCTTTGAATTTTTCGTTATATTCTTTGATATTTCGAACCATGGCATCTTTCAATAAAGAATAACGGTTGTCCATTTCTACACAAAGTGAATTCAACGTATTGATTACTTTGTTATTATCCGTAATAATAGCATCTTCTGTATCAGGAAGTTTGGCTAAATAATGGCGTTCTATTTTATTAAAAAGGGTCAATTCAACTTTCTTAGGATCCACCAAAACAAACTTCACTTCGGCGGGATGTTTTTTGTACAATAATGATGTTAAAACCGCATTCAATCCTACAGACTTTCCTTGTCCTGTTGCACCAGCCATCAATAAGTGTGGCATTTTAGCTAAATCAACGACAAAGGTTTCGTTGGATATTGTTTTTCCTAATGCAATCGGTAATTCCATTTCTGCTTCTTGAAATTTGGCTGAACCAATCACACTTTTCATGGAAACCATGGTTGGGTTTTTGTTTGGAACTTCAATACCAATGGTTCCTTTTCCAGGAATTGGAGCGATGATACGGATGCCTAATGCCGAAAGTGATAAGGCAATATCGTCTTCTAAACTTTTAATTTTAGAGATACGAATTCCAGCTTCGGGTACAATTTCGTATAACGTTACTGATGGTCCAACAGTAGCTTTAATTTGGGCTATTTCGATTTTGTAATTGCGAAGCGTTTCAACGATTTTATTTTTGTTTTCTTCTAATTCTTCTTGGTTGATAGTGATTCCACCCGATGAATAATCTTTTAATAAATCAAGAGTTGGAAATTTGTAATGGGATAAATCCAAGGTTGGATCAAATAATCCAAAATCGGCAACGAGTTTTGAGGCTAAATTTTCTTCAACTATATCTTCTTCCGGTGCTTTCTCGATTACAAAAGCTTCATCATTGGTTTCAATGATTTCCATTTTTGGCATTGGAGTAGGAGCAATTGGTGCTGGTTTAATAGTTGGTTCTAAATTGATTTCAGAAGCATTCTCAATGGTTGGTTTTAATATTTCTTTATTGATTTCGAATTGTGAGGTAGGTTTTAATTCGGGTTCTTCTATTATTGCCTCATCATTAACTGCAAATTCTTCTAGATTGTAATCACTACTTAAAGGGGTTTTTAATGTATTGAAATCTTCATTAATCTCTTTTTTCTTTTTTTCAAAAAAAGATTTTATAGCGTCAGGTGACATTTTTATTTTGAATATCAAATAAATGAGTATTCCAAAAATCAATACCAATAGCGTTCCAATTTTACCAATATAATCTTGGGAAAACAAATTCATTTCATAACCAATAGTTCCACCAAGTTCAGGCAAAGAAGTTGCGAAAAAACCAAATAATATCGATAAAACAATGATGGCAAATAAGTCCCAAAACCAAGTGCTTTTTAATTTTTTAAGCGGTAAATCCATTACCAAAAAAGCACCAGTCAAAAAGAAAAGTTTCACAAAAATGAAGGATGCAGCACCAAATCCTTTGTAGATAAAAAAATCTGCAATATAGGCGCCAAATTTTCCTAACCAATTTTTAACAGGTTCGTTTCTGTTGGCTAAAGCATTAATGGCATTTTGATCTTCTTGTCCGTAAATAAAAAATGAAATAAAAGATAGGAGTAAAGCAATAGATAACAAAACCAACATGATACCCAATAGTACTTTATATTGACGCATTGATTTAATCGAAATTTTCGGATCTAATTTATCGTCTTTTGATGCAGTGAAGGATTCTTTTTTTATTGTTTTTGCCATTATGATTTATTATAATTACTCTAAAAATTTAGGAACATAAATTAACATTCCAACAGCAAGTGCCGCTAAGGCTGCAAACATTACTGCACCTGCTGCAATATCTTTTATGAAACCAATTCTATCATGGTATTCAGGATGAATAAAGTCGGCTATTTTTTCGACGGCAGTATTTAATCCTTCAATGCTAAGAACTAATCCAAATGTTAGTATTTGCATGATCCATTCGTAACGATCAATCTCGAAATAAAACCCAGCAATGATCATCAATACTGCTAGTGAAGATTGAACCATTATACTGTGTTCTGTAGTAATGAGTTTAAAAACACCTTTTATGGCAAAACCCATACTTTTAAAACGACCAGAAAAAAAAGTAGTATCTTTTTGAAATTCCATATTAAATATTAAAGTGCGGCTAAAGCAGCATCATAATTGGGTTCATCACTTATGTCAGGAACTTGTTCTGTATAAGTAACAATCCCATTTTCATCAATAATCACTATTGCTCTAGAAAGTAAACCTTCAAAAATACCATCTAAAGTTAGTAATCCGTAGTTTTTTCCAAAATCGGCCGTATTAAAATCAGATAAATTAATTACATTTTCCAATCCTTCTGCTGCGCAAAAACGGGTTTGAGTAAAAGGTAAATCTCTTGAGATACACAACACTTTAGTGTTTGTCAAATTGCTTGCTAATGCATTAAATTTTCTTACTGAAGCCGAACAAACTCCGGTTTCTACACTTGGAAATATATTTAAAACCAATTTGCTTCCAGCAAAATCAGTTAATGTTACTCGAGATAAATCTCCTTTTACTAATTTAAAGTCAAGTGCTTTTGAACCTACTTTAGGTAATTCACCACTTGTTTTTACTGGATTTCCTCCAAGTGAAACTGTTGCCATTGTTATTTAATTTTAAGTGTCAAAAATAGGAAATAAATTTGAGATAAACCTTTATCATTTTTTAACAACTTATATTTGTTTGGTATATTGTTATATCGTAATATTGCAATATAATAATATGATAAATTATGGGAGCTTCTAAATCAGAATTTTTTTCAGATAATCAAAACGAGTTGGCTACACTTTTTAAAGCGTTGTCACATCCAGCTCGAGTAGCTATTATTGGCTATCTTTTAAAAGTGGATACTTGTATTTGTGGTGATATTGTAAACGAATTACCCTTGGCACAACCCACAGTTTCTCAGCATTTACGAGAATTAAAGAATGCGGGTATTATTAAAGGAACTATTGAGGGTACTGCAATATGCTATTGTATTAATAGTGATGTCTTGAAAAAATTAGAAGCTTATTTTTCGGGAATTTCTACCCAATTAAAAAATAAATGTTGTTAATATTAAAGATAAAAAATCATGAAACTATCCCAATTTAAAAAGCATCTTGAAAATGTAGAGCAAATTAATTTTGTGTTGCCAAATGGCACTAAAATTCCATCTCATTTTCACATTACTGAAGTTGGAATGACCACAAAACAATTCACGGATTGTGGGAATACATTTAGGATTTCTAAAACTGCAACTTTCCAACTTTGGACAGCTGTTGATTTTTACCATCGTTTGGAACCCAAAAAAATACTAAGCATTATTAATTCTTCCGAAAAAATGTTTGCTGGAGAAGATTTAGAAATTGAAGTCGAATACCAATTGGATACTATTGGTAAATTTGGATTGGAATTCAATGCTAATGAATTTGTACTAACCAATACTAAAACCGATTGTTTGGCAAAAGATAATTGCGGAATTCCAGTAGAAAAAATCAAAACTAAAATTGGTGAATGGAAAGAAAAGGCGGCATGTTGTGGAGTTGATTCAAATTGTTGTTAAGTATGAATAAAAAAGAGCATTGGGAGAATGTGTTTTCCACAAAACAAGAAACCGAAGTGAGTTGGTATCAGCAATATCCAAAAACTTCCATAGATTTAATTAAAAACTTACAAGTGCCTTTTAATGCTAAAATCATTGATGTTGGTGGTGGTGATAGTTATTTAATAGATGCCCTTTTAGCATTGGGTTATACTAATTTATATCTTTTAGATATTTCTTCAAATGCAATTGACAGAATTAAAAATAGGCTAGGAGCGCAGGCTTCAAAAGTTACTTTTATCGTTTCCGATATATTAGATTTTGTCCCCAATGATTCCTTTGATGTTTGGCATGACAGAGCAAGTTTTCATTTTTTAACCGATAAACAGGATATAGAAAAATACGTATTAGTGGTTTCTAATGCCATTAATACAGATGGAAAACTAATTATTGGTACATTTTCTGAAAATGGACCCAAAAAGTGTAGTGGTTTAGAAATTTCTCAATATAATGAAGAAACGATCACCCAACTTTTTGAAAACAAGTTCAACAAAATAGAATGTATTATTGAAGAGCATCAAACTCCTTTTGATACTATTCAAAATTTTATTTTTTGCAGTTTTATTAAATTTTAATTCATAATTATGTTTGAAGAAGTTTTAAAATCGATTACCAGTCTTTCCGTTTTGCCAATAAGTGATGAACGAAAAACGTTGCTAAAACCATTGATTGCATATATTCAGGAGAAACTTGATTCGCATAAACCAATTCGCTTAAATTTTATCTGCACACACAATTCCAGAAGAAGTCATTTGGCACAAGTATGGTCGCAAACTATGGCGTTTCACTTTGGAGTTCAAAATGTATTCTGTTATTCGGGTGGAACTGAAGCTACTGCAATGTTTTCAAAAGTTAGTGAGACTTTATTAAATCAAGGGTTTCAAATTATGAAATTAGGCCAAAATGAGAATCCTGTTTATACAGTGAAATATGCCTCTAACGAGCCGCCTATAATCTGCTTTTCTAAATTTTTTGATGCTAATTTTAATCCTAGATCTGAGTTTGCATCGATTATGACATGTTCATCAGCCGACGTCGGTTGTCCCTATATTGCTGGTGCTGAAAAACGATTTCCAATTTGTTATGACGATCCAAAAGCATTTGATGGAACTACTGAAATGGATGTTAAATATTTTGAGAGGAGTTATGAAATTGCAAGTGAAATGTATTTTGTTTTTGCTACTCTTAAAGTTGAGGCTCAAAAGCTAATTTAAAAGGTTACTTCACTTTTATAGCCCATAAATCGATATTTCCTTTATTTGAAGGAACATCTTGGTTATTACTTTGAGATTCTCCAATTATAACTAATTCTTTTTTTGAAGTTTCATAAAAGTCGGTTGCAACATCAATATCAGAGCCGCCAAAAGTTCTTTGCCAATACAAGTTTGAATTAGCTTTATTGTCTATTTCAAATAACCAAAAATCATTTTCGCCTTTATTAAGATTTCCTTCAAAGTTCCCTCTAGAATTTCCAACTACGACAAAATTACCATTAGAAACTTTTTTTATTGTTGTTGCAACATCAAAATCTTCACCACCAAAAGATTTTTCCCAAATTAAGTGACCATGATCATTAATGTGAATCACCCAACCATCAAAATTGCCTTTTGGATTTTTAATATCTCCATCGGTACTATTAGAGCGACCAACAATTAAATAGGAGTTGTTTCCCGTTTTAGTGATTCCAAAAGCTTGATCAATGCCAGTGCCTCCATAATTTTCTTTCCAATGTAAATCACCATTACTGTGTATTTTAATAACCCAATAATCATAACTTCCTTTGTTGTTGGTAACATCAAAATTGGTGCTTTCGGAATAGCCTACCATGATTAATCCACCATCATCTGCCTCAACAATATCGTTTACTCTGTCATTTTGTGTGCCTCCAAAATAGCGATACCATAAAAACTCGCCATTGCTGTCAAGTTTTATTCCTAAATATTCACCAACTCCATGTAGCGTGCCTTTGTGACCTATTTCATGACCGGATCCATTATTTCCCGTTCCACCACTTCCTTCGATACCAGAATAATCAGCAAAACCTGCTACAAAATATCCACCATCTCGAGTTTGAATAATTTTGTGTGCATGATCGTGACTTGTAAATCCATAATTTTTACTCCACAGGATATTTCCATCACCGTTTATTTTTGTAATGTAAAAGTCGTGAAGGCCAACATTTCCTGGAACATCACCATTGCTGCTTGCACTATATCCAGCAAGGATAAAGTTTCCATCTGTAGTTGCAATAATACTCATTCCATAATCATTAAGTGAGCCACCAATGGTTTTGGTCCAAACTAAATTTCCAGTGGCATCTAATTTTGTTAGTAATACATCCGCTAAATCATGAGATTTAATAATATCACCATCAAAACTGTTCGTATAACCCAGAATCAGCATGCCACCATCTGAAGTTGTCACAATACTATTTGTCTTTTCTTCTAAACTTCCTCCGTAGGTTTTACTCCATGCCATTTCTCCTTTAAAAGAAGCAATAGAAACATTTACCGTATCTTTTTCACAGCTTAATAAAGAAAAGAAAAGAAATAAATAAACTACTTTTTTCATCACTCAATGATTAGTTTTTTTGTAAAATCATTATTCACTCTCACAAAATACAATCCTTTTGCAAGACCAGAAACATCATAATTTTCTGTTGGTTGATAGTTTCTTACAATTTTTCCAAGAGTGTTGTAAAGAACAATGTTATCGATAACGATATTAGAATCAATTTTAAAAAATGTAGTAGTCGGATTTGGATATATTGAATAATTAGAAGTAATAAACGCTTCATTTTGAAGTGCAGCGTTTTTTCTGACTACAAATAAACCTCTATTGATATCGCTAATTATGATACTACCACTAGGAAAATAGGGGTACGTGTTCCAAGCACCGTCAAATTGTGCGCTGTTGTTTTCAGGATAGGTATCAAAAGATGCGTATTCTGTCATTGTATTTGTACTATTAATTGCTGAAGCATTCATGATACGTAAACCAGCTGTGTAACTTGCTAGGTAAAAGTCATTTCCTTTACAATATCCATTATGATCAATAGCAGCAGTAGGACCGGAATATTCGCCTTTTAAAACGGGATTGTCCAAATCGGTCATATCTATAATAATGGATCTTGAATTGAACCCAAAATTTAGTTCATCGATTTCATCAGATAGAATCCAAAATTTTTGATCAGTAGTTAACCAACCTTGATGTGTGTATCCTGTATTACTATAGAAAAAGGTAGAAAGTAAAATAGGGTTGTTTTTATCGGTGACATCTATAAGTACAACTTTGGTCTCATTGGCACCAAAAAATATCTCTTTCCCTTGATGTTCAATATCTGGTCCGTTGTATAGAACTACTTGAGCATCATGTGTATAATCTTGAGCGGAATAGCCAAATGAAAAAACAGGGTTTAATGGGTTTTGAATGTTGACAACATGTGGCCCACCGTTAAATGAACTTGCACCATTACAATAGGCATAACCAGTTGCTTCGTTAATCGTTACAGTATGGCAACTTCCGAAACCACCATAACGAGCATTTTCAGTGAAATTTTGAGGTGTAGTAACATTTCGTAAACGTGTTAAATCAAAAATCTGCATACCATGACCTGCCGCTTCACTAACGATAAAGGCATAATTGTTATACACTTTTAATTCTCTCCAAATACTAGAAACATTATTATGTGAATTCAATTTTCCTAAATAAACAGGAGCTGTAGGAATGGTGATGTCAATAAATGCAGTATGTGATGAACATCCCATCAGCGCATATTCTTTTGCAGTTAATGGATCAGTCCAACCCCAACAACTACTTCCTTCAGTTGTACCATTTCCTCCCATTTGAAGAAAGGCAACTCTTGACATTAAATCAATTTTGTCACAAGGATAAATACCTGCAAAACCTCCAGTACAAATGGTTTGACTTGATGCATTTGAAATATAAAGTGATATTGTAAATAGAAGTAGTAATTTTTTCATAGCGATTGGGCGTTTTTTATAAAAGTAATAATTTTATTTTAAACATGTAAAGCTCTATTATCAGTAGCTGCCAAAGCCGCTTCTTTTATTGCTTCTGCAAATGTTGGATGTGCATGTGACATTCTAGAGATATCTTCTGCTGAGGCTCTAAATTCCATGGCTGTTACCGCTTCGGCAATTAAATCGGCACAACGAGCACCAATCATATGGACTCCAAGTACTTCATCGGTTTTAGCATCCGCTAGAATTTTTACAAATCCATCCAAATCGCCACTAGCTCTTGCTCTTCCTAATGCTTTAAAAGGAAAATTACCTGACTTAAATTCAACACCAGCAGCCTTTAATTGCTCTTCCGTTTGACCCACAGCGGCAACCTCTGGCCAAGTATAAACAACCCCTGGGATTAAATTATAATTGATATGTGGTTTTTGACCCGCAAGGATTTCGGCAACCATAGCACCTTCTTCTTCTGCTTTGTGTGCTAACATGGCACCACGAACTACATCACCAATGGCATATATGTTAGAAACGGATGTTTGTAAATGATCATTTACTTCAACCATTCCTCTATCTGTAATTTTCACTCCTGCTTTAGCTACGTTCAATCCATCAGTGTAGGGACGACGACCTACAGAAACTAATGAATAATCGCCTTCAAGGGTAATGGTTTCTCCTTTTGCATTTTCGGCTTGAACAGTAACCGATCTGCCTTTTCTTTCCACCGATTTTACTTTATGTGAAACATAGAATTTCATTCCTTGTTTCTTTAATACTTTGGTTAATTCTTTCGACAAACTAGCATCCATGCCTGGAATAATTCGATCCATAAATTCCACTACAGATACTTGCGCTCCTAACCTTAAATAAACTTGTCCTAATTCAATTCCAATCACTCCGCCACCAATAATCACAAGATGTTTAGGAACTTCTGGTAATTTTAAGGCTTCTGTTGAAGTGATGATTCTTTCTTTGTCTAATTTGATAAAAGGAAGATTGGATGGTTTTGAACCTGTAGCAATAATGATATTTTTGCCTTCTAATGTTTCCGTTGAACCATCGGCTTTAGTAACTAAAACATGTGTTGCATCAATAAAAGATCCCAGACCTTCAAAAACAGTAATTTTATTTTTGTCCATTAAAAACTTAACACCTCCGGAAGTTTGATCAACAACAGCTTGTTTACGAGCAATCATTTTTTCAAGATTTACTTTTACTTTTCCTGAAACTTCAATGCCATGATCGGCAAAATGTTGTAACTCTTCATAATGATGTGAGGAAGCTAATAATGCTTTAGACGGAATACAACCTACATTTAAACAGGTACCTCCTAAAGTGGAATATTTTTCTATAATGGCAGTTTTAAAACCTAGTTGGGAGCAACGAATTGCCGATACATATCCTCCTGGTCCTGAACCTATAATGACTACGTCAAATGAACTCATAGTGTATTTTTTTTATTTAAGTGATGCAAATTTACAAATTTAATTGTAATGATAATAACTAAATTTCTTAGGTATCGATAGTTTAATTTTAGTAAATTTTTGTTTTTTAGATTCTTAACAAACAATTAATTTTTTAAGAATCATTTGCATTTTAATTTTTTTTAAATAAATTTGTTATCCCAAGTCTAATTCATAAATGCTATATTATCAATGGTTTATAAGTTTTTACCTGCTTTTGCAGTTTTTTTGTTTTCTTTTTTACCGATTGAATCTAAAAAGATTGCTCCCGTTTATGCTGCCTACACAGCTACACCAACTTTAGCGATGAAAATCCAAAGTATCTATACTAGTTTAGATGCTAAAGAATATAATTTGCCACAATTTGAAAGCTTTTCCAATGCACTTATAGGTTTTTATCAATTAAAAGAAAAAGGTTTAATTGAGAAAAACATTTTAACTATTGTTGATTTTAGTTTATCATCAAATGTTAAACGCCTTTGGGTTATTGATTTAACTACAAATGCAGTGCTGTTCAATACGCTTGTTGCGCATGGAAGAAATACCGGTGAAGAATTTGCTAATAGTTTCTCTAACCAAGCTGAATCATTCAAAAGTAGTTTAGGTTTTTATACCACAGCGGAAGTCTATAATGGAAAACATGGAATGTCATTAAAACTAGACGGATTAGAAAAAGGAATTAATGATAACGCTCGAGAAAGAGCTGTGGTAATACACGGTGCTGATTATGTTTCGGATACATTTATCAAAGGAAATAAAAGATTGGGTAGAAGTCAAGGTTGTCCTGCAGTTCCAGTTGAAATGAATGATAAAATTATCAATGTAATTAAGAATAAGTCCTGTTTGTATATTTATCACTCTTTTAGAAATCATCAAGTAAATTTGAAATTAATTTCGTAGTTTTTCATAGAGTTCTGCATCTAGATTATAAATATCATCGCGGAAAATTAAATCGTTATTTTCACTCCACGCTGTCCAATACCATTGGTAAATACTAATATTTTCCTTTATAGAGGCATTTTGAGTTTTACCTGTTTTTAATAGATCATTAATTTTATCAATCGAGTAATTAATAGAATCGTTTAAAATATAGTTAACCAATTCTAACGGTTTTTCAACACGAACGCATCCCGAACTTAAGGATCTCTTGTTTTTAACAAAATAATCCCGGTGATTGGTATCATGAAGGTAAACTGAGAAGCGATTTGGAAAAATTATTTTTACCATTCCTAACGAGTTATAGGTTCCTGGGCTTTGAACATACCTATAGCCTTTTGCTTTAGAAAGTTTCCAATCAGTTGCGCTTACTTCATTATCATTAGAATCATATATAGTGATGTTTTTGCTGGCTAAATAACCTCTATTTTTTAAAGTTGCTGGGATAATATCTTCTTTTATAATGGTTGGTGGAACTGTCCAAGTTGGATTAAAAACAGCATAACTTAATTTAGAGGTAATAATTGGTGTTTTTCTTTTTGCAGTTCCAACGATTACCTTATACAGTTGAACAGTATCATTTCCTTTTACAACCCTTAAATTATAGTTTGGAATGTTGATGATTAAGTAATGATTATCTAAATCTTTTGCATACCATTTCCAACGTTCAAGGTTTGCAATTATTTGATTTCTTCTTTGATTTTTTGTGAAATTTAATGCGTCAATAGTTCCTTTGCCAATTACTCCATCAGCGGATAAACCATGCCGTAACTGAAATTTTTTAATCGCTTTTTGGGTTGTAACATCATAAATTGTTGTTATACTATCTTGAGGCTTTAAATCTTTCCAAAACTGCAATCGCTTTTTGATGTTTAATAAAGTAACAGCAGTATCATTAGGGCTTATTTTGGTTATAAAATCAATATTTTTCAGTGTGTCTTTTGGAAAACTACTAATTATTTTAAGAGCATTTTTTAGTTTTTGGTAAACTAAATGTTGCGGTTTACAACTGTCTAATGAAGCTTGAAAGTCTTTTGAATTATAACTATTCCAAAGAATTTTATTAACATCTGTATTTTTTGATTTTAAATCCCAATCGCCATAAAGTGCTTTTGGATTGAGTTTGCCTTGGCTAATATGCCAAATGTATTTTTGTAAATTATAGGTAAGTAGTAAATCATAGTTCACCATTTCTTTGTCGGTTAGAATTCCGAATTTTTTTTCAAATCGTTCTAACTTTTTTATTCGGTAATCTTCGGGTAACAACCCTTCGTCTTCAGCATTTTTAAATTCAGTAAGTGCTATTTTTCTAATCTTTGAAGATTGCCAAACGGTTTCATTTTTAAATCTTTCATAAAAAGAAACTAAAACAGGGCTTTCAAATTTAGCAAAAAGGGAAGTTTCAATTTTTAAAATTTTACCTTCTGTAATGGGTTCTCTTTTAATAATTTCAATTTTTTTTATAGGCTGTTTCTTAACGGGCTCGTTTTTACAACTGTATAAAATTGAAACTAAAAAAATAAATATAAAAAACCTCATTTAAACAATTTTATACATTACATAATGCGTTCCAATATCTTGAATTTCAAATGAATTACCTTTTTTTTGGTAGTTCATTTTTTCATAAAAACCAACAGCTAAAACTCTAGCATTAAACCAAATTAGAGTATTTTTTTCAGATGTAATATATTTTTCAGAATAACTTATTAACTTTTCCCCAAGACCAAGTCCTTGAAAATCTTCTAAGATTGCCATGCCTCTAATTTGAAACTGTACTTCATTTGTAAACAGTTCATTTTTATTTTCAAATAAAGAAATTACTCCAATAAGTATATCAGTTTGTATTCCAAAATGCTTTGTTGTTGGTAAATCGTCTCCAGTAAAGTGACAGTTTTCGATTGGTTTTCCATTTCTGAGAACGGGTTGTCTAACTGCATAAGTGTCTGTAGCAGTAATTTCTTTGATAGTTATCATACTTGTAGGTTTTAAAATTTGGGTAAGTAAAGGTATAACTTTTTCATTCTAAACGAGTTGGCTTTAAATGTAATTTAACTTATGGGTAAGTTGTTTTTTTTCAAAAAAAATTTGCTTCAAAGGAAACTTATTCTTTATATTTGCACTCACCAATGCGAAAGTAGCTCAGTTGGTAGAGCTCCAGCCTTCCAAGCTGGTTGTCGCGAGTTCGAGCCTCGTCTTTCGCTCTAAACCTCAAATGAAAGTTTGGGGTTTTTTGTTTTTTATACCTTTTCTAAAAAAGCCAAATCGGTTTCAGGATCTAATTCTGTTGGAGTTTTATCTTTTGTAAATAAACGCGCGGAAAGATTCCCTTTTAAAATTATTTTATCTCCTGTAACTTCTAGCCAACTTCCTTCACGTAAACCTAAAACTGGTGTGGGGTTGAATGCATGAAATTCTTTAATCCTAGTTTCACGAGTTTCTCCCATATGTTTGGATTGTAGATCGGCATCTAAATAATGTGGATTTAGATTAAACGGAATTAAACCAAGAGTTTTGAAACTTGGTGGATAAATAATAGGCATGTCATTGGTGGTTTGCATTGTTAAACCTGTAATGTTACTTCCTGCACTTGAACCTAAATAGGGAACTCCATTTTCAACTACTTTTTTTAGGGTATCCATAACATTATTTTTATATAATTCGGTAACCAATAAAAATGTATTCCCACCACCGGTAAATATTCCTTCAGCATTTTCTAGGGCTTTGATTGGGTTTTCAAATTCGTGTAATCCTTTTATAGTTTTATTAATTTTAGTAAAAGCTACGCGAACTCTTTCGGTATATTGGTCATAAGAAATACCACTTGGTATAGCATAGGGAACAAAAATAATTGATGAACAATCTTTAAAATGAGCTGCTAAAGTGGGTAATAAGTAGTCAAGATAAGCACCATCATGAAGTGTTGATGTGCTTGCAATAATTAGTTTTTTCATAATTATATTTATATAATTATCAAATGTAAAAGTTTTATTAAGATTTTGTTATTGAAAACGATTTAAATTAATTAACATAATTTTATAATGTCATTAGTAATTAATTAGGAAAGACTTACAATAAATTTACCAAATCAGTTTTCCAATAATGTATAGATTTATAGGTGCTTCTTTATTTTTATTTCTTTTTTCCACTACAGTTGGAGCGCAAACTACTAACTCTAAAATTCTAAAAGGAAAAATATCTTCTAATACTATTGATTTAGAAGGGATTTATATTATTAATCTTAAATCGGAATCATCCACACTTTCTGAAAATGGAGGTTATTTTACGATACCAGCTATGGTTGGAGATACTTTAATGTTTTCTGCAGTACAGATAAAAGGAAAAAAAGTTGTGGTTGCAGTCAATGATTTTGGAGAAAAACTCTATTTTGTCAAATTAGAAACCATGGTAAATCAATTGGATGAAGTCAAAATCATGCAATACAAAAATATTAATGCAGTTTCTTTAGGGATTATTCCAGCGGGACAAAAACACTATACACCAGCGGAGAGAAAAGTTTATACAGCAACAACTGGAGGAGGAATAGTGCCATTTGACCCAATTATAAATTATTTGTCAGGACGAACTGCTATGCTCAAAAAAGAAATTATAGTCGAGAAAAAAGAAATGTTACTTCTTAAAATAGAAAATTATTATGATACTTTATTCTTTATTGATATTCTAAAAATTCCTGCTGATTTTGTAAAAGGGTTTCAATATTATGCCGTTGAAGACGAAAAATTTGCTGCGGCAATTAATGCCAAAAACAAAACCTCCGCCACCTTTATTTTGGGTGAATTGGCTACTCAATATTTAGATATAATTAAAACAAATCAATAGAAATAAAAAAACGCTGGTTAATACCAACGCTTTTTATTTTTTTTTGAAGCTTCCGATTTTCTTGAATTATTTTCCGCTTGTGGCTTCTTTTTATTTCTCAAATCAGGTTTTGCTTCTGGATCTGGTGCTGCATTGGACCAAGGATACGGATGGTCATTTATCGTTTTTACATCTACTTTTATCAATTTTTGAATGTCTTTCCAATAAGGTTCTTCGTCTTTGGCGCAAAAGGATATCGAAATGCCGCCATTTCCAGCACGTCCAGTTCTACCAATTCGGTGTACGTAGGTTTCTGGGATATTAGGTAAATCAAAGTTGATAACATAAGGTAAACTTTCAATATCAATACCTCGTGCAGCAATATCGGTAGCAACCAAAACGGTAATTTCTTTGTTTTTAAAACTGTCTAAAACGCGTTGTCTTGCATTTTGTGATTTGTCTCCGTGTATAGCTTCCGAATTCACTCCATGTTTTTTTAATGCTTTGACCACATTATCCGCACCATGTTTGGTTCGAACAAAAACCAACACATCTTTGAGGTTTTCGTTTCGTATCAAATGGTAGAGCAAACTGCGTTTATTTTCTTTATCAACAAAATAAATATGTTGCTCAATCTTTTCGGCTGTTGAAGAAACTGGAGTTACCGAAACATATTCGGGTTGGTTTAAAAAAGTATCTGCTAATTCGCGAATTGCCATTGGCATCGTTGCCGAAAACAATAGCGTTTGACGATTGGTTGGTACTAATTTTACAATTTTACGAACATCATTAATAAAACCCATGTCGAGCATCAAATCGGATTCGTCCAATACCAAATAATGTAGGTTGTCAAAATCAATAAAGCCTTGTTTGTGCAAATCCAATAAACGTCCAGGAGTTGCAATTAAAATATCGATGCCTTTTTTCAACTGGTCTACTTGGGGAACTTGAGATACGCCACCAAAAATGGTCACTTGTCTCAAATTGGTATACTTTCCATAGGTGTCAAAACTCTCCCCAATTTGAACGGCTAATTCGCGTGTAGGTGTCACCACCAAACAACGAATTTCTTTCATTTTTTTGGACGAACCTATCATTCTATGTAGGTTGTGTATAATTGGAATGGCAAAAGCTGCTGTTTTTCCAGTACCTGTTTGGGCACAACCTACTAAATCTTTTCCTGATAAAATTATAGGAATAGACTTTTCTTGAATAGGCGTTGGAGTAGTGTATCCTTCTTCATAAACGGCTCTTTGGATACTTTTGGATAATGATAAATCTTCGAATAACATAAAATAGACTTACGATTAAGTGTAAGACGCAGTAAAGATAGGGTATTTTTGTTTGTCAAAAATTGAAAGTAAAAAGTCAAATTAATACAACTTATTCCAATTCTCTCCTCGACTTAATAAAATCTGTAATTAAATAGCCAATTAATTTTCCAATAAGGTGGTTGTTTTTTTCTTCGCCCAATATTGGTGCGCCTTCGCAAATATGCAAATAACTAGCATTGGGGTTTTTGCCAAAAAAATAAATAAACTGTCTTAATTCTTCTACTGAAAAACCACTCATAGTCATCGCGCTAGTGGCAATATTAGGCAAGGAATCGAGATCAATTTCGATTCCGTAAGCATCATTTTTTATGAAGTCTAATGCAGTATACATTTCTTGTTGAAAGTTTTTCTCACTCCTAACTTTTATCTCATCATAGGTATTATAAGTTACGCGGTCTTCGATTCTCTTTAGAATATCCAATACATTTTTGGAGGTATAGTTTTCATGTAATCCAAAAATGAAATATTTTTTTAAAAATCCTTCTTCGTAGGCGTAGGAAAAACCGTTACCGCTATGTCTTCCTTCTAAGATTCTAAAATCGGAATGCGCATCAAAGTTGATAGCATTGATAGGTTTGCCCAATCCTAATGCAGTTCCCTTAATATTGCCGTAAGCATTATTATGTCCTCCACCAATGATAATTGGAGTTTTGCCACATTTTATAATGGATGTTATGATATGTACAACGTCTTTATCAATTTTTTCAACTAAAGCATTTAGCTTTTGACGGTCTACGGTTTTATGAAAATCCAATTCTTTAGCCGCTTCCATTTCTTCGGAAACATCCAATGAACCTAAAATGATGATTTGACTTCCTTTGCAAAAACGATTGTGTTGAATATTGGCAATACTACTAATAGCGCTTTCCCATGCTGAAGCTGCGCCAGGACGACCAAAATTGGCACGAACACCTACATCTTCTGGGATTCCAAAAAGCACATATTTAGCGGGGCAATTTTTTAGAAACTCAATCGTATTTTCTTCTTTGGGAATAGTAATCATTTTTTCCCCAAATTTCACTTCTCCACTCCGATGGTTGGTGAGTTTAGCTAAGTCGGTAATCGTAAAAGGAATTCGTTTTTCCATGATAAATCTATTGTCCAAAAATATAATATAATTAGATAATTAACGTTACTAATATAAATATTATTATTTTTGTTAAAATTAATTCTTAAAATACTATGGAAAATCAAAAAAGTAATTCAAAATTAAAAGCAGTAATTGGTGTTTTAGCACTTTTATTGATCGTTAGTTTGGGATATATTTTTAAAATGACAACAGATGCAAAAACATTGCAAACTGAAATTAAAGATGTAAAATCAGAAAAAGAATCGGTTTTAAAGGATTTAACAGAATTAAAAGCTACGTATGACGCAGCCATTGCTGAAAACACATCAATGTCAGAAGAGCTAATTGCTGAACGCGATAAAGTTGTTAAGTTGATGAGTGAACTTAAAAAATCGAAAGGCGATGTAGCTTCTTTATCAAAATACAAACAACAGTACAACAATTTGGAGCAAAAGATGCGCAACTTGATGGCTGAAGTTGAAGTTTTGAAAAAAGAAAATCAAACTTTAACGACCAATTTAGACAGTACAAAAGTTATTCTTGAAGATTCTAAAAAATACAATCAAGTATTGGTTGGACAAAATGAAGAATTAGCCAAAACCGTTGAAAAAGGGTCTAAATTAGCCATAACAAATCTTAAAACAGGTGCTTATAAGTTAAGAAGCTCTGGAAAACAAATTGCAACCGAAAAAGCAAGTAGAACCGATATGTTAAAAATTAATTTTACCATTGCTGAAAACAAAATCGCAAAATCTGGAGATAAAGTGTATTATGTTCAAGTCATTGATGGAAAAAACAATGTTTTAGGCGATAAAGCAACCATTAGTTTTGGAGATACTAATTTGACTTATAGTTTTACAACCACTGTAAAATATGAAAATAAAACAGTAGATGTTTCCGAACAATTAAAAGGGAAAGGTTTTGCTAAAGGTACTTATTTCGTAAATGTATTTGATAAAGGTGAATTAGTTTCAAAAACTAGTTTCTCTTTAAGATAAGAACTAAATAGTAAGATGAAGTATATAAAATCTCCACTTTTTGTGGAGATTTTTTTTATATGATAGTTTTACCTTCAATAATCACTTGATCAATTAAATTACTGCCAAAAGCATACGGTAATTGGTAATAAGAATTGATAGCCTTTGTGATAATGACATTGGCTTTTTTACCTACCGTAATACTTCCATGTGTTTGTGAAATTCCCATGGCATACGCTCCATTTATAGTGGCTGCATTGATGGCTTCTTCGGGAGTTATTTTCATTTTTATACAAGCTGTTGCCACGACAAAATTCATATTTCCTGAAGGTGTAGTTCCTGGATTAAAATCGCTAGCTAATGCTAAAGGTAATCCTGCATCAATCATTTTTCGAGCTGGCGTGTAAGGAATACTAATGAAATAGGAGCAACTTGGCAAAGCGACAGCCATAGTATCACTATTTTTTAAAGCTTCTATATCGTCATCGGTTACAATTTCGAGATGATCTACTGTTAATGCGTTATGTTTCACACAAGCCGCAATGCCATTAATGGCGGTGAATTGGTTGACATGAATTTTGGCTTGCAAACCATATTTTTTTCCAGCTTCCATGATTCTTTCGGTTTCTTCCACTGAGAAGTAGCCAGTTTCTAGAAAAGCATCTATATAATCGGCGAGGTTTTCGGTAGCAATTTTGGGTAGCATTTCGTTGATGATTACATCAATATAGGCCGAATGGTTTTCTTTAAATTCCGTTGGAAAAGCATGCGCACCAAGGAAAGTACTTTTTATTTTTATTGGATAATTTTCAGCCAACTTTTTAATCACGCGGAGCATTTTCAATTCGCCTTCTACGCTTAAACCATAACCCGATTTTATTTCAACAGCTCCAGTTCCGAGTTGCATGACTTCTTCCAATCGCACTTTGGATTGGTTGTAAATTGCCTCTTCAGAAGTTTCGTTTAATCGTTTAGCAGAATTGAGAATTCCACCACCACGATTAGCAATTTCTTCGTAAGAAAGTCCGTTAATTCTATCTACAAACTCTTGCTCGCGATTGCCAGCATAGACTAAATGCGTGTGGCTGTCACACCATGTTGGAAGTACTATTTTTCCAGAAGCATCGATGGTTGTATCGGCATTGATTTTGGGACAATTATCCATCGTTCCAAAAGCGGCAATGACATCATTTTCTAGCAAAAGAAACGCATTTTTGATGGTTGGTAACGTTGCCATTTCCTTTCCAGAAACTTTATTAACTGGTGTTTCTCTAACTTGAAGGAGTTCTTTTATGTTGGTGATTAAGGTTGTCATGTAATCATTTTTGGTAAAAATAGTTTGAAAAAAATAATTATTGTTATTTTTAAACAAAATTAGACAAGTGCGAAAAATAAAATATAAAAAAGGCAAGAAAGTTCAACCATCCCTACTAGAATATACGGGCAGTAACAAAGGTGTTAAAACCGAAATGCAATTGTTTGTTTATGATGCTTTAAACTTGGATGAATTCAAACAGTTTAAAACGCAAGACTTGAATGCTTGTACCAATTTTGACAAAGTCAATTGGCTTAATATTCATGGCTTGAATAATATTCCATTAATTCAATCTATTGGGGAACAATTTAATGTAGATACTTTTATGTTAGGTGATATTTTGAATACCACCAAACGAACCAAATTGGATGAATACCATGACATTTTATTTTTTAATATCAAGTCGTTATTGCCTGTAGAAGATTCTGATACCCTTATCGTGGAGCAGATTAGTTTTTTATTGAAGAAAGGAATTTTAATTTCATTCCAGGAAAAAAGAAGCGATTTCTTTACACATATTCGGGAACGCATTCGAAAACATTCTGGAATTGTACGTGAGAAAAAAGCCGATTATTTGTTGTATTTATTGCTAGATGCAGTAATGGAAAATTTTTATATCACTATTGAAAACGAGGAAGATAAGGTTGAAGAACTAATTAATTTATCAAAGACAAGTACTAATCCTGTAGTTTTAGAACAAGTTGAAAAACATCGGGATAATTATAACTTCTTGAAACGATCTATAATACCATTACGTGATTCCTTATACGCTATAAAAAGTATCAAAGACGATGAGATATTTGATGAAATAGAAGATAAAAATTTCACTTTCTTTGACAGATTGCATCAAAAATCACTAGAGCTTTTGGAGCAAATTGAATACGATTTGACCACATTGGATAGTGTCTCTAATTTCTATTTCTCGACACAAAGTCATAAGATGAATGAAGTAATGAAAACTTTAACGGTGGTTTCGGTGTTCTTTATGCCTTTGACCTTTATTGTAGGTGTTTATGGAATGAACTTTGACAACATGCCTGAACTGCATTGGAAATATGGCTATTTCATTATACTTGGATGTATGATACTTTTACTAGCCGCAATGGCTTATTATTTCAAAAAGAAAAAGTGGTATTAGAACACGAATGGCATCAATTATCACGAACTAAAAATTACACTAACATGTATTTTGTGTAATTAATTAGATTAAAAAATTTGTACAATTCGTGTTTATTCCTCAGTTTCTTCAATAACGTCAGTTTTTAAAACCGCTTTCAAATAGAAGAAACCAATGGCACCAGCAATTAATGAGGAGATGAGTATCATAATTTTTGAATTGTCAATATGTTCCTTATCTGAAAAGGCGAGGAGTGTAATAAAAATAGACATGGTAAATCCAATACCGCCGAGAAATCCAACACCAATTACCGCTTTCCAATTGATATCTTCGGGTAGTTTACAAATCTTTAGTTTGACAGATAAATAACTGAAAAGCGCTATTCCTATTGGTTTTCCAAGGATTAAGCCAAGAGCAATTCCCAAAGTGTATTTTTGTAATAAAGCATTATGCCAATCGGAATTAATTAGAATTGCTGTATTGGCTAACGCAAAAAGAGGTAAGACAATAAATGCTACGGGTAAATGTAAAAATTCTTGTAAAATGATTGAACCTGATTTTTTATCACCTGCACTAAATGGAATGGCAAATGCCAATAAAACTCCAGTTATTGTTGCATGAACCCCAGAGTTTAGCATAAAATACCACATAAAAACGCCACCAATTAAATAGGGAATTAAGTTGTGGACTTTCAAACGGTTTAAAAGTAATAGCAATCCAAATATTGAAAGTGCTATTCCTAAATTTAACCAGTTCAAATCACCTGTATAAAAAATGGCAATTATCAAAATGGCGCCTAAATCGTCAATAACAGCTAAAGCGGTTAACAAAACTTTTAAAGAAGTAGGAACTTTATTTCCCAGAAGTGATAGTATCCCTAGCGCAAATGCAATATCGGTAGCCATTGGAATTCCAGCTCCTGATTGGGTTGAAGTTCCAAAATTTAATAACAAAAACAATCCAGCAGGAATTAACATTCCACCAATAGCAGCCGAGATTGGCAATAAAGCATTTTTGATATCGGAAAGTTCACCGTTGTAAATTTCCCGTTCTAATTCTAAACCGATAAGTAGAAAGAAAATGGTCATTAATCCATCATTGATCCAATGTTCGATGCTGTGACCGCCATATTGTATATGCCAAAAATGCATGTAGTTTTCACCCAATGCTGAATTGGCAAGAAGCAAGGAAAGTAAGGTGCAAAAAATTAAAGTGATGCCACCAGCTTTTTCGCTATGGAAAAAATTATTAAATATTTTGGTGCGTTTCATTTGGTGGTTTGTTAATCTCAAAGATAAAAAAACCTGCAAAAGCATTGCAGGTTACTTGTTAATTATTAATTGTCAACTATCATTTATTTTAAGCTTCCCACCATTTCTTCTGGTTTTACCCAAGCATCAAAATCTTCTGCGGTGACATAACCCAATCGAACGGCTTCTTGTTTTAAAGTGGTTCCATTTTTGTGCGCTGTTTGTGCAATTTCTGCCGATTTGTAATAACCAATTTTGGTGTTTAATGCAGTAACCAACATTAATGAATTATCAACTAATTCTTTGATACGTTTGTGGTTAGGTTCTATTCCGCTGGCACAATGTTCATCGAATGATAGACATGCATCACCCAACAATCGTGCTGATTGCAAGAAGTTGGCAGCCATTACCGGTTTGAAAACATTCAATTCATAATGGCCTTGCAGACCACCAACGGTGATGGCTACATCGTTTCCAATAACTTGCGCGCAAACCATGGTTAAAGCTTCGCATTGTGTTGGGTTTACTTTTCCTGGCATGATAGAAGAACCAGGTTCGTTTTCGGGAATGATAATTTCTCCAATTCCAGAGCGTGGTCCAGAAGCTAACATTCTTACATCATTAGCAATTTTATTTAAGGAAACCGCCAATTGTTTTAAAGCACCATGACTTTCTACGATGGCATCGTGTGATGCTAACGCTTCAAATTTATTGGGTGCGGTTACAAAAGGATGACCTGTAAATTGGGCAATATATTCGGCCACTTTTACATCATAACCATCGGGAGTATTTAAACCCGTCCCAACAGCGGTGCCACCAAGTGCTACTTCGGAAAGATGTGCTAGTGTGTTTTTTAAGGCTTTGATGCCATAATTTAATTGGGCAACATAACCTGAGATTTCCTGTCCTAAAGTTAAAGGCGTGGCATCCATTAAATGGGTACGTCCAATTTTTACAACCTTGTTAAATTCAATCGCTTTGGCATGAAGTGTATCTCGAAGTTTTTCTACACCAGGAATGGTTATTTCGACTACAGCTTTATAGGCTGCAATGTGCATTCCTGTTGGAAAGGTATCATTAGAAGATTGTGATTTATTGACATCATCATTGGCTTTTACGACGGCTTCACCTTCGCCAATTTTAAAACCAGCCAATACTTGTGCTCTATTGGCCACCACTTCGTTGACATTCATATTACTTTGTGTGCCTGAACCCGTTTGCCAAATCACTAATGGGAATTGATCCTCCAATTTTCCGGCTAATATTTCGTCACAAACCGTTGCAATGGCATCACGTTTTTCTATTGAAAGAACTCCTAAATCACAATTCGCATAAGCGGCAGCTTTTTTTAAATAGGCAAAACCTTCTATGATTTCTTTAGGCATGGATGCTGATGGGCCAATTTTAAAATTGTTTCGGGAACGTTCTGTTTGTGCACCCCAATATTTATCGGCAGGTACTTGAACTTCTCCCATGGTGTCTTTTTCTATTCTGTATTCCATTTGGATGTTTATTTGGTTATTCGGTTATTTGATTATGGAGTTCAAAATTACGCATAAATAATTATTTTATAAAAATGATTTGGTTTTAATTGGTAAGAAAAAATAATAGTTCTACATTTGCTTATAATTCAAAAAATTCCGGAAAACATGTTTGAATTTTCTCAGTATTTAGGTTTTTTAGCTTTCTTAACCATTTTAACAATTGGTTTTTGGTTGATGATGTTTTTAATAACTTTCATTGTTCCTTATTGGATTTTTGGAGGCGTTAGAGAATTGTTGCAAGAAAGAAAAGCTAAGAAAGCGTTAGAACAAGCTTAAGATTAAGTTTTGTTTTACTAAAAAAGTCCCCGTTAATGCGGGGACTTTTTTTATTTTTATGATATTGCTTAAAAATCTCCACCACCATCATCTTGTTGAGATTTTCTAGGTTTTTCCTTTTCGTTTTTCTGTACATTAAATCGGTAGGTAAACGAAACTGTAAATTGACGCACTCTCCATTGCATTTCGGCATATGTATCTGCACCGCTAGGAATGTAGTTTTCCATAATTCGTTTTCTAGAATTAAAAACATCACTAACGTTGAATGCTATTGTTCCTTTATCTTTTAAAACATCTTTACTAAAACCAAGATTGGCACCAAAAATACCTTTGGTTTTTCCTTGTGCATTTTTTTGTTCACCATTATAGGTTGCATTAGTTTGCCAGTCAATTTTATAAGGTAAAGTGATTTTTGAAGTTACTCTTGTAAACCAAGAGGTATTTGTAAAATCAAAGTTTTGATATACTTCATTTCCAATAAAATCGGTATAAGTAAAATCGCCATCGGTTTTGTTTTGGAAGATATTAAAATTACCATTGAGCTTCCACCATTTATAAGGAGAATAGTTTAAAGTAAATTCAAAACCAGTTCTGTATTCTGTTGCCAAATTGATAGGTTGTGTAATAATAATTGGAACACCATTGTCAAACTCACCATTTTCAATTCTTACACGTTCAAAAAAGTCTTTAGTAATATTGAAATATAAGGATGTGTTGAAAGTAATTTTGTCCCATCGTTTAATGTATCCAAAATCGATAGCATCAGTATAAGCAGGATCTAAATCGGGATTTCCAACAAAGATGTTTACGTTACTCGATAAGTTATTAAAGGGATTTAGTTGTCTTCCTCTTGGGCGTTGTATTCTTTTGCTATAGCTTAAGGTAGCGCTACTTTTATCTTTAAATTCATAGTTGAAAAAGGCAGAAGGAAAGAAATTATTGTATCTTTTATTGTTATAATCGTTAGTCGCTAATTGGTTAATGTCGATATTTGAATCTTCCCAACGCATTCCAAGTAAAGTTGAGAAATTTTTGATTTTAAATCCAAATTGCGAATACAATGCATTTACTTTTTCAATATACTGTAGTGTATTTGTAAATTGGTCAAATGGAATTCCGTTTCTGTCAACTGAATATTTGGTGGTAATATTTGTGAAATCGCCTCGATAACCTAATTCAAGTTGACTTCCTTTTCCAATGGGTAAAACATAATCGGTTTGAATTAAGTTTCTATTTTGTTTTTGATCACTTAATGTTTCGTCTAATCTTAATGTACTGGTGTTGGATTGTGTTTCATTAATAATTGCAGTATTCAAATCGATATTAGTAGAAAACGATCCGTCTATAGTCCATTTATGACCTTCTTTTTTGAATTTTTTTATAAAATTAGTAGTGAATTCAACATTACTACTAGTACTTATTTCTTTGTTGATTCTTTTTCGAGCAAAATTAAAATTCAGATTTTCATCATAATAATCTTGATTTACATTATCAGTATTGTCACCATTACTTTTGCGGTAATTGAATGCATTGGTCCAAGTTGTTGAATTATCCAAAAACCATTCTACGCCAAAATTGGCATTGTAAGATTTACTTAAACGATCGTTGATTCTATCTTCAAACAAATAATTTTTGGTTGTATTATCATCATTAAGATAGCGAGAATTAAAAGTGGCATTTCCTGGACTGCTTCTATAGCTGTAACCTTGAGTTGTAAAAAGATTAAACTCTTTGGTTTTATAATTTAATGTGCCACTGAAACCTTGATTATCAGGATATCCGGCATTGGTAATAAAAGTTCCGTTAATGCCTTGGTTTTTACCTTTTTTTAAGATGATGTTGATTAAACCACCACCACCTTCGGCATCATAGCGAGCTGAAGGGTTTGTGATAACTTCAACTTTATCAATTGCGTCCGCTGATATTAAGCGTAATGCCTCTGTTACATTAACATTTGATGGTCTTCCATCAATTAGTATTTTTACATTTTCATTACCTCTTAGACTAACATTTCCTTCAACATCAACAGCAACTGACGGGACATTATCTAAAACATCGCTAACGGTTCCTCCTTTAACTATTATGTCTTTTCCAACATTATAGACTTTTTTGTCTAATTTTATTTCGACAGTAGTTTTTTCAGCTCTTACTTGAACTTCTTTCAGTTGGGTTGCATCTTCTTCAAGTTCAATAAGCCCTAAAATAGTATTGCTAGATATTGATTTGGCTTTGATTTCTTTTTGTTTGAAGGAGATAAATTCGATTTTAATATCGTAAGTTCCTTCTGCAACTTCAATATTAAATTCCCCTTTGGGATTGGTAATTCCCCCAAAAACTGACTTTGGATTTTGTATGTTTACAAAAGTTAGTGTTGCGTATTCAAGCGGAGCGTTGACTGATTTTTCAAAAACTTTACCTTCAACTTTATATTTTATTTTTTCTTGTTTTTGTTGAGAATAATTTAAAAACGAGCTTAATAATAGGACAAGGATTATAAAATAGTTACTGTTTTTCATGTAAAATTGTGCTTGTGTATATACTTGCAAAGGTACTGTTTCATTATATAAAATTTCACAAAGGATTGTTAAAAGGGGAATGGAATAATTCTAAATAAGATGACTTAATGTATTTAAATCTCTGCCTATATAGGCTTTTTCGCCATCAATAATTATAGGTCTTTCTATAAGAATTGGATTTTCTACCATTGCCTTAATTATTTCAAAATTGGTCATTGGTTTATTCTTATATTTTTCAATCCAAATGGTTTCTTTCTGGCGAACTAATTCTATTGGTTTGAAATTGAGTTTTTTAAGAATTAGTGTTAATTCTGCTATTGTTGGTGGGTTTTCTAAATATTTAATAATTTCAAACTCTTTTTCTGAATTTTCAATAAAAGCCAAACAATTTCTAGATTTGCCACATCTTGAATTATGAAATAATTGTATCATTTTTTTATTGCAAATTACTAAATTATCTTTAAAAAAAAGTTAACTTAGGCGTGGCAAAAGTATTTTTATTCCTATCAATTTTAAATTTAATAAATGTTTATAGAACAAGCATACAAAGGAAATAATGCTTGGTGGCGTGTGTTGATTACAACATTAATAGCTACTGGGGTTTTTATTTTAAATTTTATAGTGTACCTCATTTTATCAAAAGAAGAAATTGATAAGATGTATGAAGTGGCCAAAGAAATGAATAAAAATGTATCCTTGGGTTTGAATTTAGGAATATTTATTTTTCTGTTAGGAGCTTTATTTTTTATGGTTTATTTCCTTCACAATAGGAGTATACTTTCTTTAACTACATCGAGACTAAAGGTTGATTTCAAAAGAATTTTATTTTCGTTTGGGTTAATAGTTTTATTTTCACTAATCATTTTTTGGATTAGTTATTATTATGATGGCTCCAATATTGTTTGGAATTTCGATGCTTCAAAATTTCTTGTTTTGTTTATAATTAGCATCTTATTATTTCCTTTTCAAATTGGTTTTGAAGAATATTTATTTCGTGGGTATTTAATGCAACAAATAGGTGTAATTGCTAAAAATAGATGGTTGCCGCTTATAATTACGTCCGTTTTTTTTGGCTTATTCCATAGTGCCAATCCAGAGGTTGCCGAAATGGGTTTTAGTGTTATGATTTTTTATATTGGAACCGGACTATTATTAGGAATCATGACATTGATGGATGATGGATTAGAATTAGCTTTAGGATTTCATTTGGGTAATAATTTAATCGCGGCTCTATTAATCACAAGCGATTTTTCGGCATTGCAAACTGATGCAATTTTTAAATATACACAAGTCCAGAATTCATCGGATATTTTATGGGAAATGATTATCTCAATAGTCCTAACTTACCCAATCCTAGTATTGATTTTAAGCAAAAAATACGGTTGGAAAAACTGGAAAGAAAAACTTAGCGGGAAAGTTATTGAACCTGCTTTAGTTGAAAAAGAATTGTTTCATTAAAACCCAGATAATAATGAGTAATCCTACTTATAATAATGTGCACATCCAATTTAAACTGAATGGTTTTCAACTCAATAGAGAAGACTTGTGTCGAGTTGCCTATAGTTTTATAAAAGAAGGCGAAGATTTTGAAAAGCCAGTTGGTGATTTTCTATTGGATTGGTTTGATAGTAAAGATTATATAGAAATGCAAACTTCGGGTACAACTGGTGTGCCGAAAACAATAACGGTTAGTAAACAAGCTATGGTTAATTCGGCTATTGCTACAGGAGATTTTTTTGATTTACATCCTGGAGATAAAGCGCTTCATTGTTTGCCTGTTAAATATGTAGCTGGAAAAATGATGTTGGTTAGAGCCATGATATTAGGATTAGATTTGGAGTTTGTTGCTCCTAGTTCTCATCCATTAACTAATGATGAAAACGGATATAATTTTGTAGCTATGGTACCTTTACAAGCACAAAATTCAATAACTGAATTAAAAAAAGTTAAAAAGTTGATTGTTGGTGGTGCAAAAATTAATAGTGCTTTAGAAAAGTCATTAAAGAAATTAAAAACAGAAGTTTATGAAACTTTTGGGATGACAGAAACTATTACGCATATTGCAGCGAAACTTGTTGGTGAAAAAGCATTTACTGTTTTGCCTAATGTTACCATATCTTATGATGATAGAAATTGTTTGGTGATCCATGCACCTAGGATTTCGGATGAAATTATCTACACGAATGATATTGTTGAATTGGTTAATGAAAATCAATTTGTTTTTCTAGGAAGAATGGACAATGTTATCAATAGTGGTGGTATTAAATTAATTCCAGAGCAAATAGAAGAAAAGTTAACCCATTTAATTCACCACAGATATTTTATTTCTTCAAAAGTAGACAAAGAGTTAGGAGAGAAAGTAGTATTAGTTATTGAATCTGAAAAATATGATTTGATTGATACTATTTTTGATGGATTAGATAAATATGAAAAGCCAAAGGAAATAATTTTTGTTTCAAAATTTAAAGAAACCACTTTTGGAAAAGTTATCAGAAATGAAAGTTTTTGACTAGTCCTAAATAATCGATACAGATTATTAGACAAAAATAGATAAATTAAACAGCATCAAAAACGTTTTTGATGCTGTTTTTAGTTTTATAGGTTTTCATTATTAGTTTGTTTTGCAGATGCATTTGGTTTGGCGTAAGCAT
>CALQAH020000016.1 GCA_943328505.2 Rhizobium sp. Q54 | reverse complement strand
TTTAATTCCTGGTGGTGCTACACTTAATCCAACAGTTCCGGGATATTATTATGTATCGGCAACCATATCCGCTTGTGGAACTACTTTAACATCAGATACAATACCTGTTAGTTCATGCCCAACAGACATGGATAATGATAACGTAAATGACAATGTTGATTTAGATAATGATAATGATGGCATTACGAATTGTTTAGAATCGTTTGGTAATCAGAATTTCAATTTAGTCAATATAACTTCGGGAAATATTGCTATTGGAACTTATAACAACTCTTATACGGGTGCAATTACTTTTTCAGGAAGCGCAACTCCTTCAGCATCGCCAATTGTTGGTGCAAATGACGGAAATTTTGTAACCGAAGCAGCTTCTGGCAAAAACAATACAGTTTCTTATGCGCTTTCAAATTTCACAAAACCAATTAGTGTCGCTCTAGATTATAATTCAAATGCTGTTGCTCCTGATTTATTAACATCCGAATCAGAAGTTATTATAAGTTGTCCTGTTAATCAAACGTTAACCATTTTAAATCCAACAAACCAACTTTTAATTGATACCAATTACGATGGTATCTATGAAAATGGTGTTACTCAATTTTCTTCCTTTGAAATTAGATTTAGATTAAATAGTAACGTTCCATTATTAGCAGGAACTGGAACTTTTTCAATACATGGTTATCTTTTAAACTCAGTGAAAATCACCAATAAAAACTTGTCTGATTCTAATACAAGTAGAGTTGCCTTACGATTAATTGCAACTTGTGTTCCAATAGATTCCGATGCTGATGGGGTTTCAGATCAAATTGATTTGGATTCAGACAATGATTCCGTTCTGGATTATATTGAAAGCCAAGGGCAAAATTTTGCCGCTATTTCAAATACAGATTCAAACCAAGATGGAATTGATGATACTTTTGGAAATGGCGTTGTACCATCTGATATAGACACTGATGGTGTTTTAGACTATCTTGATTTAGATTCTGATAACGATGGTATAAACGATCTAGATGAATCAGGAAGTAACGCAGCTGACACAAATAATAACGGAATTGTTGATGGCAGTAATTTTGGAACAAACGGATTGGCGAATACATTAGAAACCTCTATTGATAGTGGCAATTTAAATTATACTTTGGCGGATACCGATAACGATGGCTTTTATAATGCCATTGAATCTGATAGCGATAATGACCTATGTAATGATGTTATTGAGGCTGGTTTTTTAGATTCAAATTCAGATGGTTTTTTAGGTACTGCACCACTTTCTGTAAATGCTAATGGTCTTGTAACTAGTGAACTTGGTTATTCAAATCCAAATATAAATTACACGACTCCTGCTCTTATTACCATATCTGTACAACCTCAAAATTTTGCAACTTGCGAATTACAAACAGCTACTTTTACAGTCACTTCAAATCCTGTCAATAGTTACCAATGGCAATTGTCAACTGATTCAGGAGTAAATTGGGTTACGATAAACAATAGTGCAACTTATTCTGGCGCAACAACAATTACATTAACCGTTTCCAATGTAACTCCAGCCATGGTAGGCTATCAATACAGAGTGTTTTTGAATAAAAACGGGAACACGTGCGGATTGTATTCTCAAAGTGCACTATTAACAACCTATCCATTACCGGTTATTACCACTCCAATTATTTTAGTCCAATGTGATAACGATACCGATGGGATTTCAAGTTTCAACCTTCGTCAGAAAGAACCCGACATCTCCATTGATGCAGCCAATGAAACATTTACGTATTATACAAATGCATTAGCCGCAACTACTGCTAATGCTGCATTTTTAATTGCAAACCCAATAGCTTTTACTACTTCTAGTACTACGGTATGGGTTAGAGTTGTAACCGTTAATGGCTGTTTTAGAATAGGGCAACTTAATTTAACTGTTTCTGCAACACAACTTCCTGTAACTTTCCATAGAGATTTTTACAAATGTGATGATTATCTTGATGCTGTAAATGATGATAGAGATGGTGTTTCCTCATTTGATTTAACGAGTGTTTCAAATGATATTCAAGCCATTTTACCTGTTTCTGGAAATTATTCTATAAAATATTATCGTAATCAAGCTGATGCTTTAGCTGAAAACGATGCTTTTGGAAATTCATTAGCGATTTCTCCAATTACAAATTATCGAAACATTGGCTATCCAAATGTTCAAGATATTTGGGTCCGCGTAGAAAGCAATGTTGATAATGCGTGTTTTGGTCTCGGACCTTATGTTACTTTAACTGTAGAGGCTTTACCTTTTGCAAATCCAATAAATTCACAAAATCTAATTCGTCATTGCGATGATGATCAAAATGGGATTTATGGTTTTGATACTTCAACTATACAGGCAACGGTTTTAAATGGTCAAACGGGCGTAAATGTTAAATATTTTAGAGCAAACGGAACCCAATTACCTTCCCCTTTACCGAATCCTTATAATGTAAATATTATCGAAACTATCACAATTCGTGTTACTAATAATACAACGCAAGTATTGACTGGAGCTTGTTATGATGAATTTCAATTACAGTTTATTGTAGATGATTTGCCTCAAGCCTTTTCAATTAACTCATCACTAACCGCTATTTGTGATGACGAACCCAATCCTTTAGACCAAGACGGCCTACTAGATTTTGATACAACAGGTTTTGAAGCTAGCATTCTTGGAACACAAACAGGAATGAACGTATATTATTTTGACCAAAACAATATACCATTACCAAGTCCGTTACCAAATCCATTTACAACAGCCGCTCAAAATGTTAGAGTAGTTGTTGAAAACGCAATTAATACTACTTGTACTGCCGAGTTGACCATTCCATTTATAGTACATCCAACACCTTTAATTGATTTACAAGAGACTGAATTAATATGCCTTCCTGAAACTCAAATAGTATTAGATGGTGGAATTCTTGATGGCACTACAAATTATAGTTACCAGTGGTATTTTGAAGGCGCAATTTTACCTGGAGAAAACAATCCAACATTAACAGTAAGTACTGAGGGCAATTATAGTGTAACGGTTACAAGTCCTTTCAACTGTACCAAAACCAGAGAAATTAAAGTTTTAGCTTCCCAAATTGCTCAAGTCTTGGATATTGAAGTTACCGATTTAGCCGATATCAATACTATTTTAATAACTGTTTCTGGTATTGGTAATTACGAATATGCGTTAGATTCTATTTTGGGACCTTATCGCGATGAAAATTTCTTTAACAACGTTCCTTCAGGAATCCATACGGTTTATATAAAGGATAAAGATGGCTGTGGTACTGTTGGGCCGATAACAATTCCTGTTCTTGGAATTCCACATTATTTCACGCCAAATGGCGATGGGTATAATGACACTTGGAATGTTAAAGGTGTTAGTGAAGAATTTAACTACCGTTCAATTATTTATATTTTTGATAGGTATGGTAAATTACTTAAACAAATTGGAACTACCGGTGAGGGTTGGGATGGCACATTCAACGGTCATTTGATGCCGTCAGACGATTATTGGTATTCTATTCAATTTGAAGACGGTCGAAGTGCTAAAGGTCACTTTGCTTTGAAACGATAAGTCTGATGAAAATTAGTTTAGTTGCTACATTGCTTTTCAATAGTTTACTCTATTGTCAAATTCCCAAAGCGACTAGTGGTACAATTCAACATTTTGAAAAATTCAAATCGAGTTTTGTTGATGCCCGAAACATTGATGTTTGGCTACCTGATAATTATTCTGAAAAAGAAAAATATGCGGTGCTTTACATGCACGATGGACAGATGCTTTTTGATGCTACTATCACCTGGAATAAACAAAGTTGGGAAGTTGATGCAACTGCGGGAAAGCTAATTGAAGAAGGAAAAATTAAAAAACTTATTGTTGTTGGTATATGGAATAACGGATTGAAAAGACATCCTGAATATTTTCCTCAAAAAGTCTACAAAAAACTTACTGATGAAGAAAAGAACTTTGTTTCAAATGAACTACTATCAAGGGGGAAAATAGATGAAACCTTTAGTCCAATTTCAGACCACTATCTCAAATTTATTGTAACCGAATTAAAACCATTTATCGATAGTCATTTTTCTACTTTAACGGATAAAGACGATACTTTTATTGCGGGTTCGAGTATGGGTGGCTTGATATCGATGTATGCCATTTGTGAATATCCCGAAGTTTTTGGAGCTGCTGCGTGCTTATCGACACATTGGACAGGGATTTATCAAATTGAAAACAATCCTATTCCTGCAGCCTTTTTCGACTATATGAGAACTTATCTTCCGAATCCTCGAACAAACCGAATTTATTTTGATTATGGTGATAAAACTTTGGATGAATTGTACTTTTCTTTACAATTAACCGCAAATGATATTATGAGAGAAAAAGGATTTAACAAAGCCAATTGGATAACCTTATTATTTCCTGGAAAAGATCATTCAGAAAAATCCTGGGCAGAGCGGTTGCATATTCCGCTGGAGTTTTTGTTAGACAAATAGCTCTAGCCCAGATTGAAACGGCATCCTTTTTTGCCGCTTTTCGGCACAAAAGATATAGTGAAAAGCTGGAAATAGCTGCAAAATAAAAAACCCATTCAATTACGAATGGGTTTCCTTTTAATAGATTTTTAAACTTATACTTTAAATCGTTTTCTGTCGGTTTCGTTCAAATATATTTTTCGCAAACGAATAGATTTTGGAGTTACCTCAACATATTCATCTTTTTGAATGTATTCTAACGCTTCTTCCAATGAGAAAATAATTGGTGGAATAATTCTAGCTTTTTCATCGTTTCCAGAAGAACGTACGTTAGATTGTTTTTTCTCTTTAGTCACGTTCACACACATATCATCTCCACGAGAGTTTTCTCCAATTACTTGACCTTCATAAATTTCGGCATTTGGTTCAACAAAAAACTTACCACGATCTTGCAACTTATCGATAGAATAAGGAATAGCTTTTCCTTTTTCCATAGAAATTAATGAACCTTTGTTACGTCCAGAAATTTCCCCTTTAAAAGGTTCGTATCCTATAAAACGGTGTGCCATAATAGCCTCGCCAGCAGTTGCTGTTAACAATTGATTACGCAAACCAATAATTCCTCGAGATGGAATATTAAATTTTATAATCATACGCTCACCTTTGGTTTCCATACTTAACATTTCACCTTTACGTAAAGTAACAAATTCTACAGCTCTACCTGAAAGAGTTTCTGGTAAATCGATTGTTAATTCTTCTATTGGTTCACATTTTTTTCCATCAATTTCTTTGATGATTACTTGTGGTTGACCTATTTGCATTTCATATCCTTCTCTTCTCATGGTTTCAATAAGAACCGACAAGTGAAGAACTCCACGACCAAAAACCATAAACTTATCTGCAGAGTCAGTTTCACCCAACTTCATCGCTAAGTTTTTTTCTAATTCTTTTGTCAAACGATCTCTAATGTGTCTTGAAGTCACAAATTTTCCTTCTTTACCAAAAAATGGTGAGTCGTTAATGGTAAACAACATACTCATTGTAGGCTCATCGATTGCAATGGTTTGTAAAGCTTCTGGGTTTTCAAAATCAGCGATAGTATCGCCAATTTCAAATCCTTCAACACCAACAATAGCGCAAATATCTCCAGCAACAACTTCTTGAACTTTTTTACGACCAAGGCCTTCGAATGTATGTAATTCTTTAATTCTAGATTTCATTATTACACCATCTCTTTTGCAAAGAGAAATCGGCATTCCTTCTTTTAAAACACCTCTTTCTAAACGACCAATAGCAATTCGTCCTGTAAAAGAAGAGAAGTCTAGTGACGTTATAAGCATTTGAGGCGTTCCTTCCGATACTTTAGGAGCAGGAACATTAGCAATAACCATATCTAATAATGGCTCTATATTTGAAGTTGGCTTTCTGAAATCATCAGACATCCAATTGTGTTTTGCTGAACCATAAACGGTTGGGAAATCCAACTGCCATTCTTCAGCACCTAATTCATACATTAAATCAAAAACTTTTTCATGAACTTCTTCAGGAGTACAGTTTTCTTTATCCACTTTATTAATTACAACACATGGCTTCAAACCTAAGTCAATCGCTTTTTGCAAGACAAAACGGGTTTGAGGCATTGGACCTTCAAAAGCATCTACTAAAAGACAAACTCCATCAGCCATGTTTAATACTCTTTCAACTTCACCACCAAAATCGGCGTGACCAGGAGTATCAATAATATTGATTTTTGTTCCCTTATAAGAAACAGAAACGTTTTTAGAAGTAATTGTAATGCCTCTTTCACGTTCCAAATCATTGTTGTCAAGAATTAAATCTCCTGCATTTTCGTTTTCACGAAATAATTGACAGTGATACATAATTTTATCAACCAATGTTGTTTTACCGTGATCGACGTGGGCAATAATTGCAATGTTTCTAATAGACTCCATCTGTTGTTTTTTGTGGGTGCAAAGGTACACTTTATTTTGATTAAAAAAACCAATAGTTAAACTGTTTGCGTTTTGATGATTTTAAATTAATGTGTGTAATAAAAATTCATTTTTTTTATTAGAAGTGAGTTGAAATTAAATTTCATTTATGTAAATTTGGGTAATGAAAAATATTTCTAATAAAACTATATATCTCTATATTGTTATTTTAATTATAGTTGCTATAATTGGCAATAGACTATTATTAATGTTTTCAGAAAACGAAACCATAGAAAGCATACTTCAGTTTAGCTTCATTAAAGACATTGTTATCATCTTATTTTCTGTACTTGCTTTTAAATTTGTTTTACACAGAAATGAAGTTCGGAACCGCTCTTTTTTTGAAAAAATAAGCACCGTAAATAATGAAATAAAAGATTCTAAAGAAAGGTATGATATCGTTGCAAAAGCTACTAGCGACACTATTTGGGACTGGAAATTGGATGATAATACAATAGTATGGAATAAAGGAATTCAAGGGGTTTTTGGGTATAAAAAAAATGAAATTGGACAAACATCAGAATGGTGGTTTGACCGAATTCATCCTGAGGATAGTTTGAAAATGTCGGTTAAATTATATTCCTTTATTGAACAAAAAACAGAAAAATGGCAAGATGAATACCGCTTTCAATGTGCCGATGGCAGTTATAAATATGTTCTTGATAGAGGATTTCTAGTTACCAATAAAGAAGGAAAACCAATTCGAATGATTGGAGCTATTCAAGATATTACAAAGCAAAAAGAAGAAGAACAACGACTTAGATTATTAGAGACCGTAATTACTCAAACTAAGGATGCGGTTATGATTACTGGAATTGATACTACTGAAAATGAAATTCCAAACATTCTATTTGTAAATGCTGCTTTTACCGACATGACAGGATATCAATCTAAAGATGTAATTGGCGTATCCCCAAAAATGTTTTTCGGGAAAAAGTCGGATGTATTAGAAATTGAAAAATTAAAAACCGCAATTAACGATTATAGAGAATGCAAAATTGAGACTATTAGCTATAAAAAAGACGGTGAAGAATTTTGGGTAAACCTATCCATGATTCCTGTCACTGATAAAGAAGGCGAACATTCTCACTGGATTTCTATACAAAGAGATATTACCGAAGAAAAGGAAAAAGAAAAGGAAAAAGAACAACTTATTAAAGAGTTGACTCAAAACAATAAAGATTTAAAACAATTCTCCTATATAACTTCTCACAATTTGAGAGCACCACTTTCAAATCTAACAGGCTTACTTAATTTAATTGCCGATATTCCAATAGAAAATCTTGAACTAAAAGAAATTATTAATGGTTTCAGTAAATCAACTCATTTATTAAATGAGACCATCAATGATCTAGTGAAAGTAATTATTATTAAAGACAACCCGTCCATTCAAAAAGAAACCATTTTAATTAAAGAGATATTTGAAAATGTATTTAATCAACTCAGCTTTTTAATTAGTTTACACAAACCAATACTTAAAATTGATTTAGATGACGTGACTATTTTAAATGTAAATAGATCCTATTTAGAAAGTATTTTCTTAAATTTGCTTACAAATTCCATAAAATACAGATCTACAACCCGACAGTTAAAGGTTACGGTAACATCAAAAATTGTTAAAAATGATTTAATATTGACTTTTAAAGACAACGGAATTGGAATTGATATGGAAAGGAATCGCGATAAAATTTTTGGCCTTTATCAAAGGTTTCATAATCATTCTGACAGTAAAGGCTTAGGCTTGTATTTAGTAAAATCACAAGTTGAGTCAATGAATGGAACAATTACTGTTGAGAGCAAAGTTGATGTAGGAACTACTTTTACAATTATTTTTAAAAATAATTAATAATGCTAAATAAAATTCTTTGTGTTGATGATGATCAAATTACACTCATGCTTTGTAAAAAAGTAATTGAGAGAGCGACTTTTGCCAACGAAATAATCACATTACAAAACGGAGAAGAAGCCTTTAACTATTTTAAAGATTTAAGTGTTGAAATTGCCAATAAAATTGAAGTTGAATATCCAAAATTAGTATTTCTAGATCTAAATATGCCTGTTATGGATGGTTGGGAATTTCTGGATGGCTATCGCGAAAATAAATTTCAAGAAACATTTTCAACAAATTTTATAGTCCTCTCTTCGACCATAGATCCATTAGATTACAACAAATCCAAAACCTATCCATTTGTAATCGACTTTATTGCAAAACCAATAACAAAAGAAATATTAGAAACTTTGAAAGAACGTTTCTAAAACAAAAAAGCCTCCAAAAATGGAGGCTTTTTTGTTTTGGAACTAGTTCTAACTATAGCTTAGTAACGTGTTTCGTTAATTTAGATTTCAAGTTAGAAGCTTTATTATCATGAATGATATTTTTCTTAGCTAACTTATCAATCATTGAAATTACAGCAGACAATTTAGCCGATGCATCAGATTTATCAGTAGCTAATCTTAATGCTTTTATAGCATTACGAGTAGTTTTATGTTGGTATTTGTTTAATACTCTTTTCTTTTCGTTACTTCTAATTCTTTTTAAAGCTGACTTATGATTTGCCATTTTGTTTTTTTTTCTTAATTAATTTGTAGCCCGTAGGGGAATCGAACCCCTCTTACATGGATGAAAACCATGCGTCCTAACCGATAGACGAACGGGCCGTCCTCTTGAATGCGGATGCAAAAATACAACTATTTTTTATTCGCACAATAGTTGAGCAAAAGTTTTTTTAATTTATTTTTAATAAGCCTTTGCAAACAGCACTCTCCCTTGGGATTTTTCTCCAGTTAAAACACATTTCCCTTCAATATTTTCTCTATTAAGAGGTATACATCGTATGGTTGCCTTTGTTAATTCCTTTATTTTTTCTTCTGTTTCTGCTGTTCCATCCCAATGCGCAGCAATAAATCCGCCTTTGTTTTCCAATATTTCTATAAACTCCTCAAAAGAGTTGACTTCAGTACAATGATTGTTACGATAATTTAATGCTTTATCAAATAAATCCTTTTGAATTTGTTCTAATAAATCTGAAATATAATCTACTACTCCTTCTTTAGAGATTACCTCCTTACTTAAAGTGTCTCTACGAGCAATTTCAAAAGTTCCGTTCTCTAAATCTTTTGGCCCAATAGCAATACGAACAGGAACTCCTTTTAATTCCCATTCAGCAAATTTAAATCCTGGTTTTTGCGTTGTTCTGTTATCATATTTTACAGAAATGCTTCTCTTTTTAAAGACTTCAATTAAATTATTTGCTACAATTGAAATTTTTTCAAACTCTTCATCTGTCTTAAAAATTGGGACAATTACAACTTGAATCGGAGCTAAATTTGGTGGCAAAACCAATCCATTGTCGTCTGAATGCGTCATAACTAAAGCACCCATTAATCGTGTTGAAACTCCCCAAGAAGTTCCCCAAACATACTCTTGATTACCTTCAGCATTAGCAAACTTTACCTCAAATGCCTTAGCAAAATTTTGCCCTAAAAAATGAGAAGTTCCAGCTTGCAAAGCTTTCCCGTCTTGCATCAAAGCTTCAATACAATAGGTCTCTTCAGCACCAGCAAAACGTTCGGTTTCCGTTTTTATACCTTTTACAACCGGAATTGCCATGAAATTTTCAGCAAAATCAGCGTAAACATGCATCATTTTTTCAGATTCTTCTACAGCCTCCGCTTTAGTTGCATGAGCAGTATGTCCTTCTTGCCATAAAAATTCAGCAGTTCTAAGGAATAATCTTGTTCTCATTTCCCAGCGAACTACATTTGCCCATTGGTTTATTAATAATGGTAAATCTCTGTAGGACTGTACCCAACCTTTATAAGTACTCCAAATAATTGCTTCACTAGTAGGACGAACAATTAGTTCTTCTTCCAATTTAGCATTTGGATCAACCATTAATTTCCCTGGTTTATCAGGATCGTTTTTTAATCTATAATGTGTTACTATAGCACATTCTTTTGCAAAACCTTCAGCATTCTTTTCTTCAGCTTCAAACATGCTTTTTGGAACAAAAAGTGGAAAATAGGCATTACTATGACCTGTTTCTTTAAACATTCTATCCAACTCTGCCTGCATTTTTTCCCAAATAGCATAGCCATACGGTTTGATAACCATACAACCTCTAACGCCTGAATTTTCAGCTAAATCTGCCTTGACAACCAGTTCGTTATACCATTTTGAATAATCTTCAGCTCTTGTAATTAGGTTCTTGCTCATAGTGAATAATTTGGCATAAAAATTGTTTAACTAATTTTAACTAAATAGTTTGGCAAAACTAACTATTTTTGTATAGTCCAACAATAAAAATGCTACAGATATGAAAACTTCTTATTTTTCCTCAAAAAAATTATCCATTTATTCTATACTTGGGGTTTTTTTACTTCTTGTAACCTCTTGTGGTTCCTATAAAAATATAAATTATTCAGAGAATGATGGCGTTTATGGCTCCTCTGAAAATAAAAGGACAAAATCAACTAATGATGATAAATCTCAAAGCAGTAAATACCAAGAATATTTTAGCAATTTAAATAGCGAAAATGATATAGTATTTACAAATGTTGATAACTACACCTCTACTTCAAACGATTCAATTCAAAACAAAACTGAAACAACAAATTCAAATTCAAATAATGCCAGTTGGGGAAGTAATCCTCAAACCGTTACCATCCAAGTATACGATAACAACTGGGGTTATGGTTATTGGAATAATTATTGGCAAGGAAATTATTGGGGATTTAACAATTTTTATGGTCCAAGTTTGGGATTTGGTTGGAACAATTGGTATGGACCAGGTTGGAATTTAGGTTGGAATAGCTGGTATGGATATGGTTATTGTGGAGGTGGATTTTATGGCTATAATAATTGGTATGGTAACTATTGGAATAATGGGTATTACAACAATAATTACGCATATGCTGGAGGCAGAAGAGGCTCTTCTTCAAATACTTATTATGCAAACAGTTCAAGAAACGGGAATTATAGAAATGCATCAAACAATGGTGTAAGAAGAAATAATTCATATACTATTAGAAACAATAATTCGGGAGGAACACACACAAATTCATTTAGTAATCCTCGAAATAATTCAAATGTTAGAAATAATTCTAATACTCCTACAAGAACAAACTCTTCGACTAGTACTACAAGTACTCCACGTCCACAATCAAACAATACTCGTTCTTACTCACCAAGTTCTGGTTCTAGTTATGGAGGCGGTGGAGGAAGATCTTCCGGAGGTAGAAGGTAAACACTAAGAATTCTAAATTAAAACTGATACTTTACATATAAAATGTAATGTGTTTTAAACCCTACACTTTTAAACTATGAAAAAGTTTTTATTTATTATAGCAGGATTAACAGCAATCTCTGTCCAATCGCAAGAAGTAACAGATGCATTGCGATATGCACAAGACAATTTTAATGGAACAGCAAGATTTAGAGCTATGAGTGGTGCTTTTGGCGCACTTGGCGGAGATTTATCTGCTATAAATGTAAATCCTGCAGGATCCGCTATTTTTACAAAAATTATTGTAGGCGCTACTATTGGCAGTTATAACGTCAAAAATAAATCAAATTATTACGGGACAAAAACTTCTGAAAATAATTATACAATAGATTTAAATCAAGCAGGTGGTGTTTATATTTTTAATAATGAAGACGAAGCAAGCGATTGGAAAAAATTTGCACTTAGTGCCAATTACGAAAATAATAATAATTTTGATACTTCTATTTTCTCAGCAGGAACTAACCCAACAAATTCAGTTGACAAGTACTTTTTAAATTATGCCAACGGTGTTAAATTGAGCATTGTAGATGGCACTGATTATGACTATGGCAATTTATTTTTTAATGAACAACAAGCTTTTTTAGGTTATCAAGCCTACATTATCAATCCTGTTGATGATACTAATGCGAGCAATACTTTATACATCTCAAACGTACCAAGTGGAGGAAATTATTATCAAGAAAATTCACTTGAATCATCTGGTTACAATGGCAAAATCAATTTTAATTTTGCCTCTGAATACAAAGATTTTTTATATTTAGGTATTAATATTAATGCTCATTTTACTGAATATCGACAAAATAGAAGTTTTTACGAAAGAAATAGTAATAACCAAAGCACCGACATATTAGTGAATAGACTTCGTTTTAATAATGACTTATATACTTATGGAAATGGTTTTTCTTTTCAATTGGGAGCTATTGCAAAAGTGACTAAAGAATTCCGTGTTGGACTTGCTTATGAATCTCCAACTTGGTATCGATTAAATGATGAGTTACACCAAAGTATCGTTGCAGTAAGCAGCAGCTCTGCTGGAGAGTTAAGTCCAGATGTTGTTGATCCAAACATCATTATGATATATGATACTTATAAACTACAAACGCCTGGAAAAGTAACTGGAAGTTTGGCCTATATTTTTGGAAAAGAAGGATTGATCAGTTTTGACATTGCCATGGAAGATTATAGCAACACCCGATTTTTACCAAAAGAAGATTTTAGAACTGTAAATAATTCATTGGGCACTCTTTTAGACAATTCCCTTGAATATAGAATTGGCGCTGAAAAAAGATATAAAGAATGGAGTTTTAGAGCCGGTTATAGAATGGAAGAAAGCCCGTATAAAAACAAAAAAACAATGGGTGACTTAACAGGATATTCAGGCGGATTGGGTTATAATTTTGGAAAAACCAGACTTGATATAGCCTATTCTTATGCAAAAAGAGATTATCAACAACAGTTTTTTACAGTTGGTTTAACGGATAGTGCAAAAATCAATTCGATAAATAATAATGTTAGTATCACTTTATTGTTTGAAGTAGAATAACCTTAAAATTCTCTGACTAGTCCTAAATAATCGATACAGATTATTAGACAAAAATAGATAAATTAAACAGCATCAAAAACGTTTTTGATGCTGTTTTTAGTTTTATAGGTTTTCATTATTAGTTTGTTTTGCAGATGCATTTGGTTTGGCGTAAGCATATGGTTGGATAAATGAGGTCTTTTTTCATTATAAATATCAACAGTTTCTTTTATTATTTGTTTCATAATAGGTAAGTCTTTATTGTATTTATCAATATAAAATTCCTGCTTTAAAATCCCATTTATTCTTTCTGCCACGGCATTTTCATATGGATCAGAGTTTTGAGTCATGCTTGGTTGAATTTCATTTTTCTTCAATATTTTTTGATATTCATTAGCGCAATATTGTAATCCTCTATCCGAATGATGTATTAATGGTAGTTCTTTATTTTTCCTTTGTTTTATAGCCAATCTCAATGCAGCCAAACTGCTTTCAGTATTTAAATTATCAGAAACATTATATCCCACTATTTTTTTAGAATATGCATCCGTTATTAAACTTAAATAACAAGGTTTTTCTCTTTTTCCGATATAAGTAATGTCAGACACCCAGACTTGTTCTGGCTGGTTTATTTGCAAATCCAGCAACTGATTTTTATACTTTCTAAAGCGATGGTGTGAGTTTGTAGTAATATGATAAGAACGTTTTGGTAGAATTAATAAATGATTGGCTCTAAGGATATCAATAAATTTATCTCTTCCTATTTTTAGTTTTTTTAAATCTTGATTTAGTAAATAATACAACTTTTTCGAGCCAATTCTAGGCATTTGTGTCCTGATTTCTAAAACCATATTCACAACCAATTGCGCTCTATCTTGTTTGATAATGCGTCGTTTTATTTTTCGATAATAAACCTGTCTATCTATCCCGAACAAAGTACAGGCAAACATTATTGTTTGTTGTTCTTTTTGTTTAAAATGGTCGATTGTTCGGGGGATGAGTTTTTTCGTATGTCGATTTGATATTCTTTTTCAGCGATATCAATCATCATATCAAAAATGATGGCTTTCTTATCAGCAACAAAAGCTTGTTGTTCTAAAAATGTTTTCTGCTTTTCTAGTAGCCTGACTTTTGCTTCTAGTTCCATTATTTTTTGTTCTGGAGATTTTGGCATATTAGATGGTGTTTGATTTTCCCAATCAAAGTTACCATATTTTCTTAACCATTGCACAACTGTCTTTCTACATTGAATGCCATAATTCTTTGTAGCTTCTGTTGTTGATAGCTTACCGCGTTCTATTTCTTGAACAATTTGTAATTTAAAAGACATAGTGTAGTCTTTTTGTGTGCGCTTTACATAGCGACTTTCTTTAGGATTTTCCATAAGGATACTTTTTGTGTATCGCTATTTCAGGACAAGACATTTTATAAAATAAAAACCCTCACTTTTCAGCAAGGGTTTCTAATTATCTAAAAATCTAACTTTCTAAAACCCGAGACCAAAGGTCGAACGGAGTGAAGCTAAGACTAGATTAGTATCTGTAATATTCCGGTTTGAAAGGTCCTTCAACGGGAACACCAATATAATCTGCTTGATCTGTACGTAAAGTTTCCAATTCAACGCCTAATTTCTCTAGGTGTAACATTGCTACTTTTTCATCTAAATGTTTAGGTAACATATATACCTCATTTTTGTAAGCTGCACTGTTATTCCATAATTCTAATTGGGCCAGTGTTTGGTTCGTGAATGAATTACTCATCACAAAACTTGGATGTCCTGTAGCACAACCTAAATTTACTAAACGACCTTCAGCTAAGATAAGAATGTCTTTTCCAGCAATAGTATATTTATCAACTTGTGGTTTGATTTCTACTTTTGATGCGCCGTGGTTTTTGTTCAACCAAGCCATGTCAATTTCGTTATCAAAGTGACCAATATTACAAACGATAGTTTTGTCTTTCATTTGCTCAAAGTGAGAACCCAAAACAATGTCTTTATTTCCTGTAGTTGTGATGACAATATCAGCAGTTGCAAGAACAGTATTTAATTTTTTCACTTCAAAACCGTCCATAGCTGCTTGTAAAGCACATATTGGATCGATTTCGGTAACAGTAACAATTGAACCTGCACCACGGAAAGAAGCCGCTGTACCTTTTCCAACATCACCATATCCACAAACTATTACTCTTTTTCCAGCTAACATAATATCAGTAGCACGACGAACAGCATCAACAGCCGATTCTTTACAACCGTATTTGTTGTCGAATTTCGATTTAGTAACCGAGTCATTTACATTGATAGCTGGCATGTATAATGTTCCGTTTTTCATTCTTTCGTACAAACGGTGAACACCTGTGGTAGTTTCCTCAGAAAGACCTTTTATTCCTGGAATTAATTCTGGGTAACGGTCAAAAACCATATTCGTTAAATCACCACCATCATCCAATATCATATTCAAAGGTTTTCTGTCTTCACCAAAGAATAAAGTTTGCTCAATACACCAATCAAAATCTTCTTCATTCAATCCTTTCCAAGCATAAACCTGAATTCCAGCAGCAGCAATTGCAGCAGCAGCTTGATCTTGAGTTGAGAAAATGTTACATGATGACCAGGTAACTTCAGCTCCAAGATTAATTAATGTTTCAATTAAAACTGCTGTTTGGATAGTCATGTGAAGACATCCAGCAATACGTGCTCCTTTTAACGGTTGACTTGCGCCATATTCAGCACGAAGTGCCATTAAACCTGGCATTTCAGCTTCAGCCAATTCAATTTCTTTTCTTCCCCAAGCTGCAAGCGAAATATCTTTCACTTTAAAAGCCACATAAGGTAATGTTTGTGTACTCATCTATTATGTATATTTGTTTTTTAAATTGTGGCGCAAAATTACGAAATAAGTTTTTAAATTTTCAAACATTTCCGTTATTTTATGAATTGTTTATTTTTATAACCGTTTGAAAAACAATTAAATATTGCATTTTTAGAATTAGTATTTATTTTTTGAAGCTGTTTCCTGCTGTACGTTATATCTTTTATTATTTTGTACTGCCCATTGTTTAAATATAATAATAGATCAAATAATAAAAGGATGCCACTTCCATCAGGGCTATAAACATATAATAAAAAATGACATTTTATAAATCGATAGCAATTAAACCCAATACTGATATTTATCTTTGGAAAATTACCGAAGATTTCAATACGCTTTTTCGACAAGTACAACTCAAAGATGTTTCGTTAGCGCGATTAGAAAAAATGAAATCTGAAAGCCACCAAAAAGGGTTTTTAGCAGTACGAATGCTATTGCAGCATGTTGGTCATAGCGATTTAGATCTATATTATGATGCATTTGGAAAGCCTCACTTGAAAGGTGAAAAACACATTTCAATATCACATTCCCATGAATTTTCGGCAATGGCAATTAGTGATAAAAAAATTGGAATTGATTTAGAAAAACTAAAAGATAAAACGCTAAAAATAGCTCCACGTTATATGGATATTTCTCATTTGGAAGAATTATCTGAGGAAGAAAAAATCGTTAAAGCAACAATTGTTTGGGGCATAAAAGAAACCATATTTAAAATTAAAAATGAATCGGGTATTAGCTTCCCCGAGCATATTTTCGAATCCCCATTCAATCTTGAAGATAAGAAAGCTAAGGCACAATTAAAGTTCAACAATAAAATTGAGGATTATACTATTGTATTTGATTCCATAGAAGATTATATCTTTGTTTGCGCATTTGAAAAAAACTAATGGACATTATTTACCAAGAAATATTAAAATCCAAATCGGAAAACAAAAAATTATTAGCGATTCTTCTAGATCCTGATAAATTAACCCTTGACACTATTCCTTTTTTAGTTCAAAAAATCAACCAATCTCCTGCAACACATCTATTTGTTGGAGGAAGTTCTTTTGAAGGCACTAATCTCAACGAAATAATACTTAAAATAAAATTAGAAACTACCTTACCTATTATACTTTTTCCTGGTAATCCTTCACAGATTTCTAACGACGCAAATGGAATTTTATTTCTAATGTTACTCTCAGGCAGAAACCCCGATTATTTGATTGAACATCAAATTGAAGCTGTTCCAATATTAGAAAAAACCAATTTAGAAATTATATCCACAGGGTATATTTTAATAGAAAGTGGCAGTACAACCGCCGTAGAAAGAGTGAGTAAAACAATCCCTTTACCAAGAAATAATTCTGATTATGTTGCCCAAACTGCCAAAGCAGGAGAACTCATTGGCAATAAAATTATTTATCTCGAAGCTGGAAGCGGCGCTCAAAAGGCAGTTCCACTAGAAATGATACAAAGAGTTGCTCAAAAAATCACAATTCCTTTAATCGTTGGCGGAGGCATTCGTACTAAAAAAGAAATAGAAGATGCTTATAAATTTGGAGCTGATATAGTAGTAATAGGAACCGCTTTTGAGAATAACCCTAATTTTTTCAGTTCAGAAATCTAAAATCGTTAATATTCAATCTACAATCTAATGTTTGACTTTATTTTTGAACAGTATGCAACTTACCCAACACACGAAATTGTCCTGGAAGTTACCGCTATATTTTTTGGTTTATTGAGTGTTTGGTTTGCCAAAAAAGACAATATTTGGGTTTTCCCAACCGGCATCATTAATACGGCAATATATGTGTACTTGCTCTGGAAATGGACATTACTAGGCGACATGATGATTAATTTTTATTATGTAGTGATGAGTATTTACGGTTGGTATCATTGGACTAGAAAACACGATGATGTTGTGGTTTTTCCAATTTCCAAAATGACAACAGTCGAAAAAAAGCAGGCAATCATTATTTTTATATTAACCATCCTATTTGTTGTTGTCGTTTATACTTTTTTTAATAAATTTACCCATTGGATTTCTTATGTTGATACACTAGTCACAGGAATTTTCTTTGTTGGAATGTGGTTGATGGCAAAAAGGAAAATTGAGAATTGGATTTTATGGATTATTGGTGATATTATTTCCATTCCAATGTATTTTTTTAAAGGATATTCCTTTACCTGTTTACAATATTTTATTTTTACAATTATTGCCATTTATGGCTATATCGAATGGAAGAAGAAATTACAACAAAAAATAGTTTAATAGCCAAATACAAACTGACCAATGCTGATTTTGAACAAATCAAAAATCACGGTATTGCTTTGGATAAAATTGAAGGAGAACTTTTTTTGTTTGAATCAGGAATCCCAAAAGTTTATTTAAAAAAGCCAGCAACAATTCATGATGGAATTGTAAAATTAACCGCTGATGATTTTAAAAATTACGCTGCTTTATTCGACCAAAAAAAATCAAATTTAAAGCTTAAAAAGTTTGTTCCAGCATCGGGTGCCGCAAGTAGAATGTTTAAATTTTTAAATGAGTTTTTAAACGAGTTTAACGCTGAAGACGAAACAATCAATGCCTACATAAACAGAAAAAAAGATAAAAACTTACCCGTTTTTTTGGCTGGTATTGAAAAATTTCCTTTTTATGAAGAAGTAAAATCCAAGGTTAAAAAACTGATTCCAAATTATTATTCACTTGAAAGTCATGAAAAAAATTATCATTTTATTAAATTGATGATGGATTCAAATCATTTTGATTTTGCAAATAAACCAAAAGCCGCATTAGATTTTCATAAATATACCTCACACATTGCAACACCAGTTGAAGAACATTTGAATGAATGTGCCTCTTATGCAGCTTCAAACGGAGTTTCGCATTTGCATTTTACGGTTTCCAAAAATCATGAAAATTTATTTCAACAAATTATTGATGAAGTAAAGAAAAAAGTAGAAAATAAAACAAATACCTCTCTCAATGTACACTATTCGTATCAAAATAAAAGCACCGATACCATAGCTGTTGCCATAAATAACCAGCCATTTCGGGATGAAAACGGAGATTTAGTTTTTCGTCCTGGAGGTCACGGGGCACTAATTCATAATTTGAATACTCTTAATGCAGATGTTATTTTTATAAAAAATGTTGATAATGTGATTCAAAATCATACTGAGGAAACAACACTTTATAAAAAAGCATTAGCGGGAGTTTTATTGGATTTACAACAAGAAGTATTTCTAATTTTAAAAGATATTGACACTAATAAAATTGAAGAGAAACAAATCAATTCCATAGTTGATTTTATGCAAAAAAAATTAAATATTGACCTTATTGAAAATTTCAAAAACTACACCTTTGAAAACAAAATTGCAGCTATTAAAAACAAATTAAATCGTCCAATACGTGTTTGTGGAATGGTTATTAATGAAGGAGAACCTGGCGGTGGTCCTTTTTGGATAAAAAGTTTTAAGGGAAATATTTCTTTACAAATTATTGAAAGTTCACAGGTTGACATTACTAATCCTGAGCAACTAGAAATAGTAGCAAAATCAACACATTTCAACCCAGTGGATTTGGTTTGTGGCATTAAAAATTACTGTGGAGAAAAATTTGATTTGATAGACTTTATAGACCATAGCACAGGTTTTATAGTGCATAAAAACAACAAGGGAAAAGACCTAAAAGGCTATGAACTTCCTGGACTTTGGAATGGCGCCATGGCAAAATGGACAACCATTTTTGTTGAAGTTCCTTTAGTGACATTTAACCCCGTAAAAACGGTTAATGATTTGCTAAAACCTGCACATCAACCACAATAATGGAACAAGAAAAAATAGTGTCTGAATTAACTTTTAAAGCCGTCAGAAGTTCTGGTGCTGGTGGACAAAACGTTAATAAAGTAGCGTCGAAAGTTGTTTTATCGTTCGATTTAAGTACTTCAAAAGCTTTGTCTGATGATCAAAAAGCATTACTACTAACAAAAATTCCAACTCGATTTACCTCCGATAATATCCTGATTTTAAATTGTGACGAAGACCGAAGTCAGCTTAAAAACAAAATTATAGTTATTAAGAGGTTTTTAGAATTGATAAAAACTGCTTTAGTAGTTCCAAAAGTTAGAAAAGCTACAAAAATTCCAAAATCAGTTATTCGCAAAAGATTAAAAGACAAAAAAAGTTTATCCGAAATTAAACAATCTCGACGCAAACCACATTTTTAAATTTCTATTTAAATTGTAATTGAGATTGCTTATATTTTTTTACATTTGTACAGTCTCAAAAGGGGTGCTCTAAATGACGAGCTGAGATTATACCCAACGAACCTGAGCAAGTAATGTTGCTAAGGGAAATAGACAAAAAGTAGTGTGTGCATTATTTATTTGTCAAGGAAACAAACCATTTTTATTTTTTAACCAAGAATAATTACCTCTTTTTATTCGTAATTTTTTTTACGGATGACAACTTTATTACATTTTAAAAGCCAATATTCTAGTTTGGTTTTGACTTTTGCGTTTTGCGTTTTGACTTTTGCCGTATTCTCACAGGAACAACCCAAAGACTCAACTAAACTAAACCAACTTGATGAAGTTCTAGTATCAGCAGTTCGGGTAACTTTAAAAACTCCCGTTTCATTTAGCAATTTGGACAAAAAGGAAATCAAATATCGAAATCTAGGTCAAGACATTCCTATTTTGATGAACTATTTACCTTCGGTTGTCACTACTTCCGATGCTGGAAATGGCGTTGGATATACCGGAATTCGCGTTCGTGGAAGCGATGCAACACGAGTAAATATCACCATAAATGGTATTCCTTATAATGATGCCGAAAGTCATGGTACTTTTTGGGTAAACATGCCCGATTTTGCCTCCTCAGTCGAAAGTCTGCAATTGCAACGTGGTGTGGGAACTTCTACAAATGGATCCGGAGCTTTTGGTGCTAGCTTAAATTTATTAACCGATAATTTTGTAAAGGATAGCAATGCCGAAATCTCGAATTCTGCTGGCAGCTTTAACACTCGTAAACATACTGTTAAATTTAGTACTGGTTTGATGAATGATCATTTTGAATTAGCGGGAAGATTATCAAATATTGATTCGCAAGGTTATATTGATAGAGCTTCATCTGATCTAAAATCTTATTTTTTACAAGCAACTTATGTTGGGAAAACTTCGTTAATCAAAGCATTAGTTTTTGGTGGAACTGAAAAAACCTATCAATCTTGGAATGGAGTTGATGGAACAACATTAAATAATGATAGGACTTACAATTCAGCTGGTATTTATACCGACGAATTGGGAAACACACGCTTTTATGCAAATGAAACTGACAATTACCAACAAGATCATTACCAATTACATTGGAATGAAAAAATTTCTGAAAATTGGAATTCAAATCTGGCTTTTCATTATACAAAAGGTAAAGGATATTATGAAAATTACAAAGAAGATGCCGATTTTATGGATTATGGTTTAATTCCAGTTGGTTCTGAAACCACAACCGATTTAGTACGCCAAAAATGGTTGGATAATGATTTTTATGGGACAACTTTTTCTGTAAATTATAAAAAAAACAAACTCGATTTACTATTTGGAGGCAGTTGGAACAAATATGAAGGGAATCATTTTGGACAAGTTATTTGGGCGCGATTGGCTTCTCAAAGCGAACTAGGAGATCATTATTATGATGATTTTGCAACCAAAACCGATGGAACATTCTTTGCAAAAGTCAATTATCAAATTAGTAAAAAAATTAGTCTTTATGGCGATTTACAATACAGAAATGTAAACTACAAAGCCAATGGAGTTCAACCAACATTAGTTAACGATACCTTTAATTTCTTCAACCCAAAAACGGGTTTGAATTATGAAATAAACAAAAGTAATGTTTTGTATTTCTCTTTTGCTAAAGCCAATCGTGAGCCAAATCGAACCGATTATGAAGGAGGAAATAACAAATCCGAGAAACTTGATGATTATGAGTTCGGCTGGAGACATGTTTCAGAGAAGATAAAAGTGAACACCACTATTTATTATATGTCCTATAAAGATCAATTAATATTAACTGGAAATTTAGATGATGTGGGCAATCCAATTCGTTCCAATAGTAAAAAAAGTTATCGTTTGGGATTAGAGGTTGACGCTACCATTTCGTTGTCAAAACAATTCATACTTCGCCCTAATTTTACCTTGAGCAGTAACAAAAATTTGAATCTGGATGTAAATGGGGTTAATGTTGGAAATAAAGAAATTGCTTATTCGCCCTCTGTTTTAGTCGCTAACATATTGGTTTACAAACCAAATGAGCCTCTTCAAATTTCATGGTTATCAAAATTTGTAGGAGAACAATTTATGAATAATATTGAATCACCTCAATCAAAATTAGTCGATTATTTTGTAACCGATTTGAATATTTCATATGAATATAAAACCAAATCTGTTTTTAAATCAATTGTTTTTAATGGATTAATAAACAACATTTTAGATAAACAATATGTCTCCAATGGCTATATGTATGATGTTGATCCCTATTATTATCCTCAAGCAGGAATAAATTTTTTAGCAGGAATGACGCTTGTTTTTTAATTAGTTACAATCAATGTCCCGCCACTAACATCTACACGGTATTGTTTCATTGGGTAGGGTTGACCGGCACTTTGTCCTGAAAACAAACTATAAACGGTATTGTCACAATCGCATTCAGCATTTACACCATTAATTGTCATTGGAGTTGTGCAAGTGGCATAGGGTTGGTTGGGACAAGCTAACTCAAAGGCCACAAAATTGCTCCCAGCATTAAAAATGACTATTCCTCTTGCACCTTGACTATAATTGACAACATGGTTACTTGCAAATTGCAAATTACTGTATTGTGGCAAGCTTAAATTAATTTCTAAATAAACAGTATAATTTGGGATATTAGGGTTCCTATTATTAACAGTTCCTGTATCACAAGAAAACACTAAAGGCAAAATCAATATAAAAAGGATATATCTTTTCATTAAAAATTATTTAATAACTATATGGTAACAAAATTAATTTATTTAACTTTGACAAGTGCAATGTAGCACAACAAAATTGAAATTAAATTAAAAATAGTATCTTTGAAAAAAGAAATCCCGTTGCGATGGGATTTTTTCTATTTATATAAAAGAGGAAAAAATGAGTACAGTTTCGTATTACACAGCAGAAGGATTAAAAAAACTTAGAGAAGAATTAGACCATTTGAAAAGCGTGATGCGTCCAAAAGCATCCGCAGATATAGCAGAAGCAAGAGATAAAGGTGATTTATCTGAAAACGCAGAATATGATGCAGCCAAAGAAGCACAAGGCATGTTAGAAATGCGAATTGCAAAACTAGAAGAAGTACATTCTAATGCAAGATTAATTGACGAATCCCAGTTGGATGTATCTAAAGCATTGGTTTTATCGAATGTGAAAATTAAAAATCAGGCTAATGGTATGGAAATGAAATATACTTTGGTTGCTGAAAGTGAAGCCGATTTAAAAACCGGGAAAATCTCTGTAAGTTCTCCTATTGGAAGAGGATTGTTAGGGAAAAAAGTTGGAGAAATAGCCGAAATAAGTGTTCCTAATGGAAAATTAAATTTCGAGATTTTAGAAATTTCAAGAGACTAGTTCTCGATACATCCCGATAAAAATCGGGACACTTGAGCTGACGATATTAATTACAACTTATCATGAGTAGTATTTTCACAAAAATAATAAACGGCGAAATTCCTTGTTACAAAATAACTGAGGACGAAAACTATCTGGCTTTTTTGGATGTAAATCCCAATGCAAAAGGACATACGCTCTGCATTCCAAAACAGGAAATCAACAAGATTTTTGATATGGATGAAGCATTGTATCTTGGTTTGATGCAATTCTCAAGAAAAGTGGCCATTGCATTAGAAAAAACAGTACCCTGTAAACGTGTTGGAGTTGCCGTTATTGGTCTTGAAGTACCTCATGCTCACGTACATTTGATTCCGTTAAACGAAATGGACGAAATGCGGTTTCAAAACAAAGTTGCCTTATCTAAAGAGGAATTTGAAGTTTTGGCGAAAGCAATTGAAGGGAATTTATAATAAATAAAACCCCATTTTCTTCTGATTTTTAGGACTTCTTAAAACTAACCTGCATTGTAGTTCCTTTTCCCACTTCCGATTGTAAGACTTTTATTTTCCCTTTGTGGTATTCTTCCACAATTCTTTTGGTAAGTGAAAGTCCTAGTCCCCAACCGCGCTTTTTGGTAGTAAAACCAGGTTCGAAAACACTTTTAAATCGTTTTTTAGGAATTCCCATGCCGTTATCGGTAACATTTATCGTTACAAATTTTTCCTCATTTTCAATAACCACCGAAATTTTTCCTCTGCCTTTCATAGCGTCGATAGCATTTTTTACCAAATTTTCTATGGTCCAACTATGAAGGATTGGGTTTATTGAAATCAGGACTGGAAAATTTGGAGCTTTAAAAGAAAATTCTACTTGTTTTGAAAATCGAGACTTTAAATACTCAAAAGAGAGTTCCGTTTCCTCCACAATATTTTTCATTTCTAAAACGGGTTCAGAACCAATTTTAGAAAATCTGTCGGTGATTGTTTGTAATCGATTAATGTCTTTTTCTATTTCACGAATCGTAGTAGCATCAACATTATCGGCTTTCATAATTTCGAGCCAGCCAATTAATGAGGATAAAGGTGTTCCTATTTGATGCGCTGTTTCTTTTGCCATTCCTGCCCAAAGTTTGTTTTGGGTAGCCATTTTGGTGCTTTTATAATAATTGTACACCACAGCGCCAAAAAGCACAATAATCAACAATAAAGCCAAAGGATAATATTTTAATTTATTGAGCAATGACGAATCTCCATAATATAAATTCTGCGTTTTCCCGTCGGCACCTTCCATGACAATAGGCTCATTTTGGTTTTTTAATTTTATTAAAAACGATTCTAATTGTATTTTATCTTTTAAAATATCCTCTTCTATATTTAGGTTGTTTACAATGGAATCTTTTTCGGTAACAATAATTGGGATTGTTGCGGTTTGCATTATTTGAAAAGGGAGTTCAACATCGGCATTGGGATCGGCGCTATTAAACTTTTTTTGAGCCAATGCCCAATTCTGCATTTTTACACGTTCTTGATTTTTGAAAATTTGAAAAAAAGTATAGGTATTCCAAAGAATCAAGGAAATGATAATGAAGGAGGCAATAATAATAGCCCATCTTGTTAAATTTCTTCTTTCGGAAAACTCCATCTTTAATTTTTTTATAAATATAGATAAAAGTTGTAAAATTTTATAAAAACCAATCTAATAGTATTCTTAAAGGTGCTACTTTTGTGTAAAGCAAAAAAAATATGATTAGTATTGAGCCTAAAGAATTATCTCCAGCGAAATTACAAGCTTATCTTCAAAGTGCCGTTGCGCCTAGACCAATTGCCTTTGCTAGCACAATTGACATAAATGGAAAGCCCAATTTATCGCCGTTTAGTTTTTTTAATGTGTTCAGTTCTAATCCTCCTATTTTAGTTTTCTCTCCTGCACGAAGAGTTCGAAATAACACTATTAAACACACACTTATCAACTGCGAAGCGACAAAACAAGTCGTAATTAATGTAGTGAATTATGACATCGTTCAGCAAGCTTCCTTATCTAGTACGGAATATGCCGATGGTGTGAATGAATTTCTAAAATCGGGATTGACGATGTTGCCTTCAGATATCGTAAAACCTTTTCGTGTAGCAGAAAGTCCAGTGCAATTTGAATGTAAAGTCAACGAAATTATCGCTTTAGGAAATGAAGGTGGCGCAGGTAACTTGATTATTTGCGAAGTGGTAAAAATCCATATCAAAGAAACCATTTTAGATGAAAACGGAATGATTGATCAATATAAAATTGATTTGGTTTCGCGATTAGGAGGAAATTGGTATTCCCGATCCAATCAAGGACTATTTGAAGTCGAAAAACCTTTGACTACACTTGGTGTTGGAGTAGATGCAATTCCAAATTTTATTAAGCAAAGTGCCGTTTTTGATGGTAACGATTTAGGAAAACTAGGAAATGTAGAAGCATTGCCTACAGAAGAAGAAATTACTATATTTGTAAAACAAAATTTTGCTGTAAAAGGAGTTTTAAGTTCCGATGATAAAAATAAAATTCATCAAAAAGCAAAAGAATATTTAAATAATAATGAAGTGCTTTCGGCATGGAAAGTACTATTAGCAAAACGATAATTATGGAAGTAGTAGGAAAAATTAAAATGATTGACACCACCAAAGAAGTGGGGTCTTCTGGATTTAAAAAAAGAGACGTTGTTGTTACAACTGATGAGCAATATCCACAACACATTTTGGTGCAATTTGTTCAAGAAAAATGTGATTTATTGAATAATTATCAAGTGGGCGATGCAGTAAAAATTGACATCAATTTAAGAGGAAGAGAATGGACCAATCCGCAAGGAGAAATGGTTTATTTTAATACCATTCAAGGATGGAGAATTGGAAAAATGCAAGCAGAGACTACCGCTGCTCCAGTATCACCAATGCCTGCCGCAGAAGCTTTTGCTCCAGCAACCGATTTTAAAGAAGAAGATCACGACGATTTACCTTTTTAAATAGTCAGAAATAAAAAATCAGAAGTCAGAAATTTAGGTTATACTCTAGTTTCTGACTTTTTCTTTGTAATTAAATTTTGAAACTGTTATTGAACAAATGTATTTTGTAACAAAAGAACTTTATTTTCCGCCAGTTGAAGAGGCTTCTTTTGAAGGCGTTTTAGCGGTTGGAGGTGATTTGTCTATTGAGCGTTTACTTTTGGCTTACAAAAGCGGTATTTTTCCTTGGTTTAACCCAGACGAACCCATACTTTGGTGGTCTCCTTGGGAAAGAATGGTAGTTTATCCTGAAACATTCAAGGTCACAAAAAGCATGAGGAATATTTTGAATAGAAATAGTTTTACAATTACTTTTAATAAAAATTTTAAAGAGGTTATTACCAATTGTCAGCAAATTGAGAGAAAAAATCAAGAAGGCACTTGGATTTCGGGCGAAATTATTGATACTTACACTAAACTTCACGATTTAGGAATCGCAAAATCTATAGAAGTGTGGCAAAACAATACTTTGGTTGGCGGATTGTATGGTGTTGACTTGGGACATGTTTTTTGTGGAGAAAGTATGTTTTCTAGTGTTCCCAATGCGAGCAAAGTCGCCTTTATTCATTTGGTTACTTATTTAAAAGAAAACAAGTACCTCCTTTTAGATTGCCAAGTTCATAATGATCACTTAGAAAGTTTGGGCGCTTTTGAAATTTCTCAAGAAACGTTTATGAGGATTCTAAAAAACTAAATGCTTTTCCAACATGCTGAAACATGATCGTTGACCATTCCGGTTGCTTGCATGTGTGCATATACCACAGTTGAGCCTACAAATTTAAAACCCCGCTTTTTTAAATCTTTACTAATAGTATCTGAAAGTGGTGTGGTTGCCGGTACTTCTTTCATGGTTTTTCGATTGTTTTCGATAGGTTTCCCATCCGTGAATTCCCAAATATATTTGGAGAAACTGCCAAACTCATCTTGTACTTTCATAAAAGCAATGGCATTCGAAACTGTTGCTCTAATCTTTAATTGATTTCTAATAATACTCGCATTTTGGAGTAATTCCTGAATTTTATATTCATTATAAAGGGCTACTTTTTTATAATCGAAATTATGAAATGCACTTCTAAAATTCTCTCTTTTACTCAAAATAGTATACCAACTCAATCCTGCTTGAAACGTTTCAAGCACTAAAAATTCAAACAGTTTGTCATCGTCATAAACGGGATTTCCCCATTCATTGTCATGATAATCGCGATATAAATCGTCTTTTTCACACCAATAACAGCGTATTTTAGCTTGCATAATTATTCTTTTGCTAAATAGTTGCCTATTAAATAATGCCCTAAATAAATTAATGGCGTCATGCAAATGGCTATAATCAATTTGACAAAATACCCAGTGAAAGCCGATTTAATAAAAACATCGGTTGTCATAATTCCAGTAGCCCAAAAGGCAATTCCTAATACTATAAAACTGTCAAATAATTGAGATATTACTGTAGATCCAGTACTTCGCAACCAAATCATTTTGTTGCCAGTTTTGTTTTTTAATAAATGAAATATCGTAACATCTATCAATTGTGATACTAAAAAAGCAGTAATGCTTCCAACAATAATCCACTGACTTTGACCAAAAACTGCCAAAAACTGATTGTCGTTTACTGTACTTATTCCTTCTGCTGCTGGAATTCTTATGGCAAAATAAAGTAATAAAAAACAATAGGCAATCAAACTTGCAGTAATTAGTGATAGCTTTTTCACCCCTTTTTCTCCAAAATATTCGTTGATTAAATCAGTGGTTACAAAGACAACTGGCCAAGGCAAAATGCCAATACTCATTACTGCTGAGCCTACATAAATGAGCTTTCCTCCTATCATTTCTGCCACCACAGCATTCGTGATAAATATTCCGGCAAGAATTACGTATACGGTATCTTTCTTCGATTTGAACATAAACATTACTTTTCAACGTTATAAATCAAATGTACTTTTTTTTAGGGAAAATAAAAAACGGCATTTCAATTAAGAAATGCCGTTTTAAGTATGATGAATTAATAATTTTAATTCGGAATTATTATCCTAACGCTGCTCTTTTAAAACCTGTTACCGTTAAATTAGCATCAACAGATTTTACATAAGATGCAACATTCATGCTACCATCTTTAATATAATCTTGATTTACCAAAGTATTGTCTTTGTAAAAACGTTGAATTTTTCCTTTAGAAATGTTTTCTAACATAGCCTCTGGTTTTCCTTCTTGACGCAATAAATCTTTTGCGATTTCAATTTCTTTTTCGATAGTTTCAGCATCAACTCCAGCTTCGTTTAAAGCAATTGGATTCATTGCTGCAGCTTGCATTGCAACATTTCTTGCAGCTTCGTCACCACCAGCAACAACAGCTGATAACGATACTAATGTAGCAATTTTATTTCCAGAGTGAATGTAAGATCCGATGAAAGCACCTTCTAATCTTTCGAAAGTTCTGATTTCAAGTTTTTCTCCTATAACTCCTGTTTGCTCAATTAATTTTTCAGCAACCGTAATTCCGTTGAAGTCAGCTGCTAAAAATTCTTCTTTAGTTTTGTAGTTCAATGCTAAATTAGCCATATCAGTAGCCATTTTAACGAAGTTTTCATTCATACCAACGAAGTCAGTTTCGCAATTTAATGTGATGACTACACCTGCAGTTTTATCAGCATTAACGATTGCAATTGCAGCACCTTCCGTAGATTCTCTATCAGAACGGTTTGCAGCTACTTTTTGACCTTTTTTACGAAGATTTTCGATTGCTAAATCAAAATCTCCATCAGATTCTACAAGTGCTTTCTTGCAGTCCATCATTCCAGCACCTGTGATTGTTCTTAATTTATTTACGTCTGCAGCAGTAATTGTTGCCATTTTTTCAATTGTTTTAAAGTTTAAAAAAGTAGTCGTTTTGTTGAGTATGTCTACAAAAGTAAACATGAATCATCAAAACGACTTTATCTAAATATTATTTATTCTTCAGTTTTAGTTTCCTCTGCTTCTGGAGCTGCAGCTTCTGCTACTACTTCTACAACAGTTTCAACTACTTCTTCAATAACAACAGTTTCTGGAGCAGCAGCTTCTGCTACTACTTCTTGAGTTGTTTCATCTGCAGTATTTTCTTCTGGGTTACCATCAGCATTTCTGTTTGATAAACCGTCTACGATTGCAGCTGTTACTAAAGTTAAAATTTTATCGATTGATTTAGAAGCATCATCATTTGATGGAATTACATATTGAACCTCTCTAGGATCAGAATTGGTATCCACCATTGCAAAAACTGGAATGTTTAATTTCTGAGCTTCTTTTATTGCGATGTGTTCTGCTTTTATGTCTACTACGAACAATGCTGCAGGTAGTCTAGACATTTCTGCAATTGAACCTAAGTTTTTCTCTAATTTAGCACGAAGACGATCTACTTGAAGACGTTCTTTTTTTGACAAAGTCATGAAAGTTCCGTCTTTCTTCATTTTATCGATAGTTGCCATTTTTTTAACGGCTTTACGAATAGTAACGAAGTTAGTAAGCATTCCACCAGGCCATCTTTCTGTAATGTATGGCATGTTACATGCTGCTGCTTTGTCAGCAACTATATCTTTTGCTTGTTTTTTGGTAGCTACGAATAGTATTTTTCTACCTGATGCTGCAATTTTTTTCAAAGCTTCATTCGCTTCTTCAATTTTTGCTGAAGTTTTATATAGATTGATAATGTGAATTCCATTACGTTCCATATAAATGTATGGAGCCATATTTGGATCCCATTTTCTAGTCATGTGTCCAAAGTGAACACCTGCTTCTAGTAATTCTTTAACTTCTACTTTGTTTGACATTTTTTTCTTAGTTTACGTTCTGTTGATTAGCAATGTGTCTTTTGATGTTATGAATTTAGGATGGTTATGAGTTTAGATTACTAAACTTTTAAACTTCTAAACTTCTAAACTTTTCAACCCATTTAGATGCTAAACTAATTCTCGCCTCGGCGAGCAACAACAACATTGTTTTTAAATTTTATGATCAATAAGTCTCGTACAAAAAGTACAAGACAGGCACTATTAACGTTTAGAGAATTGGAATCTCTTACGAGCTTTCTTCTGACCGAATTTTTTACGTTCAACCATTCTTGGATCTCTTGTTAATAAACCTTCTGGTTTTAGTATAGCTCTGTTTCCTTCACCAACTTCACACATAACTCTAGCTAAAGCCATACGAACAGCTTCTGCTTGACCTGTTGAACCACCTCCGTAAACATTAACTTTTACATCATAGTTAGTTACATTTTCTGTCATTGACATTGGTTGTAATACTTTGTACTGTAAAGTTGCCGTTGGAAAATAAGTTGCGAATGGTTTTTTGTTTACAACGATTACTCCTGTTCCTTCCGAAACATAAACACGTGCAACAGCACATTTTCTTCTTCCGATTTTGTGAATTGCTCCCATTACTTAAGATCGTTTAGGTTAACTGTTTTAGGTTTTTGCGCACCTTGTTTGTGCTCAGTACCTACAACAACATTTAGATTTCTGAAAAGTTCTGCTCCTAATTTGTTTTTAGGCAACATTCCTTTCACTGCTTTTTCAATTAACAAAGCAGGGTTTTTTGATTGCAAAACTTTTGCAGTCAAACTTCTTTGTCCTCCTGGATAACCTGTGTGACGAATGTATGTCTTCTCGTCCATTTTGTTACCTGTAAGGTTAATTTTCTCTGAGTTGATAACAATAACGTTATCTCCACAGTCGACGTGAGGTGTATAACTAGGCTTGTACTTACCTCTAAGGATCATTGCGACCTTTGAAGCAAGACGTCCTAAGTTATGACCGTCGGCATCTACAATTATCCACTCTTTTGTAACAGTGGCTTTGCTTGCAGATTGTGTCTTGTAGCTTAATGCGTCCATAATATTTTTTTAATTAAACATTCCATCCCTAATAAAGGGGTTGCAAAAGTACAATTATTTCTTTTAAAAGCAAATACCAAAATAAAAATTCTTTTCTAGTTGTTTTTTAGACATTTATAAATTACGTTTTTAGGTTTGTTTAGCAATAAACAATGGCAAAATCTATAAGTTCAAATATTGATTTAATTGTAATCCTCAAACAAAAATCCCATCACATTCTCTGCTAAATTAGATGTAAATCATAACTTTGAATATTTAAAATTGTATTTTTGCACCATGGAAACAAATAGACAGAAAAAAATTGGTGGTGTTTTACAAAAAGATTTGGTTGATATCCTTCAAGGAGAAGTGCGTAAAAACGGCATTTCAAATTTGATGATTTCCGTTTCTAAAGTAATTGTCACAACCGATTTATCCGTTGCAAAAGTATATTTGAGTGTATTTCCTCAAGAAAAAGCAAAAGATTTATTGGTTGCTATAAAATCAAACAGTAAATTGATTAAGCACGATTTATCGCAACGCGTGAAACTACAATTGCGAAAAGTTCCAAACCTTACCTTTTATATAGACGACTCTCTTGATTACATTGAGAAAATTGACAATGCACTTTCTTCTAAAGAAAATCCTATTGAAAATCGTGATCTTTTAGAAAAACGCAAGAAATTTTAAACCCTTTAATAAAATTTGAATTTGAATTTTCCGCTTTACATAGCGAAACGTTACATTTTTAGTAAAAGCAAAAGCAACGCTATCAATATTATAACAGGAATTGCTTCCATGGGAATTATTGTTGGAGCGATGGCTTTGTTTGTAGTACTTTCCGTTTTTAGTGGTTTGCGCGATTTTAGTTTGTCTTTTTCTAATGATTCCGATCCTGACTTAAAAGTTAATCCATCCAAAGGAAAATCTATTTTTATTACACCAACTCAGGAAAACCAGCTTAAAAACATTGAGGGAATTGCTAGTTATAGCAAAATCATTGAAGAACGTGTGCTTTTTTATTTTGACGGAAAAGAACAAGTTACCTACTTAAAAGGTGTTGATGCTAATTTTGTAAAAATTAATGACATTTCAAAAAGTTTGTTTAACGGTCAGTGGTTAAAGCCAAATACGTATCAGGTTGTGATTGGTTATGGCATTTCCGAAAAATTATCGTTGGGATTGTTTGATTTTAATAATAACTTTGAGGTGTTTGTGCCTAAACCTGGAAAAGGAACAATTGAAAACCCTGAACAAGCTTTTAATAAATCGGTTTTAATTCCTGTTGGAATTTATGCTATTAGTGAGGATATAGATAGTAAATATGTTTTTGCAGATATTCGTTTAGCGCAAGAATTATTGGAATACAAACCCAATCAGATTTCGGGAATTGAAATAAAAACAAAACCCAATGCAGATGAAACTGCAATTCACTCTCAAATTGAGAAAATTTTTAATAATTTGATTGAAGTAAAAAACAGAGCGCAACTCAATGCTACTTTATATAAAATGCTGAATACCGAAAATATTGCCGTGTACCTTATTTTTACATTAGTAATTATCATTGCGCTTTTCAACTTAATAGGCGCTTTGATTATGATGATTCTCGATAAAAAAGGAAATCTAAAAACCCTCTTTAATTTAGGAACTGAAGTAAAAGATTTGAGAAAAATATTTTTACTTCAAGGGAGTTTATTGAGCGTCTTTGGAGGAATTTTAGGCTTATTTTTGGGAATAATTTTGGTAGTATTGCAACAACAATTTAATTGGGTGATGATTACGCCAACATTGGCTTATCCTGTCGTCTTTAGCCTTGAAAATGTACTAATCGTTTTGGCAACAATTATAACTTTAGGGGTTTTAGCTTCCCTAATTGCAAGTAGTAGAGTAAGTAAAAAATTATTGGAGTAATTATATAAACTGGTACTTCGAATATACTTCTGCCACCTCATCTAAAGTTTTAAATAATCCTTCTGCATCGTCAATGGTTACTAAGCGTTGTTTGTATTCTTTAAACGAATGAATTCCTTTAAAATAATTGGTGTAATGACGACGCATTTCAACAATTCCAACGCGTTCCCCTTTCCAATCCATCGACCACGTTAAGTGATTTCGAGCCGCTTCAACCCTGTCAATAATTGTTGGCGGCGCTAAATGTTCTCCTGTTTTGAAATAATGTTTGATTTCATTAAAAATCCAAGGATACCCAATGGCTGCTCGACCAATCATGATGCCGTCAAGGCCATATTTATTTTTATATTCCAATGCTTTTTCTGGAGAATCGATATCGCCATTGCCAAAAATAGGCATCGTGATTCTAGGATTATTTTTCACTCGTGCTACATGCGACCAATCGGAATGTCCTTTATACATTTGCGCACGAGTTCTGGCATGAACGGTTAAGGCTTGCACGCCAATATCTTGCAATCTTTCGGCCACTTCATCAATATTGATAGAGTTTTCGTCCCAACCCAATCGCGTTTTTACTGTAACAGGAAGGTTGGTACTTCTAATTACTGCTTTTGTTAAACGCACCATCAAATCAACGTCTTTCAAAACACCAGCACCAGCGCCTTTACAAACAACTTTTTTAACGGGACAACCAAAGTTAATATCCACTAAATCAGGATGCACTGCTTCCACAATTTTAGCCGACATGGCCATCGCTTCTTCATCGCCACCAAAAATTTGAATACCAACAGGGCGTTCGTAATCGAAAATATCCAATTTCATTCGGCTTTTAATAGCGTCTCTGATTAATCCTTCGGAAGAAATAAATTCCGAATACATCAAATCGGCACCATGCATTTTACACAATCTACGAAACGGCGGATCACTCACGTCCTCCATAGGTGCCAGAAGTAAGGGAAAATCAGGAAGTTCGATGTTGCCTATTTTTGGCATTTTTATTAATTTTTGGCAAAGATAGAAAAATTAAAATTCAGTTTTTTGAACCATTAAGGGATTAAGGCACATTAAGTCTTAACTTTCTTAATTGCTTAATGGTTTAAAAGGAATATGTTTCAAATCTTTGCCCTATATTTGCCGATTAATTGATTGCCGTTAATTATACAACGGTAGTCTGCGTGAGGGATTGCAGAGAAAATCCTTTTGTTTTTTTCTTTTCAAAAAACAAAAGATTGTAACGGAAAGCCCGACCCTTGTGGTCACGCCCATAATAATTTTGACAGCTATTGAAGATGAAACATATTAGGAATTTTTGCATCATTGCACACATTGACCACGGAAAAAGTACGCTAGCCGACCGACTTCTTGGTGCCACACAAACGGTTACTGCCCGTGAAGAAAAAGCGCAATTGCTTGACAACATGGACTTGGAGCGCGAACGCGGTATCACCATTAAGAGTCATGCCATTCAAATGGAGTATACCTATAAAGGTGAAAATTATATTTTGAATCTAATTGATACACCAGGACACGTGGATTTCTCGTATGAAGTTTCCCGTTCCATTGCGGCTTGTGAAGGGGCGCTTTTGATTGTGGATGCAGCACAAAGTATTCAAGCTCAGACGATTTCAAATTTATATTTGGCTTTGGAAAATGATTTAGAGATTATTCCAGTATTAAATAAAGTGGATTTACCAAGTGCCAATCCTGAAGAAGTGAGTGATGATATCATTGATTTATTAGGTTGCAAATTGGAGGATATTATTCATGCCTCTGGGAAAACTGGTTTTGGTGTCGAAAATATTTTGGCTGCCATTATCGAAAAAATTCCACCTCCAAAAGGCGTGAAAGACGAGCCATTACAAGCTTTGATTTTCGATTCGCATTACAATCCGTTTCGTGGGATTGAAGTTATTTTTAGAGTAAAAAATGGTGAAATACGCAAAGGACAAAAAATTAAATTCATGGCAACTGGCAATGAATATTTTGCCGATGAAGTAGGAACTTTGAAGTTAAACCAAGTGCCAAAAGATGTCATTTCTACTGGCGATGTGGGTTATTTGATTTCGGGAATTAAAGAAGCCAAAGAAGTAAAAGTGGGTGATACTTTGACCGATGCAAAAACGCCTACTACCAATATGATTACCGGTTTTGAAGATGTAAAACCAATGGTTTTCGCCGGAATTTATCCTGTGGATACTGAAGATTATGAAGAGCTTAGAAACTCTATGGAAAAATTACAATTGAACGATGCTTCTTTAGTATTTCTTCCAGAAAGTTCTGCCGCTTTAGGGTTTGGTTTCCGTTGTGGCTTTTTAGGAATGTTGCACATGGAAATCATTCAGGAACGTTTAGAACGCGAGTTTGACATGACCGTTATTACTACAGTTCCCAACGTTTCTTATTTGGCTTACACCAAAAAAGATCCTGAAGCTCCTTTTGTAGTGAACAATCCTTCCGATTTACCGGAACCTTCTCGACTAGACCGAGTGGAAGAGCCCTTTATAAAAGCGACCATCATTACAAAAGCCGATTATGTGGGTAATGTAATGAGTTTGTGTATTGAAAAACGTGGTGTAATAACCAATCAAACGTATTTAACTACCGAAAGAGTAGAATTGAATTTTGACATGCCTTTGGCAGAAATTGTATTCGATTTTTATGACCGATTGAAAACGATTTCCAAAGGATATGCGTCCTTTGATTATTCGCCAATTGGGATGCGAACCTCTAAATTGGTTCGACTTGATGTTTTGTTAAATGGTCAATCTGTGGATGCGCTTTCGGCTTTGATTCATGAAAGCAATGCGTATCATATTGGTAAAAAAATGTGTGAAAAACTGCGTGAGTTAATTCCGAGACAGCAATTTGACATTCCTATTCAAGCGGCTATTGGTGCTAAAATTATTGCACGTGAAACGATAAAAGCCTTGCGTAAAGACGTTACTGCCAAATGTTATGGTGGTGATATTTCTCGTAAACGTAAATTGCTTGAAAAACAGAAAAAAGGGAAAAAGAGAATGCGTTTAGTGGGTAATGTTGAAATTCCTCAAGAAGCATTTATGGCGGTGTTGAAATTGAATGACTAATTAAAGTAGCAAAGTTCCAAAGTAGCAGAGTAGCAAAGTTGGCCTTTTAGATAATAGACAAACCCAATGACGAAAGTTGTTGGGTTTTTTACAATGCCTTTATCACATAAGTTACGATTCCCCAAATGATTAATTGGTTTTCCTCGGTGACTTTTATAGGTGCATACTTTTCGTTTTCAGGCATCAGCAACAAGCATTCTTTGTCAAGCTTTATGCGCTTTACAGTAAATTCGCCATCAATAAAACAAATAGCAATTTTGTTGTTTTGTGGTTCCAGACTTCTGTCCACAACAAGCACATCTTTGTCATTTATTCCAGCGTTAATCATGGAATTCCCTTTGACTTTAATATAAAAAGTAGCCAACGGGTTTTTGCTTAATTCTTTATTTAAATCGATGTTTTTTTCAATAAAATCAGCCGATGGCGATGGAAATCCTGCCGAAACACCTTCATTAATGATTGGGATTTTTAACTCGCTTTTAAAATCGGGCAAGTAAAACGTTAGTGGTTTTTCTATTGGCATTGTATTTCGAGTATATCGTTGAAATTAGTGGTAAATTTTGGAGACAAATGATTTTGTTTCATATTCCAAGTTAACGTTAAGTTTTGCGAACCTAGTTTCACTTTATTTGCTCCAACTTTATTGTTGAGACGGTCAATTGTTTTCATTAACGCCAAATGCTTGGGGTTTTCTTCATCAAATAATTGGAATTGTTTTTTGTTTTCGTCGGTAAGTCCGGTAACAATAACACCTGCTTTTTTAAATTTTAAATGTTCATTCCCTTTGTGCAATTGTTTTAACATATCAATCGCTGCATTGGCAATAGTTAGTGTCGAATTGGTTCCAAAAGGCAATGTTATCGCTCTGTTGAAATAATACTTTGATGTTGTAATGGTAAATTTATCTACGACAAGCATGACAATAATAGTATGGCAACACGAATGTTGCTTGCGTAATTTCTCGGCACAAACCGCTGCAAAAGTAGTAACCCGTTCTCGTAAAGCATCATAATCGGAAATTTGTTTTGGGAAGCTTCTTGTAATGGCAATACTTTTCTTTTGTTCAACAATAGGTTCTAAATCGAGAACCGACTTTCCTTCTAATTCATATTTTAATCGCATACCAAGAACGCCCATTTCTTTCTTAATCCAGGCTTCGTGTTGTGGTTGTGTAAAATCGTAAGCGGTATTGATGTTGCGCAGTTTCACCTTTTTTTCCAATCGTCTTCCAATTCCCCAAACGTCTTCAATTTTAGTCCATTTCAAAGCTTTGATACGCTTTTCTTCTGTATCAATAATGTAAACACCTGCAGTTCTTTCTTGAAACTTTTTGGCAATTTTATTGGCAACTTTTGACAAGGCTTTTGTTGGTGCAAATCCAATACAAACGGGAATACCAACCCATTTTTGAACCCTGTTTTTCATTTGTATCCCATAATCATGGTAATCCAAAATTGATAATCCGTCAAAATTTAAAAAAGCTTCATCGATGCTGTAAATTTCTAAATTGGGAGTAAACTGATTCAGAATCGCCATTACACGATTACTCAAATCCCCATAAAGCGCATAATTTGAAGAAAAAACTTGAACTTTTTTTTCTTTTACTAATTCTTTAATTTTAAAAATCGGAGCGCCCATTGGAATTCCAAGTGCTTTCGCTTCGTTGCTTCTAGAAATCACGCAGCCGTCGTTGTTTGATAAAATCGCAACCGGTTTTCCATTGAATTTCGGTTGAAAAACACGTTCACAGGAAGCATAAAAATTATTACAATCGACTAAAGCATACATCTTGTAAAATTACAAAATCTGCTTTGATGAAAATGTCTCGCAAAAGTTAATTTTGAAAGTTGTTTATAAATTTAATTTCTTAAAAACCTTTGTACCTTTGCAATCTTAAACTTTGTAAAATATATTATTGAATGAAGAGATTGCTTCGTTCCTCACAAAATCATGATAGAAGATAAAAATCCGCAACGCACCTCGCTTTCACAACTGGGAGAATTTGGGCTCATTGAACATTTGACCAAAAATTTTGATGTCAAACAGCCTTCCACTTTAAAAAGTATTGGCGATGACGCTGCTGTTTTAGATTTCAAGGATAAAAAAGTAGTAGTTTCCACCGATTTACTGATTGAAGGTGTGCATTTTGATTTGTCGTACATGCCTTTGAAACATTTGGGTTACAAAGCAGTTGTTGTAAATCTCTCTGATATTTGTGCGATGAATGCTAAGCCAACACAAATCACGGTTTCGGTGGCGGTTTCTAATCGGTTTCCGCTAGAGGCTTTGGAAGAATTGTTTGCCGGAATTACATTGGCTTCTCATGAATATAAGGTAGATGTAATTGGTGGCGACACTACTTCGTCTCAAAAAGGATTGATTATTTCCATTACGGCTATTGGCGAAGCCGATGCTGAAGAAATTGTGTATAGAAACGGTGCCAAACAAACCGATTTACTGGTAGTAACTGGTGATATTGGCTCGGCCTATATGGGATTACAGGTTTTGGAACGCGAAAAACAAGTGTTTCAAGTGAACCCTAATTCGCAACCCGATTTGGATGCCTATACCTATTTAATTGAGCGTCAATTGCGCCCTGAAGCTCGGAAAGACATTCGTACTTTGTTTCATGCCTTGGAAATAAAACCCACATCGATGATTGACATTTCGGATGGATTATCGTCGGAGATTATGCATTTGTGCAAACAATCGAAAGTGGGTTGTAATTTGTATGAAGATAAGTTACCACTTGATCCGCAATTAATTTCGGTTTGTGAAGAATTCAATATTGACAGCACCACGGTAGCAATCAATGGTGGCGAAGACTATGAATTGCTGTTTACGATAGCGATGGAAGATTTTGAAAAAATAAAAGCCAATCCAAATTTCACCATTATTGGCCACATGACACAAGAAAGTGAAGGCGTGCATTTGATTACGCGCGCCAATACTAAAATCCCTTTAAAAGCGCGTGGTTGGAATGCTATGGAAGAGTAAGTTTAAAAAACGAATTTCACGAATTTACACAAATTACTTCGTGTAAATTCGTGAAATTCGTGTTTCGTTTAAATGATTCCTCTGTCTTTTGCAACGCGAATCAAGTCGATATCGCTGGCGTCATTTAAATCTAATAGCTCTCTGATGTTTAGTTTCCTTTTTTCGATAGCGCTTAAAGATAAGGGAATAGAGTCTGGAAGGTCTTTAGTTTTGATCCCTTTTGCCAATTGACGTAATATTTGTTTGTCGAAAATATCGAGTTCAATAGTGGTGGATTGGGTGGATTGCCCAATTAGTTTTATAACGGTTTGACTAAAATAATTACCATCGTTTAGGATTTTATCGATTGCAAAAATTAACTCATCAAACGTTAAATCGTTTTTGATGATTAGTCCGTCAGGATTTACATTTTTGATGATGCTGTTTATTTTTAGCAACTCGGTGTGCATGGTTAAAAGAATGATTTTGCACGGAGTTGGTCTGTTTCTTAAAAGAACCGCTAAATCTTCTCCCGAAAAAATACCTTTCTCGGCATATTCGGGCATACTGATGTCAAAAAATGCAAGGTCAAATTCTTTAGCATTGTCACCTACTATCAGTTCGTATCCCGATTTACAATCGTTGGCTTGCGTTACTACAAATTCCAATCCTTGCAAACTGTATTTTTTGATGGCATTTTTGTAAGCTTCGATAATAAACGGATGATCGTCTACAATTAGTGTTTTGATTGGACTTATCATTTTTGGTTGGTATTTAGGATTGTTTAGTAATAGGCATGGTTAAAATAATGGTTGTCCCTTCTCCTTTTATAGAGTTGATATCGATAATTCCTCGGCAATCGCTAGCTCTTGAAATCATATTTTGAAGACCAATTCCTTTTTTCTTTTTGTTGGCATCAAAACCATCGCCGTTATCAATAATCGATAAAATAATGTTGTTTGCATCGCTACTGATGCTCACTTCAATTTTCTTGGCGTTGGCATATTTATTAATATTCTGCAATCCTTCTTGGAGAATACGGTACATATTAATTTTAATATTATTGTTGATGTTATTCCAATTTATGTCTTCCGAAATCTTGAAGGCCACTTTGGATGGGAAAGCATTTCGCTGTTCTTCTAACAAATCATTCACAATAGCAACAAAGTTATTAATTAAAACTTGTTTTTCTCTATTTAAGTCATGAGAAATTTCTCGAAGATCTTGTTCGATTATTTTGAGTTCGTTTAAGTAGGCTAAACGTTTCTCTGCCGATTCTGTATCGATGTTATTGTTTAAACTGTCTAAGTTCATTCGGGCTCCAAACATTCTACCCAAAACACCATCGTGAATGTCTTTGGCGATTTTTTTCTTTTCTTTATTCCTGGTTTCGGCGGCGGCGGTTTCTTGCGATGCCATAAGATTAAAAATTTCTTCGTTGGCGCGCTGTTGCGATTGTAGGTACAACAACTCTTTGGCTCTGTTTCTTTGGTAACGGATAATAAAAACAAACAGTATTATAATACCACCAAACATTAAAAAATAGAGTAAGGTTCTATTTCGCCCTTCGAGATCTACGTTTTCTTGGGAGATTTCGTCGGTTTCGAAAGCAATTCTTGCAAATTTGTCTTTAGAATTTCTTTCAGCTGTTTGTAGACTATCATTAATTTTAATATATTCATTTGAATATTTCGCGGAATTTATGCTGTCAACTTTTGTAAGTTGCTTAAGAGATAATAACACATCTCCAGAAAAACCATTTTCTCTAGCATTTAATAATGCATCCTTTGCTAAATTTTTAGCTAAATTTTTATTTTTAATTTTATAATAATATTCTGAAAGATGAATTTTACTATAAATAATTTTCGATGTTAACTTTAAACTATCTCTAATTTTTAAAGATTTGTAAAACATTGAAGGCAAATTTTTAAAATCCTTAAGTTTAAAATTAGAATATGCAAGATTATCAAATAATGTAGCATATAAGCCTGGATTTTCTATAAATAATTTATCGTCCTTTAATGCTTTTTTGAAATTAACAATAGCTTTTTCATTTTCCCCTAGATTTTGATAAGTATATCCAATATTATTTAAAGTAATAGTTTCTAAATGATTTTCAGGAGGAAATTTATTTTTTTCTGTCACTTTTAATGCTTTTTCATGATATTCAATTGCTTTTTTATAATTAGCAAATTCATTAGAAATAACTCCTAAAAGATTTAAAGCATAATATTCTTTTAAAGCATCATTTAAAATTCTGGCAATTTTTAAAGCATTAGTTGCTGAAAGTTCTGCGCCAAGGTAATCATCATTATAAAATTGGATTGTAGCTTTTTTAATATAAACCTCAAGTAATGTATTTTTGTTGTTGATATTTTTTAAAAGTTTTTCAGACTTTAAATAAAAATAAAACGCACTGTCATTTATATTTGAATTAAAATAATAAAGCCCTGACTGACTATAAGCAGTTGCGATTTGTAAAGTATCGTTGTCTTTTATAGCTGATTTTAAAAAAAAGTTGTTTGAAGTTTTGTATTTTTCCCAGCTATTAATTTTTGAATAATTTGAAATTAATCTCAATAAATTCTTTCTTTTTAAAGTGTCGTCTTTTTGGTCTTTAATCATTAAAAAAGATTTGTCTGAATATATTAATCTCTTTTTAAAAGAAAAAGAATCATTTTCGCTCAAGTTTAAAAATAAAGAGATACTATCAGTTGACACTCTAGTTGGAGTGATCTTTTCTTTATTCTTAGAGCATGATAGTATCACTAAAAAAATGATAAAGTAAAATGTGTTTTTCAAATTGCTTTTTTATAAAGGCTAATTTAAAAAAAAAAGGCTACCCAAATGGATAACCTTTAATAATTATATTAAATTTTAATTTATTTTAATTTGGTAACTCGTTTCCTCTTCCTCCACCAATACTTGGTAACTCATTTCCTCTTCCTCCACCAATACTTGGTAACTCATTTCCTCTTCCTCCACCAATACTTGGTAACTCATTTCCTCTTCCTCCACCAATACTTGGTAACTCATTTCCTCTTCCTCCACCAATTTCATTTGGAGTAGTAAACGATGTGACTACTAACATCAATGTAAATAATCCGATAATTGTAAATGCTTTTTTCATAATATGTTATTTTATGTTATTGTTTTAATTCGTTTTTGAAGTGAAGGCCACAATGATATTTGGACTCTTTCACGATGTAAAACTACAACGGTTGTCTTTGTGAATCCCCATATATAAAGGTGTTTATGGTAGAATGGTGTCATTTGATAGTGAATGATAGTCAAATCGTGGTGGATGATTTTGGGTTTTTGAGATAATTTGTTGATAACTAATGTTGTTTGTTAATAACATTGGTTTTGAGGAAATGGTTTTGGATGTGTTTTGGCTTAAGAAACTATTTTGTTTTTCAAAATGCTAATGCAAAATGTGCGCGAATTGACTCATGTAGTATGTCATCACTTTAAGCGGATTTCTAAAATTGCGACGAGCTATTTTATAAAATTGTATCTAGAAGAAGGTTTGAAAAAAGGTTGTCGATACTTTTTTGACTCATCAAAATTGTTTATCTCATTAAAATTATGAAGTCAAAAAAACTCGAACTGACGAATGTTGTATACCCTTTTTATTTAAAATTTACTGGGATGCAATCTTTAAATTGTCTCTAAATTCAAACTAGAGTGGTTTAAGTATAATTAAAATATATGCTTTTAATGAACATTTTTTATCCAATTGGAATAGATAAATTAATCGACGTACTGTTTTTTTGTATGGAATTTATCGTGATTTTTCCGTTTAAAGATTTGATACGTTGTTGCATGTTTTTTATACCGATACCGTCGTTAATTATACTAGTATCAAACCCAACGCCATCATCAGTAATGGACAT
>CALQAH020000015.1 GCA_943328505.2 Rhizobium sp. Q54 | reverse complement strand
TTTTTGATTAGAAACATATTTGCACGAATAATGTTTTTCTAATACTAGTTTTACGCATTCAAGTTTAAACACATAATCATATTTGACTTTTCTTTCCATAAAAATACCCCCAAATAGTGTCTAACTTTTTGGGGGCAGTCTAACTCAAGACGGTTTTTTTGTGGAGAAGATGGGATTCGAACCCACGACTTCTTGCCTGCCAGGCAAGCACTCTAACCAACTGAGCTACATCCCCGATTTTTTTCAAATATACAAATTTTTAGCACATGGCTAATATTTATATATTTTGCAAATAAAAAATACATTTTACATTAAAAAAAATTGTATACTTGCACTTCTTTAAAAAATTAACTACCAACTTATTAACTATTTAATTTATGAAAAAAATTACTTTAATTATTACTTTTTTACTTTTCTCTATTTTAAGTGAAGCTCAAATTGTTGCCTCTCAAAATTTTGATGCATCTCTTGGTTGGACGGCAAGTTCTACAGCTGCATGGTCTAGAAGAACTACCGGTGGCGCTCCAGCTTGTAACACATTTGCTGGCGCTGGAATGGCGCGCTTTTATTCTTATAATTTATCTGCTGGTACTACAGCTCGTTTAACTTCACCTGCAATTACTTTAACTGGAGGTACTTATAGAGTTAAATTCAAAATGTTTAGAGATAACGCTTATGCTGGCGATGCAGATAATCTTCAATTTTATATCAATACCTCTGGAGTTGCTGGAGGAACATTATTAGGAACTGTAAACCGTTCAAGATCGTTAGCCCCAACTGAAACTGAAGATGGTTGGTATTCTTATTCTATGGATATTCCTGGAGCGATAACTGGAACAAGATACATTAATATATTAGGAACTTCTGCTTATGGAAATAATATTTTTATTGATGAAATTACGATTGAACAAATACCCGCTATAGATGGTGAATTAAGACTAATGAGTGTAAATTCATATGTTCCTGCAGGAACAACAACCATTGCTGGAACTTTTAAAAATTCAGGCTCTGCAGCTGTTACTACTTTTCAAGCAAAATGGCAAGTTGATGCTGGTACAATATATACTCAAACATTTAGTGGCTTGAATATAGCTCCTGGACAAACTTATGATTTTATTCATTCAAATATTTGGAGTCAAACACCGGGTCTATACTCTTTAAAATTATGGGTTAGTAATGTTAATGGATCAACTGATGCTGACGCTACTAATGACCAAATTACAAGAAACATTTCAGTATTCAGTAACACAACAACTCGTTTTCCTCTTTACGAAAAATTCTCAAGTTCAACTTGTGGACCATGTTACTCCTTTAATACAAACAGCTTTAATTCATTTTTAGCAAATAACGAAACTAACTTTGGGTTAATTAGTTATCAAGTAAACTGGCCAGGTTCTGGTGACCCCTATTATACTGCAGAAATCGGATCAAGAGTAGGCTATTATGGAATCAGTGGTGCTCCAACTTTATTAGTGGATTCAAAAGATGGAACAAATAACGAAGTGACTGGTGCATTTAATACAAGTGCTCAATTAGGAACTAAACTTACTGAAGCAATTGCTAAACCCGCTTATTTTAACGTAAATGCATCAAGAACTTTAGTAGGTAGCAACATGTCCGTTCAGGTTGATGTTACTCCTTTTGTAACGGGAGCTTATAACATATATGTAGCTGTTGTTGAAAAAAACACTTATAATAATGCATCATCGAATGGGGAAACAGAATTTCATAATGTTATGATGAAGATGATGCCAGATGCAAATGGAACTTCTATTAACTTTGTACATGATGTACCAACATCGAACAATTTACAAGCGGTTTTAACTGGATTATTTATTGAACAACTTTCAGATTTAGAAGTAGTTGTATTTATTCAAGACCCTGTAACAAAAGCGATAATGCAAGCTACATATGCTACAAATGCATTAGCTACAAATGATTTTAGTAGTATTTCTAAAATTAAACTTTATCCAAATCCATCTACAGGAATTATTACTATTGCAACTGACATAACTGTAGATGTTGTGATCACAGATATTACCGGTAAAATGGTTTATCAAATGAATGAAGTTACTGCTTCAACACAATTAAACCTTTCTTCTTTACAAAAGGGAATGTATTTAGTTAAAATTAGCGGTGATGGTTCTGAAAAAACAGAAAAACTTATTTTAAAATAAAATAATTAACACTGGTAAATAATTTACTGTTTACTAGTGTTTTAATAAATCAATCGTTATGAAATTAAAATTATTTTTAACTTTTTTAATTGCAACTACTTTTAGTTATGCTCAGATTACACTAACTAGACATAGTGGAACTCCAATTGTTAATGGCCAAATTATTGCTTTTAACTCTGTTGTTTTACCTGCTGCGGAAATGGATTTCTATGTTAGAAATATTTCAACTACCACAAGTACTAACGTAAGAATATTATGTGAATCATTAGTAAATAATGACGGTACTGGTTTTGAATTATGCTTTGGAAATGAATGTCTTTCTTATGTTCAAGAAGGGGAAGTATATCCTACAACAGCACCTGTTACTCTAGCTCCAAATGGTGTAAATGGAAATTTTGACCACTTTTTAAATACAACCGCAGGTACTGGCCCTTATCCAAAAGATTATGTTTTTAAATTTTATCAAATCAACGGAACCGGTAATGAAGTTAGTAACTCAATTACTATGACCTACAGATTTGACCCTAATTTATCTGTTGATGATATTCAACAATTAGAAAGCTCTGGTGTAATTGTAAAATCCACATCTGTTAAAAATCAATTAGAGTTGGATGTATTAAAACCTAATACAATGACAATTTTTGATTTGAATGGAAAACAAGTTTTTTCTACAAAATTAAATTATGGAATTCAATCGGTTAATATTTCAAATTTAAATACGAGTGTATACATTTTGAGATTTGCTTCCGAAGACGGCAGAGTTTCAACTAAAAAAATTATAAAAGAATAATGTTTTTCTCATAAAAAAAGCCCCATTTTATGGGGCTTTTTTTATTACAATGAGTTGATCCAATCTTCAATTAGTTGTACTCCTTGATCATGTTTTATTGTTCTTCCTAAAGGCGGCATAATATAAAAATTGTCCGTTTCGGTATTTACTCTGTAATGAAGTATTGATTGCCCAACATTGTTTGGAGTCACAATTCTTCCGTTATAACCCGCTAAAGTATGTTCAGCTGGCATACTTACACCCATACTCTCTAAATCATTAGTACTGTTAAATGAAAACTTTAACGAAAAATGGTCGGCTTCGCCTCCTTCAACATGACAATGTGCACAATTGGAATCAAAATAAGACCGCACTCTCAAATCCAAAGATTTTGATACGTCTTTATAATCAACAACACTAACAATATTGGTTGGCAAATTATTTTCTAAATAACCAAACTGTATTAATTTCTGCAATTGATTTTTTGATCCTTCTACAAAATTAAAATTGCTATTTAAGTTCTGTGGTTTTATACCAATGGGTCTTATATCGCCATTTAATAAACCATGGCATCTTTTACAATCGGTTACTGAAGAAGGAATTTTATAATTAATTGTATTGAGACTATCATTTTCATCTAACCACGTAATGGCTGTTTGAGAACTTTGTGTTTGCAAATAAGCCTCTGTTTGTTCATTATTCCAAACATATTCAGCAAAAATCCAACCCGTTTCTTTACGAATCATGACTCTCGTTTCAATAATTCTAGTAGTATTGTTTGGTTGTACTTTCGTATAATAAAACGATTTAATCAAAGCGGCTCCAACTGGCAATTCTAAAACATTTCCATCACCGTTATACGTTGCTTTTAGACCGTTTGGCATCCAAATAAATCTCTTTTTTTCAGCATAATCCGTAAATAGTTCGCTTGTTGGTTTGTAAGGCAAAACTCCATAGGATGGAGATAAGTTTTTTAATTCTCCTTCAAAAAATAAATAATCAGATAATTTAGGATAAGGAACTTGAGTCAAATCAACAACAACAGGAGATTGCTCTATATAATCGTTATCCGAATTATTACAAGAAATAAAACAGAGAAAAATTCCACAATAAATAAATTGAAAGGCCTTATGATAAATTTTATCCATAATTAAAATTAAAAAGATGTATTTAATGAAATTGAAACCCCTGAGCTTTCTGGAACAAGCCTACAAACTCCACCAACACATACTAAACCGCCGCGTTGTCTCCCGTAATTTAAAGCAATTCGAGTAGATTTTTTTCTAAACGCTCCGCCAATATTATAATAGTGATTTTGTAAAAAATCCACATCATTCCCATAGTTATACAAATCAGAAACATACATAGACAACTTAGAATTGAAATTAAATTCTACTGTTGAGCCTGCCCAATTTTTCTTATCATAATCAGCCCACATATGCTCTCCCACCATTCTAATTGATCGAGTAGGTGTAAATTTATATGTTGCTTCAGCGGCAATAATGTTTGTTCTAACTTCACCGGCTGTTTCTTCGATTAATTTTTTATTATAATATTGATTTACATAACTAAAAACAGATTGCCATTTATTGTTCCATTTTTTTGTGATTTCAACATTATAATCAGTAAAATATCTTTTCCCAAAGCCAAAGAAATCTGTTTTATAATCTTGTGGGTTGAAAATGTAAAACTTACCGCTTAAAGCATTCCAATTGGAAACATTTAATGCTACTTTCATTCCGTTTTTACCTCCTAAAGTTGATCCTTTTTTAAAGTCATAAAATAGGTCAACTTGTCCACCAATCTCTCCGGCTTTTACAAGATCAACATCAGAGAGTATAACATTAGGTTGTGATTGATACACATAAATGTTAGCTAAATTATAGTGTTGTTGTTTTGTTAAACTTGGAATAAAATTCATGATTCGATCATTAAAAGTATTCCCTTTTGCAGATCGTTCAGAGAAAAAGCTCATGTTTTCAAGTCTTCGAAATGAAGCGTCTACACCAAATCCTTTTTTTGCATAACCTAAATTAAGTAACAATGCACTTCCTGGTTTGATTAATCGATTGTCTATTTGATCCGTTACTTGAACTACGGCGTCTTTAGATTTATAATCATATTCCGTTGACATATAGAAAGCATTATGATTAAAACTTAATCTTCCTGCAAAACCATTTGTTAAGGAATTAAATTTTGGGTTGTCTATAGTCGACTTTTCATCACGACCAATATAACTAAACCCAATAGACAAATCTGTAGTTTCGTATTTTAAGATATCCGATAATCCCAATTCAAAATCAAGTCCATAAATTTTGCTTTGAGCTACATCAAAACCTGTTCTTTGTTGTCCGTAAATAGATTTAAACGTTACATATTTTGTAGGTTTGTAAATTATTCTACCTCCTCGAAGTGCATTATTTATTCCCAAAGCTCTATCTTCCCAACCTCTAAAAAGCAAACCACTTCCAAATTGTTCATAAAAATAACCAAGAGTTACGTCTACTTTTTCATTTTTATATTGAACAAAATAGGTCGCAACATTAGTTCCTTTATACTTTGGATTCATGTTTAACAATGCTTTTTCTTGAAAAGATTCAGCTTGAAATCCAGCGGTCCAATTTTTATATTTATAATTTAAAAATAAATAATTATTTGACCTTAAAGGATCTTCTGGATGTACCGTTGGATTATCAAATTCATCTTTTAAGCCTGTATCATTTAAATACCATTGCGAATTGGATTCAAATCCTCCATTAAAATTTCCCTTTTCCTGAGATAAAACGGCAATTGGAATTAAGAAAAAAAGCAGTTTAGCAAGTTTTATTTTCATTTTATAGCGACTTCAATTTTTCTAACAATTCAATTTCGCTTCCAGGCACATAACCATTCTGAATGTGAACAATTTTATTATTTTTAACCACAATTGTATAAGGAATATTTACAATAGCAAGCGCTCTTTTAAAATCTTGATTGGTGTCAAGGAGTATTTTATAATTCCATTCTTTACCATTCACTAGTGGTTTCACTCTTTTTTGAGTTCTGGAATCATCTGTTGAAACTGCAATTATTTCAAAGTTGATATCTTTTTTCCATTCCACTTGTAATTCATTAAGCTCATCTAATTCATTTATACATGGTCCGCACCATGTAGCCCAAAATGAAAAAACATATAATTTATCTTTCTCACTAAAATCATTTATTATAGAAACAGTATTTCCATCTAAAGTTGAAAGGTTAAGATTTGGAAGTTCTTTTTGTGCAAATAAATTAAATCCTATAAAAAGGAACAATACATAAGGGTTTTTCATAAATAATGGAATTAGTGTTGCAAATAAATAACTAATTACATTAAGAATAAAGTTTTTTTTGTTTTATTTGCAACCAATAATCACACTTTTTTTATTCTTTTATATTAATGAAAAATTTACTTACCTTATTTACAATCACGGTTTTAATGATGTCATGTGCTGATACAGTTGTTATTGAAAACAGGCCAGACCAAACTGTAGATGCAGAACCAATTTCTGGGTACTTTAAAAAAAGAGTTTTGATCGAAGACTATACTGGAACATGGTGTGGAAATTGCACAAGGGTTTCTTATGCTATTGATCAAGTTTACGAACTATCCGATAAAGTAGTTTCAGTTGCAATTCATAACGGAAATGACCCTTACAGTTATGCTGATATTGCGCCTTTAAAAAATTTAATTTTACCCAATAGCCCTTTGGCTTTGCCTGTTTCAAGATTAAACAGAATGACGGTATGGACTTTTCCGGAACCAACAAATACCCAAGAAGCAATAAATCTTACAAGCAACAATACAACATTAGGATTGGCTATGAATTCTACGATTGAGAATGGGAATCTTAATCTTGATGTAAAAATTAAATTTTTAGACGATTATTCTAATTTGAAATTAGTAGTTTATCTTTTAGAAAACAATTTAATTTACTACCAGCGTAATTATACTAATTATTATGATGCTGTTAATCCAATTCTTGATTATGAACACAATCATGTCTTAAGAAATTCATTAACAAATATTTTAGGGGACGAGATAACAGGAACTACAAATGGCTCAACCATTACTAAAAATTTCTCAATTCCTATTCCATCTATCATCGAAAATTCAGAGAATATAAGCTTTGTAGCATTTGTAGTTGACGAAAATAATAATGCAATAAACGTAAGAGCTTCTCTTGCAAACGAAAATCAATCTTTTGAAATCAATCCATAATTAAAAAACAATACTACAGTCAAGGTTGCTCAAAAGGCAACCTTTTTTTATTAATTGAAAATTAAAATGTATTTTTTCTGTTCAAAAAAGAGAAAGAAAAAAAGCCGATTTATTTACTAAATTTGCATCATAAAATTACATCATGAGTAAAATAAGAATTACCAAACAGTTTAGTTTTGAAACCGGTCATGCGCTCTATGGCTATGATGGGAAATGTAAAAATGTTCACGGTCATAGTTATAAACTTTCAGTAACTGTTATTGGAACGCCTATTTTGGATACTAACAATGTGAAATACGGAATGGTAATTGATTTTTCTGATTTGAAAAAAATTGTACGAGAAGAAATTGTAGACCAATTTGATCATGCTACCGTTTTCAATCAAAACACACCTCATGTTGAACTAGCCAAAGAACTTTCCAATCGCGGACATCATGTCATTTTGGTAGACTATCAACCCACAAGCGAAAATATGGTAATTGATTTTGCTCAAAAAATAAAAAATCGATTGCCAGCTGAAATTACACTCCATTCATTAAAACTTCAAGAAACCGAAACCTCTTTTGCTGAGTGGTATGCTTCGGACAACTTATAATTTCGTTATATTTGATTTATAATTGATATTCATGCAAGTTTCACACAACAAAAAAATCTACTTTGCTTCCGACCAACATTTTGGTGCACCAACGCCTGAAGCGAGTTTCCCTCGTGAACAAAAGTTTGTAGCTTGGCTTGATGAAGTGAAAAAAGATGCCGAATGCATTTTTCTACTAGGCGATTTATTTGATTTTTGGTTTGAATACAAAACCGTTGTTCCAAAAGGTTTCGTAAGAGTTTTAGGCAAACTGGCCGAAATTCGCGACAGTGGAATACCAATATTTTTCTTTGTGGGCAACCATGATTTGTGGATGGATGATTATTTTCAAAAAGAGCTAAACATTCCTGTGTATCACGACAATCAAGAATATACTTTTAATGATAAGACGTTTCTAATTGGTCATGGCGATGGAAAAGGCCCTGGTGACAAAGGATACAAACGCATGAAAAAAGTATTTACTAATCCTTTCTCCAAATGGCTTTTTCGTTGGGTACATCCCGATATGGGTGTAAAATTGGCGCAATACCTTTCTGTAAAAAACAAACTCATTTCAGGCGATGCCGATGTAAAATTCCTTGGGGAAGACAACGAATGGTTGGTGCAATATTCGAAAAGGAAATTAACATCCAAACATTACAATTACCTTATTTTTGGTCACCGTCATTTACCAATGATAATTACTGTTGGGGAAAACTCAGAATATGTAAACCTTGGCGACTGGATCGGTTATTTTACTTATGGTGTTTTCGATGGAGAAAAATTTGAGTTGAAGGAGTATTAAACTAATACACTTCTCAAATCCTTCAATCGCAACTGCACTGTTACACTTCCGTTAAATTCGTTTTCGTCAATGTGATAAGTAATATCAAACTCTTTTTGGTTTTTGGTACCTTCCAATTTAGCTCCCATTCCAAAACCAATCGCGCCAATACCATCGGAGCCATTTTGCTTTACAAATAATTTTAAATGTTCATTATCTTTTCCAAGTGGCTTGGCGTAACCAGTGTCTTTTACGTTTTTTGTTAAAAAAACAGGTGACATATTTTGTGGACCAAAAGGTTCAAATTGGCTTAGAATCCGAATCAGTTTTGGAGAAATATCGGCAAAGGCAATTTCAGCATCGATAGAGATTTCAGGAAGTAACAGCTCCGGAGGAATGGTAGCTTGAACTTGTTTCTCAAATGCATTTTTAAAATTCAAATAGTTTTCTTCCTTTAACGTCATGCCTGCAGCATACATATGTCCGCCAAATTGTTCGAGATGTTCCGCACACGCTTCGAGTGCATTGTACACATCAAAATCTTTTACCGAGCGTGCCGAAGCCGCCAATTTATCACCGCTTTTTGTAAAAACAATTGTCGGACGATAATAGGTTTCCGTCAATCGGGAAGCTACGATTCCAATCACTCCTTTGTGCCAATTCTCTTGATAAACAACCGTTGTAAAACGTTTGGTTTCATCATTATTGGTGATTTGTGCCAACGCTTCAACCGTGATTTGCTTGTCCAAATCTTTCCTGTCGGTATTATATTGTTCTATTTCAGAGGCAAATTGTTCCGCTTGGTCCAAATCATATTCAGTCAATAAAGAAACGGCTTCATTACCATGTTTTATTCTTCCCGCAGCATTAATTCTTGGCGCAATGATAAAAACCACATCAGTAATGGTCAACACTTTTTTCTTCACATTTTGGATCAAGGCTTTTATTCCAGGTCGCGGTTCTGCGTTAATTACTTCCAAACCAAACTTTGCCAATATTCGATTCTCTCCTGTAATGGGAACAATATCGGCGCCAATGGCTGTAGCCACTAAATCCAAATACAAAATTAAATCATCAATGGTTTGGTTTCGATTTTGTCCTAATGCCTGAATTAGTTTAAAGCCAATCCCACATCCACAAAGTTCATCATAAGGATAGGAACAATCGTCACGTTTTGGATCGAGGACCGCAACAGCATCGGGCAATTTACTTCCCGGACGATGGTGATCACAAATAATAAAATCGATATTTTTTTCTTTCGCGTAAGTAACATGATCTATCGATTTTATACCGCAATCCAACGCAATAATCAACGAAAATCCGTTATCTTCGGCAAAGTCAATGCCTTTGAATGAAATGCCATAACCTTCGTCATAGCGGTCGGGAATGTAGGTAGCAACATTAGTATAATAACTTTTCAAATAACTTGAAACTAGAGAAACCGCAGTCGTACCATCGACATCATAATCCCCAAAAACTAAAATATTTTCACCATCGGCAATCGCTTTTTCAATTCGGCAAACCGCTTTATCCATGTCTTTCATCAGATACGGATCGTGCAAATCGTCCAAACTTGGTCGGAAAAATGTACGCGCTTCTTCAAACGTGGTAATCCCTCGTTGAATTAAAAGGGCAGCAACCAATTCGTCAACATTAAGTTGTGTTGCCAGATGTTTTACATTTTCCTCCGAAGGTTTTGGTTTAAGTGTCCAGCGCATTTTAAATATTAGATTTCAAATATTAAATAATAAATTTAAAAGATAAAAGTAAGAAAAATATTTTAAAAAACAAGCCATAGATTCATTCTGAAATACTCTAATTATTATTCGTTACTTTGAAGTCTTATTATTATCAAAGCACTATGCAAATTCAAGGACAAATTGTAGATATCCAAAACAAACGTATTTATTCTGGAGAAGTTACTGTTGAAAACGGAAAAATTATTTCTATAGTTGAGAAAGAACACTCAATTACTAACTACATACTTCCCGGATTTACCGATGCACACATTCACATTGAAAGCTCGATGCTTGTTCCTTCGGAATTTGCAAAAATCGCTGTGCTACACGGAACAGTTGCTACCATTTCTGACCCACATGAAATAGCCAATGTTTTGGGAAAAGAAGGGGTGCATTATATGATTGAGAATGGTAAAAAAGTACCGTTGAAGTTTCATTTTGGTGCTCCATCGTGTGTTCCGGCTACCTTTTTCGAAACAGCAGGAGCAGTAATTGATTCCGAACAAATAAAAGAATTAATGGCACTGCCTGATATTTATTATTTATCAGAAATGATGAATTATCCAGGTGTTTTGTTTGATGATGAAGAGGTTTTGAAGAAAATTGAATGGGCAAAACATTACGGGAAACCTGTTGATGGTCATGCGCCAGGATTAAGAGGCGAATCCATAAAAAAATATATCGCAGCAGGAATAACGACCGATCATGAATGTTTCACTTATGATGAAGCCAAAGAAAAATTATCGTTGGGTATGAAAGTGATTATTCGGGAAGGAAGTGCAGCAAAAAATTTCGAAGCTTTAATAGATTTGTTACCCGATAATTATGAAAACATGATGTTTTGTTCCGATGATAAACATCCCGATGATTTGATATTAGGTCACATCAATTTGCATTGCGCAAGAGCGGTTGCCAAAGGTATGGACATTTTCAAAATACTTCAAGTGGCTTGTGTTAATCCCGTGCATCATTACAAAATGGATGTAGGTTTGTTACAGGAAAACGATGCTGCCGATTTTATTGTAGTAGAAGATTTGATTGATTTTAAAGTAAAACAAACCTATATTAATGGTGAATTGATTGCCGAAAATGGACAATCTTTTGTAAAACATGTCCCTTTTGAAACACCTAATAATTTTAATATTTCATCAAAAGAATTGGCTGACTTTACTTTGCCAAGTTCAGCTTCAAAAATTAGAGTGATTGAGGCTTTAGAAGGACAATTGATTACTAAGGAAATTCATCATAGCTCTTTATTGGTAGATGGAAAACTCGTTTCCGATATTGAAAATGACATCCTGAAAATGGCGGTGGTCAATCGCTATGAAAATACACAACCTGCGATTGCTTTTATCAAAAACTTTGGCTTGAAAAGAGGCGCTATTGGGAGTTCGGTAGCACACGATTGTCATAATATAGTAGTTGTCGGAACTTCTGACGAAGAAATTTTAAGCGCCGTGAATTTACTAATTGCCAATACGGGTGGAATTTGTGCGGTGAATGGTTCCGATAAAAAATTATTAGCATTACCCGTTGCTGGAATCATGAGTGATAAAGACGGTTGGGAAACTGGAAAATTATATCAAGAAATTGATGGAATGGCAAAAGAACTGGGCAGTACTTTGAAAGCCCCGTTTATGACACTTTCGTTTATGGCATTGCTGGTAATTCCCGATTTGAAATTATCCGACAAAGGATTGTTTAGTGGGAATTCGTTTTCGTTTGTGGATATAGAGATATCTTAGTAGAAAGACAGCTTCGCTGAAATTAAAAAGTGAAAAGATTTTATTCTTCAGATTGTCTTGCATCTTTCTTCTTACTTCTTGGTTCTAAAACCTTTCCGCCAACTACAACCACAATTTCCCCTTTTGGAGGTTTGGCTTCAAAGTGTTTCAAAACCTCAGCAACAGTACCACGAACATTTTCTTCGTGCAGTTTTGATAATTCTCTGGAGACACAAATTGGTCGGTCAGCACCAAAATAAGTAATAAATTCAACTAATGTTTTGACCAATTTATGTGGAGAAACATATAAAATCATGGTTCGGGTTTCTTCAGCCAAAGCTAAATAGCGCGTTTGTTTTCCTTTTTTATCGGGCAAAAATCCTTCGAAAACAAATTTGTCATTGGGCAAACCACTATTCACCAAAGCTGGAACAAATGCGGTTGCGCCTGGCAAACATTCCACTTCAATATTATTTTCTACGCAAGCACGTGTTAGCAAAAATCCTGGGTCGGAAATGGCTGGCGTTCCGGCGTCTGAAATTAAGGCTATGGTTTCTCCCGCTTTTAATCTAGAAATTAAATTCTCGATGGTCTTGTGCTCATTGTGCATGTGATGACTGTACATGTGCGTTCCAATGTCAAAGTGTTTGAGGAGTTTTCCACTTGTTCTGGTGTCTTCAGCCAAAATCAAATCCACTTCTTTCAAAACGCGAATGGCTCGGAAAGTCATGTCTTCAAGATTGCCAATGGGCGTGGGAACAATGTATAATTTTGACATATAAATAAGTTAAACACGAATTGCCCTAATTCCCACTAATTCAATTTGTGTTATTTTGTGCAATTTATGTTCTTTTTTAAATGAATTTTTTCTCAACGATTTCCATAAACCGTTCAGCATAATCATCTTTACCATCCCAATTATTATAGTCGGGTTTTACCATATCATTAATGAAATTTTCGGCTTCTTCAAAAGTATCAAAAGTGCTTAGTTGTGATAAAACGCGGTTGTAATCTTCGTTGCTATCGGCAAAAAGGAATTTTACAAAACCAACTCTATCGTTCAATCCAATTGAAATACTTTTCGACATGGAATCGTTTAAGGCAACTATTTTTGGCTGGTTAGTTTCGAAAGTTGATTCTTGTGTTGAAAATAATGAATTGGATGGAGATGAAACTTCATTGGGTTTTACAAAAACAGGATCAACATACCCTTCTCCTAAAAAATCCTCAAAGGCTACTTGTTTTGATTCGGTACTAATTTCTGGTTCGTCTTCTTCATCTTGATCCTCTTCACTATCTAAAGTAAACTCAAAAGCAGGTTTGAAATTAGTTTCTTCCATCTCCTCTTCTGCTATTTTCTCCTCTTCTACAATATCATCTTCAACTTCTTCGATTTCAGCAACTGTTTCTTCCTCCTCCTCTATAGCTTCTTCTTCTGTTTCCTCAATTTCATCTTCTTCCTTTTCATAATTCATTGCTACTTCGGTTTCTTCCTCTTCTTCAACAATTGCTTCTTTTACTTCAGCAACAGCAGGAACGTCTAACTCAATAGTTATAGCCTCTTCATCCTCAAAACTATTGGTTAATTTTTCTTCCATGACATCCACTGGAATTTCAGCTTTTACCGTTTCAAAATTATCGCCGTAAAACTTCAAAACCGTAAGCGTTTCGTATAATTTTTGTGTTTCTTTATACAATTGATCCACTTCCGATTTGTTTTTTAGCTTTAAAATTCGGTGTGCAATGCTTATTAATTCAGCTTCCAATCTTTTTTTCATAACCTTACTAATTATAATGTTTCTGCTTGTGTTCTTTTAATAAATTTCTTCCGGTTCCTTTTTATTTAGCTAAAGGAAGAAGTGTCCTTAATTAAAATTTTTCTACATTTGAAACGACAAAAAAACAGAAATTTTTTAAGTCGGTTTACCATCGTTACAAAGAAAAAAAAACTATTCATTTTAAAGGCTGAAAAATACAAAATGTTTCTCGAAAATACAGTAAATCATAAAGAACAATTTGGTTGGATTGAAGTTATTTGCGGTTCGATGTTTTCGGGCAAGACAGAAGAGTTGATTCGTAGACTAAAAAGAGCGCAATTTGCCAAGCAAAAAGTAGAAATTTTCAAACCATCTGTTGATACTCGTTATGATGAAGAAATGGTAGTTTCCCATAACAAAAACGAAATTCGTTCCACTCCAGTTCCTGCTGCTGCCAATATTCGCATTTTGGCTCAAGGTTGTCACGTGGTAGGTATTGACGAAGCGCAATTTTTTGACGATGAAATTATTTCGGTTTGTAATGATTTGGCCAATTCCGGTATTCGTGTGATTGTTGCAGGATTAGATATGGATTTTAAAGGCAACCCATTTGGACCCATGCCGGCATTGATGGCAACTGCCGAATATGTAACCAAAGTACATGCCGTTTGCACTCGAACTGGAAATTTGGCTCATTACAGTTTTAGAAAAACTGACAATGATAAACTGGTGATGCTTGGTGAAACTGAAGAATATGAACCTTTGAGTCGAGCTGCCTATTTTAATGCCATGCGCGAAAATATGATAGTTAAAGATGTTGAAGATTTATCCAAAGACAAGCAATAAATCGAAATGATCTTAACCCTTCGAAATATTATTCCTATCATCAAAGCCACGTGGGTTGGCAACAATGATGTTGCAATTATTGATTTTATTTCTATTGATAGTCGTTCGTTGCAAAACGGAACAGACACTTTATTTTTTGCGCTTTCTGGACCCAATCACGATGGTCATAAATACATTGAAGAATTAATAGAAAAAGGTGTTCGTTATTTTGTGGTAACTCATATTCCTGAACATTTAAAAGGAACCGCTAATTTTTTGGTAGTCGAAAACACCTTAGACGCTTTGCAAAAAATTGCCATTTATTATAGAAATCTATTTGACTTGCCCATAATTGGAATAACAGGAAGCAATGGGAAAACCATTATAAAAGAATGGTTGAATTTTCTTTTAAGTCCAGATTACAATATTATTCGAAGTCCAAAAAGTTTTAATTCACAAGTTGGTGTGCCACTTTCGATTTTAGGCATTAATGAGCAACACAATTTAGCAATTTTTGAAGCTGGTATTTCCACAATAAATGAAATGGCAAAACTCCAAAAAATCATTCAACCAACGATTGGTGTTTTAACAAATATTGGCTCTGCTCATGACGAAGGATTTTGTAGTGTTGGTGAAAAAATTAGTGAAAAGTTAAAGCTTTTTTCATCTGTAAATGTTTTGATTTTAAATAAAAATAAAACGCTCGAAGCTTTTATAAATCCAAAAATAAAAACGTTTTGCTGGAGTTCAGAAATGAAAAATGCTCATGTTTTTGTTACTAAAAAAAATATAAATGAGCTCACCGAATTACAAATCACATATCTAGATGAAACTTTCCCAGTGATTATCCCTTTTCAAGATCAGGCTTCTGTTGAAAATGCGATCAACTGTATAATGGTGATGCTTTATTTAGGATACAATCAAAAAGTAATTCAAACTCGAATGCAATTATTATATCCAGTTGAAATGCGGTTGAAAGTCAAAAATGGCATTAACAATTGTACCATTATTGATGACAGTTATAGTTCTGATTTTCAATCGTTGAAGATTGCTTTAGACTTCTTGGAACATCAAAAACAGCACAAAAAGAAAACCCTCATTTTATCTGATATTTTTCAAAGTGGATTGACCAATGACGAATTATATTCTCAGGTTTCACAACTCATCATTTCTAATAAAATTAATCGAGTAATTGGGATTGGGGAAACTATTTTTGGCTACAAAAACAAATTTATAAACAGTACTGTTTTTAAAAACACCTCTGATTTTATGTTTGCTTTTGATGGTTTAAATTTTGAAAACGAAACCATTTTAGTAAAAGGCGCAAGGGATTTTCATTTTGAAGAAATAGTTGCCTCACTAGAAGAAAAAATACATGAAACGGTATTAGAAATAAATCTAAATGCCATTAGTCACAACTTAAACTTCTTTAAATCAAAACTCGCTCCTAAAACCAAATTAATGGTCATGGTAAAAGCTTTTGGTTATGGAAATGGCGGTTTTGAAATAGCAAAATTACTCGAACATCATAAAGTGGATTATCTTGGTGTGGCTTTTGCCGATGAAGGAATCTCGTTAAAAAGTGCCGGAATATCACTTCCAATCATGGTTTTAAATCCAGAAACCACAAGCTTTTCGACTATTATTCAAAACCAATTAGAACCCGAAATCTATTCCATAAAAGGATTGAAGGCTTTTTTAAAAATTGCCGAACAAAAAAACTTAAACCATTTTCCAATACATATAAAATTGGATACCGGAATGCATCGATTGGGTTTTGAAGAGCATAATTTAGAGGAATTAATTACAATTCTACTTGGAAATGTAAATGTAAAAGTAAAAAGCATTTTATCGCACATGGCAACAAGTGATGATTTAGAAAACCAAGAATTTGCTTTTGCACAAATTGAATTGTTTGAAAAACTGTCTTCAAAATTAATGACTGATTTAAAAATAAATCCTATTCGACATATTTTGAACACTTCTGGAATTTCAAATTTTCCACAAGCACAATACAATATGGTTCGCTTAGGAATTGGGATTTATGGAATTTCTAATGATGAATCCGAACAAAAACAATTGGAAAATGTGGGTACTTTAAAATCCATAATTTCTCAAATTCGAACCATTCAAAAAGGAGAAAGTGTTGGTTATGGAAGACGATTTATCACCCAAAACGAAACCAAAATTGCTACCATTCCAATTGGTTATGCCGACGGAATTTGGCGAAGTTGGGGCAATGGATTGGGCTATGTAACCATAAACGATAAAAAAGCTGCCATTGTTGGAAGCATTTGTATGGACATGTTGATGGTTGATGTGACCAACATCGATTGTAAAGAAGGAAATTCTGTTATTATTTTTGGCGAAAATCCATCCGTTATCCATATCGCTAATGAACTGAAAACCATTCCGTATGAAATTTTAACTGCTATTTCACAACGTGTTAAAAGAGTTTTCTACAGAGAATAAATTAAAAATTTAGGGGTTGTTTTTTTACGAATGTTAAAATTTTAACTAAATTCGTTTATCAAAATTAATCTAAACCTTTAAAACTAAATACCATGTTCAAAGAATTTAAGAATTTTATTATGACTGGAAACGTTGTTGAGTTTGCAGTTGCTGTGATTATGGCTGGTGCTGTTGGTGCCGTTGTAACAGGATTTGTAAATGATATCGTTATGCCATTAGTTGGTCAATTGAGTGGCGGTATGGATTTTGCAGATTTCAAATATGTACTTACACCAGAAGTAGTTGCTGCCGAAGGCGTTGCTGCAAAAGCTGAAGTAGCTGTAAGATATGGTGCTTGGATTAACACTGTAGTTAATTTAGTTATTGTTGGATTTGTGATGTTTATGGTTGTAAAAGCCTATAACAAAACTAAAAAACCTGTTGAAGCTGCTGCTCCTGCTGGTCCATCACAAGAAGAATTGCTTACTCAAATTAGGGATTTGTTAAAAAAATAATACCGTTACATTATATATTCTAACAAACTCGAAGCGCAGCCGAACTGTATGGAGCGCCAGCGTAATAAAACCGCTTCTTAATTGATGCGGTTTTTCTTTTAGAAGCAAAACGTTTATAATGTTCCGGACAATCCCTCCCGCTTTCCGCACTACATGGTAGTTTGCTGCAATCGGGGCTAGCGAGAACTATATCTGCTCCTAAACCATCTTTCTTCTTTCTTCTCTACTCTATTTTCTTTTTTCTACATACTTTTGTACTTCAAAAAAATAACTTGTAAAAATAAAGATATGAAAGTTGCTGTTGTTGGTGCAACCGGAATGGTTGGAGAAGTAATGCTTAAAGTGCTAGCGGAAAGAAATTTCCCTTTAACCGAGTTAATTCCTGTCGCTTCAGAAAGATCGGTTGGGAAAGAAATTGAATTTAAAGGGAAAAAATATAAAGTAGTTGGCATGCAAACCGCAGTCGATATGAAAGCGGATATTGCACTGTTCTCTGCTGGTGGTGAAACTTCTTTAGAATGGGCCCCAAAGTTTGCTGCTGCAGGAACTACGGTTATAGATAATTCTTCGGCCTGGAGAATGGACCCAACAAAAAAATTAGTGGTTCCCGAAATCAACGCTTCCTTATTGACAAAAGAAGACAAGATAATTGCCAACCCAAACTGCTCCACCATTCAAATGGTTTTGGTTTTAGCACCATTACATAAAAAATACAACATCAAACGCGTTATTGTTTCTACCTATCAATCCATTACAGGAACTGGCGTAAAAGCAGTGCAACAATTACAAAATGAATATGCAGGCATTCAAGGTGAAATGGCATATAAATATCCTATTCATCGAAATGCTATTCCTCAATGTGATAGTTTTGAAGATAATGGTTATACCAAAGAAGAAATGAAATTGGTTCGTGAAACTCAAAAAATAATTGGAGACAAAACAATTTCTGTTACGGCCACTGCGGTTCGTGTCCCTATTGTTGGCGGACATAGTGAAGCGGTCAATGTAGAATTTTTAAATGATTTTGATGTGAATGAAGTTCGAAACATTTTACACCACACTTCGGGAGTTGTGGTTCAAGATAATAATGATACGTATACTTATCCAATGCCAATGTATGCAGAGGGTAAAGATGACGTTTTTGTGGGTAGAATTCGTCGGGATGAAAGTCAACCTAACTCTTTAAATATGTGGATTGTTTCCGATAATTTGAGAAAAGGTGCCGCTACTAATACCGTACAAATTGCGGAATACTTGGTGGCCAATAAATTAGTTTAATATTTATTCTACCTATAATCCGTTTGATAGTAACATCCTTAAAATATGTTAAAGTCAAACGGATTCTTTTTTTAGATTGTTATATTTGCCTTGATGAATAAAAAAATTACGCTATTAAGTTTTTCGTTTTCAATAATGATACTGTCTGCCATTCTTTTGCAGTCATTTCACTCGTATCATCATTTAGAACAATTTATTACAGAGAATCATTGTCAACATAGTTACGCTAAAAATAAAACCGAAATTAATCACAGCCATCACGATTTTGACCATTGTTATGTTTGTGAATTTGCATTAGGCAACTATACCCCTACTTCTTTTTTTACTTTTGATTTCAAGAAACTAGACGTTTACGCTTCTTATACTGTTTCTTATTCCAAAGCGATAACGCTCTATTTTAAAGGAAGTCTTTTTGCGCTTCGAGCTCCACCTTCACTTATTGTATAAACACTAGTTCTCTGAAATTATATCAGATAATTTTAATTTTTATCAATAAAACAAATTTATGAAATCATATTATACGGCACTATTATTAGTGCTATCGCTATTTGTGTCTGCGCAAAACAAAATCGTTGGAACCATTTCCGACAAAGAAAATAAACCTTTATCCAATGTAATTGTTTCTTTGCCTGAAATTCATAAAGAAACTATTTCAGATGATAAAGGGCAATACATTATCAATAATTTGCCTAAAGGAAATCTGAAAATCATTTTTTCAATGATGGGTTATACTACTGAAATAAAAGAAATAACCATTTCTGAAAAAGAAACTACTTTGAATATCTCAGTAGAGGAAAGTAGTATCCACATGGATGAAGTAATTGTTTCCACAGCTTTCAATAAATTACAATCTCAAAATGTAATGAAAGTAGAGCATCAAACCTTAAAATCTTTACAACAAAAAGGAACCTCCACTTTAATTGAAGGCTTGGCAACTATTCCAGGAGTTACTCAAGTTTCAACAGGAACTTCCATCGGAAAACCAGTCATTCGTGGATTAAGCGGCAATCGGGTTTTGGTGTATTCACAAGGTGTTCGTATAGAAAACCAACAATTTGGCGAAGAACACGGCTTGGGTCTGAATGATGCTGGTGTGGAAAGTGTAGAAGTTATCAAAGGTCCAGCTTCTTTATTATATGGTTCGGATGCCTTAGGTGGTGTTTTGTATTTTAATCCCGAAAAATTCGCAAAAATTCATGAATTAAAAACCGATTTTAGTCAACGAATGTTTTCAAATACGTTGGGAAGCGCTACTTCTATAGGATTAAAAACCTCAACCGAGAAATGGAAATTCCTGGTTCGTGGAAGTTATAGTACTCATTCTGATTATCAAATTTCAAATGGCGACAGAGTAACCAATACCCGTTATAATGAAACCGATTTCAAAACAGGAATTGGGTATAGTAACACAAGTTTTTCCAGCGTTTTGAGATACAATTTCAATAAACTCGATTTAGGAATTCCTGAAAACGGAATTGCAGAACAATCTACCAGTAAAAAAACGCTTTATCCAAGTCAAGGTGTGAATAATCATATTTTAAGTTTACACAATAATTTCTTTTTCAAAAATTCAAAGCTGGAAGCCGATTTGGGCTATATTTTTAATGACCGAAGTGAATTTGAAGACAGCAATATTGCCGTTTTACACATGAAATTGAGAACTTTTAATTATGATTTGAAATATTATTTCCCAAAGCTTGGAAAAGTAGAATCTATTATTGGAGTTCAAGGGATGCATCAAACTAATACCAATTTTGGCGAAGAATTATTAATTCCAAATGCTACAACAAATGATTTTGGAATTTTTGGAACCGCCAATTACGAATGGAAAAAAAATGTGATACAAGCAGGAATTCGTTTCGATAAAAGAAATGTTAGCACCGAAACGAATGGTGTTATTGGCCAAGAAGGTTATTTTGAAGCCCTAACAAAATCATTTGATAGTTTCAATTCTTCATTAGGTTATAAAACCAATTTGACCGATGATTTTACGTTGAGATTAAATTTTGCTTCTGGTTTTCGAGCACCAAATTTAGCCGAGCTAACTTCAAATGGAGTTCATGAAGGAAGTAATCGTTATGAAATTGGGAATGCTAATTTGAAAAACGAGCAAAATTTTCAAACCGATTTAAATTTAGAATACAGTAGTTCTCATTTTGAATTGTTTGTTAATGGATTTTACAATCGTATCAATAATTATATTTTCATTTCTCCAAACGGAAACAGTATAGATGGAAATGATGTTTATGATTATGTTCAAGAAAATGCTGCTTTATATGGTGGCGAAACTGGAATTCATTTTCATCCTCATCCTTTGGATTGGTTGCATTTTACAAGTAGTTTTGAAACCGTTATTGGTAAAAAACAAAATGGCGATTACTTACCTTTAATTCCTGCCAACAAATGGAATAACATATTGAAAATAGACTTTAAAAGCAAAAAATGGTTAGAAGAAGGTTTTGCAACTATGAATGTAGAGAGTACTTTTACTCAAAATAAATACAGCGAATTTGAAAGTAAAACCAACGATTATACATTGGTAAACTTAGGATTAGGAGGAAAAATTTCCTTAAATAAAACTGTTTTTAATGTAAATTTAAATGCCAATAATATATTCAACAAAACCTATGTGTCTCATCTTTCTCGTTTGAAAACAGATGGCATTCCAAATATTGGAAGAAATATAGTGCTGGGAGTTACTTTTGCTATGTAACATATTACACCTGTCGAGCATTCATAACTCGACAGGTGTAACTATTTAAAACCTATTATCTCCGTCGATCATTCTTCCAATGCCTCCTAGTAAACTTCCTTCTTCACGACTATTGCCGTCGTTTCTGGGTGCAGATGCAATAATTCTATCGGCCAATCGGCTAAAGGGTAATGATTGTATATAAACTGTTCCTGGTCCGCGTAGTGTAGCATAAAACATCCCTTCACCTCCAAAAATGGTGTTTCTAATACCGCCTATAAATTCAATATCGTAATCGACATCTTTTGTAAATCCAACGATACAACCCGTATCTACTTTTAAAACTTCTCCCGAAGTCAATTCACGTTTGGCTAAAGTTCCACCCGAATGCACAAAAGCCATTCCATCTCCTTCCAATTTTTGCATAATAAAACCTTCACCACCAAAAAGTCCGCGTCCTAATTTTTTAGAAAATTCTATTCCAACAGAAACTCCTTTCGCAGCACATAAAAAGGAATCTTTTTGACAAATAAATTTCCCTTGAAATTGTTTTAAATCTATGGGCAGAATCTTTCCAGGGTAAGGAGATGCAAACGATACTTTGCTTTTGATATTATTTTGATTTAGATAAGCTGTCATAAAAAGACTTTCTCCGGTTAAGACTCTTTTTCCAGCGGAAAGTAATTTACCGAACAAGCCGCTTTGTTGTTGGTCGGAACCATCGCCAAAAATGGTCTCCATTTGGATTCCATTGTCCATCATCATAAAGCTTCCGGCTTCGGCCACAACAATTTCTTGTGGATCAAGTTCTATTTCCACATATTGCATTTCTTCTCCAAATATTTGGTAATCTATCTCATGAGCTTGCATAATTAATTCGTTTTTATGATTATTACTATTGGATAACTGTTTTAAAGAATCGTTACACTTAAAACTCATAAAAAAATACTCTTTACTAATTATTTAAAAATTTATAATTATACATACATATTATTTAAAAAATTAATTATATTTTTACCATATTACTAATCAAAAAATGAAATTTTTATGAATTCGATGTTTACTAAAATTGTTAGAATAGTATTAGGCATTATTCTAGTTGTCTTTGGACTTAACAAGTTTATTGGATTTATTCCATTGCCTGATCTTCCTGAAAAAGCGGGTGCTTTTATGGGTTCATTAGGAGATACTGGTTACGTTTTGCCTTTTGTAGGCACATTAGAGATCGCAATTGGAACAATGCTTTTATTAAAAAAATGGATTGCCTTTGCTTTAGTAGTATTGGTTCCAATTTCTTTAAACATCTTACTTTTCCATTTGTTTTTAGGGATTTCTGGAGTTCCATTAGCGGCTTTAGTAACCATTTTAAACGGCATTTTAATTTATAAACATTGGCCACAATACAAATCGTTGTTTTACTAAATTTAAGCATATAAAAAAAGCTCTTCTATTGGAAGAGCTTTTTTTTTAATATTCAATAGTACCTGTTTGTCTCATCACTCTTAAGATTTTACCTTTTCGTTTATTGGTATACGATGATGAATTGGTGGCTTTATATTTTCTAGGATTGGGCAAAATAGCGGCTATTCCAGCAGCGTCATTTCGAGATAAATCTATGGCATCTTTTCTGTACCAATGTTGTGCAGCAGCTTGTGCTCCATAGATTCCATCTCCCATTTCAATGCTATTTAAATACACTTCCATGATGCGTTCTTTGCCCCAAATTATTTCAATAAGCACTGTAAAATAGGCTTCCAATCCTTTTCTAAGATAACTTCTTCCTTGCCAAAGAAATACATTTTTAGCGGTTTGTTGTGAAATAGTGCTACCGCCTTTTATTCGTTTTCCTCGACTATTATTTTTGAAGGCTTTTTGCATCGCTTTAAAATCAAAGCCCCAATGTTTTAAAAAATAGCCGTCTTCACTAGCAATAACTGCTTTTTGAAGATTAGAAGAAATATTTTCCAAAGGTTCCCAATCATGGTTGAGATAGGCTTCGTTTCCGTCGATTTTGTTTTCAATAACTCTTGTTATCATTAAAGGTGTAATGGGTACTGGAACCCATTTGAAAATGATAACCGACAAAATAGACAACCCTAAAAACCAAAGTGCAGCTTTCCATAAAAATCGAAAAATCTTTTTTATCATACTTTATTGTTTAAACTAAATCGGCTAATTCTTGCCCAATTAAACTTCCAATGGCAACTCCCATTCCTCCTAACCTCACGCCACAATATACATTTTCGGAAAGTGGCTCTACAATAGGATTTTTACTCGAACCCAAACCCATTATGCCACTCCAACGGTGGGCAATTTTGAAATCGGTATTGGGTAAAATTACTCCCTTTAATAAATGCTCCAATTTATTTTGTATCAAAGCGGTTTGACCCAATTGGGTTGTTGTCTCTCCTTCAAAATCAAGATTTCTGCCTCCGCCAAGGAGAATTCTATCTTCAATATTTCTAAAATAATAATAGCCTTTGTCCAAATGAAAAGTGCCTTTAATATCTAAATTTGGAATGGGTTCTGTGATTAAAACTTGAGCTCTTGCTGGCTTTACCGCATTGTTGGTGAGTTGTCCTGCAAAACCATTGGTGGCAAAAAGCAGTTTTTTTGATGAAAAACTAAATTCCCCTAATGCAATCTGAACACTATCCTTTTTGTCCACAAACGAAGTAACTTCCACTTGATTCAAAAGCAAAATATTTTGAGAAATTGCTTTTTGCAACAACGCTTGCATCATGTTTCCCGTATCTATCTGCGCTTCAAAAGGATTGAAAATTAGGTATTCGTGAATGCCTTTAAAATCAAATCGGCTTACTTCTTTAGCAAAAACATCGCTTTTAAAAAAGGGTTTTAGTAGTTCATTGACAAAAGGCAGTTTTTGCAAACATTCGTTATAGGAATCCTCATTTTCTTTTAAAAACAATTCATAGCCACCAAAAGGTTTGTAATCAATTGTAGCATCGCCAAGATTTTTGCGGAGCAATTGCAATCCGTTACTTCTTTTTTGAATGAGTTGCACCACTTCTTCTTCGGAGTGGGATTTTAAATCCTCTAAAATCTCGGACATACTTCCAAAACAGGCAAAACCTGCATTTTTGGTACTTGCGCCTTGCGGCAACAATCCTTTTTCAAGAACCAAAATTTTGCTTTCTGGGAATTTTTCTCGTAATCGCAAAGCACAATGTAGTCCAACAATACCACTTCCAACAATGGTATAGTCAACATTTGTAAACCAATTTTTGAGTTCCCAATAGCTTAAATGCATTCAACTTTTTTTGTGTTGAGTCAAATGTATAAACAATATCGCTAAAGAAAAAATGAATTTTTCTTTAGGGTTAGATTGTTTTAAAGTAATGATTAGTTGGAATTAGAAAATCGTGAACTGTAATTTTTAAACTGTATCAAAAATAAAAAATTCATGAATTGGGACATCCAATGCTTTTGCTATCTCAAAGACGGTACTGATAGAAGTGTTTATTTTCCCGAGTTCAATCCTGCTAATTTGAGAATATTCTACATTTATAGTGTATGCCAAATTTTGCATAGAAATTCCTTTGCTTAACCTTATTTTTCTAAGATTCTTGCCAAACTCTATTATAAAACTTTCATCAACTGCTTTTCTCACAAAGGCGAAATTCGACAATGCTTGAAAAATTTAATATGGCATATAATGCCATAAACAATAATATTTTTACTACATTCGTTTTGGCATTACTTTTTTAACCAAAAAACCGAACCCGCTTATGAAACACTATTTCAAAAAGTTACCTGTTTTTCTCGACATTTGTATAGCATTGTTTGTTTACAGTTGCGCTGAGGAAAAAATGTTGTAGACGAACAAAACCGCATTAAAAAAGTGAATCTAAGTGATTTGCCTTTTTTACAAAGAGAACTTAATAAAGAAACAAGTAAAGGTTCGTTTGCAAGAGGTGATATTGCCTATTATCTTGATAGAATAATTACCGAAAACATTATTGAAATTATTGACCAACAAGGTTTGAAAAGTTACACATTTGCTTTAAATTTTAGAGAACGAGATACTTTGTTTAATTTATGTGCTAAAGAAACTATTGACGGTTATAGTTATAATTTAGTAAAATATTCCACTACCAATTTAGACCAATGGATACAGGATATAAAAACAACGCAACAGTCGTCTGTTATGCCCGAAGTTGAAGCTGAACGTATAGACAGTAATTTTATTTTAGTCCTTGCCTCATGTGTTGAATATAATTTTGTCTGTCCTTCTGGACAACATAATATACTAAGCGAGGGATCTTGTGAATACGAATTAACCTCGTGGACAGCAACATATAATATTGTTCCATGTTATGTCGCCTCTAATGTTGGTGGTAGTGGAGACAATGGAGGTAGTGGAGCAAGTGGCTCTGAGTCTGGCACTATAACTATGCCAAATACAGTAGATGAGGATAGCGGAACGCCATGTGAAGGACTCAACAATTTGATAAAAGATAATCCCAACCACACCATAAACCCTTTTAAAAAAGCGCTCCAAGATAATGCGAATGCGGTTGGTCAATTTGGATATGAAGTTGGCCAAAAGATTAGAATGACGGGAAGTAATTACAATGAGTTAGCAATAAATGATGTTACAGATGAGTATAATAGTTGTAACGAATTAGATTTAGGAAATTTAACCCTCGCGTTTAACTTTGGCTTTTTTCATAGCCATCCTACAAATTGTGGAAAAAATGGGCTTGGAGAAATGTTTTCATATGGAGATATAGGTGTACTTTGTAAAATGGTAAAATACCATAATTATGGTAACCTAACCTATCCCAATGGTACTCCTGTTAACCCAAACAATTTTGTAATAACTGTCGCATCACCATACGGCACTTTTGCTATTAAGATTAACGATTTTGAAGCTTTTAAAAACAAAGCAAATGAAATTTTAACTAGTCAAGAAGATTGGAATGATTTTAGTAAAGTTTATTCAGATGGTGTGCCTGAGGATACTGAAAGTGAATTTAGAAAAGTATTGGGCTTACTTAAAACTTTAGATACTATATTTGGTAATAGTCTCTCGGTTTATAAAGCACAAAATAATTTTACAGGATGGAATAAACTTGTGTTGAACGAAAATAAAGATAATTATAACGGTAACTTACCATGTAATAACTAAAAATATGAAAAAAATAATTTACCAAACCCTAATAGTACTAATCCTATTTAATACTATGGTTACTGCTCAAATAATAAACATGGATACAAATAGTCCAACAGAATCTGGCATCTACTATAAAGATTTAGACCACAGGCTTGACCCCTATGTAGGAACATGGCTTTATACCGAAGGAAACACTTCTTTGCGAATTAAACTTGTAAAAAAGGAACACTATTTAGTTGAGACTGTGCACAAGAGTTATTATTCTGACTTTATTGTGGGTGAATTTCAATATATTGAAAACGGTAATTTAGTACTTGACAGAATTCCTTTGCTGGACGATACTTCTATAAATTATTTTGATTATTCAATAACATGCTTTTCAATTTATAAACTTAATCAGTTCGCTCCTTTTCCTGAAGCTAATCCATTAATAAGAATGTTACGAGCTAGTTATCATGACCCTGTTAAAACCTTCATAGATTTTTTATGTGTTTTGGCGGTAAATGACGAAATTGAAAATCAAAAGTTAATTTTCTTTTTTAAAAGAATGATTGGTGGTTCACCTGGTGGAGTGTCTTTAGATCCTGTATTTCCAACAGGTAAATATGTTTTGTCTAAAGTACCTTAAACTCAAAATAAATCCCGTCTCGTTTCAAAAAACAAGACGGGATTTTTTAATTTTATCTAAACCTAAAAGCTATATTTCAATCCGCTATAAAAATTTCTTCCGGCGGCATTCATGCCCGAAGAGAAGGTTCTGTATTGGGTGTCTAAAATATTTTCTACACCCACAAATAGCGTTGCGTTTTTAAATACCACTACTGAACCTTTTGCATTATAGGTTTCCCAAGCTGGCATTCCGCCTGGAGGCGCATATTGCTCGTTGTCTTCGCCATTTAATAGATAGTTTTTGATGTCTTTTTTACCATTGTAAAGCATGTAGGCTTCCAAACCGTATTGTTTTTTGGTATAATTCAAACCAATTTTTCCATAAAATGGCGCAATATGATCCAAAGGCGACTTTCCGTTTTCTTCTATAATTCTTCCTAATGTATAATTGAAAGTGGCCGTGAAAAGTAAATTGTTCACCACATAGGTTTTCAACGAAGAGGAGATTCCGGTAATAAAAGCTTTTCCTTTATTTTGATTGGCAAAAACCTGACTTGGAGTGCCATTATAATCAATTGTACTCGAGCCATTATAAGTGAAAACATCGGTTACAATAGCATCCATAAAACGGGTGTAGAAATAATTGTTATCCCATTCGAAACGCTTGTTTTCAGTAGTTATTCTAAATCCTAAATCGGCAGTAATGGTTTTTTCGGGTTTCAAATTTTCGTTGGGCACAATTAATATTCCATCGACCGATTCGAATACTTTTGCCAAATCGTCAATATTAGGAACTCTAAAACCCGAACTAAGGTTGGCAATCAAGCTTACCATCGTACTCGTTTTGTGAATAATTCCAACATTGGCACTATAGGTGAAATTATTTTGCTCAATGGCATCAAAGGGTAATTGGAAAAAACTGTTGTCTGATATGGAGCTTTTTAAAGAAGTGAATCCAATTCTTGCTCCGACATTCCAATTGGTTTTTGGAGAAATGGTTTCATTATAGGTGATGAAAAAATCACTGCGGAACATACTGTTATTCCCATTTGGATAACGAGAATCAATGGTTGCGGTTTCTCCTGTATTGATATTATTACTATAAGCCGATGAATTTAAATTGTCTAAATACGTTTCAATTCCATATAGCAATTCGCTTTTTGTAAAGGCTTTTTTCAAGGTGGCGTTAATGCCATACATAGTTACTTTTTCGGTTCTGTTTTGTAAATTATAATTGCCAAATCTTCTATTGTGACGACTTTCTTCCACGTTTTGATAACTTATATCCAATGACAAATCGCTGTTGAGAACAAATTTATTTTTAGAGAAATTATACACTCCTAAAAGGCGTTTTTGTGGTCCGTAATACCATTCGGCATTTCTTAACCCTGTTGAAGAAGACGGATCAGTAAGTCGGTCATATCTTGGAATATCTGTAGATGTAGAATATTGCAAATTCAAGCTGTGAAGGTTTCCATTGGCTTGTTTATAGGCAAACTTCTGCATGAAATCGTATTGCTTATACGCGCTGAATCTTTGAATGTATTTGTTATCATTGGCAATCAATTGGTCAACTCCGTTTACATTTTGCACATAGAAATCTCTTTCTCCAAAATAGGGATTGTTGTGGTTCTTTCTCTTTCCCATTCGTAAATCACCAAAATCATTGTATGAAAATGAGGTTAAGGACGCAAAATTTGAGGTTCCGTAATTGAAATCAAAGTGTCCCGATTTCTCCTCGTTTACTGATGAATATCTCGACAAGGCGTTACCAGAAAAGCTTTTCCCATTTGAAGAAAATTGCGCTTTTTTGGTTGTTAAATTAATAGCGCCACCAAGTGCGTCACTACCAAATAAGGTAGAAGAAGCGCCATAAGACAAATCGATGTTTTCCAACATGTTTTCGTCAACCGTTATGATATTTTGCAGATGACCGCCTCTAAAAATGAGGTTGTTCATTCGGATTCCATCGACAAGAATTAAAATCCTATTGGCTTCAAATCCTCTAATTACTGGACTTCCTCCGCCTTGTTGCGATTTTTGTACTGTTACATTCCCCGAGTTCATCAAAGCATCTGCTGTGTTTTGAAAATTTTGAAACTCTATTTCTTTTTGAGAAATGTTTTCAATTTTTTGAGAAATGAATTTTTTATTTTTTAAATATTTTGGAGTAGTTATATAAACTTCCTCCAACTGTTTTGCCTTTGTAGAATCAACACTAGTTTGACTATAACCAATTGATGATACAGCAAGTAATGCTAATATCTGTTTTTTCATTTTTTTAAAATTTTAGTTAAATCATAGATTTGATTTTATCTATTTTCAAGATAAAATTGTATTCCCAAATTAATTGTAAAGGATTACTTGAGAAACCAAAATGATTTAATTAAAACTTGGTGGTCGAAAAATAGCAGTGATGTATTTATTTTTAAAACAATTTTTGGTGAAGTAATTTTTTGTCCTATTATCTGTTATAAAAGGAAACCCAAAAGAGGTTGCTTTATAATAATAAATAATAATTGATTTTTTTAATTTTTGAAGGGTTTTGTTTTTATTGTTTTTTAAATTTTTGGTGACGTCTTTAATAATAAGCTCTAACATATCTTTTACCACTTCAACTTTTACAAAATTTTTACAGACAACAACATTCTTAACGTCGTAATAATTGTTCTTGTATTTAAATTCATCTTTAGAAATAATCGTACTCCATGATTGTTTGGAAAGCAGCAAAGTTTCTTTCTCTTTTGAATGAATTACAATATTCTGTCTCACTTGAAGTATGTCAAATACTAGAGTATCGGATGAAACCACAAACAAAAAAATACTATAAAATAGTGCTAATGAAACTATAGCCGCTTTTTTAAATTTCATTATTTATTAGGCTTAATCAGAAAAGCTGTAGGATACTTTTTCTTTAAATCATTAAGGTTTTTTTCGGCCTCAATACGGGTTTTAAAATTTCCAACCCAAACTTTATATATAGGAGTACTGAACACAATGGTTGCATCGAAATTTTTATTTTCTTTTTTAAATTCCATTAATTTCTTTTTGGAATTTTCGTTGTCACCATTAAAAATTTGAATCTTATAACGATCGTTAACCGTTATCGAACTATTTATTTTTCTCTTTTCATTTAGTAATAATTCAAATTTCGGGTCTTGTGTTACGGTCATTTTACTTTCTTGTCCAATACTTTTTGAACCTATGAAAAGGAAAAAAAACAGCACTAAAAAACTATTTATTTTTGTTAAAACTTTCATAATGAATTGATTTTAATGCAAATGTAAAACATAAAATTTTAAAGAAAAGACAAAACTTTATTTAGAATTAATATAAATTGATATTTAAGCTATATTTAAGGTTTTGAGAATAGTTCATAAGTCGTATTTTTGTGCAAGTTTTTAATAAAGTGTTGATTTTTGTTGGGTTTTTACTGAGCATAAATCAAACCAAATAAGTCGATAATCATTTACAATATGAAAAAAGTGGGTAACCATAATTCGATATCAAGGAATATATTTTACAGTTTAGCTTTAATGCTAACGTTCTCCTTAACTTCATTTTCTCAAGAAGCTGCACCTGCGTCCAATGCTACAGCAGCTGCACCCGCTGCAAAAACAGGTGGTGATCCAGTAGCTGGGAAAGCATTGTTCAACTCAAATTGCGCCGCTTGTCATAAGTTAGATGCAAAAGCAACTGGCCCAGCACTTCGTGGTATTTCAGCGAAGTACGATATGGCTTGGATTTACAAATGGGTGGCTAATAGTTCTGCCCTAATTAAATCAGGTGATGCGAAAGCAGTAAAAGTTTTTGAAGAAAACAACAAGTCTGTAATGACTGCATTTCCTCAATTATCTACTACAGATATTGATAATATTATTGCTTATACTTCGGAGCCAAAAGCTGCAGCTCCAGCAGGAATGAGCACTACTCCAGGTGTTCCTGGAACTGGTAATAATGACAGTGGGATATCCAATAATCTAATTCTTGGTGCTTTAGCACTTGTAATGTTGATGTTGGTTGCGATGTTGTACTTTGTAAACAATGTATTAACCAAAGTAGCTAAATCAAACGGTATAGAAGTAGCCGAAAAAGAAGCTACCATGCCAATTTGGAAAGCCTTTGCAAAGAATCAATTTTTAGTTTTAGTATCTTGTATCTTCCTATTGCTAGCAAGTGGTTACTTTTTCTACAGTTGGGTAATGCAAATTGGTATTGACCAAGATTATGCTCCTATTCAACCTATTCACTATTCGCATAGAATTCACGCAGGAAGCAACGGTATCAATTGTAAATACTGTCACTCAGCAGCAAGAGTAAGTAAAAACGCTGGTATTCCTTCGCTGAATGTTTGTATGAACTGTCACAAAAATATTGCGGAAGTAGCTGATACAACTGCTACGGCAGAATATTCAAAAGCTTTTTACGACCAACAAATTCAAAAATTATACGATGCTGTAGGTTGGGACAAAGCAGCTCAAAAATATACAGGCAAAACAAGTCCAGTGAAATGGGTGCGTATTCACAATCTTCCTGATTTTGCTTATTTCAACCACTCACAACACGTTACTGTTGCAGGTATCGAATGTCAAACCTGTCACGGACCCGTTCAAACGTATGAAATTCAAAAACAATTTGCGCCTTTAACCATGGGTTGGTGTATTAATTGTCACAGAAAAACAGACGTGAAAATGGAAGGTAATGCCTATTACGACAAAATTCATGCTGAACTTTCTAAAAAATATGGCGTAGACAAATTGACTGCGGCACAAATGGGAGGTTTAGAATGTGGTAAATGCCACTATTAATAAAATAATTTAAGAAGCTAATATTTATATACGATGTCATCAAACAAAAAATACTGGAAAAGTGTTGAGGAACTAAACGAAAATAGTTCTATTGTTGAGACGCTTAGAAATAATGAATTTGTGGAAGCAATTCCAACTGATGAATTTCTTTCCGATAAAGATTCATTATCCTCTTCATCAACTACGCGTCGTGATTTCTTGAAATACGTTGGATTTACTACTGCTGCTGCATCTTTAGCTGCGTGTGAAGGTCCAGTTCATAGATCAATTCCTTACGTTTTACAACCTGAACAAATTATTCCTGGTGTTGCAGATTATTATGCTACCACTATGTTTGATGGTTTTGATTTTGCTAATCTTTTAGTAAAAACAAGAGAAGGTCGTCCGATTAAAATAGAAAACAACACTGTTGCCGGAGCAAGTTTTGCTGCCAATGCAAGAGTTCACGCTTCTGTATTATCATTATATGATAGTATGCGCTTGAAAGCTACCAAAATGGCTCAAAAAGATGCGTCTTGGACAGCAGCAGATTTAAAAATAAAATCAAGTTTGGCTGATGCTAAAACAAAAGGTGGTCAAGTTGTTTTATTGACAAACACATTAGCAAGTCCAACTACAGAAAAGTTAATTGCAGAATTCATTGCTAAAAATCCAACTGCTAAACACATCATGTACGATGCAGTTTCGGAATCTGCAGCTTTAGATGCTTTTGAAGCAGTTTATGGCGAAAGAGCTTTAGCTAATTATGATTTTTCAAAAGCAAATACTATCGTTTCACTAGATGCTGATTTCTTAGGAGATTGGCAAGGTGGAAGTTTTGATTCTGGATATGCAAAAGGAAGAGTTCCTCAAGCGGGAAAAATGTCTAAGCATTTTCAGTTTGAAGCGAATATGACTTTATCTGGTGCTGCGGCTGACAAACGAGTTCCAATGAGCGTTGCTAACCAAAAGCAAGCATTAGTTAAAATATACAATGTTGTTACAGGATCTGCTACTGCAACTGGAAAAGTGGCTAACGAAGATGTAGTTGTAAAAGCAGCACAACAATTAAAAGCAGCTGGAACAAAAGGACTTTTAGTTTCTGGCATTCAAGATAAAAATGCACAATTATTAGTATTAGCTATTAATCAAGCTTTGGCTAGTGAGGCATTTTCAACAGTTGGAACAAGACAAATTAGAAAAGGATCTAACGAAAAAGTAGCACAATTAATTGCTGATATGAATGCGGGAAGTGTTCATACCTTAATTATGAGTGGCGTTAATCCTGTTTATACTTTAGCAAACAGTTCGGCTTTTGTATCTGGATTGAAAAAAGTAAAATTATCGGTTGCTCATTCATTAAAAGAAGATGAAACAGCATCGATTACAAACATAGCTATTCCAGCTCCACATTATTTAGAAACATGGAATGATTTGATGTTGACTAAAGGAACTTATTCTTTAACGCAGCCGACCATTCGCCCATTATTCAGCACCAAACAATTTCAAGAACTATTGCTTTCTTGTAATGGAAATAGTGCTTCATATTATGACTACTTAAAATCAAACTCGGCGAATTATACAAACGGCGCCACATGGAACAAAACGGTTCACGATGGAATTGCTGTTGGTGTTGCAGGAGCAAATTCAGCTATTGCTGCAGATTATAGTGGAGCAGCAAATGCCTTAGCAAAATCTAAACCAGCAAACGGATTTGAATTAGTTTTATACACTAAAACAGGTTTAGGAGATGGTCAACAAGCCAACAACCCTTGGTTACAAGAGTTTCCAGATCCAATTACAAGAGTTTCTTGGGATAACTATGTAACCGTTTCTAAAACGGATGCTGATAAATTAAAATTAGAAAATAAAATCGTTGCCAACGGTGGACTTAACGGAAGTTATGCAACTCTTGAGGTAAACGGCACAAAAATAGAAGTCCCTGTGATTGTTCAACCTGGACAAGCAGAAGGAACTATTGGATTGTCTTTAGGATATGGTCGTAAAGCATCCATGAAAGAAGAAATGCAAGTAGGTGTAAATGCGTATGCATTGTATGCTAACTTTAATAATGTGCAATCTGCTACACTTGTAAAAGCGGCTGGTGAGCATGAATTTGCATGTGTTCAGTCTCAAAAAACATTGATGGGTAGAGGCGATATTATTAAAGAAACAACTCTTGAAATCTTTAATACAAAAGATGCCTCTGAATGGAATGAAGTGCCAAAGGTATCTTTAGATCACAAAGAAGTAGAAGCAACAAAAGTTGATTTATGGGAGTCGTTTGATCGTTCTGTTGGGCATCATTTCAATCTTTCTATCGACTTAAATGCTTGTACTGGTTGTGGTGCTTGTGTTATTGCTTGTCATGCAGAAAACAATGTTCCTGTTGTTGGGAAATCTGAAGTAAGAAGAAGTCGTGATATGCACTGGTTGCGTATTGATAGATATTATTCAGCAGAAGAAACTTTTGCAGGAGACAATGAGAAAAAAGAAAATTTCGACGGGTTATTCGGTGAAAAAGGTTCGCTTGGTGGTTTTGGAGAAATGGAAAATCCAGCTCATAACCCGCAAGTTGCTTTCCAACCTGTAATGTGTCAACATTGTAATCACGCACCGTGTGAAACGGTTTGTCCTGTGGCTGCAACATCACATTCGCGTCAAGGCCAAAATCATATGGCGTATAACAGATGTGTTGGAACACGTTACTGTGCAAATAACTGTCCATATAAAGTACGTCGTTTCAACTGGTTCTTGTATAACAAAAACAGCGAATTTGATTATAATATGAATGACGATTTAGGTCGTATGGTATTAAATCCAGATGTAAATGTTCGTTCTCGTGGAGTAATGGAAAAATGTTCAATGTGTATCCAAATGACACAAAAAACTATTTTAACAGCTAAGCGTGAAGGAAGAGAAATAGTTGATGGTGAATTCCAAACTGCTTGTTCAGCTGCTTGTTCAACTGGCGCAATGGTTTTTGGAGATGTAAATGATAAATCAAGTCAAGTTTCTAAATTAGTAGAAGACGAACGAATGTATCATTTATTAGAAAGCGTTGGTACAAAACCAAACGTTATCTATCATGTAAAAGTTAGAAATACATAATACATTGTATTGACAAATGTCAATTGCAATACTAATAATAGAAATAATTGTAAAATATAGATAAGTAGGACAATTGGTTTTTTAAAATCTGAAATCTGAAATCTAAAATCTGAAATAAAATTATGTCGTCTCACTACGAAGCACCCATTAGAAAACCTTTAGTTATAGGTGATAAATCTTATCACGATGTAACAGTAGATGTCGCTGCACCTGTTGAAGGTAGAGCAAACAAACAATGGTGGACAGTATTTTTAATTGCATTAGCTGCTTTCCTTTGGGGAGTTAGTTGTATAATTTATACCATTTCTACAGGTATCGGAACATGGGGATTAAATAAAACTGTTGGATGGGCTTGGGATATCACAAACTTTGTATGGTGGGTTGGTATTGGTCACGCTGGAACCTTAATTTCTGCCGTACTTTTGTTATTCCGTCAACGTTGGAGAATGGGTATCAACCGTTCTGCAGAAGCAATGACCATTTTCTCTGTAATACAAGCAGGTTTGTTTCCAATTATTCACATGGGTCGTCCATGGTTAGCGTATTGGGTTGTTCCAATACCCAATCAATTTGGATCACTTTGGGTGAATTTTAACTCTCCTTTACTTTGGGACGTATTTGCAATATCTACCTATTTATCTGTATCCTTAGTATTTTGGTGGACAGGTTTATTACCCGATTTTGCAATGCTTAGAGATAGAGCGGTAACGCCATTTGCTAAAAAGATTTATACCATTTTAAGTTTTGGTTGGAGTGGAAGAGCAAAAGATTGGCAACGTTTTGAAGAAGTATCTTTAGTACTTGCTGGTTTAGCAACTCCTTTAGTACTTTCTGTGCACACAATTGTATCGTTTGACTTTGCTACTTCGGTAATTCCAGGTTGGCATACAACTATTTTCCCACCTTACTTTGTGGCTGGTGCAGTATTCTCTGGATTTGCGATGGTAAATACTTTACTTATTATCATGAGAAAAGTATCTAACCTTGAAGCGTATATTACAGTTCAACATATCGAATTAATGAATATCGTAATTATGATTACGGGTTCGATTGTTGGTGTTGCTTATATTACTGAGTTATTTGTAGCTTGGTATTCAGGTGTGGAATACGAACAATATGCATTCTTAAACAGAGCAACTGGACCTTACTGGTGGGCATACTGGTCGATGATGACGTGTAATGTATTTTCTCCACAGTTTATGTGGTTTAAAAAATTGAGAACAAGTATCATGTTTTCATTTATAATTTCAATTGTAGTAAATATTGGAATGTGGTTTGAACGATTTGTAATTATCGTAACTTCATTACACAGAGATTATCTTCCATCATCTTGGACGATGTTTCAACCAACTTTTGTAGATATTGGAATTTTCATAGGTACTATTGGATTCTTCTTTGTTTTATTCCTTTTATATGCTAGAACATTCCCTGTGGTTGCTCAAGCAGAAGTTAAAACAATTTTGAAAACATCGGGAGAATATTATAAGAAAAATAGAGAAGCTAATAAAGATTCACATCATGAGTAATAAAGTCATACACGCCATTTATAATGACGATGATGTATTGATGGATGCAGTCCACAAAACAAGAGCTGCGCATCATCATATAGAAGAAGTTTTCACCCCTTTTCCAGTTCACGGATTGGATAAAGCTATGGGACTTGCGCCTACACGTTTGGCAATATGTGCCTTTATGTATGGCTGTCTTGGTTTAACAGTTGCTACAGTTATGATGAATTATATCATGATTCAAGATTGGCCTCAAGATATTGGAGGAAAACCAAGCTTTGCATACTATCAAAATATGCCAGCCTTTGTTCCTGTAATGTTTGAAATGACCGTATTTTTTGCTGCTCACTTAATGGTTATCACATTTTACATGCGAAGCAGATTATGGCCATTTAAACAAGCTGAAAATCCAGATGTAAGAACTACAGATGACCACTTCTTAATGGAAGTTGCTGTAAATAATAATGAAGAAGAACTTTTAAAGTTTTTCAAAAATACTGGAGCAGTAGAAGTTAAAGTAATAGATAAGCACGAATAAAGCTATGAAGAGTTTACTTAAAATAATAGTTGTATTAGGTATCGTTGTTTCATTTTCATCTTGTAAAGATAATTTGAATCCCAACTATCAATACATGCCAAACATGTACGAATCTGTAGGTTATGAAACCTATTCAGAATCATCAGCTTTTAATTCTCTAACTGGAGAAAAAGGTAAAGAAGGTCAAATACCTCCAGTTGGTTCGATAAAAAGAGGTTTTGTTCCTTATGAAATTCCAAATACAACGGAAGGATATAATTTTTCAAAAACAATTGTAAAATCACCTTTAGATTCTACTGCAGTTGATATGGTAAAAGCGCAAGAGCTTTTTGAAATATATTGTGCTATTTGTCACGGCAACGCTGGAGATGGTATGGGTAAGTTGGTAAAACAAGAAAAATTCCTAGGAGTACCAAGTTATAAGGACAGAGTAATTACTCAAGGTAGTATTTTCCATGTTCAAACCTATGGGTTGAATTCAATGGGTTCTTATGCCAATCAATTAAGCCAACATGAGCGATGGTTAGTTGCTGCTTATGTGATGGATCTTAAAAGTAAATTATAATTTATAGAACAAACAGATTGTTATAGCTATGTATACATTTTCAAGTAAATTAAGAACTTTCTCATTCATTCTAATGCTTTTAGGAGCATTGGGTATTGGATATGGTTTTTTAACTGCACCCAAAACAATTCAAGACGTTGAGACTATTTTGAAAGCAGAAGAAACGCATCATGAAGGTGGTCATGAGGCAACAGCTTCACATCATGAAACTGAACCAGCATCTCATGAAAAAATAAAAAATCATGAAGAACCAGCTAAAACTACTTCTAATTCTATAGCAGTTAAAACTGAAATAATTTCAACTACTCAAGATAGTATTACCGAAACAGTATCGGCAAATCATGAAGAACACGCGAGTAATCAAATAGAAGTTACTCATGATGAGGCTAAAACTCATGCTGAACACAAAGAGCATTTAGAACATGTTCTACATCAATTACAAAACAAACCTTGGGCAGCATTTTATGTAGCTTGTATATTCTTTATGTTAATTTCATTAGGTGTTTTAGCCTTTTACGGAATTCAACAAGTGGCACAAGCAGGATGGTCTCCAGTACTATTTAGAGTAATGCAAGGTATTACGGCTTATTTGCCTGTTGGTTCAGTTATCTTTTTTATTTTATTAGTGCTTTGCGGATTACATTTCAATCATCTATTTGTTTGGATGGATAAAGATGTAGTTGCACATGATAAATTAATTCAAGCAAAATCTGGATATTTAAATTTCCCATTTTGGATTATTAGAGCAGCTGTATTTTTAACGGGTTGGAATATCTACAGATATTTTTCTAGAAAAAATTGCCTGGCTCAAGATGAATCTTCAGATAATAGCAATTACAAAAAGAACTTCAATATTTCAGCAATGTTTTTGGTGTTTTTTATCGTAACCGAATCTATTATGTCATGGGATTGGATCATGTCCGTTGACCCTCATTGGTTCAGTACTTTATTTGGATGGTATGTGTTTGCAAGTTTCTTTGTAAGTGGTATTACTACTATTTGCATGGTTACTTTATACTTAAAATCAAAAGGATATTTAGAAAATGTAAATTCAAGTCATATACACGATTTAGCTAAATTTATGTTTGGTATAAGTGTCTTTTGGACATACTTATGGTTCTCACAATTTATGCTAATATGGTATGCTAATATTCCAGAAGAGGTAACTTATTTCGTAACTCGAATAGAAGTTTACAATCTGCCTTTCTTCGGAGCCGTGGTCATGAATTTTGTTTTTCCAATTCTTATCTTAATCAATACTGATTTCAAAAGAGTTTCTTGGATACTTGTTATGGCCGGAACCGTTATTTTATTAGGTCATTATGTTGATTTTTTCAATATGATTATGCCAGCAACTGTTGGAGATAGATGGTTTATTGGAATTTCAGAAATCGCATCAGTATTTTTCTTCTTAGGATTATTCATTTTTGTAGTATTCACAGCTTTAACTAAAGCACCGTTGGTTCCAAAAAGAAATCCATTCATTGAGGAAAGTAAACATTTTCATTATTAATATTTAAAGTAAAAAACAAATGACAACTCTTTTGGTACTTATAGTTGTAGTTTTATTAGCAATTGCTTTATGGCAATTAACAAAAATATTCGACTTGACTCAAGTGGGACTAAATGTTAATACTACACAAGTTGCAAACGACAAAGACAATAATATTCAAGGATATTTAATGTTTGGCTTTTTAGGCTTTATATATTTGACTACAATTCTTAGTGTGGTTTATTGTGGGAAATTTCCTTTAGTGAGCGATTCCGCATCTGAACATGGTATTGAACTAGATAGTTTGATGATGATATCGATGGCAATAATCTTTTTTGTTCAAACTATTACTCAAGCACTTTTACATTATTTTGCATTTAAATATAGAGGTAAACAAGGGCAACAAGCTTTATATTTTGCTGACAATAACAGATTAGAATTCATTTGGAGTATTATCCCAGCGATAGTACTTGCAGGTTTAATTCTTTATGGATTGTATGCTTGGACCAATATTATGTTTGTATCCGATGAAGATGCAGAAGATGCTATTGTTATTGAATTGTATGCACAACAATTTAAATGGGATGCAAGATATGCTGGTGATGATAATGTACTTGGTAAAGCAAACGTTAGATACATTGAAGGTGTAAACAGTTTAGGAGTTGATTTATCCGATGCCAATGCGCAAGATGATTTCGTTTCTTCAGAATTACATATCCCAAAAGGAAAAAGAGTAATCTTTAAAATGCGTTCACAAGATGTGTTGCACTCAGCTTATATGCCACATTTTAGAGCACAAATGAACTGTGTTCCAGGAATGGTAACTAACTTTTCCTTCACACCTATCTATACGACAGCAGAGTTTAGAGAATTGCCTGCAACCATTCAAAAAGTATCTGAAATAAATGATATTAGAGCAAAGAAAAGCGCTGAATTAATTGCTAAAGGACAAACCGCATTAGATCCATATACTTTTGATTATCTTCTTTTATGTAACAAAATTTGTGGTGCGTCTCACTACAATATGCAAATGAAAATTGTAGTTGACACACCTGATGATTACAAAAAATGGTTAAAAGAACAAGGACAAAAAACAATAGTTAGTGCTGTAAAAACAGCAGCTTTAGAAGCTAAAGCTACAGCAGAAAAAGCAATGCCAACAAAAGACACTTCGGCTACTATAGCTGTAGATACAACGGTTGTTGCAAATGCAGAAGTAAAAAAATAATAAAATTAAAAAGTAAACACATATGTCAGCAGAAGCTCACGATCACGGACACGATCACGATCACGAACATCACCATAAAGACACCTTCATTACTAAATACATTTTTAGTATTGATCATAAAATGATTGCCAAACAATACTTGCTAACAGGTATTATAATGGGAGTTATTGGTGTTGGTATGTCAATGCTTTTCAGAATGCAATTGGCCTGGCCAGAAGAATCATTTAAAATCTTTAATTTCCTTTTAGGAGATAAATTTGCGCCGAATGGTGTTATGACTAATGAAATTTATTTATCGTTAGTTACAATTCACGGAACGATAATGGTATTCTTTGTATTAACTGCCGCTTTAAGTGGAACGTTTAGTAACTTGTTAATTCCGCTTCAATGTGGTGCTAGAGATATGGCATCTGGATTTTTGAACATGGTTTCTTACTGGTTGTTCTTCCTATCGAGTGTGGTTATGATTTGTTCTCTTTTTGTAGAATCTGGACCTGCAAACGCTGGATGGACAATTTATCCTCCATTAAGTGCATTACCACAAGCAATTGGCGGTTCTGGAATGGGAATGACTTTGTGGCTAGTTTCTATGGCTATATTTATTGCAGCTTCTCTTTTAGGATCTCTTAATTATGTTGTAACTGTAATCAACCTTAGAACAAAAGGTATGTCAATGACAAGATTGCCACTTACCATTTGGGCTTTCTTTATCACGGCATTAATCGGTATAATCTCTTTCCCAGTTTTATTATCAGCAGCATTAATGTTGATTATGGATAGAAGTTTTGGAACGTCATTTTTCCTTTCCGATATCTATATTGCTGGCGAAGTATTACACTATCAAGGTGGATCACCCGTTTTATTTGAACATTTATTCTGGTTCTTAGGACATCCTGAAGTATATATCGTTTTATTACCTGCACTAGGAATTACATCAGAAGTTATTGCTACTCACTCTCGTAAACCAATCTTTGGATACAGAGCTATGATTATGTCAATTATTGCAATTGCATTTTTATCAACAATCGTTTGGGGTCATCATATGTTTATCTCTGGAATGAATCCATTCTTAGGATCAGTATTTACCTTTACGACTTTGTTAATTGCAATTCCATCTGCTGTAAAAGCATTTAATTATATTACAACTCTATGGAAAGGTAACTTACAATTAAATCCAGCAATGTTGTTTTCAATTGGATTAGTTTCAACCTTTATTACAGGAGGTTTAACTGGAATTATTCTTGGAGATAGTACACTTGATATTAATGTTCATGATACCTATTTCGTAGTAGCACACTTTCACTTAGTAATGGGTATTTCTGCTCTTTACGGAATGTTTGCTGGAATTTATCATTGGTTCCCAAAAATGTATGGTAGAATGTTAAACAAAAATTTAGGATACATTCACTTTTGGGTAACTGCTATTTGTGCCTACGGAGTATTTTTCCCAATGCACTTTATAGGTATGGCTGGTTTACCAAGACGTTATTACACTAACACGAACTTCCCTTTGTTTGATGATTTACAAAACGTAAACGTTGTTATTACTATGTTTGCTTTAATTGGTGGTGTTTTCCAATTGGTATTTTTATACAATTTCTTTAGTAGTATTTTCTATGGAAAGAAAACGGTTCAAAATCCATGGAAATCAAACACATTAGAATGGACAGCTCCAATAAAACATATCCATGGAAATTGGGAAGGCGAAATTCCTCACGTTCACCGTTGGCCATATGATTATAGCAAACCAGGTCATGATGATGATTTTGTTCCTCAAAATGTACCTATGAAAGAAGGTGAAGAAGTTTTACATCATTAATTCTTTATAAAATATATCTAAATGCCTTTCCTAATCGAAAGGCATTTTTATTTACAACCAACTTTGTTATATATTTGTGTTATGAACGAAAATCTAGATCCTACAAACAATAATTTTAATCCCGAAGAACTTGATCTTGAAAAAAAATTACGGCCACTTAGCTTTGATGATTTTACAGGACAAGAGCAAGTTTTAGATAATTTAAAAGTTTTTGTTGAAGCTGCCAATCAAAGAGAAGAAGCATTAGACCATACTCTTTTTCATGGACCTCCAGGATTGGGTAAAACAACCTTGGCCAATATCTTAGCAAATGAGTTAGGTGTTGGAATAAAAATAACTTCAGGACCGGTACTCGATAAACCCGGAGATTTAGCTGGTTTACTAACCAATTTGGAAGAAAGAGATGTTTTATTTATTGATGAAATTCACCGATTAAGTCCTGTAGTAGAAGAATATTTATATTCTGCAATGGAAGATTTTAAGATTGACATTATGATTGAATCCGGTCCCAATGCGCGTTCCGTTCAAATCAATTTAAATCCGTTCACTTTGGTTGGAGCTACCACGCGTTCGGGATTATTAACTGCCCCAATGCGTGCTCGTTTTGGTATTCAAAGTAGATTACAATATTATAACACCGAACTATTAACAACCATCGTTCAACGAAGTTCCAGCATTTTAAAAATGCCTATCACTATGGAAGCCGCTATAGAAATTGCGGGAAGAAGTCGCGGAACTCCAAGAATTGCCAATGCCCTTTTACGTCGTGTACGTGATTTTGCTCAAATAAAAGGCAATGGAAATATTGATATCGAGATTGCACGTTATTCCTTAAAGGCTTTACATGTTGATGCACATGGTTTGGATGAAATGGACAACAAAATTTTGGTCACGATTATCGACAAATTTAAAGGTGGACCAGTAGGATTATCAACTTTGGCAACAGCTGTATCCGAAAGCGGCGAAACCATCGAGGAAGTTTACGAACCTTTTTTAATACAAGAAGGATTTATTATCAGAACACCAAGAGGAAGAGAAGTAACCGAGAAAGCTTATAAACATTTAGGGAAAGTAAAATCAAATATTCAAGGTGGATTGTTTTAGTTATGATTAATAACAAAGAAAAATACAGCCAACTCATAAAAACCGAAGCCAAACGCCTCGGTTTTTTATACTGTGGTATTTCCAAAGCTGGCTTTCTAGAAGAAGAAGCTCCTCGATTGGAAAATTGGTTAAACCAAAACCGTCATGGCGAAATGCACTACATGGAAAATCATTTTGATAAAAGATTAAATCCAACTTTGTTAGTGGATGGGGCTAAAAGTGTCATTTCTCTATTACTCAATTATTATCCATCCGAATTTCAAAATACCAACAGTTATAAAATTTCAAAATATGCCTACGGACAAGATTATCACTTTGTCATTAAAGAAAAACTAAAAGAATTATTGGATACCATTCAATCCCAAATTGGAGAAGTTTCTGGTCGTGCTTTTGTAGATTCTGCTCCTGTCTTAGACAAAGCTTGGGCGGCAAAAAGCGGATTGGGTTGGATTGGTAAAAACAGTAATTTATTGACACAACAAGTCGGTTCTTTTTATTTCATTGCCGAATTGATTGTAGATTTAGATTTAGAATATGATCATGCGGTTACCGATCATTGTGGAACTTGTACGGCATGTATAGACGCTTGTCCAACAGAAGCTATTGTTGCTCCTTATATTGTAGACGGAAGCAAATGCATTTCCTATTTCACTATTGAACTTAAAGAAAACATTCCAACCGATATGAATGGTAAAATGGACGATTGGATGTTTGGCTGTGATGTGTGCCAAGATGTGTGTCCGTGGAATAAATTTTCCAAAGCACATAACGAGCCTTTATTTAAAGCAAATCTAGAGATACTATCGTTTACCAAAAAAGATTGGGAAGAAATCACCACCGAGGTTTTTCAAAAAGTATTTAAAAACTCTGCTGTGAAAAGAACTAAAGTTGAAGGATTGAAAAGGAATATTAATTTCCTAAAATAATTTTAAACTATTCTTGACTATATACCACTCCAAAAGGGTGGTTTTTTTTATGGTATTTACTTTTTTACACCCTCCAAAAAGACATCGATAAATTGTAATAAAGTAAGAATAATTCATATTAATATCACAAAAAGATGTATTTCATCGATTTTATTTTGCACTTTAACGATATTTGTAGTATCATTGTCCAACAAAAACAAACAATACGTTCTCAAATTAATCTAAAGAAGTTTGCCCCACATTCTACTTTAAAAACTTAACCTACTACTATGAAAGC
>CALQAH020000014.1 GCA_943328505.2 Rhizobium sp. Q54 | reverse complement strand
GAGATGGTTCTGTAGAAACTATCGGCGCAATGTTTAATATGGAAGTTCCAACAAGTGCAAGTAAAAAAACAACCTTCTATTCATTTGGTGGATTCAATAATAAGTCATCTGATGCATCGACACAAGCCAGAGATAATGCACCTCATTATCAACATTCTGAAATAGGTTATAACTATAGATTAAGCAATATTTGTGCAGGAATTGGACGTGGTCAAATGGAAGTTTTGGATTCTCATGTTCAAAAAAGAAGGGCAATGCACCAATTCTATTTGGATTTATTTAAAAATAATGACGCTATAACAGTATTTAATGAACCAAGTTCAGATTACTATTCAAATCATTGGCTAAGTTGTATTATTATCAATCCTGATAAATCGAAAAAAACTAGAGAAGAATTGCGTTTAGCACTTGAAAATGCAAATATAGAATCTCGACCATTATGGAAACCCATGCATTTGCAACCCATATTTGAAAAGTATTCTTTTTATGGTTCAAATATTTCAGAAAATCTATTTAATAATGGATTGTGTTTACCCTCAGGTTCAAATTTAAATGAAGAGGATAAAATTAGGATTAGAATTACATTTGATGATTTTTTTATATAAATAAGCTACTATTTGTTAAAATTACATAAATTTAAGTAAATTTGTTTGCCCTAATATAAATACATGGATAACTCTATTTTTAAAGAAATAAAAAATAGTATTTCAAATAAAAAATTTCTAAATATTGGTTATTTACCAAGATGGATAATTTTTTGTATTGATGTTTTTATTGTTATGGTAGCTAATATCATTACCTATTTTATTATTACAAGTTTAAATGTAAATTTCTATACACAACTCAATGTATTTTATCAAAACGGCATAATAGTTTCTGTAAATGCGTTAAGTTTTTTATTATATAGAACCTATTCGGGAATTATTAGGCATTCAACGTTTATTGATGGAGTAAAATTATTAGTAGCTACTTCAACTTCCTATTTTATATTAATCTTTTTTAATTTTTCGATAAATTTTATTTATGGTCCAAAAGTATTCTTATCTACGGGATTATTAATTGCCTATGTAATTTCATTTTTATTATTATTTCTATTTAGAATATTAGTTAAAAATTTCTTCGAAAAATATTTGAATGGGGATAATCAAAAACAATTAATAAGAGCAATTATTTATGGTGCTGATGCCAATGCAATTTCTGTTGCCAATGCGCTTAAAACTGAAAAACCAGGCCGATTTAATTTAGTGGCGTTTGTTGATAAATTCAAACAAGTTAAAACTTCGAAAAGTATTTTGGATTTGCCAATCATTAATCAAACCAAAGATATTCATGTCATATTGAGATCCATGAATGCTGAAGCATTGATTATTGCTGAAAAAAGTTTGACCAAAGAGGAAACTATTGCAATAGTAGAAGAATGTTTAGAATACAATCTCAAAGTATATTCAGTACCATTGATTGCGGATTGGGAAGATGTAAATCAAATTTCAAATCAGTTAAAGAATTTTGACATTGAAGATTTGTTAGAAAGAAGCCCAATTATTTTAGATAACCTGTCAATTTCTTCTCAAATAAAAGGTAAAACAGTTCTAATTACAGGTGCTGCAGGATCAATAGGTAGTGAAATTGTTCGTCAGATTGTAACCTTTACACCCCACAATATAATTATTCTTGATCAAGCAGAATCTCCATTGCATACTCTTAATTTGGAGATTTCTGAGTTTTCTGAAAAAATTAAAATAAAAACAGTTCTTGCAGATATCAAAGACTATAACGAAATTGAACGTGTCTTTGAAAAATTTAAGCCCGATTTTGTGTATCATGCCGCAGCCTATAAACATGTTCCAATGATGGAAGAAAATCCATCACAAGCTATATTTACTAATGTAATTGGCACTAAAAATTTAGCCGACTTATCAAGCAAATACTTGGTTGAAAAATTTGTGATGATTTCAACAGATAAAGCAGTTAATCCAAGTAGTGTTATGGGAGCTAGTAAGCGTATTGCTGAGAAATATGTACAATCGTTAAATTATTATTTAGTAAATCCCAAGAAAAATAATTCAACTAAATTTATAACCACAAGATTTGGGAATGTTTTAGGTTCCAATGGGTCAATAGTGCCATTATTTACTAAACAAATTCAAGAAGGTGGACCAATTACTATAACACATCCAGAAATCATTAGATATTTTATGACTATTCCAGAAGCCTGTCAACTCGTGCTTGAAGCTGGGGCAATGGGTAATGGTGGTGAGATTTATATTTTTAACATGGGAGACCCCGTTAAAATAATTGACCTGGCAAAAAAAATGATACGTTTAGCGGGTTTTACGCCGGATAAAGAAATTAAAATTAAAATCATTGGACTTCGACCAGGAGAAAAATTATATGAAGAATTATTAAACGATACTTCAAAAACTTTACCAACTCACAATACTAATATTATGATTGCGCAAGAGCAGTTAGATGATTTTGAACTAATCAATCAATCAATAAACGAATTGATAAAATCTGCAAAATCAGAATCAAATGAGAACATTGTTTCTAAAATGAAATTTATAGTTCCTGAATTTAAAAGTATGAATTCAGTTTTTGAAACACTTGATTCTTAAATTTATTTTTATATAAATAGAGACTTCGAATGTTAAAATTTATATATTTGCAACCCTAATTATATTTTATGAAATCAAGTAGTTTTTTAAAAATTGTTTTGTTGTTTATTTCTATTCTTTTGTTTTCCTGTGCTTCAAGGAAAAAAGTGGTATATATGCAAGATATAGATTCACATAGTAGTAATGAAAACGTTAATTACGAGCCTAAATTGCAAAATGATGATTTGTTAAGCATTATAGTTTCTGCTGAGCAGCCGGAATTAACAATTCCTTTCAATATGCCTCAAATACAAGGTAATTATCAAGTAAATGAAAATCAAGACGGTATTAAAACATATTTAATTGATTCCTATGGAAATATTCAATTTCCAATTATTGGAAAAATAAAATTAGCTGGATTAACAAGAGCAGAAGCAGTTAAAAGCATAGAAACTAGTGTTAAAGAATATATTACAAATCCAATTATAAATATTAGAATATTAAATTTCAAAATTTCTGTTTTAGGGGAAGTGACTAAACCTGGAAACTATAAAATCGCTAGTGAAAGAATAACACTTTTAGAGGCTTTAAGTCAAGCTGGAGATTTGACAATTTATGGGATGAGAAATAATATATTAATAATTCGAGAAATTGATGGTAAAAAGACTTACAATAGAGTTGACATAACCAATGCGGATTTTATAGATTCTCCCTATTATTACTTGTCTCAGAATGATTTAATTGTTGTTCAGCCAAATAAAACCAAAGTAAATTCCTCAGTAGTTGGTCCAAACGTAGTAGTAACTCTTTCCGCTTTATCTCTCATAACAACGATATTTTTAATAATAAGAACTTTTTAACATGCAAGAACATTTTACTTTAAACAAAAAACCAAAGGAAGAAAGTTTCGATTTTAAAGAGCAATTCGATAAATATTTAGTGCATTGGAAATGGTTTTTTATTGCAATTTTTCTTTCTTTAGTTATTGCTTTTTTATACTTACGATATGCTGTTCCTCAATATAATGCTGTTGCCACAATTTTAGTAAAAGACGAGAGAAAAGGTGGAGCCCAGTCCGAAATGACAGCATTTGCTGAATTAGGTGTAATCAAAAATTTAAAAAACAATGTTGATAATGAAATCGAAATTATCAAATCAAGAAATATTATTGGTAAAGCAGTAAAAAAACTTAATTTTAATATCTCCTATTTCTCTGAAGGTCGTGTTAAAAGAGTCGAGTTATATAAAGATTGTCCCATTGAAGTTGCTTTCTTTGAAACTAATGAAATATTTTATGAAAACAATCAGACCTATCTTATCAACTCAATTTCTGATGAAAAGTTTGAGTTAGCGTTATTAAACGGAAAAAAATTAGGAACATTCAAGTATGGTTCTATTATTCGTTTGCAAAATTCCAAAATGGTTGTTACAAGAAAACCAATGCTTTCTTTAAAAACTTATAATGAAATAAATATAATAGTTCAAATTAGCAATTTAGCTAATGTTATTGAAAAATATAAAAGCAGTATATTAATCAATCCTATTAGTAAAAGTACAAGTGTTGTTGAATTGTCTCTTAATGATCCAGTTGCAAAAAAAGCCGAAGATTTGTTAAATAATGTTATTGAGATATATAATCAAGATGCTATTGATGATAAAAATTATGTGTCCACTAATACCCAGAAATTTATTGATGAAAGGGTTAACTTTATTTCACAAGAACTTGGTGATGTTGAAAGAGGAACAGAGAGATTTTTAACTTCCGGACGATTAACATCAATTGATACAGACGCAAAATTATATGTTGAAAACTCTTCTGTATTTGAAAAATCTTTAATAGAAACAGAAACACAAGTTAAAGTGATTGCTTCTATGATTGATTATTTAAAAAAATCTTCTAAAGATGATATCATCCCAAGTAATATTATTCCAGAAGATAACGCTGCATCAGCATTAATCAATCAATATAATTCTGTTCTTATTGAAAGAAATAGAATTTTAAGTGGCGGTACTCAGAAAAACAGAATCGTTATTAATTTCAATAATCAACTTGACGATACAAGAATCAGTATTAAAGAAAGTCTTAATCGTTTAATGGAATCTCTTAAAATTAAAAGGCAAGATTTAAGAAACCAAGATAATTCACTTAATAGCAAAATTCTAAAAATACCAGGGCAAACAAGAGAAGTTGCAGTATTGGCAAGACAGCAAAAAATTAAAGAAGCATTGTATTTATATTTAATGCAAAAAAGAGAAGAAATTGGAATTACATTAGCTGTAACAGCTCCTAATGCAAAGCTAATTGATACTGCAAAAGCACCAAGTTATCCTGTTTCACCTAACAGAAGTGTTATTTTAATTGTAGCTTTAGCATTAGGATTTTTAATTCCTTTTTTAATTATTTTCCTAAGGGATTTATTAGATACTAAAGTTAAAAACAGACAAGATATTGATTCAAGAATATCAATTCCATTCTTGGGAGATATTCCAAAATCTGAAACACAAGATGAATTAATTAATGCAAGTAGTCGATCAAGTTCTGCAGAAGCAATTAGAATTGTAAGAACGAATTTAGAGTTTATGCTAAATGCAGTTTCTGAAGGTCAAGCCAAAACAATATTCATCACTTCAACTTTACCAAAAGAAGGAAAAACATTTATAGCCATTAATTTAGCCAGTACAATTGCTTTGTCAGGAAAAAAAGTTTTATTAATAGGTTTGGATATTAGAAATCCTAAAATTGATAAATATGTAAATATTCCTTCAAAAGGGTTAACAAATTATCTGGCAAAACCTAACGAAAACTTACAAGATTATATTGTAAAATTAGACAATTTTGATACTTTTGATGTTTTACCATCAGGTCTAATACCTCCAAATCCAGTAAATTTATTGATGTCGCCAAAAGTCGATGAAATGTTTATGACTCTAAAAAAACAATACGATTATATTTTAGTAGATACCGCACCAGTTAGTCTTGTAACAGATACCTTATTGGTGGCAAAATATGCGGACTTATTTATTTATGTTATGCGTGCCAATTATCTGGATAAACGATTATTGAAAATTGCAGAAAGTTTCTACGAAGAAAAGAAATTACCCAATATGGCCATACTATTGAATGATTCCGTTTGGAGAAGGTCGTATGGTTACGGATATGGTTACGGATACGGCTATGGTTACGGTTATGGCTATGGCTATGGTTATGGCTACGGTTATGGAGCTGATTCTGAAAAGAAAACTTGGAAAGAAAAGTTATTTAAGAAAAAATAAATTATTCGAAATTACTTCCTCAAGAGGTTTTAGGTTTTTTATGGTAACTTTTTGCGTAAATGCATTAATATGATTTTGATGGTGTACATCACTACCAACAAAATCAATATAACCTTTTTCCAATAACAATCCTGCTATTTTGGCAACATTACTTCCGTAATATCCAACAGTAGATAATAAGTTCAGTTGAAATAAGCATCCTGCCTTTTTTAATTTTTCATATTCACTAAAATTATTATGGTAAAAAAGATACCTTTCGGGATGCGCAAATATCGGTTTGTAGCCGGATAATTGTAGTTCAAAAATAATATCATAAAGCTGTAATGGAGGACTCAAATAGGATATTTCTACCAAGATGTGTTTTTCTTTTAACGTTAGTAATTGCTGTTTTTCAATTTTTTCCATAAAAAAAGAATCCATCATATACTCTGCAGCATATCCAAACGATTGTATTGCAATTTTGTTTTCTAATAGTATATTAGTTTCATTAAATTTTACTGGAATACTTTCTTCATTATTATTCCAAACATTGGTTATAATATGTGGAGTTGTAATGAAATTCTCGATCCCAAAACTTTTCATTTGTGTCATTAATGATAAGGTATCGTCAATTGTAGTAGCACCATCATCAATGCCAGGAAGCAAATGAGAGTGAATATCGATGAAATTATCAGGAATTAAATCAGAAAGAAAAGATTTTGGTTTTAAAAAATGAATCAAAATATACAATTTAGAATTGGGTTAAAATTAAGCAAATATTACCATTGCTTTCAAAATTAATTAAAATAAACAAAATTATAATTTAGCTAATTTTTTTAACATTCGATATTATTTAGTATAAAACTATTTTGAACGTAAGGAATAGTTTTTTCTAGAAATAGAAAGTTTATTTTATACAGAATTGTCGTTTTCTTTTTCTAAATTTGAAAAATATATTTAAGCAATTAGAAAAGCTTTTATATTATTAAAATATGTTATTTAATTACTCTAAAATGATTAAGAAAAAGATTATTCAATTTCTAAAGAATTACTTTGAACATCTTACTTTTTTTTACAGATATTTAAAATCAAAACTTTTTTACGTTGTACTTTTTAGTTTTTTTGTAAGTCTGTTAGACGCATTGAGTTTGTCAATGTTTATTCCTCTTTTTGAGTTAGCTTCTAATACTACAAACACTGCAAGTACTAAGTTAACTTCTTATTTTCAATCATTTTTAGACTTTATAAACGTTACTCCTACCATTAATAACATTTTATTATTAATGTTATTATTTTTTGTTTTAAAAGCTCTCTTTAGATTTTTAGATGTTTATTATAGGATTTTAGTAAATTCTTTTTTTATCACTAAATTAAGAGTTGAGCTTTTAAATTTAATTTCTAATTTGAAATACACTAAATTTATTACAACTGACCTAGGAACTATTCAAAACTCACTCACAACAGAAGTGGTAAATATTAATAGTGCTTATATCCATTACATTTCCGTTCTGCAACACTCAATTTTTATATTTGTATACATTTCGATGTCATTTTGGGTAAATTCAAAGTTTACCTTAATTATCATTTTTGGAGGTTTGATTTCTAGGTTTATTTTTCAAAGATTTTACAGCCAATCCAAAACCTTGTCGTTTTCAATTACAAATAAAAACAATGCGCTTTCTAGTCTTTTGATGCAGCAAGTTAATAATTTCAAATATTTAAAATCAACTGCAACCATGTTGATTTATTCCAATAAATTAAAGGAATCCATTATTGATATTGAAAAGAATCAAATAAAAATGGGTAAAATTAGCGCCCGAGTTTTATCTATTCGTGAGCCAATAGTAGTGTTTTTTTTAGTTGTTGCCATTTTTATACAAATTAATATTATTGGAGGTTCATTAACGGCAATACTCCCTAGTTTGCTCTTTTTTTATAGAGCATTTAATAGTTTAATGTCTGTACAATTAAGCTGGACTGCATTTTTAAAATATGTAGGTTCTATTCAGCATATTGTTGAGTTTCAAAAACAATTATCTAAAGAAACGGAAACAATTGCTGGTAAAGAATTCTCTGGATTTTCAAATCAAATTGAGTTTAATGATGTTTCTTTTCAATTTTCAAATCAAAATGAAGTCTTGACGAATATTACCTATACAGTACCCAAAAATACTACAATAGCAATTGTTGGTAAAAGTGGTTCAGGTAAAACAACTTTGGTCAATTTAGTTTCTGGTTTGTTACTTCCAAAAAAGGGCAAGATACTTATTGATACTATAGATTTAAATGAATATAATTTAAATTCATATAGAAGTAAAATTGGCTTAATATCACAAGAAACTGTAGTTTTTAATGATACACTTTTTAATAATGTGACATTTTGGGCGGAAAAGAATGAGAAGACTTTGTCAAAATTCAATGAAGTAATCGATAAAGTGGATTTGATAGATTTTTTAATGAGAACAGACGAAAAAGAAGATATTATCTTGGGTGATAATGGAGTAATCATGTCTGGAGGCCAAAAACAAAGATTGTCAATTGCCAGAGAGTTATTTAAAGACACAGAATTATTAATTTTAGACGAAGCAACTTCTTCACTTGATTCACATACCGAAAAACTAATCCAAGAAAGTATTGATAGAATAAAGGGATCATTAACCATTATAATCATTGCACATCGGTTATCAACTATAAAAAGTGCCGATTCCATATTATTATTAAAAAACGGTAAAATTGATGCAAGTGGTAATTTTAAAGATTTAGTACAAAAATCGCCTACTTTTGCTGCCATGGTAGCGTTACAAGAAATTTAAAAATCTATATCTATAAGATGTCATTGCCAAAAACAAAAATTTCATTGTTGATTGCTACTAAAAATAGAAGAGAGGATCTGTTTCTTACACTCCAAAAAATAATGCCTTTAGTAGAGAAAAATGATATTGCATGTGTTGTTTTTGACGATGGGTCAACCGATGGAACTTCGCAAATGCTTCAAAATTATTATCCTAGTATTCTACTCTTGAGAAACGAAATGTCTAAAGGCTATATTTTTTGTAGAAACAAAATGCTAAATGAAACAACAGCTGATTATGCAATTTCACTCGATGATGATGCCCATTTCTTAACAGAAAATCCAATTGAAATAATAGAAAACTACTTTTCAGAAAATTTAAAATGTGGTTTACTCGCTTTACGAATCTATTGGAACAAGAATAAATTAGAAAACGAAGCTACAAAAGAAACCTCGCAAATTGTAAAAAGTTTTGTTGGTTGTGGTCACGTATGGAGAATGAATGCTTGGAATGAAATAGCAAATTATCCTGAATGGTTTGAATTTTATGGAGAAGAAAATTTTGCGGCATTGCAACTTTTTATAAATAAATGGGAAATTCATTATTTACCAAACATTTTAGTTCAACATCGAGTTGATTTAAAAACGAGAACAATTGCCAATAAAGATTTTGGTTTTCGCTACAGAAGAGCACTTCGCGCCGATTGGTATAATTTTTTTATGTTTTATCCAAAATTGGAAATCGTAAAAAAAATGAGTTATTCAATTGCTATGCAGTTTAAAAATAAGATATTTAAAGGAGATTTTAAAGTTATAAAACCTGTATTTTTGGCTTTGATGGATGTAATAATCAATTTTCCTAAAATAGTAAAAAATAAAAAAAGGTTTACTTCAGAAGAATATCAAAATTATATGAAATTAAACGATGCTAAAATTTACTGGAATCCAGAAAAATAGTATTTTTACTTTAACATCTAATGAATCTAATGAAAAACAAACCTTATTTAATTGCCGAAATTGCTCAAGCACACGACGGAAGTTTGGGAATCTTGCATTCCTACATTGATGCAGTTGCCGCAACAGGTGTTCAGGCAATTAAATTCCAAATGCACATAGCTGAAGCAGAAAGTAGTATTCATGAACCTTTTCGTGTAAAATTTTCTAAAGAAGATGCTACTCGATTTGATTACTGGAAAAGAATGGAATTTTCATTAGAACAATGGAAAGAAATAAAGCAACATTGTGATGAAGTAGGTCTCGATTTCATTTGTTCACCCTTTAGTAATCTTGCGGTGGATTGGCTTGAAGAAATAGGTGTTCACAGCTATAAAATTGGTTCTGGAGAAGTTAATAATTTACTTTTATTAGAAAAAATTTGCAAAACAGGAAAACCAATAATCATTTCATCAGGAATGAGTAGTTTTTCAGAATTGGATGAAACAGTTCGTTTTTTAAAAAATAAAAATGCAACTTTTTCCATTTTGCAATGCACCACAGCCTATCCTACAAAACCAGAACAATACGGATTGAATGTCATCAATGAATTAAAAGAGCGTTATAATGTGCCCGTGGGTTTTTCAGATCATTCATCCTTTTTTTCTACTGGGATTGCTGCAGTAGCACTTGGAGCCGAAATTTTAGAATTTCATGTAGTTTTTCATAAAGAAATGTTTGGTCCTGATACAATTGCATCGCTAACAATTGAACAAACAAAATTACTTGTAGCAGCAGTTGAAAAAATTAGTATTGCCCTAAATAACCCAATGGATAAAAATAATAACGAAAACTTCCAAGAACTAAAAGCTATCTTTGGAAAATCGTTGGCATTAAACAAAAACCTAGCAATTGGACACCTTATCACTTTTGATGATTTAGAAACAAAAAAACCTTCAGGTTTTGGAATTTCAGCCATTAAATTTCAAGAAGTAATCGGTAAAAAACTTAAGTGCAATAAATCCAAATGGGATTTTTTGAATGAAGAAGATATAGAATGAGTAGCATTAGAAAAATAGCTGTAGTGATTACAGCAAGACCTTCCTATAGTAGAGTTAAAACTGTTTTAACAGCTATACAAAATCATCCAAAATTGGAGTTGCAATTAATAGTTGCTGCTTCTGCCTTGCTTGAAAGATATGGTAGCGCTATAAATTATATTGAAAAAGACGGATTTAAAATAGCGGCTAAAGTTTTTAATGTTTTAGAAGGTGAAAACTTAACAGCTGCGGCAAAAACAACCGGTATAGGAATTCTAGAATTATCAACAGTGTTTGATAATCTTAGGCCTGATATTGTAGTTACGGTTGCTGATAGATTTGAAACCATGGCAACTGCAATTTCTGCATCGTACATGAATATACCTTTGGCTCATATTCAAGGTGGAGAAGTTACTGGTAATATTGATGAAAAAGTGAGACATTCCATTACTAAATTGGCAGATTATCACTTTGTTGCTTCCGAAAATGCCAAAAAGAGAGTTCTCCAATTAGGAGAAAATCCAGATATGGTTTTCAATACAGGTTGCCCTTCAATAGACATTGCTCAAGAAGTAGCCAAAAATAAATCCTTGACTTTCAATCCCTATCAAAAATATGGTGGAGTAGGATCACAACCTGATTTGAAAGAGGGTTATATTGTAGTCATGCAACATCCCGTAACCAATGAATACCAAGATTCTAGAAAACATATTGAAGCTACTTTAAGAGCTATTCAAAGAATCAATAAACCAACACTTTGGTTTTGGCCCAATGTTGATGCTGGTGCTGATGGAACTTCGTCTGGAATTCGTTCGTTTAGAGAAACATCTAAACTAGAGAATGTACATTTTTTTAAAAATATGGAAGGAGATGATTTCTTAAATTTACTCAATTCATCTCTTTGTTTAATTGGAAATTCTAGTGTGGGAATTCGAGAATGTGCTTATTTAGGTGTTCCTGTTGTCAATATTGGTTCCCGACAAAACAAGCGCGATAGAGGAGAAAATGTTGTTGATGTTTCCTATGAGGAAGATCAAATAGTATCCGCTATTGAAATGAATATTTCGAAAAATACAAGAATAACTTCTCCAATTTATGGCGGCGGAAATGCAGGAGTTATTATAGCAAAATTATTAAACGATTTGCCTTTGCAATTTCACAAAACCATAACCTATTAATTTATAATGATACCTGAAAATAAAGATATTAGAACCACCAATACGCTTGCTGAAATTGTAGATTGTATTCAAACAAAAACGTACGGTAACACACCCGAGGAAGTTGTATCAATGTATAATCAATTACCCAATGATAAATTCCATGATTATTTCAGAATACTAGCCGTTCCTTATTTATTTCATAAAGCAGAAGGAATTTTTAAAGCTTCAAGCGATCCCATATTGCTTTTTGTTACTGCCTTAAACGAATTGATGGATGCCACTCAAAGTGCTGTTAAAAATCAAGGAATCAATAATTTGTTTACTATTTCATTCGAAAATCTCAATGATGAAAGTTTTGGTGATGAAGTTAAAAGTCATACAGGTCAGCATTATGGAAATTTATTTAAAGAATTTAATCATAAAAGTTATTTCGAAGAAGCTAAAAACCTTTTAGAAACACGATTAAATAGAAATGGAATTACAATTGACAATATAGAAAAATTAACGCTACTTGACCAAGGATGTGGCGGTGGAAGATATACAGCAGCCTGGAAATTATTAGGAATCGATAAAGCCGTTGGAATCGATTTTTCGGATATTGGTTTGGAAGATGCAAGAGCAAGAGCCGAACTTGCAGGAATTTTAAATATTGAATTTATAAAAGGATCTGTTTTAGATATGCCATTTGAAGATGAATCTTTTGATATTGTATATAGCAATGGTGTTCTTCATCATACAGAGGATTGGAAAAAAGGAATAAGTGAACAGCTTAGAGTAATGAAAAGTGGTGGATTAGGATGGCAATATTTAATCGAAAATCCAGGTGGAATATTTTGGGATAAAATCGAAATTTTAAGAGCTATCATGAAAAATGTAAACAAGAAATATGCTCAAGATGTGCTTCGTTCACTTGGAATTCCAATGAATAGAGTTTTTTATATGCTTGATCATGTTATGGTTCCAATTAATACTAGATTAACTCCCGAAGAGATGGTTACCGAATTAGAGATAAACGGTGCAACCAATATAAAAAGATTACAACGCGGAACCGATTTTGATAGAGTAGAAGCAATATACAATGATATCCCTTTTGCAAAAGAAAAATTTGGAGTTGGAGAAAACAGATTTGTATTTAATAAAAAATGAAAATATTAGGCTTAATACCAGCAAGAGGTGGATCCAAAGGTGTTCCAAAAAAAAATATCAAACTGCTTGGTAGAAAACCCTTGATTGAATATACTCTTGATGACGCCAAGAATTCAAAATTACTTAGTGAAATTGTTGTTTCTACAGATGATGAAGAAATAGCCATTGCAGCCGAAATATCAGGACTCAAACCGCCTTTTCTCCGTCCAGCTGAATATGCTCAAGATGCTTCAACCTCGTTAGAAGTAGTTCAACATGCTATTGCTTTTTTTGAGTCTCAAAATATTTTTTTTGATGCTGTTTGTTTATTACAACCCACAAATCCGTTTAGAGATAAAGGTTTTATTGATAAAGCCATTGAAAAATTTATTTCCTCCAATGCTGATAGTTTAGTAAGTGTTTTGCCAATCCCGCACGAGTATAACCCGCATTGGGCTTTTGAAGAAAACGAATTAGGATTATTAAAAATTGCCACTGGCGAGGATAAAATTATTCCAAGAAGACAAGAATTGCCTAAATCTTTTCATCGTGATGGTTCAATATATATCACCAAAACGGGTGTAATTAAAAACGGAAGTTTGTATGGCAACTCAATTACTTATATCGAAAGTAACCCCGATTTTCATGTGAATATCGATACATTAAAAGATTGGGAAAAAGCCGAACACCTACTTACTAAAATTCATTTATAAAATGTGTGGAATAGCAGGAATTATAGGTGTAAATGCCAATACAACCAACATCTCAATACTGTTGGAAACCCAAAAACATCGTGGTCCAGATCATAGCGATTTTTACTGCGACGATAAAAAAGTTGCAATAGGTCAAAACAGATTGAGTATTATCGATTTGTCTAGTGATGCCAACCAACCTTTTACAAGCGATTGTGATAATTATGTGTTGACTTTTAATGGTGAAATTTACAATTACATCGAGCTTAAAAGCGAATTACAATCAAAATATACTTTTCGAACCAAGTCTGACACCGAAGTTTTACTGAATGCCTACAGAGAATGGGGAGAAAAATGTCTTGAAAAGTTTAATGGGATGTTTTCTTTTGCTATTTGGAATAAAAAAGAGCAATCATTATTTGTTGCCAGAGATAGATTTGGAGTGAAACCCTTTTATTATTTTTTTGATAATTCCAACTTTTACTTTGCATCCGAAATTAAAACACTTTGGTCTATTGGAGTTCCAAAAACGCCACATGATAAAGTTTGGTCAAATTTTTTTACACAAGGAAGTTATGGTTTGCCCAATGAAACTTTTTGGAAAAATATCCACCAGTTAGAACCTGGAAATTTTTTAACGCTAAAAAACAATTCACTTCAAATCAAGAAATGGTATTGCTTTGAAGACCGAATATCAAATCTTCAAAATCATTTTGAAAACAATGAAGAAGAATACATCACACAATTACTTTTAAAAGCCATAAATCTGCGTTTTAGAGCCGATGTTCCCGTAGGTTTTAATCTTAGTGGTGGATTAGATTCAAGTATACTTTTAGCCTTAATTGACCAACAAGATATCGACAAAACAGCCGTTGAAGCTTTTACATTTATTACAAATGATGAACGTTATGATGAAATAACGTGGGTAAAAAAAATGTTAGAAACCAGACCTTATCATCTCAATATTTGTCCGCTTTCTGTAAATGAAGTACCTGAACTTTCGTTAAAAATTGCGCAAAATCAATCAGAACCTTATGGTGGCATTCCAACTATTGCCTATTCCAAGATATTTCAAGCAGCAAGCGCTAAAGGAGTTAAGGTTTTGTTAGACGGACAAGGATCTGACGAAGCGTGGGCAGGTTATGATTATTATATCAATAACACGCAAAACAATATTCAAGGAGTTACAAGTTCACCTTTTAGAACTAATGTTTTAGATACTAATTTTGCTTCAAATTATAGTAAAATAGTCTATAATAAACCTTTTAACGATGATTTATCAAATCTTCAATATAGAGACTTGTTTTACACTAAAATACCACGTGCACTTCGGTTTAACGATAGAGTTTCTATGATGTATGGTACCGAATTGCGAGAACCTTTTTTAGATTATGAATTGGTTGAGTATGTTTTTAGCAGACCAAAAGATTTCAAGATCAAAGATGGAATTCAAAAGTGGATGCTTCGAAAAATTGCTGAAAAATTTCTCCAAAAAGATTTAGTTTTAGCTCCCAAACGACCTTTACAAACCCCTCAAAGAGAATGGCTTTCTGAAGATTTAAAAGATTGGGTGCAAGCAGAAGTGGAAATACTCTATACTAATAATTGGTTTGATAAAAAAGAATTGCAAAAAGAATTAAATTCTTTTTTTAAAGGGGATAATCAAAGTAGCTTTCATATTTGGCAATGGATAAATACAGCACAAATTTTAAAATAAAATGCAAAAACTGTTTCAACTACACCGATTAAATTTTGATAACAAAATACTGGTTTTAAAGTATTTGTTCAAAAGAATATTTAAAATTACTACTTCTGAAAGAGAACGAATCATTAATGATTATTACTATCACCTCATTACGAATAAGGGTATATTAAAAGTTGAAGAAGTCGATGCTTTCATTTCGTTTTACCCAAAATATAATGCCACTATTAAAACACGAAAAAGGCCTTCAAGCGATTTAGATGTATTTAGTCAAGTGTTTAAAGATTTAGAATACCAACCCGTTGTTGCAACCTTTAAGAACTATTTTCCAAACCATAAAGAAATCAATATTATTGATGCGGGCAGTAATATTGGCTTAACTTCATTATATTTCTCCCGATTCTTTGACAATGCAAATTACATTTGTATCGAACCAGACGATTCTAATTTTGAATCGATGCGTTATAATTTGGAGAAAAATAAGGTTCAAAATGTAATCAAAGTAAAAGGCGGACTTTGGAGTAAGAATACTTTTTTAAACATTGTTCGGGATTTTCGAGATAAAAATGATTGGGCAATTCGAGTAGAGGAAACATCAGATAATACAAATTTAGAAGCTTTTTCAATTGATTATTTGATAAAAAAACATCATTTTGAAGTTATTGATATTTTAAAAATTGATATAGAAGGCTCTGAAAAAGAAGTTATTACTGGGAATTTTGCAAATCTTTCCTATCTATCAATTACAAAATGTGTTGCCATTGAAATTCACGACGAATTTAATTGTCGACAAGCTATTTATAAAATCTTAGAGGATCATAACTTTACTTATTTTGATGATAAAGAATTGACAATCGGTGTTAATCAAAATTTGATTTAAGTATTTAAAAAAAAATGGTTACTTATTCTGGTTTAGGTTATGTTTAAAGCGTTATTATTTGTTAATTTGTAAGCTTAAAAAGATATTTTTTCATCCAAATTATTCCATTGATTATGATAAATGTAACCAAGACATTTTTACCACCTCTTGAAGAATACAATACTCATTTACAGAGGATATGGAAAAACCAATGGCTTACCAATAGAGGAGAATTAGTTTTAGAACTGGAAGAAAAACTAAAAAAATATTTAAACACCAATTCCATTTTAATTACAACAAATGGAACAATTCCGATACAAATCGCTTTAAAATTACTAGCAAATGGAGGTGAAGTGATTACCACTCCTTTTAGTTATGTAGCTACAACAGCATCTATACTTTGGGAAAATTGTACACCAATATTTGTTGATATAAATCCAGAATATCTAACCATTGATGAAACTAAAATTGAAGCGGCAATAACACCAAAAACTACAGCAATCCTTGCTACTCATGTGTTTGGAAACCCATGTCATGTTATCGAATTAGAAGCAATTGCCAAAAGAAATAATATAAAAGTTATTTATGATGCTGCGCATTGTTTTGGTGTAGAATATAATGGAAAGTCGGTTTTTGAATATGGTGACATTAGTACTTGTAGCTTTCATGCAACAAAACTTTTCCATACTGGCGAAGGAGGAGCAGTATTTTGTAACGATGATTCATTAATGAAAAAAATATACTATAGCCATAATTTCGGTCATAATGGTCCATTAGACTTCCACGGACTTGGTATCAATGGAAAAATTTCAGAATTACAAGCTGCCATGGGTTTAGCCGTTTTTCCCTATTTAGATTTTATCATCGAAGAAAGAAAAAAGGTGGTTAATTTTTATAAAGATCATTTGGATTTTAATAAAATGCGAGAAATGAAATTGAGGACAACAACCGTATGGAATTATAGTTACTATCCAGTTATTTTTAAAACAGAAGAAAGTTTATTAAAAGTGCAAAAAGCACTCAATAAAGCCGCTATTTTTCCAAGACGTTATTTTTATCCATCTCTTAATAAACTGGAATATTTAACAGCCAACTCAATGCCTATCTCAGAAAGTATTGCGAGTACTATTTTATGTTTACCTTTATATGTTGGATTGGAAAAAGAAGAATTAAGCAAAATTTGTAAAATTATAAACTCAAATTTAGAAATCTAATTTAAGAAATAAAGGAATTAAAAATCACCTCGGTAAATAGTTTTTAATAAAAAATAATAATAGCAGAATCAAAGGATTAAAAAAATATAAATATGGGTTTTTACAGTAGAGAAGAGTTAGAAAAACTCGATTTTAAAAATATTGGAAACAATGTTTTAATTTCTGATAAAGTTTCGATTTATAATCCAAAAAGCATTTCTATTGGTTCTAATGTTAGAATTGATGATTTTTGTATTATTTCTGCTGGTGAAAATGGAATAGAAATTGGGAATTATGTTCATATTGCATGTTATGTTTCGTTAATAGGTAGTGAATTAATTAAATTGAATGATTTTGTTGGTATTAGCTCTAAAACAGCAGTATATTCTAGTAGTGATGATTATTCTGGGAATTTTTTAACAGGTCCAACTATACCAAATGAATATAAAAATGTCCATAATAGTCCAGTTCTCTTTGAGAGTCATTCCATAATTGGTGCTGGTAGTGTAATTTTGCCTGGAGTTACAATAGGCGAAGGAACTGCAATTGGAGCTATGTCATTGGTTACAAAAAATGTAGATTCTTGGGGAATATATATTGGGTCACCTTTAAAGTATATAAAAAAAAGGAATAAAGACATGTTGAAATTTATTGAACTCCTTCCCAAATAATCAACTTATAAAATTAATTTTTAGCGTTTATGAAATTATCTTTTGTTATTCCTGTTTATAGAAATGAAGGGTCATTATTTCCAACTTATAATAAGCTTATTGAATTAGTAATTCAATTACAATTTCAATATGAAATCATTTTTGTTAATGATGGATCGGATGATCTTTCTATAAACGAATTAATTTCTTTACACAAAAAAGATAACAATGTAAAAGTAATTTCTTTTTCAAGAAATTTTGGGCAAGTAGCAGCAGTTATTGCTGGACTTCGAGAAGTTACAGGTGACGCCGTAGTAAATTTGTCAGCCGATTTGCAAGAGCCGATTGCGCTAATACATGAAATGGTTGCTAAATGGAAAGAAGGAAATGAAATAGTAATTGGACACAGAATAGACAGAGAAGATGGTTTTATTGCTAATAAAGCTTCAAATATTTTCTATAAATTAATGCAATATGTTAACCCTAAAATGCCAAAAGGTGGATTTGATTTTATGCTCATTGATAAAAAAGCTTTAGAAGTTTTAAATCAAATAGATGAAAGAAATCGATTTTTTCAAGGTGATGTTTTATGGTTAGGCTTCAATACTGCATTTATTCCTTATACTAGATTAAAAAGAACTATTGGAAAATCGCAATGGTCACTTTCAAAAAAATTAAAATATTTCATCGATGGTCTATTGAATACTTCTTATGTGCCAATTCGATTAATGTCTTTTTTAGGTATTTGTTTTTCTTTTTTCGGTTTTTTATACGCATTAGTAATTGTATATAATAGATTTATACATAATACTCCATTTACAGGTTGGGCTCCATTAATGATAATAATACTCATTATTGGAGGATTGATAATGTTAATGCTAGGGATCATTGGAGAATATGTATGGAGAACTTATGATGAAACTAGAAAAAGGCCTATTTATATTATTAAGGATAAGTTTATAAAAGATGAATAAAATAATTGATTTTGGTGTAAAACACCCAGTTTTAATAACCGCAATACTGTGTTTTATATTTTACTTTTTACCTTTTAAACCAGTACCTTTTGGTGACTTAGACCAAATTCATATTGGAATTTTAGATTTATTAAAATACATTTTAAATGGTTTTCAAGGGAACATAAACATTGAAAAAGGATTTTTAACGCTTTTCTGTTATTTAATTCCTTATTCATTCGTTTATACTTTTCATAATGATCAGTTGTTTTTGCTAAGTGGTATCATTTTTAATTGTGTATTTGTTTGTTTAAGTATTCGATTGCTTTTTAAAGCATTTGCAATCATGGATTTCACTAAAAAAACAAAATTTTACACACTACTAATATTATGTCTTTTCCCAATTCATATCTATTATGCCATGGGAATACTTGGTGAAGCTTTTGGCTTTTTTGCTATCGCAGCTTTTGTATATATATGGGTAAAAATAAATTATGCCCACGAATATAGTTCAAAAGACTTTGTTTATTTAGGGCTAAGTTTGGTACTCTTGTATGGTATAAAACCCAATATGATTCCGTTTATTGGTGTTTTTATGGTTTATCTATTTTTGTGTAAATTCAAAATAAATTATAAGTTGATTTTTGGTTCTATTATCTTAATAATACCGGTCTTAATTTTTATGGAAAAAAAATTAGACAAATCTGATTTTGAATTTAAAAACACTGTTTTTAGAAATCAAATTTTATGGTCAAGATTTGAACTTCGTGATGAACCATTTAATTGGATGCCACAACATGGAAGAGATGAATTTGCTTCAAATGATTATTGGAATAACCTCAAAAAAAGAGCTGAGTTAGATTCGATTTGCACAAAGTACAAGTATGACAAAACTTCCTATTATATCCAATGGGTTAAAAATGATATTTTTGATAATCCCTTATTAACACTAAGACAATACTCATTAAAGTTTTTTCAATCTCAAAGTTTTTTTATTTCTCCCTTATTAAAATCTAATAAAAATAAGGTTGTAAAATACGGAATACACATTTATATTAATTTAATAAATTATGTTTTAATTTTTTCCGGAATTTGGATGATGTATTATCTATTTAGATCAAAAAAATATAAATTAGCAATACCTTTTCTTTTTTTGTGGGGATGGAGTTTATTGTATGTTTTTGTTTTCCATTCGGAGCAACGATACATGTTTCCAATTAGACCAATGTTGATTTTTCTATTTGCCTATTGTATTAATGTAATTGAACTAAAAAAGAATAAAAATGCTTACAGTTTGTAATTATCATTATATAAGAAACAACTTTGACGCTCCTTACCCAAGTATTTTTGGTGTAACTCCATTGGAGTTTGAAAATCAGTTGTTAAAATTAGCAGAAACTGGCGAATTTATAAATCAAAACCTATTGATAGAAGATATTGATGCGATTTTAGAATCAGAAAAGAATTTCATTTTAATTACTTTTGATGATGGCTTGAAAGAACAATATATTTTAGCAAAGCCAATTTTAGATAAGTTAAAAATACAAGCTATATATTTTATAAATTCAATTAATTATATTGAAAAAGAAGTATCACAAGTTCATAAAATTCATTTATTACGCTCCCAAATTCCAACATTAACATTATTAAAAATGATTAAGAATTTGGCAGAAGAAATTAATATTGATTTATCAGAAGAAGACTTGAATAATGCTAAGCTATATTACAGTTATGATGATTTTGACAGTGCTTGCCTTAAATATTTATTAAATTTCAAATTAACTACAGATCAAAATTCTAAAATAATCAATGCCTTATTTTATGATTATTTTGATACAAAAAATACAGTTAATGATTTGTATATGACCAAAGAACAGTTGTCAGAATTATCAAGTTTTAATATGTTAGGAAGTCATACACATAGCCATTTTTCTCTAGGCTTATTAAGCCATTCAGTTATAAGAAAGGAATTAGAAACCACCAAAAACTATATTGATTCATTTGGTCATGATAATTCATTTTCAGTAAGTTATCCATATGGGAATAGTGATTCCTGTAAAACACCAGTACCCGAATTCGCAAAGGAAATGGGTCATAAAATTGGATTTGCTTTTGAACCCGGTATCAATCGTTTTGGTGAAAATCATTTACTTTTGAAACGATTTGATTGCAATGATTTAATAGGAGGTAAAAATTATATAAAAAAATAATTATGGATTGTATTATCGGCCAACAAGCTATTACAATAAAAAAATTTGACAAGCAAAGCGTTAAATTATTTGCAGAATTAACAGGTGATTATAACCCTATTCATTTTGATGAAGCCTATGCTGAAAAAACCATTTTCAAAAAGCCAATAGTCCATGGGCCATTAGTTTTAACACTAATTACAACATTATTTGCCAAAGAATTACCTGGGCCAGGAAGTGTGTATTTAAGTCATGAAATAAAATTTATTAGACCTGTTTATTATGATGATGTCATTACAGCAATTTTAGAAGTTACCGATATATCTCCAAAAGGGCATGTTTTTATTAGCACAATTTGTAAAAATCAAAAAAACGAAATTGTAATTGAAGGCAATGCTCGACTTAAAAAAATGTTATGAGATTCAGAGAAGCTACTATTGAAGATTGGGATAGTTTAGAAGTCTTTTATAAAAGAATTTATAGAAAAAATCATCCTCTTCAAAAAAAAGAATTTTGGGAATGGCAGTATGGTGATCCAAAATATGGTCGTGCTTTTATTTGTTTGGATAACAATGAAAAAATTATTGGTCATGTTGGTGCCAATTTTTGTGATGGTATTGCTTGGATGATTAATGGCTTTTTAGATGAAGAATATAGAGGAAATGGCGTGATGTCCAATTTATATAACCTCGCCAGAAACTACTATCCACTTGCTGCAACAGCTGCAAACAATCTAGGTTTAGGCATGTATAAAAGCATGCGTTGGTACCGTTATTATGATTTGGTGCGGTATGTAAAAATTAACCCTTCAATTAAAGAAAAAACAATCGAAAACGTTTGTAAAAGTATAGCAGTATCAGTTGATAACTGGATTGTTAATGATAGTCATTATTTTCAACAACCCACAATTAAAGGATTGCAATTGTCGGATGGCTCAAGGGTTGTTAGTCAGGAAAATGTTGGAGGTTTGCGAGTGGTTGATTTTCAAAATATCCCTTTTTTAGAAGAACAAGCTTGGGAATTAGGTTACCTTTGGATGGACTATATTACTTCGTGGAATGATGTAATTACAAAACAATTAGAAAAAAGAGAATGGGTTTTAGATCATAAGAGTTGTATTCCTTGGCGTTTAAATCCAATAATAGAAGGTTACTTTTGTGATATTACATTCCTTTCGGAAAAGCCTTTAGATAATAACCTTATTGTACATCGGTCTTATTCCGATCATGGAAGAATTGGGAGTTTATAAAAAAATTATTCATGACAAATAAAAAAATATTTATACTGCTTCCAGATGGTGTTGGACTAAGAAATTTTGCTTATTCCAATTTTCATGATATTGGCATTGAAAAAGAGTTTGATGTTATCTTCTGGAATAATACTATGTTTTCAATTGAAGATTTGGGGTTTAAAGAAATAAAAATTAATAATGCCAAAACTCATCCACTTACGGATGTTTATAAAATTGTAAAAATACAACTGACATTAAATCAATTTATTAAAAAAACCAAAGATTCGATTTATGAATCCTATAAATTTCCATTTTCGTATAGAGATTTAAAATTCACTATTAAAAGTATTTTAGTAAATTGTTTGATTCTTTTGAATTCTGGCAAAAAAGGGTTAAAAAGAATAAGTCATAAAATTACTTTTGAGGAAAGAAAAACACTTTATTATTACCAGAGTAAACAAACCTTAGAAAAAGAAAAGCCTGCTATGGTTTTTTGCACCAATCAAAGGCAAATATTATCGGTTGCACCTCTATTAGCTGCAAAAGATTTAAATATTCCAACGGCTACTTTTATTTTTTCATGGGATAATTTGCCTAAAGCGACAATGATTGTTGAAACCGATTTTTATTTTGTTTGGAGTCAATATATGAAGGATGAATTGTTATTGTATTATCCTTATATTAATGAAAATCAAATAATTATAACAGGAACACCTCAATTTGAAATGCATTTTAATGAGAAAAAGCAAACAAGCAAACAAGTTTTTTTTGATAAATTTAATTTAGATACTAATAAAAAATACATCTGTTTTTCAGGAGATGACATTACCTCAAGTCCTGATGATCCTTTGTATTTAAAAGATATTTCGGAAGCCATTAGAATTTTAAATACTAAAAATCACAACTTAGGAATTATCTTCAGACGTTGCCCTGTGGATTTTTCAAATAGGTATGATGAAGTATTAAAAGAATACTCCGAAATAATTGTTCCTATTGATCCTTTATGGAAACCCTTAACTACTAAATGGAATACTATTTTACCATTAAAAGAGGATGACACGTTATTTTCTAACATTGCAGAATACAGTGAAATGGTTGTTAATTTAGGGTCATCAACAATTTTTGATTTTGCAGCACATAATAAACCGTGTGGCTATTTTAATTACAATCAAGAATTTCAGTTAGATAACAAATGGGATATTCATAAATGCTATAAATTTGTACACTTCAGTTCTATGCCAAATAAAAATGCTGTTTTTTGGTTAAATAACCCAAATGAAATTGCTCAAAAAATGGATGAATTGCTTGATAATATTCAATCGCAAGAAATAATTTTAAATGCTAAAAAGTGGTTTGAGACCATCAATCAACATCCACCTGAAAAGGCTTCAGAACGGATTTGGAATGCAATAGAAGTAATTATAAAGTAAATGAAATAGTATGCTTATATCAGATTTTAAACGTTATGGTTATAATAAAATTAGTTTCGGCCGATTGTTTTTTGTGTTTATTTCTCACCCAATTCCTGGTCTAAAATTTATCACCATTTTCCGTATGACACAAAAATATAGAAGAAAAAACAGATTGTTATTTTTCTTTTTCTTTTTGTGGCTTCGAAGATTGAAAGTTAAATATGGAATTGATATTTCTTATAGAACCCAAATCGGCAAAGGTTTTTATATAGGTCACTTTGGAAATATTGTGATTCATGGTGACACGATTATTGGAGAAAATTGTAATATATCGCAAGGAATAACTATTGGAGTTAGTAATTATGGGAAAAAAAAGGGAGTTCCTATTATTGGGGATAAAGTTTTTATTGGCCCAAATGCAGGTGTCTTTGGTAATATTAAAATTGGTAACAATGTTGTCATTGGAGCAAATGCAGTTATAACTGAAAATGTAACTGATAACAAAACTGTTTTATCGCCAGCATTTATTTCTATTGATAAGGATTTGTCGGATTACTATATTCAAAATAATGTCTAATAATTCTATCCTTAAAATTTTGAATTTTATTATTATGTACTACACTTCACAACCTCCTTTATTTCATAAAACTGGTAGTATTTTAGCACCTGAGAATTTTAAAGAAAGTTTAATATAGTATTTCATGATTTTTATGGGTTACTTAAAAGTGACTTAATGGTTTACTGTAATGAAAAAAGAAAAAATCATTCTAGTTAACTAATTAAATACCATAAGCATAGCTAGTATTTGTATAAAAAAATAACCCAATGAAAATAGCTTTTCTAACACCCGAATTTCCGCACCCAAATATTGGTACATCAGGTGGTATTGGTACGAGTATTATGAATTTATCAAAAGGATTGATACAGTTAGGTCATCAAGTTGTTGTTTTAGTTTATGGACAAAATGAGGATGCATCTTTTCAGGAGAACGAAATTACTTTTCACAAAATTAAAAATGTAAAACTTAAGGGTTTATCTCGATTTTTAACTCAAAAAAAAATAGAAAAGCTCATAAACTCATTACTAATAAAGAAGAAAATAGATATAGTTGAAGCACCCGATTGGACTGGAATTACATCCAATATTCAACCTAAATGTCCTGTTGTGATTCGATTAAATGGATCCGACACTTACTTTTGTCATTTAGATAACCGACCCGTAAAGTTTTTAAATAAATTTCACGAAAAAAGAGCTTTGCAAAAAGCGAATGCATTGCTATCTGTTAGTCAATACACTGCTGATAGTACCCAAAAAATATTTTCGCTTAAAAGAGATTTTGAAATAATACCTAATAGTATTGATGTTGAAAAATTCAATTCTGACGATAGTTTGATAAAAAATAGCAACAATACAATTCTTTATTTTGGAACCTTAATTAGAAAAAAAGGTTTGCTAGAATTGCCACTTATTTTTAATGAAGTATTTAAATCAAACAATGAAGCTAAACTCATTTTAATAGGTAAAGATGCATCCGATATTATCTCAGGAAACACTTCAACTTGGCAGATGATGCAACAATTATTTACCAAAGAAAGTATTCAAAATGTTAGTTATTTAGGAAGTGTCCCTTATCATGAAATTAATAGACATATAAATGAAGCAACAGTTTGTGTTTTTCCTACTTTTGCCGAAGCGTTACCCGTTTCATGGATTGAAGCATTGGCAATGAAAAAAGCAATAGTTGCATCAAATATTGGTTGGGCAACTGAGGTAATAGACGACGAAAAAAATGGATATTTAGTTCATCCAAAAGATCACATGGTTTTTGCTCAAAAAATTGTAGAACTGCTAAGTAATCCAATTTTGCGAGAGCAATTTGGAATGGAAGCTAGAAAAAAAGTAATAGAAAAATTTAGTATTGAAGTAATTGCTAAAAAAAGTTTGGCTTTTTACGAAAGCATACTAATCAAAAAATAATAATGTTTACATTTAAAGAACATCTTACTAATAAGGGAGAAATTATTCTCTACACAGGAACTCCAAATCTTGCTATGTTGGAAGAAATCTCCAATGGTGTTGGTGATATTTGGCACAGTTCATTTGAACAAGGATATAAAAATGCATTTCCAGAATTAGTTTACCAAACAGCTACTTTTTTTTGGTTCATAAACGATTTTGACAATCTTGACCAATGTATTAGTTGGAGAATAAATCCCTATCAATTTGCCATCAGAAAATCCGTTTGGGAAACTTTAGGAGGTTTTGATTGTGATTTTAAAAATCCCGAAATGCAGGCTTTTGATTTAGGATACAACGCTTTAAGATTTCGAGGTGTTGTGCCACTTTATATAAAAGGACTTTTTGCAGTTCAGGAAACAATTAAACAGCCAATAACTGCAAAAGACAGATATGTTTTCTTTAGAAAGAACTTTAAAATTGACCATTCTCTTTTTATGATTTATCGCCAGGGTTTTTGGAAGATAAAGGAATGGAATGCTTTTTTCTATGCTAAAAACAATTTTAAACTTTCAAGTACTAAAACTATTGTCAAACCAAGAGAGTTAAAAGAAATTACAGGAAATCCTAGTGTGAGTTATATTATTCCAACCATGTTGCGACAAGATTTTACGTTGCAATTGTTAGATGATTTAGCTTTGCAAACGTATAAGCCAACTCAAGTTGTTGTTGTTGATGCAACTCCAGAAAATCAAAGAGATGAAAGTTTATACCATACAAAAAATTACCCTTTTGAATTAAAAATAAAATGGCAAGAGACCAAAGGAAGTTGTAGAGCAAGAAACGAAGCAATTGAATTGGCAACAGGAGATTATATTGTATTTGGTGATGATGATATTAGAATTCCAACCAATTATATTGAAAATCACATTCGTTTTCTGCAAACATACAATGCTGATGCTTGTAACGGTTTGGATATTCGTGCCGATAATCAAAAACAAAACCTTGATGATTTAAAATCAAAACTTGAAAATTATGGCAGTACAAGATTTTTAGCAGGTGCAGCTCAAATTTTTAATAATGCCAATAATTGTGTTAAAAGAGAATTTGTCACTCAATTAGTTGGCAATGATATTAACTTTGACGGAGGTTATGGTGAAGACAATGATTTTGGAATGTCACTTACTAAAATTGGAGTTGTAGTTATGCAAAACCCTTTTTCAACTAATTTGCATTTGAAACCAGCCGTTGGCGGTTATCGTTTTTGGGGAAATCAGGCAATGGTTATGGGAAAGAAACGCAAGAAGCAACCTTGGGAATTAGATACACCAGTAAAATGGATTCGACCCGTTCCTAGTCCAACAATAATGTATTATAATTACAAACATTTTGGTCCTGAATTAGTTAATGAATACCGTCATAAATATTTTTCGTTTTATTTATTTAAAGGTTCAAAATGGACTATTCCATTGCGATTTTTGAAACTATTTTATAGACAATTGCAATTTAATAAATCTGCATTTTATGCTAAAAAATTAATGGATTTAGGTAAAAGAACCGTTTAAAAATGAATTTCACACTTATAATATGTACTTATTTGCGTCCAAAACCATTGCTTGATTTACTGCAATCGGTTAAAGTTCAAACCTTGTACCCAAATGAAATTCTAATAATTGATGGCTCAACAGATAATGAAACTAAAAATAGTTTAGAACAAAATCCATTTGAGAATTTGCATTATTTTAAAGTCTCAAACGAAGATAGAGGATTGACCAAACAACGAAATTTCGGGATTTCAAAAACAAATACAATTGCTGAGGTTATTTGTTTTTTAGATGACGATACTATTTTAGAGCCAACTTACTTTGAAGAAATTATAAAAACATATGCTGTTTATCCGCAAGCCTTAGGTGTTGGTGGTTATATTACAAATGAAGGAACTTGGACAAAAGTTGATGGTAAATATGATCCTAAAGTAGATGAGTTTTTTTATGATGGTTGGAAAAAGAAAGATGGAGATCGCTTTGTACTTCGTAAAAAATTAGGTCTCGACAGTGATGTGAAACCAGGTTATTTACCCGAGTTTTCAAACGGAAGAAGTATCGGTTTTTTACCTCCTTCGGATAAAATTTATGAAGTGGAACAATTAATGGGTGGAGTTTCATCATTTAAAAAATCAGTATTTATTAACTTTCAATTTTCTACCTATTTTGAAGGTTATGGTTTGTATGAAGATGCCGATTTCACTTTGAGACTTTCCAAAACAGGAAAATTATTTGTCAATACTAAAGCACAATTGGGACATTTTCATAATGAATCTGGAAGACCAAATAAATTCCAGTATGGAAAAATGGTGGTTAGAAACGGATGGTATGTATGGCGCGTAAAATACCCAAGACCATCCTTTAAAGCAAAATTCAAATGGAATGTAATTATATTACTATTGACATTAATCAGATTTATTAATACATTTACAACTAACAAACCAAAGGAAGCTTTTACCGAATTTTTAGGAAGATTTTATGGTTGGTTTAGTTTGTTTTTTAATAAACCAAAAATTAATTAGCATGTCGGTTTTTAAATTAATACATTCTGATTATAAAAAATATAGAAAATACGGAGCTAATTTTTTTGTGATTTTATTTTTAACACAAGGATTTTGGGCATTAATTCAATATAGAACTGCTAATTTTTTTTATACTAAAGTTAAATGGAAACCACTTAGATTGTTTTTTATGTTCTTCCTTTATATTTGGCAAAAAGCAATCGAAATAACTACAGGGATTTCTATTCCAGCTTCAGTTACAATTGGTCATTCATTCTATATTGCCCACTTTGGCGGGATTATAATGAATTCAGACACTATTATTGGAAACAATTGTAATATATCTCAAGGAGTCACTATTGGAGTATCTGGAGTAGGAGAAAATAGAGGTGTGCCAATTATTGGAAACAATGTTTATATTGGTGCCAATGCAGTAATTGCAGGTAAGATTACAATTAATGACAATTCTTTAATAGGAGCTTGTTCCTTAGTAGTTTCCGATGTTATTGAAAATGGAGTTGTGGTTGGTGTACCAGCAGTTTTAGTTTCTGAAAAAAGTTCAAAAGGATATATTTAATGAAATTAGTCGTTATATCATCTTCACCATTTATTAAAAAAGACAATAATAATTTTGCATATAGTCCATATGTAAAAGAATTAGAAATTTGGGCTAAATATTCTGATGAAATAGCTTTTACTTGCCCATTATGGGAAAAAGATAATGGTTTATTAGTTTCTAAAATTTCATTTCCAATAACGACAATATACGAAGTTAAAGGTTTTAATATTAAAACCTTACTAGGTTTTTTAAAAGCCCTGCGATTTTCATTTATTAATTTTTATTTGTTGTATAAGTCAATGGTTTGGGCCGATCATATTCACTTGCGTTGTCCTGGAAATATTGGATTAATGGGATGTATTTTACAAATTCTTTTCCCAAATAAACCAAAAACCGCAAAATATGCAGGAAATTGGGATCCAAAATCCAAACAACCCATTAGCTATACTATTCAAAAATGGATTTTAAGTAATGAGTTTTTAACTAAAAACATGCAGGTTTTGGTATATGGAGAATGGGAGAATAGTTCTAAAAACATCAAACCATTTTTTACAGCAAGTTATAAAGAAATTGATAAAGAGACAGTCTTTACTAGGGATTTTAATGGTATTATTTCATTTCTTTTTGTTGGAACATTAGCCAATGGTAAAAATCCATTATATGCTGTTAAACTTATAGAAAACCTTAAATTAAAAGGGAATAATGTGCAACTATTACTATTTGGAGAAGGAAATGAAAAATTTGTAATTGAAAAATATATTGATAAACATCAATTAAGAGACTATGTTATTTTTAAAGGCAACCAAAACCAAGATGTAATAAAAAAAGCTTACCAACAAAGTCATTTCGTAATTTTACCTTCAAAAAGTGAAGGTTGGCCAAAAGTAATAGCAGAAGGAATGTTTTGGGGATGTTTGCCAATTTCATCTAAAGTTTCTTGTGTCCCAAATATGTTAGATAACGGAAAAAGAGGATTGCTTTTGGAAATGAATTTTGATGAAGATGAGAAACAAATTCAATCACTCTTAAAGGATAATAAATTATATCAAGAAAAAGTTAGTAAAGCTATTGATTGGTCAAGAAAGTACACACTTGATTTTTTTGAAAATGAAGTTAGAAAGCTGCTAAAGCCATGAGAATAGTTCAAATTATAGATTCACTTGAAATTGGTGGTGCAGAAAAAATGGCCGTCAATTATGCTAATGCACTTTCTGAAAGGATTGTGTTTTCGGGTTTAGTAACTACAAGAAGAGAAGGAAATCTCAAAAGTCAAATTAGCAATAAAGTATCCTATTTGTTTTTAGAGAGAAATAGAACTATTGATTTTGGAGCTACAATGCGTTTAAGAAAATATTGCAAAGAAAATAAAGTTGACTATTTGCAACCCCATAGCAGTTCTTATTTCACAGCAATATTGGTTAAAATTTTTCTACCAAAAATCAAAATTATTTGGCATGATCATAATGGATTAAGTGAGTTTATTAGTTCTCAAAAATCCTATGCAATTAAAATCGCTTCGTTTTTTTTAAGCGGAATTATAGTGGTCAATTATAAATTAAAAAATTGGGCTATAAAGGAATTGTTTTGTAAGAAAGTGATTTATTTTCCAAATTTCACAAGTTTAAAATCTACAGCTCATCCTGAAACTATTTTAAAGGGAAATCCTGGTAAACAAATCTTATGTTTGGCGAATTTAAGACATCAAAAGAATCATTTTTTGTTACTAGAAGTAGCTAGTGCTTTGAAACAAACCAATTCAGAATGGAGTTTTCATCTTGTGGGTAAAGATTTTGAAGATGATTATTCAAAACAAATTTTTGAAGAGATAAAGACGTTGAATCTTGAAAATAATGTCTATGTTTATGGCTCTAAAAATGATACAGAGAATATTATTAATCAATCGGAGATTTGTATATTAACTTCAGATTCTGAGGGATTACCGGTTTCTTTATTAGAATATGGACTTTTCAAAAAACCAGTTGTTTCAACAAATGTTGGAGAAATTCCTTTGATTATTGAAAATGACAGTAATGGATTTGTAGTTCCAGTTAAAAATGCAGAACTTTTTTTGCAAGCATTATTAAAATTAATACATGACCAAGAATTAAGGAAACGATTTGGAATTGCACTAAATAAAACTGTTGTTGATAATAATTCTGAAGATGCAGTTATCAAAAACTATATAAATTGGATTGAAAATATTTAAAAATGGAAAGTAAAGAAAGAAATTATATTTTATTAGTGCTGCTACATATAGCATTGGGTATAGTTGTATTTATAGTCCCATTTATATCTAAAATTTATTGTTTGTTAATAATTATAGGAGGTTTTTTTTATGTAATTAAAAATAAAAATAAAAATAATGAAGTTTTAATTGTATCAGCATATATAGTTGGTATTGAGGTTTTTTTAAGAATGACCGGAGGAAATATATTGTATGAGTTTTCCAAATATGGGGTTATTTTTTTTCTTATCGTTGGGATGTATTATAGTGGTTTTTCAAAATATGCTGTACCCTATTGGATATTTTTACTTCTTTTAATCCCAGGAATTATTGTAGCAACAGAAACATTGAATTTAGGAACAGATATACGAAAACCTATAGCATTTAATATTTCAGGTCCCGTTTGTTTAGGTATAGCTTCGCTTTATACTTATAATAGAAAAATACTTTTTTCTAGTTTAAATTCGATTCTATTAAGTTTGAGTTTGCCCGTGATAACAATAACTGTATATTTAATTCTTTATACTCCAAGTATTAAAGATGTAATTACAGGAACTGGTTCAAATTATGAATCTTCAGGAGGATTCGGACCAAATCAAGTATCTACTATTCTTGGAATTGGAATGTTTGTTTTTTTTTCAAGATTTCTCTTAGAATCTAAATCCAAACTATTATTTATAATCAATTTAATAATTGTTTTTAACATTAGTTACAGAGGATTAACCACTTTCTCTAGAGGAGGAATGATTACTGGTTTAGTAATGATTATTGTTTTGATATTTTTCTTAAATCGAAGAATAAAATATCATGGAAAAGTAAAATTAAATTTTTTGATACTACTAATGTCTATTTTGTTAATTTTTGTTTGGATTTATTCTTCAAATCAAACGGGCGGTTTAATTGAAAAAAGATATGCAAACCAAGATGCTTCAGGAAGAGTTAAAGAAAGTCGATTTACAGGTAGAGAAGAGATTGCAGAGAACGAGTTTCAAGATTTTTTAGAGAGTCCAATATTCGGAATAGGAGTTGCAAAAGGGATTGAACTTCGTTACGAACAAACTGGATTAATTACTGCCTCACATAATGAAATTTCTAGAATGATGTCAGAGCATGGGACTTTAGGGATTATTGCTTTATTAATAATTTTTATTACCCCAATAATTTTATATATAGATAATGCTCAAAATATTTATATGTTTTGTTTTCTGATTTTTTGGTTATTAACAATTAATCATGCAGCCATGAGAATTGCAGCTCCAGCTTTTGTTTATTCTTTAACGTTATTAAAGGTCCAAATTGATGATTAGAATACTATACATAGGAAATAAATTAACAAAGCATGGTTATACATCTACTTCAATAGATACACTTGGTGTATTTCTGGAAAGAGAAGGATTTAAAATTTATTACGCTTCTTCCAAAAAAAGTAAATTTTTGCGGATTATAGACATGATTGGTAAAACTATTAAGTATCGTAATAAAATAGATTTTGTGCTTATTGATACTTATAGTACTTTAAATTTTTGGTATACATTTATAATTTCGCAACTATGTAGAGTATTAAATATTAAATATATTCCTAAACTACATGGTGGAGATTTACCAAGAAGGATAAAGAGAAATCCTTTTTATAGTAATTTGATTTTTAATAATTCTTTTATAAATATTGCTCCTTCAAATTATTTATATGAAGCTTTTTATAAAAACGGTTATACAAACCTTGTTTATATTCCAAATACCATTGAATTACAAAATTACCCTTTTATAAAAAGAGAAGTTATTGTTCCAAAACTACTATGGGTTCGTTCTTTCTCTAAGATATATAACCCAATAATGGCTATTAAAGTATTAGTTGAATTAAAAAAGGAGTATCCAAATGCAACTTTATGTATGATAGGTCCTAAAAAAGATGAGAGTTATATAGCCTCTGTTCGTTTTGCTAAAAAAAATAAAGTTGAAGTAAATTTTACAGGTAAACTTTCTAAATTTGAATGGATTAATCTTTCAAATAGCTCCAATATATTTTTAAATACAACCCATTTTGATAATACACCCATAAGTGTAATAGAAGCAATGGCCTTAGGAATTCCAGTTGTATCAACAAAAGTTGGAGGAATCCCTTTTTTATTAGAACATGAAAAAAACGCATTATTGGTCTCGGATAATGATGTAGAAGATATGACTACACAAATAAAAAAACTACTTAAAAACCCAGAACAAACCAATATAATCGTTGAAAATGCTCGAGAAACAGTTAATAATTTTGATTGGGAAATTGTAAAATTGAAGTGGATTGAATTGCTTAAAGTACATAATAAGTAATATTTTTTAGTAACTTGCGTCAATAAATTTGGTAAGAGAAATAAAAAATGAATAAATACAAGGGCATACATTTTGAAATTTCGGAAAGAAAAATTCTCCTTAGAGTTTTTGATGTCATTTCGGTGCTTTTTTCTCTTTATGTAGTTGGAATTGTCTTTAAATTTAATTATTTTAATATTTCAACAACCAATTTTTATTGGACAATAGTATTAGGCTTATATCTCAATATTTTAGGTGCTGTTTTTGAAATGTATAACCTACAGGTTGCAAGTAATCAATTTCAGATTAATAGAAGTATAATATTAACTGCTTCTACAACAGTACTTATATATTTATTAACTCCAATTTATACTCCTGAATTACCTTCAAATAGAATTCAAATATTATTTTTCTTTTTAGCTATTTTATTGGCTCTTTTTTTATGGAGATTCTTTTATGTAAAATTTCTAGCGTCACATAGGTTTCTAAAAAAAGTAATTTTAATATGTGATAAGAATCAAGTAAAAGAACTTGTTGACGGACTTGAGAATGCCGATCCGCATTATAAAGTAATGGGCTATGTAAATTCGGATAGTGAAAATAGTATCTCAGCAACGAAACCTGACCTTAAAAAAATTGCTATTGATGAATTAGATTTTTTTGTAAAAGAGAATTCAGTTTCAGAAATTGTTATTGCTTCTCAAAAAACAGACGGAATCACAGTCAATTTGTACAATCAACTGATTCATTTACTTGAAAATGGCTATATAATTAGAGAATATACTCAAGTTTATGAAACCATTACACAGCGTATACCTGTGCAATATGTTTCAAGAGATTTTTATCGTTATTTTCCTTTTAGCAGAAGTAACCAAAACCATTTGTATTTATTAGTTGTAAGGATTTTAGAAGTGCTAATTTCATTAGTCGGACTTAGTTTAGGGATTTTACTATTGCCATTAATTTTTATTGGAAATATACTGGGTAATCGAGGTGAATTGTTTTATCATCAAGAAAGGATTGGTAAAAATGGTAAAATTTTTCAAATTGTCAAATTCAGAACCATGGTGAAAAATGCTGAAAAAGAAGGAGCTGTTTTTGCTACAGTAAATGATTCTAGGATAACTCCATTTGGAAAATTTTTAAGAAAATCTAGAATAGACGAATTCCCACAGTTTTTAAACATTCTTAATGGAGAAATGGCTGTAATTGGACCAAGACCAGAACGACCTTTTTTTGTTAATGAAATTGCACAAGTAATGCCTTTTTATGAAACCCGACATGTTATTAAACCTGGATTAACAGGCTGGGCTCAAGTTAACTATGCATATGGAGAAACAATTAATGATAGTTTAATAAAGCTGCAATATGACCTGTATTATATTAAACATCGAAGCATCTTCTTGGATATTAACATCATGTTTAAAACCTTTAGTACGGTATTATTTTATCGTGGACAATAAATTATTCTGCAGTTTTAGTTCTTAAGTACACCTTGACTAGGATAAAACAATTGCAAGCAATAAATGGCAACATTAGCAATAAATGCGGTTTTGTTACTAGTATACAACAGTAGATTGCTAAAAAAATCATCGAAACAATTGTTATTCGTTTAAACCATTCTTTTTTCAAAAAAGGTAAAAGCAAATACAATGGATTAAATAACAAGGCATTGTAATTCCATAAAATCTCTTTATGCAACGAATAAAACCCTACCAAGCATAAAAATAATCCAAAAAGACCAAGTATAAATAGATAACTAAATACTACAATTCTTTTATTGATTACTAAAATAATAAGTAGAAGCAGTGCAATAAAATAAATGCTATTTATAAAAGAAAAGGGTTTTTCAATTTTATTTCCTTTAACAATAATTTCCTTTTTTAATACAAGTTTTTTACCATTAATTTTTGCATTGTCTAAACTATGTAAGAGTTCTATGGGAAGAAAAAGTTGCTCCGATTTTATATCTGTTGGTGCGCCAAAAATGATGTTGATTCCTAGTTTGTAATAAAAATGATCTTCAAAATAAGGATACAAAACTTCTCTATACGAAATAGAGGTGTCGTCTATTTTTTTTAGAACTTTTTTATCAAAAAGATTATTAACTTTATCCATTACCATTGTAGTGCAGTTTCTATCTATAAATTTATAGGTATAATACTTCTGTTCTGAATATAATGAACTGTTTAATGCTTCAAAAAGTTCTTGTTTTTTGGTTAAATTTAAATCTATACTTTGTTCAATTACCTCTCTGTTATCAAGTTGATACTCAAATATAAAGTCTTCATAAGAAGTAGCATTTATAAAATATTGTAAATCTCCTTTGACAAATTTTAAATAGAAATTCTCGGTTCTAAAATCAAATGCACCATAGTTATATACTACATCTAAAAAGTTATTGGAATCTTGAATTCGAATTGCGGTATGTCCAAAAGTAGAATACAATTCGGATCCTTTTCCACAAGTAAAAATACTAACTTTTGCATTTTTAGAAAGTAGTGGATTTTGGGAAAAACCTAAACTAAGACAAAGAAATAATAAAGGAAGGAATTTTTTAATCATATGTATTTATCTAAATATACTCAAATCTACTTTTACAGAAAAAATATTCGAATATAATGCAGCACTTTGATCACCCAAATCAGTCAATGCATAATCTACCTGTATGCCTTTGTATTTGAATCCAAGACCAATATTGGGTTGAAAATTCACTTTTGTAGTACCATCAATTTGTTCAACATTTTGAAAATTACCAACACCAGCCCGAAGAAAAACTAAATTAGTATAGCCAAATTCTAATCCAACGGCAGGATCAATACTCACAGCGTCGGTTGAAATCACATCGTTTGTTCTTGCAAATTGCATGTTCAAATTAATAGCAGTAAGTAAAGTATAATCATTATGAAATTCAAATTTCTTAGCTATTCCAAGTTGCGCTTTTGGTAAAGTTATTTCGGTGTTTTCTGGTAATTCTTGGTTTTGCCCTGTAACTGCATCTTTAATTTTATTATATTCATCTTCATCAATCGCCCATACATTATAAGTAGTTGTTATATCTCTAATCATAATTCCATACTGCCAATCGTTTCTTTCAAATTGTAATCCGGCATCAAAACCAAAACCCCAAGAGTTAGCAAATTTACCAATTATACGCCTAATTACCTTTGCATTTACACCATATTGAAGTCCTGGTACTTGAAGTTTTCTTGCATATGAAAATGTTAGCCCATAATCTGCCGTTGAGAACAAACTTATGCGGTTGTAATCAATATTCCCATTGGCATCTATTAATTGTGTGGTATTCAAAATGTCATCAACTCCAAAACGGATTAATGAAATACCCCAAGCACTTCTATCGTCAATTTTTGTTGCAAAGCCTGCATAATCATATTGTGCAATATTGGCAAAATAACTGGCGTGCATTAATGCTACTTCTCGATCTTCAATTTTTAATAAACCAGCAGGATTCCAATAGCCAGAATTAACATCACCGGTTGAGGCAACAACAGCATTTGACATCCCCAAAGCAGCTGCGTCAACTCCAATATTCAGAAACTCATTAGAGTATTTTCTAACCGTTTGACTGTAGCAAAGAGAGCACATTAGTACTAAAAAAATGTACAGAATTTTGTTCAAAGCAATATTTTTTTTTACAAATATCATAAATCTCTTTTTAAAAACGCAGTTGTCTTTAACTTATTGTGTTAAATTTGTGTTTCTTATTAAATACAAAACAATTTCAAATGAATATAAAAGCGCAGATTCCTAATTTATTTACGATGTTAAATCTGTTTTGTGGCTGTATAGCACTGGTTTTTGTTTCCAATTCCGATTTTAAACTGGCTTTTTTCTTTGTTTGTCTTGGTATTTTCTTTGACTTTTTTGATGGTTTTTTTGCTCGTAAATTTGGTGTCGCTGGACCTTTAGGAGTTCAATTAGATTCACTTGCAGATATCGTAACTAGTGGAGTTGTCCCAGGTTATGTGATGTATCAAATGTTAATGGATTCTAGAGTTTTTTTGGTTTTCGAATGGTATCATATTGCAATTCCATTTTTGGGATTCATTATTACTCTTGGTGCTTGTTATCGCTTGGCAAAATTTAATATTGACGAAAGACAATCTGATTCCTTTATTGGATTGCCAACTCCAGCAAATGCATTATTTATTGTAAGCGTACCTTTAATTGCGCCCAATTTTCAAGATGTTAATTTGTTTTTAAATCCTTGGATTTTAATTGCTATAACTTTGTTAAGTGCCTATATTATGAATGCTGAAATTTCTTTATTTTCATTAAAAATTAAAGATTTCAGTTTTACCAAATACAAGTTGCAGATTATCTTTGTTGCAATTGCAGTGGTTATGTTAATTTTCATCCAAATATTAGCAGTGCCAATCATAATACTTTTGTACGTTTTACTATCTGTAATTAATAATTTTTTGTCTAAAAAAGTTGTGTGATAAATTTGAATTAAACAAATATTCCCATTTCCTTTTATTTTACTATTTTTAGCTTTTTAAAGTGATAATTTTTTCTTGAAAATTTAAATATTTTTGTTTAAACTTATTGTACATTTGCTAAACAAAAAAAATAATTGTAATGAAAGTAGTAATAATTGGTTCTGGTTTTTCATCTTTAGCAGCTTCGTGCTACTTAGCGAAATCAGGCTTTGAGGTTGCTATTTATGAAAAAAACAGCACAGTTGGAGGAAGAGCTCGTCAACTTATTCGTGATGGTTTTACTTTCGATATTGGTCCTTCATGGTATTGGATGCCCGATGTTTTTGAAAAATTCTTTGAAGATTTCAATAAAAAACCATCCGATTATTACGAACTTACAAAATTATCTCCAGCTTATAAAGTGTTTTTTGGTGTTGATGATTTCATTACAATTTCTGATAATTTACCAGAAATTATAGACACTTTTGAATCAATAGAAGCGGGTAGTGGTCAAAAATTAGCCTCTTTTATGAAAGAAGCGCAAGCAAATTATGATATTGCAATAAAAGATCTGGTTTATCGTCCAGGCGAAAGTATTCTTGAATTAGTAACAATTGAAACTACAAAGCGGGTTCATCAATTTTTTTCTAATATAAGTCGTGACGTTAGAAAGAAATTTAAAAACAAACGTCTGATTCAAGTACTTGAATTTCCTGTTCTTTTTCTTGGCGCAAAGCCTTCTGACACACCTTCTTTTTATAGTTTTATGAATTATGCCGACTTTGGTCTGGGAACATGGCAACCAACAGGTGGAATGTATCAAGTAATTCTAGCTATGAAGAAGTTAGCGGAACAACTTGGTGTAATTATACATACAAACGCTTCCGTTGAAAAAATAATTGTTGAAAATGAAAAAGCTGTTGGTATTGTTATAGAGGGTAAGAATATCAATGCTGATATCGTTTTATCGGGTGCAGATTACCATCACTCAGAAACACTTTTAGAACCAAAATTCAGACAATATTCTGAAAAATATTGGGAACAAAAAACTTTTGCGCCATCGTCATTATTGTTTTACGTTGGTTTTGATAAAAAATTAAAAAATGTAGCGCACCATAATTTGTTTTTTGATGTCGATTTTGAATTGCATGCATCCGAAATATACGATAATCCAAAATGGCCAACGGAGCCTCTATTTTACGCTAATTTCACATCGGTTACCGGAAAAAACTTAGCTCCTGAGGGTTGCGAAAATGGTTTTTTTCTAATACCAATCGCGCCAGGAATTGAGGATACCGATGAATTAAGAGCTATTTATTTTAATAAGATTATAGAAAGATTTGAAAAAATCACCAATCAAAATGTTAGAGATAGTATAATTTTTAAGGAATCATTTTGTGTCAAAGATTTTGTTAAAGAATATAATTCCTATAAAGGCAATGCTTATGGAATGGCTAATACAATTATGCAAACTGCTTTTTTGAGACCAAAAATTAAAAGTAAAAAAGTATCAAATCTATATTTCACAGGACAGCTTACCGTTCCTGGACCAGGTGTTCCGCCTTCATTAATTTCGGGAAAAATTGCTAGTGAAAGAATAATAAAAGATTTTAAGTTATGAAAAGTTTATTTGATAAATCATCCATAGATTGCAGCAAAAGAATTACTATTAATTATAGTACTTCTTTTTCGTTAGCCATTAAAATGCTATCTCCAAAAATCCAAAATGACATTTATGCTGTATATGGATTTGTGCGTTGTGCAGATGAAATAGTTGACAGTTTTGACGGATATGATCAAGCGCAACTTTTGATGGAATTTGAAACAGAATTTCATAAAGCCTACGATCGAAAGATTAGTATTAATCCAATTTTAAATGCATTTCAAGATGTTGTTCACAGATTTGATATGATGGAATTGGTTATTCCATTTCTAAAAAGTATGCGAATGGATTTGAATAAAAAAGAATATCTTACTAAAAAAGAATATGAAGAGTACATTTTTGGTTCCGCGGATGTTGTAGGACTTATGTGCTTAAAAGTTTTCGTAAAAGGAGATAAAGAACGCTATAATCAATTAAAAGATAGCGCAATGAAATTAGGTTCAGCTTTTCAAAAAGTAAATTTTTTAAGAGATTTGAAACATGATTATGAAACTTTAGGAAGAATATATTTTCCTAATGTAAATTTAGTAACTTTATCCAATGAAGAAAAGAATACGATTATTAAAGAAATTGAAGCCGATTTTGAAATGGCGTTGATTGGAATAAAAAACTTACCAAGTGAAGCAAAATTCGGTGTGTATACTGCTTATAAATATTATAAGAGCTTATTAAAAAAGATTAGTAAAACCCAACCGGAAGAAATTTTAAATACCAGAATACGTGTTGATGATTTTACCAAACTTTTTATAATTGGGAAATCGTATTTGAGGTATCAATTTAATGCTATTTTATAATGGAAATTTTAATTTTTATTGTCACTACTATTGTTACTTTTTTAGTAATGGAAATGATAACATGGCTAACACATAAATATATTATGCACGGTTTTTTGTGGTATTTGCATAAAGACCATCATCAGCCAAAATACCAAAACATTTTTGAAAAAAACGATGCCTTTTTTGTGATATTTGCGGCGCCTAGTATTTTGCTTTTTTATTGTGGTATTAATACACAATTAAATTACTTGTTTTTTATTGGATTAGGAATTTTATTTTATGGCTTAGCTTATTTCTTTGTTCATGATATTTTAATTCACCAACGAATTAAGTGGTTTAGCCGAACAGATATTAAATATTTTAAAGGTCTGCGAAAAGCGCATAAAATTCATCACAAACATCTAGGAAAGGAAAAAGGTGAATGTTTTGGGATGTTGAATGTTCCCAAAAAATACTTTTCTAAATAATGGATAAATACCTTTATTTAACTATTAATACAGCGAGTATTATCGTTCCTTTTGTTGCTAGTTTTTATCCAAAACATCCCTTTTATAAAAACTGGAAACATTTCTTTTTTGCCAATTTTATCGTTGCGTTTTTCTTTATTGTTTGGGATATTTTGTTTACTCATATTGGTGTTTGGGGTTTCAATGATCGATATCTTATAGGTTTAAAAATCTTCAACATTCCAATTGAAGAAGTGCTATTTTTCTTTTGTATTCCTTACTCAAGTGTGTTTGTTTATTTTGCGCTAAATTATCTAGTAAAGAAAAACCCTTTTGAGAAATTCCATAGTTTAATAACCCTATTTTTGATACTATCCCTTTTGATAACTGGCTTAGTTTTCTACAACAGATTATATACTTCGGTCACTTTTCTATTTACTGCACTTTTTTTAGGGTACAGTTATTTGAAAAAAAGAGACTTTTCAAGAATCTATTTTTCATATTGTTTTACTTTAGTTTTTTTCTTTATTGTGAATGGAATTCTAACCGGAAGTTTTATTGCTGAACCAGTTGTTTGGTACAACAATAATGAGAATTTAGGAATCAGAATGGGAACAATACCTTTTGAAGATATTTTTTATGGATTTTTATTGATTGCTTCTATAACTGAGATTTATGAATTTTTGAATAAAAAAGATTCGTTAAAATTCTAATTTCTTTTTTCTCAATTCAAAGTTTTGACCAAGGTAAACGCGTCGTACCATTTCATCTTCAACAAGTTCTTCGGGTATTCCCGCTTTAAGAATACCACCTTCAAACATCAAATACGTTTTATCGGTAATGGCTAAAGTTTCTTGAACATTGTGATCAGTAATTAGAATACCGATGTTTTTGTTTTTTAATTGTGCTACAATTCGTTGTATGTCTTCTACTGCAACAGGATCAACTCCTGCAAATGGTTCGTCTAATAGGATAAATTTTGGGTCAGTTGCCAAGGCTCGTGCAATTTCAGTGCGCCGTCTTTCACCACCAGAAAGTAAATCGCCTCTATTGGTTCGGATATGTTCCAATCCAAATTCTGCAATTAAACTTTCCATTTTTGCTATTTGCTCTTCCTTTGATTTTTTGGTTAATTGTAAAACACTTAAAATATTATCTTCAATACTCAACTTTCTGAAAACAGAGGCTTCTTGTGCTAAATAACCAATTCCGTTTTGGGCTCTTTTGTACATTGGAAAATCGGTTATATCCATATCGTCTAGGTATATTTTCCCAGAATTGGGCTTAACTAATCCAACAATCATATAAAATGAAGTAGTTTTTCCAGCGCCATTTGGACCTAATAATCCAACAATTTCTCCTTGATTTACTTCAACAGAAATCCCTTTTACAACACTTCTACCTTTATAAGTTTTTACTAAATTTTCGGCTCTTAATTTCATTCTATATGGTTATTCGGTTGTTTGAGTATTTGGTTATTCGACAAATTAACGAATTATAGAACAAATGTTTCAAAACTTTAACCAATTATTAATTGTTAATTATTTTCAAGTGCTTCCCAAAACTCGTAAGCTCTTCTTAAATGAGGAATTACTATGGTTCCACCTACTAAAGTGGCAATTCCCATTGTTTCCATCATTTCTTCTTTAGTAACCCCAATTTTATAACTGGTTTCTAAATGATATTTAATGCAATCGTCACACCGCAAAACTGCCGAAGCTACAAGCCCTAAAAGTTCTTTAGTCTTAACATCTAAAGCGCCTTCTGCATAGGCATTGGTGTCTAAATTGAAAATTCTTTTTACAATTTTATTGTTGTCGGCCAACAATTTCTCGTTCATTTTAGAACGGTAGTCGTTAAATTCTTTTACTAAATCAGCCATTTTCTTTTTCTTTATTTTTTTTCATAACAAATACCGATATAAAGATACTTGCCTCATAAATTAATAGCATTGGTATTGCAACTGTAATTTGACTAACTACATCGGGTGGCGTAACAATAGCTGCTACAATTAGAACGATAACAATAGCGTATTTTCTATATTTTCTTAAAAAACTTGGCGTTACTAAACCCAGTTTGGTTAAAAAATAAATGACAATCGGCAATTCAAAAAATAATCCTGCTGCTATAACCGAAGTTTTAATCATTCCAATATAAGAGTCAAGATTGAATTCATTTTTAACCACGCTACTTACGGAGAATGTTGCTACAAAATTTATAGACATTGGAACAATTACAAAATAGCCAAATAACACGCCAAGAAAGAAAAGTATAGAAGCTACAAATATGAAAACTTTGGCATTTTTCTTTTCTTTTTCATACAAAGCAGGACTAATAAATTTCCATAATTCCCATAAAATATAAGGAAAAGCAAGGATGAATCCAGCAGTAATACATGTCCAGACAAACATGTTTACTTGACCTTCCATGGAGGTGTTTTGTATTGTAAATGGCAATTCCGTGATGCAAATGCTATCAGCAAATCCTAAATAATGAGAGGCATCGCAAAAGAAACGGTAAGTTATAAAGTTGGGGTTTGTAGGGCCAAAAATTATGACATCAAAAATATAATCACTTACAAAATAAGTTGCCAAAGCCATAATGATTATTGCTACGGAACTTCTAACAAGTAACCATCGTAATTCTTCAAGATGATCCAAAAATGACATTTCGCCAAGACTTTTTTTACTCATTATACAATTCCTTCTTTTAGAATATCATGTAAATGAATTACACCTTTATAGTCCCCATCATCAACAACTACCAACTGAGTTATTGAAAAATCTTCCAAAATATTCAATGCATCACTAACCATATCAGTAGATTGAATCATTTTTGGATTTTTAGTCATAATATCAATGGCTGTTAATCCTGAAATGGTATCGGATATGTTTAACATTCTTCGGATATCTCCATCTGTAATAATGCCAATTACTTTATTGTCTTCAACTACTGCAGTTACACCCAACCTTTTTTCGGATATTTCTACAATAACAGTTTTAATGCTTGAATTAGGTGCAACAATTGGTTTGTGAGTGCTATCCAGCATATCGCCAACACGTAGTAATAATTTTTTACCCAATGCACCACCAGGATGGTATTTTGCAAAATCTTCTGCTTTAAAATCTCGCATTTCCATTAAGCAAACTGCAATAGCATCACCTATAACTAATTGAGCTGTTGTGCTATTAGTTGGGGCTAAATTAATTGGACAAGCTTCTGTTGCTACATAAGTATTTAAAGTATAATCAGCTTCTTTGCCTAAAAAAGAAGTTACATTTCCGGTAATTGCAATTAATTTGTTTCCGAATCGTTTTAACAAAGGAACCAAAACTTTGATTTCAGGACTATTCCCACTTTTTGAAATACAAATAATAACATCTCCAGGTTGTACCATCCCTAAATCACCATGAATGGCTTCCGAGGCATGAAGGAATAATGAAGGTGTTCCAGTTGAATTTAAAGTTGCCACAATTTTTTGTGCAATAATGGCACTTTTACCAATACCTGTTACCACTAACCTCCCTTTTGATTGATAAATAATTTCAACAGTATTTGTAAAATTATCGTCTAAAAAATCAACCAGTTTTGCAATAGCTTCACTTTCAGAAAGAATAGTCTTTTTTGCTGAAGCCAAAATATTTTCTTTAGTAATCAAAATAGAATTGTTATAAAATTTGTAAGTATAAAAGAAAGTTGTATCTTTATGTGTTGCAAATTTATACAAAATACTATTAACAAAGAATGAATTCAAACGAAATTGACATACACAAAGAATTAAAAAAATATTTTGGTTTTAACCAATTTAAAGGCCTGCAGGAAGAAGTTATAAAAAGTATTCTCAATAAAGTAAATACATTCGTGATTATGCCCACTGGTGGGGGAAAATCATTATGTTATCAATTGCCAGCATTAGTTCAAGAAGGTACAGCTATTGTAGTTTCCCCATTAATTGCTTTAATGAAAAACCAAGTGGATGCTATTCGAAGTTTATCTTCAGAGTACGGCATTGCACACGTATTAAATTCTTCTTTAACAAAAACAGAAATTACCCAAGTTAAAAAAGACATTACCTCTGGAATTACCAAATTATTATATGTGGCGCCAGAATCATTAACCAAAGAAGAATATGTTGAGTTTCTTCAAAGTGTACCAATTTCTTTTGTTGCAATTGACGAAGCACATTGTATTTCAGAATGGGGACACGATTTCCGACCAGAATATAGAAACCTTAAAAGCATTATTAAATTAATAGGTGATGTTCCAGTTATTGGACTAACAGCTACAGCAACACCAAAAGTACAAGAAGATATTCTTAAAAACTTAGATATGTCCGATGCTAAAACGTTTAAAGCGTCGTTCAACAGACCTAATTTATTTTACGAAGTACGTACTAAAACAAAAAATATTGAAGCCGATATTATTCGATTTATCAAGCATAATAAAGGTAAATCAGGAATAATTTATTGCTTAAGTCGCAAAAAAGTTGAAGAAATAGCAGGTGTTTTACAAGTTAATGGTATTTCCGCAGTTCCATATCATGCAGGTTTAGATGCCAAAACTAGAGCGAGACATCAAGACATGTTTTTGATGGAAGATGTAGAGGTTGTAGTGGCAACTATTGCCTTCGGGATGGGAATTGATAAACCAGATGTGCGTTTTGTAATTCATCATGATATTCCAAAATCATTAGAAAGTTATTATCAAGAAACAGGTCGCGGTGGTCGTGACGGAGGAGAAGGACATTGCATGGCCTATTATTCCTATAAAGAGGTTGAAAAATTAGAAAAATTTTTATCTGGAAAACCAGTAGCTGAGCTAGAAATTGGAT
>CALQAH020000013.1 GCA_943328505.2 Rhizobium sp. Q54 | reverse complement strand
GTCTATTATCTTTTATCTAAAAAAAGATTATTTTACCTCTTCATATTCTACATCTTGAACATTGTCACCTTGCGCTTCACCTTGTGGTTGTGCGTCTTGTGTTTGCCCTTGTTCTCCTTGTGCATACATTGCTTCTGTAGCCGTTTTCCATGCTGCATTCACATTGTCAAGACCTTTTTGAATAGCTTCCAAATCTTGTGATTGGTGCGCCATTCTTAATTCAGTCAAGGCATACTCGATAGCTGTTTTGTGATCGTCAGAGATTTTATCGGCCAACTCTTTCAATTGTGTTTCTGTTTGGAAAATCAAACTGTCTGCTTCGTTGATTTTTTCAACTCTTTCTCTAGCGATTTTATCAGCTCCAGCATTGGCTTCAGCATCTTTTTTCATTCTTTCGATTTCTTCAGCTGTCAATCCAGATGAAGCTTCGATACGAATATCGTGAGATTTACCAGTTCCTTTATCCGTTGCAGAAACTTTAATGATACCATTAGCATCAATATCAAAAGTTACTTCAATTTGCGGAACACCTCTTGGTGCTGGTGGAATACCATCTAAATGGAAACGACCAATTGTTTTATTATCGGTAGCCATCGCTCTATCACCTTGCAAAACATGGATTTCAACGGTTGGTTGAGAATCGGCTGCTGTCGAGAATACTTGCGACTTTTTTGTTGGAATAGTTGTGTTGGCTTCAATTAATTTAGTCAAAACACCACCCATAGTTTCAATTCCTAATGATAAAGGTGTAACGTCTAACAACAATACATCTTTTACATCTCCAGAAAGAACACCTCCTTGAATAGCTGCTCCAATAGCAACCACTTCGTCAGGATTTACACCTTTTGATGCCTTTTTACCAAAGAATTTCTCCACTTCGTCAGCAATTCTTGGCATTCTAGTAGAACCTCCAACAAGGATAACTTCGTCGATATCTGAAGTAGACAAACCTGCATCTTTCAACGCTTTAGCCACTGGTGCCATTGAACGTTTTACTAAGGTGTCTGACAATTGCTCAAATTTAGCTCTAGTTAATTTTTTAACTAAGTGTTTTGGTCCAGAAGCCGTAGCTGTAACGTAAGGCAAGTTGATTTCTGTTTCAGCAGAAGAGGACAACTCAATTTTAGCTTTTTCAGCAGCTTCTTTAATTCTTTGTAATGACATAGGATCCAAACGCAAATCGATTCCTTCTTCAGCTTTGAATTCATCCGCTAACCAGTCAATGATAGTTTGGTCAAAATCATCACCACCTAAGTGTGTATCACCGTTTGTAGACAATACTTCAAAAACTCCGTCTCCTAATTCAAGGATAGAAATATCAAAAGTACCACCACCTAAATCGTAAACCGCAATTTTTTGATCCACTCCTTTTTTATCTAAACCATATGCTAATGCTGCAGCTGTAGGTTCGTTGATAATTCTCATTACTTTAAGTCCAGCAATCTCACCAGCTTCTTTTGTAGCTTGACGTTGTGCATCATTAAAGTAAGCAGGAACTGTAATAACCGCTTCTGTAACAGTTTGACCTAAATAGTCTTCAGCTGTTTTCTTCATTTTTTGAAGCGTCATTGCTGACAATTCTTGTGCACTATACAAGCGACCATCGATATCTACACGTGGTGTGTTGTTGTCACCTTTAACAACTGAATAAGGTACTCTTTTTGCTTCACCAGTAGTTTCTGCAAAGGTGTGTCCCATAAAACGTTTGATAGATCCAATCGTTTTTGTTGGGTTTGTTACAGCTTGTCTTTTTGCTGGATCACCCACTTTAATTTCTCCACCTTCAACAAACGCAATGATTGATGGTGTTGTTCTTTTTCCCTCAGAGTTAGGAATTACTACTGCTTCTTGTCCTTCCATTACAGATACACACGAGTTGGTTGTCCCTAAATCAATTCCAATTATTTTTCCCATTTTTATATTTAATTATTATTTAGAAAATTCAATTTTAAACTCGAGTGTCCAAAAGCAATCACTGTGCCAAGAGAAAAGTTGGAATAAATTGTCAGTTTTGAAATAATTTATATGACAAGATGACATTTTTATTATAATGAAATTTGGATTTTTTATTTGAAGCCATTTCCAGCTATCCGTTGCAATCTGTTTAATGGTTTTGATAACCCATTAAACAGGATTTTCACTACTATCTGGGCTAAAGAATCCCAATTAATGAAATGAAGTTTTGTTTCTCTCAATTAAAAACTCAACTAAAACGATGCCTCCAAAACCTAATGTATAAAGCGCTAAATCCTCTGTTGCGAATGAATTGCCTAATACAACTTTCGCAAATGACATATTTTCAAGTCCTAGTAATAGCAGTAAATTAAAACATTGGGCAAATTCAATACAATAGGCAAATAGTAAAACAAATAAAGCTACTTTATATTTTGAAAAATTTATAAAACTCATTACAAAAGAGTATATCATAATTACAACCAAAAAATCTCCAAAATAAGGACGAATGAATGAATCATGAAGATACAGTGCAATAAATACCTCAATAATAAAAATGATTACAAAAACTATAAAATATTTAAATTTAAATTTCAATCTGCTCATTTTTAAAGTTATAAAAATCAAGAATTATTTGACTAATGAATTTTTATTGAAAATAAGTATAGAAACTAGTATTAAAAAGTAGGATACAATTTGTGACAGCTGAATTTCTTCATGAAAATAAAATATCGCTAAGAAAAAATTGATCAACGGATTCGTATACATCAAAATTCCAACTGCTGAAGAGTTCATCCCTTTCAACGCATACAAGTTCAGAAACAATGGAATAATAGTAAACAAAACAACAATTACAATCAGCAAAATATAAAACAAATTTTCAGTTGGTAATTCTTCACTATATATTGGATAAAAAGGTAAAATCACTAAGGAGGCAATTATTAACTGAATTGTCAGTATTACAAATCGATCAAACTGATTGTTTTTGCGTTGGCTAATTAAATACAAGGCGAATGAGGTTGCAATTATCAAGCTGTACAATAACTCTTTGCTATGTCCATAGGATAAAATACTGCAACTGACAACACACATAAACACGGCCAACCATTGCCAATTACTCAATTTTTCTTTTAAAATAAAAAAAGCTAAAATAGTGGTGATTATTGGACATACTAAATAGGCAAATGAAGCCGATTGCAAACTGACATGATTAACAGCAAACATAAATAAATACCAGTTAAATATAAGCAAGAAACCTCCAAAAACTGTAAGAAATAGTGTTTTTCGTTTTTGTGAAAAAGATAAGCTCTTATAGATTTTATAATCAATTATTAATTCATTTTTACGAAACAATAGGTTGATTAATAGCAATAAAGCTGAGGCTAAAAAAACACGATAAAATAAGATATCTAAAGAAGCATAATCGTGTAAAGGACGCAATGCCAAACCGAAGAAACCCCAAATAAAAAAGGAAGTAAAAGCTGCTAGAAAATATTTATCGATCCTCATTAAAATAAAATTTCATCAAAAGTAATAATTAGTTGCAGGTTTAAATATTGATTGTCCGAATTTGTTTAAAATAACCTTTTGTTTGTTTTATATTTGCTTCACTAAATCGATATAGTTTATGGAAGAATGTATTTCTGTTTTTGACATGCTAAAAATTGGAGTTGGACCTTCAAGTTCACACACGCTTGGTCCTTGGCGTGCTGCTGAACGTTTTTTAGGAGAATTACGAAATGAAAATGTACTTCATAAAACTAGTAGAATTAAAGTTGATCTTTACGGATCACTTTCACTTACAGGTAAAGGACATGCTACTGATTTGGCTATTATGCTAGGACTTTCCGGTCAAGATCCGGAATATATTCCAGTTCAAAATATTGCGCAAATAATCAAAACCATTGAAGATACTCATGAAATACAACTGGGAAATGAAGTAGCAATTCCTTTTTACTTTTTACAAGACATTGTATTTAATAAAAACTTCCTTCCTTTTCATGCTAATGGATTAACCTTTACTGCTTTTTTAGAGGATGATCAAGAATACGCTTCCACATTTTATTCTATTGGTGGTGGATTTGTAGTCAAAGAAGAACGTATTAATGCTATAAAAAAACATGCTATTAAATGTGCATTTCCATTTCAGATTCAAAATGCAGAAGAACTTTTACAGTATACTATTTCCGAAAACAAATCCATTTCGGAGATTGTTTATGAAAACGAAAAGTCAATGCGCACTGAAGAAAAGATTGACCATGAGTTGATGCGTATTTGGAAAACCATGCTCGAATGCATGTACATTGGTTGCCATTCAGAAGGCATACTACCTGGCGGATTAAATGTTCGCAGAAGAGCTTTTGATATGCATCAAGGTTTAATTGGGTTAGCCAATTATTCCAACCCACAAGAATGGCTTGAAGAGATTCGAAAAACCGAAGTAAAGTTTCGTCAAATACTAAAATGGGTTTCCTGTTTTGCTTTGGCGGTCAACGAAGTTAATGCAGCATTAGGTCGCGTAGTAACAGCACCAACCAATGGAAGTGCGGGTGTAATTCCGGCAGTATTAATGTATTATTTGGTCATTGAAAACCACAAAGCTGGTGAAAAAGAAATCAAACAATTCCTTATGGTTGCTGGTGAAATTGGTAGTCTTTTCAAAAAAGGTTCAACCATTTCTGCAGCAATGGGAGGTTGTCAAGCCGAAATTGGAGTTTCCAGTGCCATGGCAGCCGCCGCTTTATGTGAAGTGATGGGTGGAACTTCTGACCAAGTTTTAATGGCCGCCGAAATTGCTATGGAACATCATTTAGGATTAACCTGTGATCCTATTGGAGGATTGGTTCAAATTCCTTGCATAGAAAGAAATACTATGGGTGCCATAAAAGCCATCAACGCTGCCGAATTAGCGATGGAAACCGATGCCAAAAATGCTAAAGTACCCTTAGACAAAGTGATTGATACCATGTGGCAAACGGCAAAAGATATGAATTCAAAGTACAAAGAAACTTCGGAAGGCGGTTTGGCAATAGCCGTAAATATGTCGGATTGCTAATTATTTTCTTTTTGTATCAACAAGATATATTATTTTCCACAAACCATTTTCTTTAAGTAATGTAAAAGCATTAACCCCTTTATAATTTAATCTACCGTTCATATAAAATTCATAAGGTGCCCAAACATGTGCCATACTTCCATCAATTTGAATAGAATAACTTAGAATTTTTTGTGAAATATTCATCTTTTTAGGCAAAATTCCAATTGATTTATAAAACTCTTTTTTTGTTTTATCTGCTAGTACACCTCCAGTTTCATATTCTTTAATAGATTGCAATAGCAATTTATCCGAGCAGACCGTTTTCATTTTTATGGTATCTTTAGCTTGAAATCCTTCCAGAAAAGTTTCAACAGTTTTTTGAACTTCTTCTTTTTGAGCATGGCCTGTAATTCCAATAAAGAAAGCTAGTAACAACAAAAATCTTTTCATAAGACTATTATTTTAAAATTATTTTTTTAATAAATAACGGATCACCGTTTCTGCAGTATACAATCCAAAAAGTCCTGGCATAAAACTATTGGTGCCATAAAATGATCTTTTATAGTTAGACCCATCTGTCATTTTTAAACTGGTTTCATCTTGAATTTCAGAAGAAAAAACCACTTTTAGCTTGTCTATCTTTACTTCTTTAAGTCGTTTTCTAATGGTTTTTGCTAAAAGACAATTGGTAGAATTACTGATACATGACACTTTTACTTTTGAAGCTTCCATCTTACCGCCTGCACCCATACTGGAAATGATTTTTACCCGTTTGCGTTTAGCAGCAATAATTAAATTGAGTTTAGGCGTGATGCTATCGATACAATCTAATACATAATCAAATTCTTCTTTAACAATTTCAAAAGCACGTTCAGGAGAAAGGAATTCTTCCACTCGAACCAATTCTAACTCTGGATTAATGTCTAATAAACGATCACCCACTACATTTACTTTTAACATCCCAACTGTAGAATGCAATGCTGGTAATTGACGATTAATATTAGTTATATCAACTACATCACCATCTACTATAGTCATTTTTCCAACTCCAGCTCGAGCTAAAAACTCCGCAGCAAATGAACCAACTCCTCCCAATCCCACAACCAAAACGTTTGAATTTCTTAAATTTTCAAGCCCTTCCTTTTTAAATAAAAGCTCCGCTCTTTCTTGCCATTTAGCCATTTGAATCTTATTTTTTCTTTTTGAAGTGCAAAAATAAACAAAATACAATTGCTAGAAACGAAATTTAAAATGCGTTAATTTAATAATCCTTATAATTGTTTTTGTTTTATAAATCTTGATGTTCAATTACTCCACAAAACTTTCATCTTTAAAACCAATTAAATACAATTTATCTTTAGCTCGTGTAACCGCTGTATACAACCATCGAATATAATCTACATCAATTCCATTAGGTAAATACGGTTGCTCAATAAAAACGGTATTCCATTGTCCTCCTTGTGATTTATGACACGTAATAGCGTAAGAGAATTTTACTTGTAATGCATTAAAATACTCGTTCTCTTTTACCTTTTGTAACTTTTTATATTGTGCTTTTTCATCCTCATAATCTTTCAGCACTTCTTGATACAAACGGTTTGATTCTTCGTAAGTTAGTGAAGGTGATTCGCTAGTAATGGTGTTTAATAGCAACATTGTTTCGAAGGGTTTTTGATTTGGATAATCCACCATTCTAATTTTGACACTCGCAAATTGAAACCCATACAATTCTTTAAATTTGAATATCTCTAAAACTTCAACAATATCACCATTGGCAATAAAAGTAGCTTCATCGGTTGCTTTCAACCAAAAATAATTATTCTTTACTACCATTAAAAAATCGCCAACCGAAAGGTCATTTTCTTTATCTAAAATCTTGGAACGAATTTGTTGGTTGTATTGATTAGCTCTTTTATTAGATCGAACTATAAAACAAGTATCTTCAATGCTATAATTACTATAGGCACTTTGAATAGCATCTTGAATATCATAGCCATCTGTAAGTCGTACGATGTCTTTGAATCCTTTTAAACTGAATTGAAAACTATCCATAAAATGGCTTTTTAAAATCTCCCGTAGTTCTGTAGCATTGAATAAAATCCCAGAATGTTCTTCTTGACGCATGACTTCGTCGAGTTCAATCGAATAAACTTCTTTATTATAATTCATCGATAAAGCATCACAATTTAAAGCAGGAGAAACATCTAATTGTATTGGTGGTAATTGCGCTGTATCACCAAGAAGTATCATTTTACAATGCTCACCAGCATACACATAAGAAATTAAATCGTCCAGTAACGATCCGTTTTCATACAATTTTGATTCTGTATTGACATCCGAAATCATAGAAGATTCATCCACAATAAAAATAGTACTCTTGTGTTTGTTCGGCTGCAAAGTAAACGAAACACCTCCACCACTATTCTTTTTAGGAAAATAAATTTTCTTGTGAATGGTATGCGCTGGTTTATTGGAATAATTAGCAATAACTTTCGCAGCACGACCCGTTGGAGCTAATAAAACATATTTTTTATTGATCGAAATCAGATTGTTTACTATGGTAGAAATCACCGTAGTTTTTCCTGTACCTGCATATCCTTTTAAAACAAAAATTTCGTTGTTTTCAGAATTGGTTAAAAACACAGCAATTTTTTGAAAAAAAATATCCTGCTTTACTGTGGGTCGAAACGGAAACTGTTTATGTAAAAGACTGTAAAACTGGGGTGCATTCATAAAATGGTATGGTAAAAACAGAATTTCAAATATAGGGTTTTCAATTGCAATTTCAAATGTAATTGTAATTGAATTTGATTTTTGAAATTGATATTGCCATTGTTTTTCGTAAGTTTGTACCTTTCCAAATTGGAATAATTTATGTGGCAAAACACCAGTGTTATCGATAAAATGTACAAAAAATTAACTATTCAAGTTTCCTTGAATGGTTTATCTTATGTGTGTTTTGATACCCTAACTAATAAACCAACCGCACTTCAGAACATTACTATTGATAGTTTTCATAAGAATATAAAAATTGAAGAACTGTTTGCAGAATCGTTTAAAAAATATACCGAATTACAAGCTGGTTATGACGAAATTATAATTCTTCACAACAACAATCTTTCAACATTTGTTCCCACAGCTTTGTTTGACGAGGAATATTTGGGAAGTTATTTGCAATTTAACACCAAGGTTTTTGAAACTGATTTCTTCGCTTTTGATACTTTAGAGAAATATGAAATGAACAATGTATATATTCCGTATGTGAATATGAATAATTATTTTATTGACCAATTTGGTTCTTTCGACTATAAACATGCAAATACAATTTTGGTCAATAAATTACTTGATCTTTCCAAAAACAACGAAGATCGTAAAATGTTTGTACATGTTTGCGAAGGGCATTTTGAAATTGTAGTCATTCAAAACCAAAAACTTCAATTCTTCAATTCCTTTGAATATAAAACGCCTGAGGATTATATTTATTATATTTTATTTATTGCAGAGCAATTGCAACTAAATCCTGAACATTTCAAACTAGAAATTTTAGGTATTATAAATGAAGAAGATGAATATTATAAAATAGCCTTCAAATATATAAGAAACACGTCATTGTTTGAAGTCGATTCAATACACAACAACTATTCCCAAGCGGAAAATCGTCAACATTTCATCCTATTACATTCATGAGAATCATCTCTGGTAAATACAAAGGTCGTCGAATTAGTCCTCCCAAAAATCTTCCTGTTCGTCCCACAACCGATATGAGTAAAGAAGCGTTGTTCAACGTTTTAAACAACCATTTTAATTTTTCAGAATTAAAAGTTTTAGAGCTTTTTGCGGGTACCGGAAGTATTAGTTATGAGTTTGCTTCAAGAGGTTGCTCACCAATTATTTGTGTGGATGGCGATCAAGGTTGTGTAGGCTTTATCAAGAAAACTGCAGCCGAATTTGAATTTGACATCACTGCCATAAAAAGTGACGTATTCAAATTTATGGAAAAGCACAAAGGCACTTACGATATTATTTTTGCCGATCCTCCTTACAATCTTGATCAAAAAACCTTTGAAAAAGTGGTTACAGAAATCTTCAAAAATGAATTACTTGATGCAGAAGGTATGTTGATTTTGGAACATTCCAAACACACAAAACTGGAACATCTTAAACATCTTTCGTTTCAAAAAAGTTATGGTGGTTCTATTTTTTCTTTTTTTGAATTGAAAGAGGAAACAGCTGATTAAATTTATAATTTAAAAATAAACGATTCTGAAGGAGCAATTTTCACAGTCATAGTTCCAACTCCATTTTCAACTTTAAGGGTTGTAGATTCCTTTTTGTATAATTGATCACTCACTTTATAATTACCGTCTTTTAGATTCCATTTTGCTAGTACGTCGGAAGGAATTTTTAAATTAAAATCACTTGTTTTTTTCCACGAAAAATTGGCTACTATAATTAGCTTTTCGTTTTTAGACCATCGTACATAGGAATAAATTCCAGCATCATATTCTTTTGTTTCACTCCGATTTAGGGTTTGAATTTCTTGAAATTTACCCATTAAAGCCTCGCTTTTCAAAGAAAAATTGAGTAATCTTGAATAGAAATCTCTTAAATCTTTTTCGCTTTGAGATAATTTTCCACCGTCAAATTTTCCATCGTTCATCCAACGTTGGTGATTGGGAACACCAACATAATCAAAAATACTGGTTCGTGAACGTGTTCCAAATCCACCATTAATATCGCCCGCTTCACCTACTTCTTGTCCAAAATAAACCATAGTTGGTGCTGTGCTTAAGGTTGTAGAAACTACCATTAAAGGTTTTCCTTTTTCGGAAGTCCCAGCAAATTCTGGACTTGCCAAACGTTGTTCATCATGGTTGTCCAAAAAGTGTAACATGTGATGTTCAATATCAGCCATATTATTTTGAATATTGGATAATCCATCAGGGTTCTTTTTCCCTTGAATGATTTCTTTTAGATAATCATAGGTTTCCACTTTGTCATATAAATAATCCATCTTCCCAAGGTTGATGTAGTTTCTATATTCGTTTGGATTGTATACTTCTGCAATTAAAAAGGCAGCTGCTTTTTTCATTTTAATGGCTGAATTCATATAACTCCAAAATTCATAAGGAACCATTTCCGCCATGTCGTATCGAAATCCATCAACACCTTTGTCCAACCAAAACAAAGCAATATCACGAAATTTTATCCAAGAATTGGGAACGTCTTTTCCTTTCCAATAGGCGTAATGTTCCTTATACGATTTCTTGTCGTAACCTGCTGGTAACTCTGGAAAATCTTTACTACCATCAGGTTTAACCCCATAATTTACTTTTACGGTTTCATACCAATCATTTATATCTGGTTTTGCTTTTCGAGAGCCGTTACCTGTCCATTTTGCTGGAAATTCATTAAATTTTCCGTCAGTTAGAGGATTATCTTCACCATTTAAAGGTTTGTAAGTGTCCGATGTTGGCGCTTCAAAAGGAGTGTTGGGAATGTAATAAAAATTGTTATTTCTATCATATTCCACCGATGTGTTATCATCAGCTCCAAAATCACGAACACCTTTTGGATTATTGGTTCCTTTATAATTTCTAGCAATATGATTGGGCACAATATCAATGATTACTTTCAATCCATTCTTATGAGTTCTATCAATCAAAGCTTCAAATTCTTCCATTCTTTTGGAAGGATCAACGGCTAAATCGGGATTGACATCGTAGTAATCTTTAACCGCATAGGGCGAACCTGCTCTTCCTTTCACCACATCGGGATCATCATTGGAAATACCATATTTTGTATAATCCTTAATCACACAATGATGAGGAACTCCTGTATACCATATATGAGAAACACCTAATTTTTTAATCTCTTGTAATGCTTTATCGGTAAAATCATTAAACTTCCCAACACCATTTTCTTCTATGGTTCCCCAAGATTTGTTAGTGGTATTTTTATTTCCGAATAATCGAGTAAACACTTGATAAACCACTGTTTTTTTGGGCTGTTGAACAACTACCAATTTTTTCTTCATAACAGGATTAGGTTTATTTTGTGCAATAGATACATTGATAGAACAAATCAATAGGCTTACTAATAAAAGGATTCTTTTCATAGGTTTTTTTATATTAACGTAGATTAACACGTCATAGTTACAAATATATAGAAATGTGTGAAATTTTCACAACTAATAAATAATTCTTAATAACTATTTTCCTTGTTCCTAATTTCATAAATTTGACGAAAATTAAAGCCTTTGAAAAAGTTACTTTTTTGTATCGTAATTCTATTTATTTTCATTTCTAATTTACACGCCCAAAAATCGTCTAAAATTAAAGTTGAATATTCCGATTTTGCCGATATCAATCAAACCGAAATTCCGGATGCCTTATTACTTAGAGGTAATGTAAGAGTAAGTCATGATGGTGTTGTGTTTACTTGTAATAAAGCGTATTATTTTCAAAAAGAAAACTATATCAAAGCTTTTGGCGAAGTACAAATGGTTCAAGGCGATACCTTATTTTTAAACAGTAAATATGCCGAATACAATGGCGAAGTCAAACAAGCCTATGCTACCGGAAATGTGGTGATGCGTTCACCAGAATCGACATTGGTTACCGACACTATTAATTTTGACAGGAATACACAAGAAGCTTTTTACAATTCTAACGCAACCATTACCAGTAAAGAAAATGTCTTAAAAAGCAAATCGGGACGTTATTTTGCCAACGAAAAAAAGTTTAAATTTTTGACGGCTGTAACTATTACCAATCCAAAATACGTTATAAAATCGAACCATTTAGATTATTATACCAATTCGGGTCACTCCTATTTGTTTGGACCTTCTACCATTACCAGTAAGGAAAACTATATTTATACCGAAAAAGGCTTTTATGACACTAAGAAGAATGTAGCCAATTTTAAGAGGAAATCCTATATCAAATACAAAGACCGACTCATCGAAGGTGATAGTTTGTATTATGATCGAAACAGAGAATTTGCCTCGGCAACCAACAATGTAAAAATTACCGATTCCATCAACAAAGGGATTATTAAAGGACATTATGCTGAATTATATAAAAATCAAGATTCGATGTATGTAACCAAAAGAGCCGTGGCAATTAATTTGGTTGAAAACGATTCTGTTTATATACATGGTAAAAAAATAATGGTTACAGGAAAAACTGGAAATAGAATTATTAGAGCCTTTAATAATGTTCGATTCTATAAAACCGATTTAAGCGGAAAATGTGATTCGATACATTCCGATCAAAAAGTTGGTTTAACAAAACTAATCGGCAAACCCATACTTTGGAATTACGAAAACCAAATGACAGGAGATATCATGCATCTTATTGGAAATAATACCACTCAAAAACTAGATTCCTTAAAAGTATTAAACAATGCATTCATTGTTTCCAAGGACACTTTAGGAACAGGATATAATCAAGTCAAGGGTCAGAATCTTTATGGGAAATTTATAGATAGCAAACTTCATGAAGTAGATATCATCAAGAATACTGAAGTTATTTATTATATGCGAAATGACAACCATGAATTGATTGGTATTAACAAAAGTGTAAGCAGTAAAATAAACATGATTTTGGATAAGAATACGATAGAAACTATTACAACCTACAAACAAATTGATGGCGATATTTATCCTGAAAAAGATTTACCCGAAAATGCTCGAAAACTTCGAGGTTTTATTTGGCGAGAAGAGGAAAGAATAAAATCCAAAGAAGACATTTTTCCTCCCGAAGAAAACGAACTCGATGCAAAAATTCAAGCCAATAAAAAAGCTGAAATGGAAAAAGAAGATGTCCCAATGGAACCCAGCAAAGAGACCTTGGATTATGATAAAAACAATCCTAAACCAATCGTAAAATAGTGTTCCGTTGGCAGTATTCAGTGTTCAGAAAAAAAATAAAAAAATAGTCTCTTTCAAATATCAAATAACCAAATAACAGAGATTGCTGCAAGTTCACAATGACATGAAACAAGATTTCCTTAAATACCAAGCACAAACATCGCCCTATCCTTTGGGTATGGAAATTTCACATGCCATTGGATCCCATATATACGATACCAACCATAAAAAATACTTAGATTTTGTAGCTGGAGTTTCGGCTTGCGCACTTGGTCATCAGCATCCGCGAGTTAACGAAGCGATTAAAAACCAATTGGATAAATATTCTCATGTAATGGTTTATGGTGAATACGCACAAAGCCCTGCTGTTGATTATTGCAAATTATTAGTATCGCTTTTACCACCGCAATTAAACAAAGTTTATTTAGTCAATTCTGGAACAGAAGCTTGTGAAGGCGCTTTAAAACTCGTAAGAAGAGTAACAGGAAGAAGTCAGTTAATCTCTTGTCATAATGCGTATCATGGTAACACTATGGGTTCCATGAGTGTTATGGGATTTGAAGAACGCAAACAAGTTTTTCGTCCTTTAATTCCTGATGTGGATTTTATTACTTTCAATAACAAAGATGATTTACAAAAGATAACTACAAAAACTGCTGGAATTATTTTGGAAAGTATTCAAGGCGGTGCTGGTTTTATCCAACCTACAAATGATTTTTTAGTAAAAGTAAAACAACGTTGTGAGGAAGTTGGTGCATTAATGATAATTGATGAAATCCAACCTGGATTTGGTAGAACAGGAAAATTATTTGGTTTTGAAAATTATAACGTTGTTCCCGATGTAATCATTATTGGCAAAGGAATGGGTGGCGGTATGCCTGTTGGTGGTTTTATTGCCAATTCCAACCATATGGATTTGTTGAGTCATGATCCAAAATTAGGTCACATTACTACTTTTGGCGGTCATCCTGTCATAGCGGCAGCATGTTTAGCCACTTTGCAAGAAATAACCGAGACTGATTTGATTAAACAAACTTTAGTAAAAGAAAGGTTGTTTAGAAAGCTTTTGGTACATCCTTTGATAACTGAAATTAGAGGCAAAGGTTTGATGCTAGCAGCAATGACAGAAGATCCAGAAATCACTAATCAAGTGATTTTTAAATGTCAAGATAAAGGATTGATTTTATTTTGGTTACTTTTTGAAGGTTGCGCAATTCGAATTACACCGCCATTAACTATTTCTGAGGCAGAAATTATTGAAGGTTGCGCTATTATTTTAGAGGCATTGAATGAAATAATGGAAGAAAATTGTTAATTAAATTGTTTACAACAATATTCCATTTTTAGCAGATACCCAAAGTGAATAACTACTTTTATTAAGTATAATTTTAAACCTACATTATGCAATTGAGCGACGAAGAAGAAAACTACAACTTATCCTTAAAGAAATTTGAATCGATGTTGAAAACCAACAAAGTTTTATTTTTCGATTCTGAGGAGTTCGAGGAAATTATTCTGCATTATCTCGATATCGGTAAAGCTAATTTGGCAAAAAAAGCTTTAAAATTAGCACTAGAACAACACCCAAAATCTACTGGATTAAAATTGGTCCAAGTAGAAATGTTGGTGTATGATGAAAAGTTGGATCAAGCTGAAAAATTACTTAATGAATTGTATGCTATTGAACCAACCAACGAAGAAATCTTTATTCAAAAAGCCAGTATATATTCCAAAAGAGATCAACATGAAAAAGCAGTTGAATACTTAAACATTGCTTTACAATATACCGAAGATTATGCCGATGTGTATAATTTAATTGGAATGGAATATCTTTTTATGGACAATTTGGAAATGGCAAAAGAGAACTTTATCAAGTGTTTGGAAGAAGATTTAGAAGATCAGTCTGCACTATATAATGTAGTGTATTGTTTTGAATTTTTAGATCAAAATCATGAAGCTATTGAATACCTTACTAAATATACTGATAAAAGTCCTTACAGTGAAATTGCATGGCACCAAATGGGAAGGTTACATTATGGTGTTAAAGAATATGAAAAAGCAGTCAGAGCTTTTGAATTTGCTACTTATATTGATGATGAATTTTTAGGCGCTTTTATGGAAAAAGGGAAAGCACTTGAAAGATTAAAACGCTATGAAGAAGCCATAGAAAGTTATAACCGAACCATCGAATTGGATGATCCAACTTCCTATGCTTTACTTCGAATTGGAAAATCGTATGAAAAATTAGGCAACAAAATACAAGCCCTAAAATACTTTAATAAAACCGTTCACGAAGACCCATTGTTAGACAAAGGTTGGATTGCCATAACTGATTTTTATGTACGTCAAAAAAATTATCAAAAAGCCTTGTATTATGTAAATAAAGCCTTGGCAATTGACGATCAAAACAGATTGTATTGGAAACGATATGCAACCATTAACAAAGCCATGAGCTTTTTTGAAGAAGCTGAATTTGGTTATAGAAAAGCCGTAGAATTTGGCGATTATCAATTGGATACTTGGTTGTATTGGGTGGACATCATGCAATTTTTAGGTGAATTCAACAATGCAATTCTAACATTAATTCAAGCATCAGAATATTTCCCTGAAGAATTTGAAATAGAATACCGCATGGCAGGTTTGCATTTAATGTTAAATGAAAAAGAAAAAGGCTATTTCCATTTGAGTAATGGCTTACGACTTGACATCACTAAACAAACTTTATTACAAGAATTGTTTCCAGTAGTTTGGGATCGTAAAATGGTGCAACGATACATTGCTAAATACAAAAAATCAGAATAAAATGTCGAAAAGACAATATGGTCTGATAGGGAAAAATATAGCTTATTCTTTCTCTAAAAAATACTTTACAGATAAATTTGCTTTAGAGAATTTAGACGATTGCTCTTATGACAATTTTGATATTCCAACTATCGAACAATTCCCGCAACTTGTAGCCGAAAATCCAAACTTAAAAGGTATAAATGTTACCATTCCTTATAAAGAAACGATACTTCCCTATTTGCATAAACTTTCTCAAAGTGCAGCACAAATTGGCGCGGTAAATGTAATTCGGTTTACCAAAAAAGGAAAATTAAAAGGGTACAACTCGGATTATTATGGTTTCATGAAATCAATACAACCCTTGTTGGAACCGCATCATAAAAAAGCATTAATTCTTGGAACTGGTGGCGCAGCAAAAGCAATTGCCTTTGCGTTAAATAAACTTGGTGTTTTATACGCATTTGTTTCAAGAGAATCCCAGGAAAACAGTATCGATTACGAAAGAATAAATGCTACGACTTTTGATAATTATCATATCGTTATCAATTGCACACCTCTTGGAACAAGCCCTAATAACAAAGAATTTCCGCCAATTCCCTACGAATTTTTCACGTCAAAACACATTGCCTTTGATTTGGTTTACAATCCTGAAGAAACAGTTTTTTTAAAAAAAGCAAAAAAGAAAGGTGCAGTAACCAAAAACGGCCTTGAAATGTTAAAATTACAAGCTGAAAAAGCCTGGAAAATCTGGAATAAATAATTAAAAAAATACAATTCTTATTATAATCATGCTCTTTTTTTTCATACCACTTAAAGTAAAATTTGTATTTTTATAACGTTTATTAACAAAGCCACATAACGTTAATAAAATTAATACAAAAAGATACCACAATGAAACTAGAAGCCATGCAACTAATAAGGGTTTACCCAAACGAGGAGTTTAGGGAAATAATAATTAAAGACCCTTTAAAATTACGCTATGCCATTTCAAACAAAGGAAGATTAATGAGCTTTGTTAACGATATTAGATTTGGTAGATTATTAAAAGGCGGAACTGCTGATGGATACCAACTCTTTAGATATAAAGTTTATAATAACGGTAAAATAATTTATAAACATTACTTTTTCTCAAAACTTATTGCTGAATTATTTTTACCAAAAACTTCAGAAGAGCAAACCTATGTTTTACATTTAGATAGAAAAAGAGATAATGACGATGTTAATAATTTAAAATGGGCAACCAGAGAAGAAATGATTGAACATAGCCGTAATAGCCCTTTTGTAATTCAAGCAAGAAAAAATTTATTGGAACACAATATCAAAGCAAATGGACGAAAACTGACGGTTACAAAAGTTATACTTATAAAAAAACTTTTAACAAAACCTAATCAAAGAACCAGAATGAAAATGATAGCCAAACAGTTTGGCGTAAGCGAAATGCAAATTTACAGAATTAAAAGTGGTGAAAATTGGGGACATATTAAAGTTTAAACCTATGAGAAAAATATTTTTATTGGTTTTTACTTTGTTTTTAATTTCATGTTCTAAACAAATCTTTAACCAAAAATGGACACATGAAAAAGCACCCGACAATTTTATTGCACGATTTGAAACCACCAAAGGAAACTTTGATATTGAAATAACAAGAGATGGTTCACCAATGGCAGTTGATCGATTCTATCAATTGGTCCATCATCATTTTTATGACAATACAATTTTTTACAGGGCTGTACCAAATTTTGTAGTTCAATTTGGTAATGGTGATACCATTCAAACTCATAAATGGGATAAATTTAAAGTTCCCGACGAAAAAGTCAAAATGAGTAATCTAAAAGGTGCCTTAAGTTATGCCCGTAGTGGTGAAGAAACTAGGGGAAATGATTTGTTTATTAATCTAAAAGACAATCAGCGTTTGGATACAGTCAATTATGAAAAAGTTAGAGGTTTTCCTGCTTTTGGTAAAGTTATAAAAGGAATGGAAGTAGTGGAAGCAATTTATACTGGGTATAGTAATGAAACTATGGAAAAATACGACAGCCTTTCACCCAATCGTACTGAATTTTTAAAAACATTCCCAAAACTTGACCTTTTACACAAAGTGTATGTTCTAAAAAAAGTAAACAAAATAAAAACTAAACCAACTCCTTAAAATAGTGCAATAGAATTTTTTCGTTTTCTTTTGTTGGTGTAAACACTTCTAAAATAGAAGGTTTTTCGTTTTGATTGTATAAACATTTCAATCCGTCCTCCAAAGATTTTTCATCACTAGCTGTATCATAATCCAATTGGTACCTCTGTGCTAAATGTTCAGCAGTTAAACAATGTGAGGTTTCAAAAAACGTTGTAAAAGTATCTGTTTCTTGATGGCCTGGAAGAATTCTAAAAATACCACCTCCTCCGTTATTAATCAATATAATCTTGAAATCCTTAGGGATATAATTGTTCCAAAGGGCATTACTATCATATAAAAACCCTATATCTCCCGTGATTAAAGTAGTTTGGTTTTCACTTCCAACAGCGGCTCCGATAGCAGTAGATGTACATCCATCTATTCCACTTGTACCTCTATTACAAAATACTTCAATGGATGAATCAATGTCAAATAATTGCGCATAACGTATTGCAGAACTATTACTGATTTGTAATTGTGAATGTTTGGGCAAACTTGGAATTATTTTTTCAAATACTTTAAAATCTGAAAATGGAATCTTTGATAAATAGTGCTTATGCTTTTCTTGGCGCACATCTCTAACCGATTTAAAATTGGTGCTATAATCACTTACTACAATTTTTGCAAAAGGTAAAAATTGTTTAAAAAACTGGTTTGGAGTCACCTGAAAATGTTTGGTTAAAATCCCAAAAGTATCATAAGCTCTATGTTCATCAATATGCCAATGGTGTTTTGGTTTGTATAGTCGCAGAAACGCTTTAATTCTTTTTGACACAATCATTCCACCAAAAGTAACAAGTATTCGTGGTTGTAATTTTAAAAAATCCTTTTGGGTAAAAGGTGTAATTACAGTATCAATATTAGTAATGAAATTAGGATGATGCAAGTTGGATGACGATTCCGTCATCACTACAACAGAAGGAAAGGTAGCTAACCTATCAATCCATTTTTGTTCAATGGCATTGGGCTTATTTTCACCAACAAGAATTAATATTTTCTTACTATGATTCCATAAAGTAGTAAAAGCTATGAGATCATCTACATTTACTTTCTGATGAATTTTATAAATAGTAGTAATATTAATATCAACAGTACAGTTACCAACCGTTTCATACAAAGGTTCTTCGAAGGGAACATTAATATGCACTGGTCCTTTTTGAGCAATGGCTACATTAATAGCTTCATTTATAAAAACATCATTTTCTTCACAAGCTTCTTCCACTAAATTAACATTATATAAGGAATGATTTGAGAAAACATTTTCTTGACGAATGGTTTGTCCGTCACCTATATCAATTTTATCTGCGGGTCTATCGGCAGAAATTACTATCAATGGAATCTGACTGTAAAAAGCTTCTGTATAAGCAGGATAATAATTCAACAAAGCGGAACCGGATGTGCAAACTACTGCAACTGGCTTTTCTATTTGCTGAGCAATTCCTAACGCAAAAAAGGCAGCACAACGTTCGTCAGCAATGCTATAACAGGTAAACTGAGGATTGTTGGTAAATCCAATTGTTAAAGGGGCATTTCTAGAACCAGGAGAAATTACGATATGATGAACATCTTTGGCTTTACAAATTTCAATAATACTTTGGGCTAAAGGTATTTTAGGATATATCATTACTCAATTTATTCGTAGTAACAAAGATACAAAGGATAAAAGGTTTTTTTTACTTTTACACTTTAAATTCACCCAAAATGACAATTACAATTCGTCCTTATACACCGAAAGATGCACAAAGTATTTTAGATATAATTAATTATAATATTCTAAACTCTACTGCTTTATACGACTATCAACCTAGAAGTTTGGAACAGCAAATTGCCATTTTTGAGGATAAATTAAGAAAAGGATTTCCAATAATTGTGGCTATTAGTAATGAAAAAGTAGTTGGTTTTGGATTTTACAGTGAGTTTCGTTTTCGTGAAGCCTATAAATTCACAGTAGAACATTCGGTTTATGCAGCTCCAGAATACATTGGAAAAGGAGTTGGAAAATTATTGATCGAAAAGCTAATACTATTAGCAAAAAATCAAAAGTTACATACTATGATTGCAGTTATTGATGCTGAAAACCAAAGCAGTGTGGAATTTCATGAAAAATATGGATTTGAAACTGTTGGAATTATTAAAGAATCTGGTTATAAATTTGATCGTTGGTTGCATAGTGTGATTATGCAAAAAATATTATAAAAAAAACGACTATCAAATGAAAGTCGCTTTTTATAATTTTTTATGATATTTATTAATTAAGTAAAGACAATAGTTCAGTATTAAACGGAGTTATTTTGGATGGAAATACTTTTACAAGTTCTCCGAATTCATTAATTAAATACTTTTGAAAATTCCAATCTACTTGACTATCTTGAACACCATTTTTACTTTTTTGAGTTAAAAATTTATAGAGTTCACACATTGTAGGTCCTGTAACAGATACTTTACCCATCATAGGAAAAGTAACTCCATAATTTTTGGTGCAAAATTCTTTAATTTCAGTATTAGTTCCTGGCTCTTGCTTTCCAAAATCATTGGATGGAAAACCAATAATAACAAAATTATTACTTTTATGTTTTTGATATAACATCTCTAACTCTGCATATTGTGGTGTATTACCACATTTTGAAGCAGTATTAACAATGAGTATTTTTTTTCCTCTTAGTTTTTCAAAACTAAAATTATTTCCATCAATATCTTTTACATTATAGTCGTATAAATTAGGTTTTATCATATCACTTGCTCTTTCTGTTGCTATATTCTCACCTTCAATGGTTGCTTCCACAGCTTTTGCAGTTTCTGGAGTTTTTGTTGTTTCTTGTGCTTTAATCTGACAACTTAGCAGCAATAATGCTACACAAGAAGTTGTTATTATATTTTTCATATCTATATTTTTTATAAAAATTAAGAAAACAAAGTTAATAATATAAAAATAGCATTGCATTATTTTATTAAAAAAATAACAAAAAGCCCTATGAGCTTTAACCACTGCGCTTTCCAACAAAAACAATAGCTCCATTAACCTTTAATCAAAGTAATTTATTATCCCTCAAAAATAACACCACCTTTTTAGAATTTGTTTGCGATTTTGCTTTAAAAAGCCTTGCTATTGTATACGATAGTATCCTGAAAAATTATATATAAATGCTATTCTTATTTTAAATAAATTAAAAAAGGCGCAACAATTGTGCACCTTTTTTTATGTAGATAATTAACAATTAATTCTTTAAATGCTTCTTATATTTAATGTAAGCCAAAATAGCTAAAATCATTACAAAGGCTAGTGAATAATAAACAAATACAGGAGTTACCACTTTATCGCCACTAGCATAAGAATGTAATCCGGTTAAGTAGAAATTCACGCCAAAATAAGTCATCATTATCGAGTAGAATGCCAAAACACTCATCAGGTTATAAATCCATTTGCCTCGCAAAGCTGGAACAAATCGGGCATGAATCACAAAAGCATAAATCATAATGCTAATTAAAGCCCAAGTCTCTTTTGGATCCCAACCCCAATACCTACCCCAACTCTCATTGGCCCATTGTCCACCAAGAAAGTTTCCAATAGTAAGCATCACCAATCCAATAGTCAGCGCCATTTCGTTGATATAGGTAATCTCTTGTATGTTTAATTTCATTTTGTCTTTGTTCTTTTCATTCACGAAAAGCATCAAAATTAGAGAAACCAAACCTAAAACCATCGCTAAAGTAAAAGGTCCATAACTGGCGACAATTACAGCAACGTGTATCATCAACCAATAAGAATTTAAAACGGGTTGCAAATTGGCAATGGCTGGATCCATCCAATTCCAATGGGCAATCATTAAAATCATGGAAGCTACAAAGGTTCCTGAGGCAACGGTTAGTTTAGATTTTCTATCGAATGCCAAAGTAAAAAACATGGTTGCCCAAGCTACATAAATCATACTTTCATAGGCATCACTCCAAGGTGCATGCCCTGAAATATACCAACGTGCTATTAATCCCAAGGTGTGTAATCCAAACAGCAATCCAATAATAATATGAAACCCGTTGATGACATAACGAACGGCTTTCTTTTCAAAGAAAATATTTAAGATTGTAAAGAGCAGCATCAATACGCCAATCATCATATACAAATAATATAAGTTCTTGAAAACGTCATATTTGTTATATAAAACTTCCGATGATATCTTTTCATCACTTGGACGAACAGCATTACCATACTTTTTTTGATACTTTTCTAATCCAAGAATCATGGTATTTGCCAAAGTATAATTTTTTGTTTTAGAGGCATTGGCTAAAGCTTCTAAATACAAAGGGAAAGCTGATTTAATGGTATCTAATGATGTTCCAGTTGTTTGATTTAACTCTAGATTAGAAACCCATTTGTTGTTTTTATCACCTGGAACAGGATATATTTTTACAATACTTCCGAATAATGCAGAATTCAAAAGATTTACTTTTCTATCGGTTTCGATAAAATCTTTTTGAAATTGATTTGGAATAGCTTCCTTGTAGGCTTCATCCAAATAAGGTGATAATTTATAATTTCCTTTGTCATCAAAGAAACTTTTAAAAGTAATGTATTTATCTTGAGGCTTTGCTCCTACTATTTTGCGGATGCTGTCGTTGCCATTTTTGATATAAATCAGCGGTACTTCTATCCATGCAAATGGGAATTGCTTCATCGACAAAAACACTTGGTCCGAATTCATCCCATTATAACTATCCTTTTTGCTCACTTTTCGCAACAATTCAGATGAGAAAGTATTGATTGGTTTCATTCTTCCTCCATCATCTTGAATGACCAAACGACCAAATTTATCCGCTTGTAATTCGGGTACTTTATATTTTTGAATTGAATCTATATAATTGATTTTGACATTGTGCGCAGCATGATTTTGTGTAAAACCATTGAAAGACAATAATAAAACTACGATAGAAATTAATTTTGCCTTTTTGGATTTCACATTTTCCAACTTTCGTTTCAAATCTGCAAAACGAGAATGTTTGGTAAATAAGATTGCCATCATTGCAAAAAACAACATAAAGTAACCAATATAGGTTATCAAAGTTCCCCAAAAATCATGGTTTACAGATAACACCGTGCCTTTTTCATCGGGATCAAAAGAAGCTTGAAAAAAGCGGAATCCTTTATAATCTAGAATATGATTCATGTAGATATGTGAATCAAATTTCTTTATAGAATCTTGTACCGTAACTTTACTTTCATAGGAGGAATAACTTTTTTCGGTACCAGGATACTTTTTTCCAATAAAATCGTTCAACTTAACTTTAAAAGGTAATTTGTACACTTTACTTCCAAAAGAAAAAGTAAAATCCAACTTACCAATTTTCACGACTTGTGGTTCACCAATTTTTCCTTTGGAACCCACTAATGTAATTTCCTTTTTTTGCCCTTGAGATTCGAGGGTTACTGTCAAAGCATCTTCTCCTTTTTTGTTTTTATAATCGCCACTTGACTTATACGATTTCACTCCTTTTATGGGCGCATCTGGAAAAACAAATTGCGCACCAGCTAGACTATACAAAGAGCGATACATTAAGGGTTGCAATGAATCTTTGGCTAATTTTCCTTGCATTTTGTCCGCCATTCTCATGAACTGACCTTCAAAAGGCGCATAGATAGTATTCGTTTTCGTATTGATATTAATCGCACCTTTTGTTGGAATATCCACTGCAAAAAGCAAGTTATGTATATTTTGCATTTCGCCCGACTTCAACATATGTTCATGTCGAGTTCCTTCGCTCGATTCTACTAATTTCAAATAAACATGTCCCTCTTTACTTGGCACAATAGTTTCTTTAGCATCCATTACAAAATTCTTGTATTGGATTTCAAATGACGTTTCGCTAAACTTTTCATCAATAGAAAAATTGTTGTTGGTGACTTGTGAAAGCAATAACGATTTCTCAAAAACACGTCTTCTTAATTGTCCTTTATGATCACCATCTACAAAAACAGTAAGATAACTTTTTTCCGAAAAAACTTGATTAGAAGTAGCACCTTCCCTTATGGGCATCATTCCTTCATAACTGATATAACGCGTGATGATTGCTCCAATTATGATAAATATAAATGAGAGATGTAATAACAAGGTTGCCCATTTTTCCTTTTTTAACAACTGATACCGTTTCATGTTACCCAAGAAATTAATTAGAAAAAACAAATGTATGGCTTCAAACCACCAAGAGTTGTATATAAAAATCCTTGCGGTATCCGTATTGTATTCGCTTTCAATAAATGTTCCAGTAGCCATTGCAGCAGCGTAAGTTAGAAACAATATCGCCATTAAACGGGTAGAGAATAAAATTGAGACTATTTTTTTTTCCATGAGTTTGGAATTATATTTTTTTAAAAGTGGTACAAAAATAGTTTAAAAAAGTCTATTTTTTATTTATTCTCAAAAGGTTTTATGTGTTTTTTATGAGATGTTTAAAACTTGTAATTTAGGGTGTAATTAAAATATATTTTTGATAATTTTGCAAGATGGTTCAAGTTACAATTATTGGCTCAGGGAACGTTGCACAGCATTTGATTCAGGCTTTCTCAAAAAGTGTTGAAGTAAAGTTGGTTCAAGTAGTTGTAAGAAATACTGAAGCGGTTTCTCATTTGATATCTAAGGAAAAAGTCACAACTCATTTTGCTGATTTAAAACCCGTTGATTTATTCATCATTGCAGTTTCAGATGATGCCATTCAATCTGTTTCAAGTCAAATACCTTTTCAAAATAAATTAGTGGCGCATTCTTCTGGAAGTGTTCCTATGGATGATTTGAATGATAAAAACAGAAAAGCGGTTTTTTATCCTATCCAAACTTTTTCAAAAACGAAAGAAGTCGATTTTAAAACGATACCTATTTGCATAGAAGCAACGAATGATGAAGATTTAAAAACACTAGCAACGGTTGCTAAGTCAATATCCAATAACATTTACCACATCAATTCCGAGCAACGTAAAGCCTTGCATGTTGCAGCTGTTTTTGTAAATAATTTTACTAATCATTTGTATCAAATTGGAAATGAAATATGTATGGAGAATCATTTAAGTTTTGATTTATTGAAACCCTTAATACAAGAATCGGCAAATAAAATAATGAGTTTATCACCTATAGAGGCACAAACTGGACCAGCAAAAAGGAAAGACACTCAAACAATCAATTTACATTTGAATTTTTTAAAAAATGAAAATCAAAAAGAAATTTATAAATTATTAACCAAATCCATCATTGACAATGACAAAAAGTTATAAAGAAATATTGAACCACATTACCACCTTCATATTTGATGTTGATGGGGTTTTAACGGATAGTTCTGTTCATATTTCAGAAACTGGAGAAATGCTTAGAATTATGAACATTCGCGATGGTTTTGCCATGAAAGCGGCTTTGGAAAGCGGTTATAATGTGTGCATTATTTCAGGTGGCAACAACGAAGGCGTGAGAATAAGATTGAGAAATTTGGGCATTACTGATATTCATTTGGCAGCATCGGATAAAGTGGCCACCTTTAAAGAATATGTGGAATTGTACAATATAAAACCTGAAAATGTACTGTATATGGGCGATGACATTCCCGATTATCATGTGATGCAATTGGTTGGATTGCCAACATGTCCGCAAGATGCAAGTCCAGAAATTAAAGCAATTTCCAAATATATTTCACATAAAAATGGTGGAAAAGGTGCCGTTCGCGAAGTGGTGGAACAAGTCATGAAGGTTCAAGGAAAATGGCATTTGTATTATAATGGAAAACATGACTAATATATAGTGTTCAGTGTTCAGCTATTAGTATTCAGTTATTGAGTTAATAATTAAGAAAATATGAGATTTCAGGATTTACTGGCATATCAAAAATCATTTGCATTAGCGATGAAACTATTTCAAATTACAAAATTGTTTCCGAAAGAAGAAATGTATTCTTTAACAGATCAAATAAGACGTTCTTCAAGGAGCGTTCCTGTAACTATTGCTGAAGCCTATCGAAAAAGAGAATATCCAAAACATTTTCATAGTAAATTGACTGATTCAGATGCTGAAAATTCTGAAACACAGGTCTGGTTAGAATTTGCTTTACAATGTGACTATATAAATAAAAATTTACATGATGAATTAATAAATGAGAGTAATGAAGTTGGAAAACTTATTAATTTTATGATATTAAATCCACAAAAATTTGGAGTTAAAAAAGATTAAACTGAACACTAAAAACTGAACACTGAACACTTATTATGAAATACTTAAAACTTATTCGCTACCAAAACTTATTATTACTTGCTTTCATGCAACTCATTTTTCGATATGGTTTTTTGAAATTCCAAAATATATTTTTGTCATTAGCCGAATGGCAATATGCATTACTTGTTTTATCTACTGTTTTAATTGCGGCTGCGGGTTATGTTATTAATGATATCATGGACCAAGAAACCGATAATGAAAACAAACCTGACAACAGTATTGTTGGTCATGTTATTTCTGAAGCCAGAGCATACAATATTTACGTTGGGCTTAATATTGTTGGCGTTGGTATTGGATTTTATTTATCCAATGTTATTCAAAAACCTAGTTTTGCAGCCATTTTTATAGTAATTGCGGCAACTTTATATTTATACGCAACGAGTTTAAAACAAATGTTAATAGTAGGTAATATTATTGTGGCTGTATTGCTTTCGGTAAGCGTTTTAATTATTGGCGTTTTCGATTTATTACCGGCCACTTTTGATGGTAATCAATATGAAATGCGGGTTATGTTTTCATTATTAATTGACTATGCTGTCTTTACTTTTATCATTAATTTTATTCGGGAAATTGTAAAAGACATGGAAGATATAAATGGCGATTACAATCAGGGAATGAGCACCTTACCAATTGCACTAGGTTTAAAACGAACTTCAAAAGTAGTTTTTGTATTAGGGCTAATTGCTATACTACTACTGTTATGGTACATCAATGGAAATTTAATGGTTTCAAAATTGTATTTTGCTGTGGTTTACTGCTTGCTTTTAATAGTGGCACCTCTGATTTATTTTATAATTAAAATGTGGAGTGCTACCACAAAAAAAGAATTTCACGTATTGAGTTCCGTATTAAAGTTTGTAATTTTCTTTGGAATTCTTTCAATTCTAATTATCAATTTAAACATTATATATAATGCTTAAAGAAAAATTAAAAAACTATAAAATTATTTTAGCCTCTGGTTCACCGAGAAGACAACAGTTTTTTAAAGATTTAGATCTTGATTTTGAAATTAGAGTAAAGGAAATAGAAGAAATTTATCCTGATGATTTAAAAGGAGTAGCTATAACTAATTTTTTAACTGAACTAAAATCAAATGCATTTGAAGGAGAATTACAACCCAATGACTTATTAATTACCAGTGACACCATAGTTTGGTTGAATGGAAATGCATTAGGAAAACCGAAGAATTATGAAGATGCTGTACAAATTTTAAAATCGTTATCCAATGCTACGCATGAAGTGATAACATCGGTTTGTTTCAAAACGATGACCAATACAGTAACTTTAAATGATTGTACTAAAGTTACTTTCAATCCGCTAACTGAAAACGAAATTAGATATTACCTTGACAACTACAAACCCTTCGATAAAGCTGGTGCCTATGGTATTCAGGATTGGATTGGGTTAGTTGGCATTTCAAAAGTTGAAGGTTCTTATACGAATGTAGTTGGATTACCAACTCATTTGGTTTACGACTATTTAAATAATATTTAACTATGTTTTTCAAAACATCGAACAATTTACTACAACTAAAACAATTTACTTCATCAACCGACCACTTGACAAACACTAATTTATAAATTAAAAACAATATTTATTAGGAATTTTACATATAAATATTTAAAAAAAGTGTATTTCATCGATTAATTATATTTTTTTGTCGTTTTTAAAAAAAAATAATTCATACATTTACACAATATTTAAACACTTAAATCAAGTTAACCAATTTTGTTGCCCCAAACTACAAAATACAAAGCTTAGAAATTATGAAAAATTTCAAAACTGTATTACTACTAATTTTATTGTGTGTTTGCTTTACATCAAAAGCTCAAAACGCAGAAACTCCAAAAAGATACATTCCTATTGACCCAAAAACAAATTGTCAATTACGCTATTCTTATTTTCCAAATTTATATGCCTATTTTGATAATCTGAAGAATGTGTATTATTACCAATTAAATGGTGAATGGCAAACGGCTCCAGAACTTCCTAAGCACTATGGTGGTTACTCATTATTTAATGGTGGACGAGTTGCCATTACCAATTTTGATGATGAAAACCCGCAACAATTTATCAAAATTCATAAAAAATTGTATCCTTATAATTCTAAAGGAAGGTATTCAAACACAACTGCATCCAACTAACTATTTGACAAAAATTAAATATTTTGTTAAAATCAATTTAAATAAAACTCCATTTTTTATTTAATTACTACATTTGAAGCTATTGCTAATTCAAAGTCTTTACGATGCAAAAGCTTTTCAATCCTATTTTTATAATTCTCATAGTTTCATTTCAAATTGTATGTGCACAGCAGCCTCAAAAACCAAATGGGGTTGAAATATACAATCAAATTCAAAAACTCAATTTTTTAGGTACTGTACTTTATATTGCCGCACATCCCGATGATGAAAACACGAGATTAATTTCGTATTTATCCAATGAAAAAAAAGCACGAACTGGCTATTTATCTTTAACGCGTGGTGATGGCGGCCAAAATCTTATTGGTCCAGAATTGCGAGAACTTTTAGGATTAATTAGAACACAAGAACTTATTGAAGCCAGAAAAATTGATGGAGGCGAACAATTTTTTTCACGCGCTAATGATTTTGGCTATTCAAAAACTCCAGATGAAACCCTTCAAATATGGGATAAAGACCAAATAGTCAGTGATGTTATTTGGACCATTAGAAAATTCCAACCCGATGTAATCATCAATCGATTTGACCATCGATCACCAGGTACAACTCATGGTCATCATACCTCTTCTGCCATGTTGAGCGCAGAAGCATTCGATAAAGTAAACGACGCCAAAATTTTCCCAAATCAATTACAATTCGTAAAAACTTGGCAACCAAAACGAATGTTTTTCAATACTTCATGGTGGTTTTATGGTAGTAAAGAAAAATTTGAAAAAGCCGATAAATCCAATTTAATCAATTTAAAAACAGGTGTTTATTACCAATCCGTTGGAAAATCAAATCAAGAAATTGCAGCGTTGAGTCGAAGCCGTCATCAATCACAAGGTTTTGGTTCTACAGGAACTCGTGGAGAAGAAGATGAGTATTTAGAACTTATAAAAGGTGAAACGATAAACGACAAAACCAATATTTTTGAAGGCATCGACACCACTTGGAATAGAGTCAATGGTGGTAAAGCAATTGGAGATATTCTATATAACACTGAGAAAAGTTTCGATTTTAAAAACCCATCCTCTAGCATTCCAGAATTGATAAAAGCGTATAATTTAATTCAACAATTGGAAGATGAACATTGGAAAGAAATTAAAACGGAAGAAATTAAAAAAATAATTAGTGCTTGCGCAGGTTTATATTTTGAAGCTGTTGCCGAAAATCAAGAAGCAACGCCAGAAAGTTCCTTAAAAGTAAAAATTGAAGTGATTAACCGAAGTAACATCCCAATGAAATTAAAGGGTATAGGTGCGGTTCCTGTTTATTCTCATTCGGCTGAGCAAAAAATTACTGAACTAAAAAATAACATTTCTTATTCCGAAAGTATTGCTTTGGAACTTCCTAACGAACTTGAATACACCAATCCCTATTGGTTAAACCAAAAAGGAACCGTTGGAATGTATCGTGTTGATGACCAACAAAACATAGGAATTCCTGATGTATTGCGTCAAGTTAAAATGGGGTTTTGGATTGAAATTAATGGTACTGAAATTTCGTTTGAAAAAAATGTAGTCTATAAATACAATGACGATGTAAAAGGAGAAGTTTACCAACCTTTGGACATAGTACCCATTGTAACATCATCATTAGCTGAAAAAGTATATATTTTTAATAATGATAGAAGTAAAACAATTACAGTAAAAGTAAAAGCTGGAAAAGACAGCGTGGTTGGCAATGTAAAACTGGAAATCCCTGAAAACTGGAAAGTTTCACCCAATGAAATTTCATTTACTTTAGCCAAAAAAGGCGAAGAAGTACTGGCTGTTTTTACTGTTTCTCCTCCAAAAGAAGCTGGCGAAATTATGATAAAAAGTATTGTCACTGTTGAAAACAAAGCATATGATAAAGAAAAAATTGACATCAATTATTCCCACATATTCAAACAAATGGTTTTAAAACAAGCTGAAGCTAAAGCCATTCATTTAAAAATTAAAACCAAGAATGAAAAAATAGCCTACATCATGGGCGCTGGTGATGAAGTCCCTAAAAGTTTAGCACAAATGGGTTATGAAGTTAATGTCTTAAAACCTGAAGAAATTTCAATTGAAAAACTACTTGATTATGATGTAGTAATGACTGGTATTCGTGCCTATAATGTTGTTAATGCATTAGCTTTCAAGCAAAATATTCTTTTAGATTTTGTGAAAAATGGTAAAACAATGATTGTACAATACAATACTACTGATGATTTAGTTACACCAAATATTGCTCCATTTTCATTAAAAATATCTCGAGAACGAGTAACCGATGAAAATGCCGAAATTCGTTTTCTAAATCCAAATCACTCTGTTTTAAATTATCCAAATAAGATTACAATGGACGATTTTAAAAATTGGAAACAAGAGCAAGGTTTGTATTATCCTAACGAATGGGATGGTAACTTCACTCCTATTCTTTCAGCCAACGACAAAGGAGAAACTCCAAAAAACGGAGCACTTTTAGTAGCAAAATATGGTAAAGGAAACTATATTTACACAGGTTTGAGTTTTTTTAGAGAATTGCCAGAAGGTGTTCCTGGTGCTTTTAGATTATTAGCAAATATGATAGCAATTGGAAAATAATATGATACCAGAAAACAAATCAAAATGGAGAAATAGTTACACTTGGGTTTTGGTGGTGAACTTCTTTTACATTGCCATCTTTTTTATATTAATGCAATTATTTTTTTAGTATGCAGCAACTCGACTGGATTGTATTAACAGTAACCCTCCTTTTTATAGTTTTCTATGGTGTTTATAAAACCAAAGGAAGTAAAAATGTTGAAGAATATATTCTTGGCAACAAAGAAACGCCATGGTGGACGGTTGGACTCTCTGTTATGGCAACACAAGCTAGTGCTATAACTTTTTTATCAACGCCAGGCCAAGCATACCATGACGGTATGGGATTTGTACAGTTTTATTTTGGGCTACCCATAGCTATGGTGGTAATTTCGATGACGTTTATTCCAATTTACCACCGACTTAAAGTATATACAGCCTATGAATATTTAGAGCAACGATTTGATTTAAAAACAAGATCTTTTACTGCAATTTTATTTCTAATACAACGTGGATTAGGAACCGGAATAACGATTTATGCACCAGCAATTATCTTGTCTTCAATTCTTGGTTGGAATTTAACCTTACTTAATATTATCATTGGAATTTTGGTTATGATTTACACTTTTGCTGGTGGAACAAAAGCAGTAAATGTTACCCAAAAACAACAAATGTTTATTATTATGAGTGGCATGTTTATTACATTTTTTCTCATTTTACATTTACTCCCTAATGACATGACTTTTTCTAACGCCATGCATATTGCGGGCGCCAATGACAAATTAAACATACTCGATTTTTCATTTGATTTAGATAATAGATATACCTTTTGGAGTGGAATAACGGGTGGATTTTTCTTGATGCTTTCTTATTTTGGAACCGATCAATCTCAAGTGGGTCGTTATTTGTCTGGTAAATCAGATAGAGAAAGTCAAATGGGATTGATCATGAACGGCTTTTTAAAAGTTCCGATGCAGTTTTTTATATTGTTAACCGGAGTGATGGTATTTGTATTTTTTCAATTCAATCCAGTTCCATTGCATTTCAATCCAGTGAATAGAGATGCCATTGAAAAATCAGTTTATGCTAATGAATACAATGCTTTAGAAAAAAAATTAACGAATTTGTCCGATGAAAAAAAAGAATTTAATTTGTTATATATTGATCATCTAAACCAAAATTATGACAATCCAATTCTTAGAAAAAAATTGATTTCACTTTCTGATAAAGAAAAAGATTTACACGATCAAGCAAAAGAAATAATCACAAAAGTGGATGAAAAAGCAGAAACTAACGATAAAGATTATGTGTTTATTTACTTCATTTTAAACTACTTGCCATCAGGTTTAATAGGTCTTTTATTAGCAGTGATTCTCTCAGCAGCCATGTCATCATCAGCATCTGGATTAACTGCACTAGCCTCCACAACAGCTATCGATATTTATAAACGAAATCTAAAAGAGGAAAAATCAGAGAAGCATTATGTAAATGCAACACGTTATTTTACAATACTTTGGGGAATAATTGCCATACTATTTGCTTGTGTTGGAACGCTTTTTGAAAACTTAATTCAGTTAGTTAATATAGTAGGATCCATTTTTTATGGCACCGTATTAGGTGTGTTTTTAGTTGGTTTTTATATTCAATATGTAAAAGCGAACGCAATCTTTTTTAGTGCAGTAATAAGTCAAACCACCATATTTTTTATCTATTATTATACCATTCATATATATCCAACAGGGCAAGAAAAGCTCGGTTATTTATGGTTAAACTTTATAGGTGCTTCTTTAACCGTTATCCTTGGTTTGTTATTTCAATTTCTACTATTCAAAAAGAAAAAAATTAAGGCATAAAAAAACCACGAATTCAAAACAATATTGAATTCGTGGTTTATAAAAAAAAGTTGAAATTATTTCTTACTCCATTCTTTTATACTATCGTTATTCATTTTAACATAATCATCATTTTTTTCTTTTTGAGCACCCGCTAATGAAAGTTTAGCTGTAGCAATTGCGCCTGCTTTATCTCCTAATTTAGCTTGTATTAAAGATTTTTGTCTTAGATGCCAAAATGGAACATCGCTTCCTAATTTAACCATACTAATGGCTTTATTTACATATTCTAAAGCCTTATTTAAATCCCCATTAGATTGAAAATAATATTGTGCCGACGAAAAATAATCCCCAGCTGTTGGCCCAGCTAATGCTTTTTCAATACTTGCCATAGCTGATTTTTGAGTAGGAACTTCAAATTTTACCGAAACCATCGTTTTTTCCCAAGCAATATCTAAAGTAGCACTATCATTGGTTAAATTATTGACAGCAATCGTTAAAGTTTCAACTGAATTTCCAAGTGAAATCGGATCAACATTGGTTAAAACTACTACTTTATTTGCGTCCCAGTTTTCTGGAGTTCCCCAATTATCAGTAGCCGAATAGAAAACAACTTCCCACATGTCAGCTTTTGGAGTAGTGTATAAAGCATATTTACCTTTTTTTAGTGTAGTTCCTTTTATTACGACATCATCACTAAAAGAAACCGTTGTATTGGCGTTAGCACCTGTTCTCCACAGCTTTCCAAAAGGCACTAAATCTCCAAAAATTATTCTGCCTTTAGCACTTGGACGACTGTATTCAATTTCAACTTCAGTTAATCCAACCGTCTGTTGAATCAACGATTTAGGACTTGGTTGGGGAGTTTTAACTTGCGCTTCGATGGCATAATTTGCAATTAACATTGCAAAAACAAAAATAAATTTTTTCATAATTTTAAGTTTAGATTTGTCAAAATTACAAATAGTATTTATCTTAAATGTTAATAATACCTTAAATAGTTGCTATAAATGTCTAATGTTTTGTCAATAAAGTTAAACATTTTGTATCTTTACAAAATTAAAAAACAAAATGAAAATTTACACGCTACACACCAAACAAAAACTTCCAATAACTATTGAAGAAGCATGGGATTTATTGTCTGATCCTAAAAATTTACAAAAAATAACACCCGAATATATGGGGTTTAAAATTCTATCTGGTGCAGATAGAAAAATGTATCCAGGACAAATTATTCAATACATTGTGACGCCTGTATTAGGAATTCCAACCAAGTGGGTAACCGAAATAACGCATGTTCTAGACAAGCAGTATTTTGTTGACGAACAACGATTTGGCCCTTACGCGCTTTGGCATCATAAACATTTTTTAAAAGAAATACCCGGTGGTGTTGAAATGGAAGACATTATAGATTATAAAGTTCCTATGGGTATTTTAGGTCAATTCGTTCATCCATTTCTTGTACGACCAAAGTTAGATGAGATATTTGATTTTAGAAGAAAAAAATTAATTGAAATGTTTGGAGAATTTAAAGAAAAATAAAATGAAAAATATACTATTGATTGGTGGTTCTTATGGTATTGGTAACGCAATTGCAAAAGCGCTACAAAATGAAGCTCACGTTTACATAGCATCAAGAACCAATATTAATTTAACGGATTTAAATATCACCCATATTCCATTCGACGCGACAAATGATATACTAGACACTACTAAATTACCTTCAATAATTGATGGTTTAGTCTACTGTCCAGGAAGTATTAACTTAAGACCCTTTAAAGGAATTAAACCCGAAGCTTTTGAAGCCGATATGAATATCAATTTTATTAGTCTTGTTAAAGTGATACAAACTATTTTACCCAACTTAGTAGCTTCCGAACAATCAAGTATCGTGCTTTTTAGTTCAGTTGCAGCTAGTATGGGAATGCCTTTTCACACGAGTGTTGCTGCAGCAAAAGGAGCTATTGAAGGATTTGCAAAAGCTTTAGCGGCAGAATATGCTCCAAAAATTAGAGTAAATGTAATTGCGCCTTCTTTAACAGATACACCATTGGCTGATAAATTTTTGAGTACCGATGAAAAAAGAGAAAAATCGGCAATGCGACATCCCTTAAAACGTTTTGGGACTTCCAACGATATAGCCGAAATGACATGTTTCCTTTTAAGTGAAAAAAGTAGTTGGATTTCTGGACAAATATTTCATGTTGATGGTGGAATGTCAACCTTGTTAGTTAATACCTAAACATTTGTTGATGAATATTTTTTGGTTTAGAAGGGATTTACGATTGGAAGATAATGTTGGACTTTTTCATGCTTTACAAAATATTGAAGATGTTTTGCCTGTCTTTATTTTTGATGATTTCATACTTTCTCAATTGCCAAGAGATGATGCAAGAGTAACCTTCATATTCCAACAATTGGAAAAAATACAAAACCAATTGCAAAGTAATGGCAAATCATTAGCAGTTTTTCATGGAAAACCTATAGAAGTATTTAAAAAATTGCTTTTGGAAAACAAAGTCAAAACGATATACACCAATCACGATTACGAACCTTATGCCCGTAAAAGAGATTTGGAATTATTCCACTTATTTAAAGAAAATGGTGTTGCTTTTAAAACAAGTAAAGATCAAGTTATTTTTGAAAAAAATGAAGTCACTAAAGATGATGGTTTACCTTATGTAGTTTACACTCCTTATTTTAATAAGTGGAAAGAAAACTTCAAAAAAACTACATTAATTCATTATGAATCACAAAATTATTTAGATAAAATTGCACCTCACTCCTACCCTTTTATAAGTTTAAAAGATATTGGGTTTGAAATTTCAACAATTAAAGTAACTCCTTTTGATGTTTCAGATAATTTAATTGATAATTATGAAGCAACACGCAATTATCCTGCTCAAAACAAAACATCTTATCTAGGAATATACCTTAGATTTGGCGCAGTTTCCATCAGAAAAATGATCGCAATAGCTTTAGAAAGTAAAAACGAAACTTTTTTAAAAGAACTCATTTGGAGAGAATTTTTCATGCAAATTCTATGGCACTTTCCACATACAGTTAATGCTAGTTTTCGACCAAAATATGACGCTATTCGATGGGATAATAATGAAGATCTGTTCCAAAAATGGTGTGATGGAAAAACAGGATATCCTTTTGTGGATGCAGGAATGCGCGAATTAAATGAGACAGGACATATGCACAACAGAGTGCGTATGATTGTGGCTAGTTTTTTGTGCAAACATCTTTTAATTGATTGGCGTTGGGGTGAAACCTATTTTGCTTCAAAACTTTTGGATTATGAACAATCGAGCAATGTTGGAAACTGGCAATGGGCAGCAGGTAGTGGAGTTGATGCTGCACCCTACTTTAGAATTTTCAATCCAACAGAACAGATTAAAAAATTTGACAAAGATTTAGCATATACTAATAAGTGGATACCAGAATTAGCAACTTCAGCCTATCCAAAACCCATAGTGGATCACAAAGAAGCTCGGGAAAAATGCCTTAGAATTTATAAAGAAGCAGTTGGTTAAACGATAGCTTTTAGAACATCAAAACTCAACTCACTAAAGTGACTTATTACTTTATCCGCTTTAGTATAATCCTGCAATTTTGAATTTTCACTATCGTAACCTATACAATATATTCCAGCAGCTTTTGCAGCCAAAATCCCGTTCGTACTATCTTCAATTACAATACAATGTTCAACAGGAGTTTGTGCTAAAAAAGCAGCATGCTGAAAAATGGCTGGATGCGGTTTCGATTTGGGAAAATCTTCGCCGGAAACAATATGAGTGAAATATTTATGCAAATCAAAACGTTTAAAAATCCTGTTAATCGTCACTTTTGCAGAAGATGATCCTAAGACCAACTGTATCCCATTGGAATGCAAATCTTTAATTAAATCTTCCACACCGTCTAATAAATATAAATCTTCTTTTGAGTCAAATGCATCATTAAAAAGACTGCGTTTCGTTTCCACCAAAGTTGGAATATCTTCTTCAAGATGAAATTGGGCTTTCAATTTTTCGAAAATGTTCTTGGTGGAATTACCCGTAAAAGAAGCATAAATTTCTGGTGTAATTTCAATATTTAATTGTTTAAAATGCTTGTGATAGGCATAATGATGAACCGGTTCCGTATCAACGATAACACCATCCATATCAAAAATTACAGTCTGTATCATTTAAATTCTTGCTTTTATTAACTAGTTCCAAAGACTACAAACTTATAACTTTTAATTGCTTTAACTTCAAAAAAATCAAGTATCAATTTCTATTTTATAGACCAAAGCCAAATCAATTTTAGTACTTTTACACTTTCAAAATGAAAAAAATATGTCAGTAGCTAAAAAAGATTACAAAAGAATAACCACCAAATCATTAATTGAAATGAAAGCCAATGGTGAGAAAATATCTATGTTAACCGCTTACGATTATACGATGGCAAAAATTGTAGACACTGCAGGAATAGATGTTATTCTAGTTGGAGATTCCGCAAGTAATGTTATGGCTGGACATGAAACAACTTTGCCTATAACTTTAGACCAGATGATTTACCATGCCTCTAGTGTAGTAAGAGCTATAACTAGAGCTCTGGTAGTAGTAGATTTACCATTTGGAAGCTATCAATCCGACCCAAAAGAGGCTTTGCGTTCTTCTATTAGAATTATGAAAGAAAGTGGTGGACATGCTGTAAAAATGGAAGGTGGAAGTGAGATTAAAGAAAGTATCAAACGGATTTTAAATGCCGGCATTCCAGTAATGGGACATTTGGGTTTAACACCACAATCGATATACAAATTTGGAACCTATACCGTTCGTGCCAAAGAAGAGGAAGAAGCCGAAAAACTTCTAGAAGATGCCAAAACTCTTGAAAAATTGGGCTGTTTTGCCTTGGTTTTAGAAAAAATTCCAGCTCATTTGGCCGAAAAAGTAGCCCAAAGCATTTCTATTCCCGTAATTGGAATTGGTGCTGGAGGTGGCGTAGATGGACAAGTTTTAGTAATCCATGACATGCTAGGGATGAACAATGAATTTAGCCCGCGGTTTTTACGTCGCTATATGAATTTATATGAAGACATGATTAAAGCCATTGGGAATTATGTTAATGATGTAAAATCAAAAGATTTTCCTAATTCTAATGAGCAATATTAGTTTAGACTTCTCAGATATTTAGACTAACTTGGATTTTTAGATTTGAACATCTTTCATAAAAATATACGCCATGCATCAATTTAAAGAACTTTTGATTTGGAAGAAAAGCAGAATCTTTTGTGCAGAAATTTATTCCATAACAGCTTCTTTTCCTGGTGATGAAAAATTTGGACTTACAAATCAATTACGAAGAGCAGCCGTTTCTATTCCTTCCAATATTGCAGATGGCACTTCAAGAAATTCCAATAAAGATTTTTCGCGATTTCTCGAAATAGCAATTGGTTCTGCATACGAAATTGAAACACAACTTTTAATAGCTTCCGATTTAGGATTTATAAAATTCGATACCTTAGAATCTCTAACTGATCAATTAGAAGAAATAATAAAAATGACATCCAAGTTTCGCTCAACACTAAAAATCTAAGAATCTATTTTGAAAATAATTTCAACCAAAAATAACTTGCAAATTCTCCATGAAGACAATCATATTCTTGTTGTTAACAAACGTGTTGGGGATATTGTTCAAGGGGACAAAACAGGGGACAAACCATTAAGTGATGTTGTTAAAGAATACATCAAAGATAAATACAACAAACCAGGAGAGGTATTTTTAGGTGTGGTACATCGTCTAGACCGACCAACCACAGGAATAGTAGTTTTTGCTAGAACAAGTAAAGCATTAACACGAATGAATGAACTGTTCAGCAATCGTGAAACCCAAAAAACCTATTGGGCTGTTGTCAAAAACAAACCATCAAAAACAGAAGACAAACTAGTTCATTATCTCAAAAGAAATGAAAAAAACAACACTTCTAAAGCCCACATCAAAGAAGTTCCAGATAGTAAATTAGCAAGTTTAGACTATACCATTATCAAGGAATTACAAAACTATTTTGCACTCGAAATTAATCTTCACACGGGAAGACATCATCAAATTAGAGCGCAATTATCTGCCATAGATTGTCCAATAAAAGGTGATTTAAAATATGGCTCTGATAGAAGCAATCCCGATGGTGGCATTCATCTTCATGCTCGAAAATTGGTTTTTATTCATCCCGTTTCCAAAGAAGAACTTGAAATTATTGCGCCTGTTCCAAATGAAGTAGTTTGGAATGCTATTTAAAAAAATAAAAATTGTAATTTTACAAGTAAAACAGTACTATTTTATTTAATTATTGAAATAATATAATCCCATATCTATTATGAAAAAGCTAGTATTAATTATCAGTTTCGTTTACGTGACGGCAACCTTTGGACAAGACCATTTTGCAGGAATTAATACTTCTACTAGAGTTAGTATTTTAAATGCTAACAACAATCCTGCTGAATTAGCGAATCTTTCAAAAAAAATTGAAATCAATATCTATGGTTTGAGTTTTAATGTGGCCAATAATAAAATTGGTTTCAGTGATTTAACTTCAGATACCAACTTAGAAGACAAATTATTCGAAGGAACAGAACCGGTAAATTTTCGTTTTGACGGAGAGATTTTAGGACCAAGTGTAGCGCTTCGATGGAAAAAATGGGGATTTGGATTTACTACAAAAGCTCATGCTAATTTTGATTTAGTTGATATTGACACCAATTTAGGAAATGCCATTTTAAATAGTAATTCAAACCTTATTAACTCCTCAACGATTAGCAATAACTACAATCAAAGAATGAACGGAACCACTTGGGGTGAAGTTGGACTTTCCGCTGCTAAAACCGTTTATGAAAATGAGAAACATCGCTTGAGTATAGGTTTAGCAGTGAAGTTTTTATTCCCTGGTTCCTATTCTAATTTTGGACTTGATCAATTTCAAGGTACCATTACTGTTGCTGGAGGACAAGCTTTTTTAAGCAATACAACTGCAACACTAAATATTGCATACTCTGGAAACTTGGCCGATAGTTTCACCAATTTTAACGACTATGCTGAATCTGTTTTTGGAAGCTTAAATGGTGTAGCAACCGATATTGGATTCAATTACCAATGGAAAGACGGTAAAAAAAAATATAAAATCAATGCAGGATTAGCAATTAAAAACATTGGAAGCATGAATTTTAAAGATAGTAACAATTCTTCGACAACCTACCAATTAAATATACAACCAACAATCCAAAATCCAAATGGTTTAAATTTGGGGCAATTTGAAAATATAGATAATCTTCAACAAGTTGAAACTATTTTAATTAATAACGATTACTTAAATGCCTTACCGAATAAAACCGATTTTACCGTTAAGCTTCCCACAGTAATTTCATTATATTCCGATTTTAAAATTGTCCCTAAATTTTATATAACGCTTTTCACGCAACAAAAACTGAATAGTGATAACCGCAACGATCAAGTTACTTCGCAAAATGTAATTAGTATGACTCCAAGATTCTCTTTAGGTTTTTTTGAAGCGTATTCAACATGGACCAATAATGAAATATCCGGAGTTAATGGAGGAATAGGTTTTAGATTATATGGATTTTATATCGGTTCCAGTTCCGTAATAACCGCATTAGCTAACGACAGCAAACAAGCCGATTTATATATGGGTTTCCGCTGGGCATTTCTCTAATAAATTAATTGAAAATGAGTTTTAAAACGAATATTAATTCTAGAAAACTAGCACTAATTAAATTACTGAATGTTATAGAAATTCATGAAGGTGAAATTATAAAAGCACTTTATGACGATTTCAAAAAACCAGCCTTCGAATCCGTAATTACCGAGACGAATTATATTATATCCGAATTAAAAACTACAATAAAAAATATCCATAGCTGGTCGAAACCTAAACTGATTTTGCCGTCATTATTAAACTTCCCAAGTACAGATTATATTTATAAAGAACCCTATGGCAAAGTATTGATTATTGCGCCTTGGAATTACCCTTATCAATTAGCGTTAAGCCCATTAATTGCTGCAGTTGCAGCTGGGAATCAAGTAGTATTAAAACCCTCAGAATTAACACCTAATACTTCTAGAATACTCCACAAAATAATCTGTGAAACCTTCAACGAAAATCATGTAAAAGCTATAGAAGGCGGCGTTGAAGTGGCTCAAGAATTACTTTCTCAACGTTGGGACTATATTTTCTTTACAGGTAGTGTTGCAGTAGGAAAAATTGTTGCTCTAGCCGCTGCCAAAAACCTCACACCCGTTACTTTAGAATTGGGAGGAAAAAGTCCTTGTATTGTAGAGGAAACAGCCAATTTAAAAATTGCCGCTAAAAGAATTGTTTGGGGAAAATTTCTCAACGCAGGGCAAACATGCATAGCTCCAGATTATCTAATCGTTTCGGAAAAAGTAAAATCAAAATTTATTGACTTGCTAAAAACAGAAATCACACTTGCCTACGGTGAAAACCCTGAGCAATCTGATGATTTTGCCCGTATCATCAATCAAAAAAACTGGTTGCGATTAAAAGCAATGTTGGAAAATCAAACCGTTATTGCTGGAGGAAATATCAATCCAACTACATTATATATTGCTCCTACCCTTTTAGATACCCCAAAGCTAGACAGTTTAGCAATGTCAGATGAAATTTTTGGACCATTACTTCCAATTTTATCCTATAAAAATGAAACCAATTTATGTCAAATTATTTCCAATTACGAGAAACCACTTTCACTATATGTCTTTACTGAAAACAAAACATTTGCCAAAAAAATAATTCAAGAGTATTCCTTTGGTGGTGGCTGTATAAATGATGTTCTGGTTCATTTTGCTAACAATCGTTTACCTTTTGGAGGTGTTGGCAATAGCGGCATAGGTGCCTATCACGGTAAAAGAAGCTTTGCTATTTTCTCACATCATAAAGCCATTGTTAAAAAAGGAAATTGGCTAGACATCCCGATTCGATATGCGCCTTACGATGGAAAGTTAACAAGGTTTGGAAGGTTTTTAAAATGGTTTTAAGTTAATTTTAAAAAAGAAAAATCCAAGGTCATTTGCAACCCAACACCTTCACTCATGGAACTTCAGAACAATGTATGTTTTGGTTTAAAAAAGGATACAGCTCCGGCGATATGAAACAAGATGATACTTTTGAAGCTTTACTGCGCAAAGAATAAGTTAAGAAAACATCTTCAAACGTCCCGCATCAATATTTTCATGTGACGCTGAGTAAACTACTTTTCCAGCTTGAATAACAACGATTTGAGGCGATTGATGTTGAACCTCAAAACGAGATGCAATTTCGTTAGAAACATCGCGGTGTTCCAATAAATCTAAAAAGTATGGTGTGATACTTTCTTCCAATTTGAATTCGTTTTCAAATTGCTTTAACACCATTCTGCTTACACTGCATCGTGTGCTGTGTTTAAAAATGAGCACCGCTTTCTCATTAGACAAAGTCACAATTTCATCCAATTGCGAAATCGATTCTAAAGGAATCCAATTCACTTTTGAAATAGGGTTAGTAGTTACACCTTCTCCGAATAATTTATTTAAAAAACTCATAATTGTCTGTTTTTAAGACCTTTTGTCTTTCACTCATGATAAAAATCATAGTTATAAAGACATTTTGTCTGTAATTTTACATTGGAACGTATCTTGACCAATGGTTTACAAAGTTATCTAAATATCCACAAACAAAAAACCCTAAACCATAAATCATAAACCAAAAGCCATAAAAAATGAACATCAATAAATTTTGTTGCCTCTTTTGGGTCAACTACTACTACTGATTACTCTTTTTCAAAAAACACCGAATAGAGTTTTAACAATTGAGGGGTTGTCTTGTATAAGTTTGATTATGCTTATGCTAGTACTAGTGGGTATTCTTTCCTCAAATATGCAAATTATATTGGGGTCATTACCTTTTATTAGTATTGCGAATTTTGTTATACGAATACATTGGAAACGAAATACTAAACCATAAAAAAACTCCAATTTTTCAATTGGAGTTTTTAAAATAGCATTTAAAGACTTATTTATCTTTTGTGAAATCGAAACTTTGACCGTTAAAAGTAATAGTAAAAGCATCTTTCGCATCGTTAAACTGAACACTCAATCCAGCTTGTTCAAATGTGAATTTATTATTTCCTGCATTTTCAAGTGGTAAATCTTGTTGTCCAGTTGAACTCATAACCAAACTTTCATCTTCTTGTTTAAAAGTTACTTTAATAGGAATCTTTGGGCTAGAATAGTTTCCTAAATAACCCTCTAATACAATTCCTTTTTCAACTCCGTCTTTAGCATTAGTCCAAACATTATTTTTTGAATTTACATCTGGAAAAGCATTATCGGGATCAATGGTAACCGATTCTAATTCTTCGGTAGTTTCTGTTTTAAAAGTCCAATCCACATTACGTTGCCAAATTTCCACTGGCAATTTTACTCTAGAGGTAGTACCACTTTTTGTTTTTAATTCAACTACTAAAGGCATTGGCATTTTTTCAAGGTTTTCAACCGTGATAAAAGCACCATTTTTAGCATCTCCTTTTACATATTTAACTTTTACAACACCTTGATCCAATCTCCAATTGTTGATAATCCAACCTCTCCAAAACCAATTCAGATCTTCTCCAGCAACATTTTCGATAGTTCTAAAAAAGTCGTCTGGTTGTGGATGTTTATAAGCCCAACGTTCAACATACGTTCTAAAAGCTTTATCAAAACGTGCTTCGCCTAAAATTTGTTCACGCAACATCGTTAAGCCAGAACCTGGTTTATAATACGCTAAAATTCCAAGATTGGCTTCTTTCATACCATCAGGTGCCGTAAATATAGGTTCCATTTCTGGGTTGGTCATTACTTCCGACATAAAATGCATGTTCGGGGCAGGATCATCGTATTCTCCTTTATTAAAATCTTTGGCGCTTAATGAGTTAATAAAGGTATTAAATCCTTCATCCATCCAAGCAAACAATCTTTCGTTAGAACCAACAATCATAGGAAACCAAATGTGACCAAATTCATGATCGGTTACACCCCATAATCCTTTTCCTTTATCTTTCCAACTACAAAAAACAATTCCTGGATATTCCATTCCACCTTCGTTTCCAGCTACGTTGACAGCATTTGGATAAGGATATTCAAACCAACGTTTGGAATAATTTTCTATTGAAGATTTAGTATATTCTGTGGAACGTTCCCATCCATCATTACCATTACTTTCAACTGGATATACCGATATTGCCAATGATTTTTTACCACTTGGTAAATTAATTTTTGCGGCATCTACAATAAAGGAAGCCGATGATGCCCATGCTACATCACGAGAATTTTTTATTTTAAATTTCCATGTCAAAGTAGTTTTTCCAGCAGGACGAGAACTAACTGATGTTACTTCGTCAGCAGAGCGAATAACAACGGTTTTATCACTTAGTTTCGCAGCTGCCCAACGTTTTTGTTGTTCTGCTGTATAAACCTCTGCAGGATTTTGCAATTCACCAGAGCAAACTACTATATGACTCGCAGGTGTAGTGATTGCTACATCAAAATCGCCATATTCCAAATAAAATTCTCCAGCACCTAAATAAGGCAATGTATTCCATCCTTTAACATCATCATAAACGCACATTCTAGGATACCACTGAGCCATAGTAAATATTTTACCATTTTTTGTATCTTCAACACCCATTCTATCCGAACCGTAAAGTGGTGAAATAAAAGTAAAATCGATTTTTAATTTTACACTGGCTCCATTGGCTTTTAATTCTTGTGGCAATTCCACTTGCATTCTGGTATCCACTATCGTAAATTTCGCTTCTTTTTCAACAGATTTGCCATTCACTGTTGTTACAATTTTAACCGATTTTATAGTTTGCCCACCATCAAAAACTTCTCCATTAGCACCGTTTCTACTTCCTTTTATCGGAATAACAGCATTTCCACGAGAATCTTTTTTGAATAGGTTTTGATCCAAATACATCCAAAGAAAACTTAACTTATCTGGGCTGTTGTTGGTGTAAGTTAAAACTTCTGAACCCGAAATAGTGTTTGTAGCATCATTTAAGTTGACTGTCAATTGATAATCGGCACGATTTTGCCAATATTTTGGTCCAGGTTGTCCACTTGCAGATCGCGTTTCGGTAGCATTTTTTGTGTAAAAACCAGGAGCAAACGCATCATGATAATTATAGTTGGATACTGCTTTAGCTGGAGCATCTTGGGCAATAGCTGAAGAAAAGCTAAACGAAAAAGCTACTATTGCAATAACTTTTAAAATACTGTTTTTCATAATTTGAAAGGATTAGTTGAATTAGGATTGATGTAATTAATATTAGCATAAGTAGTATAGGCAATAGTATTGTTACATAAATCATTGGAATGTTCTGCAAATTAAAGAAAATATTTATTCCTATATAAAAAATAATAGCTAAAATTTTATTAATTTACAGAACCTAATTTAAAATTTAGAAATACATTTACGTAACTTTTTTAGTATAAAATCGATATCCCTTGATAACTACACTTTCTAATAAATTACTGACTGCAAAAATTAACTCGAAAGGAGCTGAATTATTTTCGTTGCAAAACAATTCGAATCGAGAGTACATGTGGAATGGCAACCCTGATTTTTGGGAAAAACATTCGCCTGTTTTATTTCCAATTGTGGGAACCTTAAAAAACAATAGTTACTGTTTTGATGGTACAACGTATCAATTAGCACGACATGGTTTTGCAAGAGATTTTGAATTTGAAATACTACATCAAAGTACAAGTAAAGTTGTATTTTCATTACAATCAAATAACCAAACGAAACACGTTTATCCTTTTGATTTTGAGCTGCAAATAAGCTATACTTTAAAAGAAAACGAATTAGAAATTGGTTATAAAATTTTTAATAATGACAACGTTATCATGCCCTTTTCTATTGGAGGTCATCCTGCTTTCGCATTACCTTTAGATTTTGAAAACTATACTTTAGTATTTGAAAAGGAAGAAATTCTAATGAGTTTTCCATTAGAAAACGATTTGCTTTCCGCTACTAGTTTTGAAATTCCGACGAATGATAAAAGACTAACACTTACCTATTCTCTTTTCGAAAAAGATGCCTTGATTTTTAAACAACTCAATTCCAACTGCATTGCAATTGAAGAAAACGGCATTCCAATAGTACATTTTAAATTTAAGGACTTCCCAAATTTTGGTATTTGGACAAAAGATAAAGCGCCTTTTATTTGTTTAGAACCTTGGCTAGGTTATTCGGATACACTCAATACAACTGGAAATATTATAGAAAAAGAAGGCATTCAATTACTACCTACAAAAGAAACATTCGATTGTAGTTTTGGAATAGTAATTATTTAATTTAGAAACAAAATACAGTATGCTCAATATCAATTTTCACCCTTTTCAAAATCTAGAAACCGAGCGATTGCTTTTGCGTCGCTTACATGAGGATGATGTAAACGAAGTTTTAGAACTTCGCGGCAATCCTGAAGTCATGAAATATGTTCCAAGACCATTGGCTAAAACAAAAGAAGAGGCATTGGCACACATTGCACTCATAGAAGATAAAATTGTAAACAATCTTGGTATAAATTGGGCAATTACATTAAAAGATAATCCAAAAATGATTGGAATTATTGGGCATTATAAAATTCAACCTGAAAACTTCAGATCTGAAATTGGTTATATGATTTTACCACAATACAACGGAAAAGGTATTACTACTGAAGCAGTAAAAGTAGCGGTGGAATACGGTTTTGATCAACTTCAATTGCATTCCATAGAAGCGATCATTGATCCTGAAAATAGTGCCTCGGAGAAAGTGTTGCAAAAAAATGGTTTTGTTAAAGAAGCCCATATTTTAGAAAATGAATTCTATGAAGGAAAGTTTCTAGACACCGTTATTTACTCCCTATTAAAAAGAAATTTTAAGAACTAAACCACTATGGACTTCAAGTCCATAGGTTTGGTTGGCAGACTAAAAGTCTGCAAGGCTGAATTACTCTTCAATGATGAAGTTTCCATTATTATTGTCATTTGGATTTCTATGATGTTCTAAATATTCATTCACCATTTCATCT
>CALQAH020000012.1 GCA_943328505.2 Rhizobium sp. Q54 | reverse complement strand
TGAAAAAAGGCTTTATAGTTATTAAATTTTAGTTCAATATTTATCGGTCTTCCAAAAATTAGTTGATAACTATAATTTCTATTCGTTAAATAGATGCTTCCATTTGGCAATATCTGAGCACCGATGATATTTTTTTTTAAAAAATCATCATTATAAATCATCCTCAAAACTTTGGATACCTTTTTTATATTTTCATTATTTATTCTCCCCGACACAAGCGTTACTCTAGCTGTAAAATTGTCTGATAGCGGCATCTTATTTCCCTCATAATCAATATAAAAAGACCCTGTTTCGTCAAACACTCTTCCTATTGGTGTTTTTTGTTTCACCACCGCTTTTAAAACCCCATCAACGCTGACAAACACATCCGCTTGCTGTATCATTTTGTGCTTACCGATTGACTTCTCCAATTTGTTCAAATCTAAATCTTCTTTTGTAATAGTTTTTAGGTCGCTATTTTTTTCTATTAACAATTTATTAACCATTTCATACTTGATAAAAAGGTTGTCATTTCCAAGAAAAACTACCTCAGATTTTTTCAATTTTCGATGTGAATTTTTGTATGATGTAAAGGAATATAGGAAGATTACCAATCCAAACATGAGTACCAATCTTAAATTTATCCAGTTTAAAAATTTCATAATAAAGCTGCTTTAATTGTTGATACTAATTCGCCAATATCTCCAGCACCGATTGTAATAATTATTTTAGCATCGCTTTCTAAAATTGAAGGGATTAAATCATTTTTTGATACTAATTTTTTATGGTTATTTTCCATTTTTGAAAGCAACCAACTTGAGGTAATTCCTTCCAGTGGTAATTCTCTGGCTGGATAAATATCTAATAAAATAATTTCATCAAATTGCGATAAACTTTTAGCAAAATCGGCGCCAAAATCTTTGGTTCTACTGAATAAATGGGGTTGAAAAATTGCCAATACTTTTTGGTTTGGATACAATTCAGAAACCGCTTGATGAACAGCATTTATTTCGGTTGGATGATGTGCATAATCATCAATATACACTAAATCTCTCGTTTTAATTTGATACGAAAATCGGCGTTGCACTCCTTTAAATGAAGCCAAGGCTTTAGCAATGGACTCGGTTGGGGAACCATAAGTTTTAGCCATTGCTAAAGCCATTAAGGCATTCATTAAATTGTGTCTACCTGGTAATCCGAATTGGATATCTTTAATCGTTTCGGATGGTGTTTTCACATCAAAAACATAAAAGCCATTTTCTATTCTAATATTTTGAGCCTGAAAAGTAGACGCTTCATTTATTCCTACAGTCAATCCTTCTAATGGCAATCCTTTTGGAACAAATAATTTGGTTTTATCAATAACTTTAGATGCAAATTCTCTAAACGTTGCTTCAATCGAAGCACTATCTCCATAAATATCTAGATGATCCGCATCCATTGACGTTATGCAAGCAATATTGGGATGCAAATGCAAAAAAGAGCGGTCGAATTCATCGGCTTCCACCACCGTTACAGTTTTGCCATTTCCAATTAAATTAGAATTGTAATTTTCGACAATTCCCCCAAGGAAAGCGGTAACATCAACACCCGATTCGAATAAAATATGTCCTAATATGCTCGATGTTGTTGTTTTACCATGAGTTCCAGCCACTGCAAAACAAAAAGTGTCTTTGGTTATAATTCCTAATACTTCAGCACGCTTTTTTACAACATAATTTCTTTCTAGAAAATAATTCCATTCCGAATGGGAAATTGGAACGGCCGGAGTTATTATTACCAGCGTATTTTCTATATAATATTCTTCTGGAATTAAACCAATATTGTCTTCAAAGTGAATGTTCATTCCGCCTGTAATCAACTCATCTGTTAAAGTGGTTGGCGTTTTATCATAACCCGAAACATTTTTGCCAATGTTTTGGAAATAACGCGCCAAAGCACTCATTCCGATGCCTCCGATTCCGATAAAATAGACGTTATGTATTTGGTTTAAGTTCACTTATTTTATTAATTTTATTATTTCTTCAACGATATCTCTTGTTGCGTTTGGCTTAGCCAATTTCTTGATGTTTCCACTTAATTCATTTTGCAAATTTTCGTTTGAAATTAAATCTGTAAAAACACTTTCGAACTTTTCTTCCAGTTCACTTTCTCTTAATAAGATTGCACCATTTTTATCTACAATTGCTTTAGCATTTTTAGTTTGATGATCTTCTGCGACATTCGGCGAAGGAATAAAAATCGTTGGTTTTCCAACCAGACATAACTCGGAAACAGACGATGCTCCAGCTCTTGAAATCACAAAATCGGAAGCAGCATAAACCAAATCCATACGGTCGATAAAAGCTACAACTTGTACATTTTTCAAATCGGAGAAATGTCTGTAATCTTCTAAATAAAATTTTCCGCATTGCCAAATAACTTGAATTCCTTGCGCAACGATAGCGTTAATTTCTTTTTCTATTAATTGATTTATTCTTCTAGCCCCGAGGCTTCCTCCTAATACCAAAAGTGTTTTTTTGGTTGTATCTAAATTGAAATGAGTAATCGCTTCGCTTCGCTTACTGCTAATTTCTAACAAATCTTGACGAACAGGATTTCCGGTGAAAACAATTTTTTCAGCAGGAAAAAAACGTTCCAAATTTTCATAGGCAACGCATATTTTATTTGCCTTTTTACTTAATAATTTATTTGTAATTCCAGGATATGAATTTTGTTCCTGAATTACCGTTGGAATAGCAAAACTATTTGCTGCTTGTAATAACGGACCGCTAGCAAATCCACCAGTTCCAATGACAACATCGGGTTGAAATTTTCTAATTATTTTTCTTGATTTCCACAAACTATTCATCAACTTGATTGGAAACATCATATTTTGCAAGGTTAGTTTTCGTTGTAAACCAGCAATCCATAATCCTTCTATTTTATATCCTGATTGAGGAACTTTTTGCATTTCCATTTTATCTTTTGCACCAACAAATAAAAATTCTGCATCGGGAAAACGGGATTTTAATTCATCTGCAATAGCAATTGCTGGATAGATATGTCCACCCGTTCCGCCACCACTTAATATGAATTTTAATCTTTTCATTTTATTATTTTTTATTCAAAACGGCTTGCATTGGATTTCCAACATCTTGAATAGAGTAATCTTCTTCTACTTCGAGTTCGTCTTCTGCTATTTGTTTATCGATTAAACGTTTTAAAACATCTTCTCTTTTTTGTTTTTCGGCATTCTCTAGAGCAATTTCCTCTTCTTTTTTAGTCACACTCAGTATGATTCCTAAAGCAATACACGTCATCCAAATAGAACTTCCTCCTGAACTTATTAATGGCAAGGTTTGTCCCGTTACAGGTAATAATTCGACAGCTACAGCCATATTGGTCATGGCTTGAAAAATTATCGGAAATCCGAGTCCGACGACTACCAATTTTCCGAAAAGCGTATTGGCTTTGTGTGAAGCAACGACAAATCGGAATAACAATAATAAGTACAAAAACAAAACAGAAAGTCCTCCAACAAGGCCATATTCTTCGACGATTATGGCATATATAAAATCGGAAGAGGATTGTGGCAAAAAGTTTTTCTGAACGCTTTTTCCAGGTCCAAGTCCTTCGAATCCACCGGTGGCAATCGCAATTTTTGCTTTTTGTATTTGGTACACATCTTCATCGGGTTTATCACTGAAGAAATTGTCAATTCTATTCATCCAAGTATCCACTCGATTTGGAAATGCATCCGGGAAATTCTTAACTACAATAATGAAAAAAACGAGCCCAATTATCCCAATGCCTAATATTATTCCAATATACTTTAATGGATATTTACCAATAAAAACTAACATCATTACCATGGTAAAAATCAAAGCTGCGGTAGATAAATTGGCTGGAAAAATAAGTAGTAGTGTAATAAAGACAGGTGTCCACAAATCCCACAAAGAATTTTTAAAGGTTATAGGTGTATCTCTAGTTTTGGATAAATAACGAGCAACAAAAACATATAAAACAATAGAGGCTAATGTTGACGTTTGAAAGGTGATTCCGATGAAGGGTATTTGAATCCAACGACTTGCATTTGCTCCATCAATTACGGTTCCTTTTAATAATGTATATACCAACAACACCCAAACTACTGGTAAAAGAAATCTGGAAATTGTTCTAAAATATTGATATGGTACTTTATGAACTTTATAAATAATAAAAAAACCAATAATAACTTGAGCTCCATGTTTTACTAAATAAGTAAGCGCGTTTCCAGAACCATGACGCATATAAGCCAAATTACTACTCGCACTAAAAACAGGCATAAATGAAAACAAAGCCAGCAAGGCAACGAATGCCCAGATAACTTTATCTCCTCTTAAACTTCTAATTAGTTCTTTCATTTCTTTTTGTTTAGAAGGTTTATAACGGTTTAGAGGGTTTAGTTTTTGAATTACTAAACATTCTACCCTTTAAACTAATAACCTTTTTATAAATTTCTAACCGCCGATTTAAATTGATTTCCTCTGTCTTCATAATTTTGAAATAAGTCAAAACTAGCACATGCTGGAGAGAGCAAAACGGCATCTCCTTTTTCAACCAAATGTTGAGCGGTTTTAACAGCATCATTCATGCTTTCCACCTCAACCATAATGTCAACTACATTTCCAAATGCGTCGATTATTTTTTTGTTATCAACACCCAAGCAAATTATTGCTTTTACTTTTTCGCGAACCAACGACATCAATTCGCTATAATCATTTCCTTTATCTACGCCACCAACAATCCAAACTGTTGGCACTGTCATACTATCTAAAGCAAAAAAAGTGGCGTTTACGTTGGTAGCTTTACTATCGTTGATGTATTGCACATTTTGAATTTTTAGCACTTTTTCCAATCGATGTGCTACTCCTTGAAAATTGGACAAACTTTCACGGATTGTTTGCTTTCTGATTTTCATCAATTGGGCAACCGAAGTGGCAGCCATAGCATTTTTCATGTTGTGCTTTCCTTCCAATGAAATGTCTGTAGTTTTCATTTCAAATTCTTCTTGGTTGATGTTAACTTCCATATTGTTGTTGTTGTTGTTTATAAAGGCTCCTTTTTCAAAGGTTTTGGTTAGTGAAAAAGGAATTAATTGAGCGTTAGTTTTATTGTTTTGTAACCAGTTTGAAATAGCTTCGTCATCATCATCATAAATCAGATAATCATTTTCGTCTTGGTTCATTGTAATTCTAAATTTTGATGCGATATAGTTTTCATATTTATATTCGTATCGGTCTAAATGATCAGGGCTTATATTGGTAATTATGGCAATATGTGGCTTATAGTTTTTAATTCCATCCAATTGAAAACTGCTTAATTCTAATACATAGCAATCATAATTTTCATCGGCTACTTGCCAAGCAAAGCTTTTTCCAATATTCCCGCCTAGACCTACATTCAAACCTGCTGATTTTAACAAATGGTACGTCAACATTGTTGTAGTTGTCTTTCCATTACTGCCTGTAATTCCAATGGTTATAGCACTAGTAAATGGTGCCGCAAACTCAATTTCAGAAATTACCGGAATTCCTTTTTCAATAAGTTTTTTTACAATGGGCACTTTTTCAGGAATTCCGGGGCTTTTCATGACCACATCGGCATTCAAAATCAAATTTTCTGTATGGGTTTCTTCTTCCCATGCAATTCCATTAATATTAAGAACTTCTTTATAATTTTCTTTTATGGCTCCAAAATCAGAGACAAAAACTTCATAACCTTGTTTTTTTCCTAAAATGGCTGTTCCAACGCCGCTTTCTCCACCTCCAAGAATTACTAGTCGTTGCATTATCTCAATTTTAAAGTAACTATGGAAACTATTGCCAATAGAATGGCTACAATCCAAAAGCGTGTTACAATTTTACTTTCGTGATAACCTTTCTTTTGATAGTGATGGTGCAAAGGAGACATGAGGAAAACCCTTCTCCCTTCACCAAATCTTCTCTTGGTATATTTGAAATAAGCAACTTGAATAATTACTGATAAATTTTCAGCAAAAAAGATGGCGCACAATACGGGTAATAACATTTCTTTACGCACAGAAATTGCTAAAACAGCTATAATTCCACCAATGGTCAAACTTCCTGTATCGCCCATAAATACTGATGCTGGGAAAGAATTGTACCATAAAAACCCAATCAAAGCACCCGCGAATGCAGCAATAAAAACAGTCATTTCCCCAGAATTTGGAATGTACATGACATTGAGATAGCCCGATAATATAACGTTTCCAGAAATGAAGGCGAAAATTCCAAGTGCGAGCACAGAAATTGCCGAAGTTCCGGCAGCTAAGCCATCAATACCATCGGTTAAATTGGCTCCATTTGATACAGCTGTTATAATGAAAATGACAATTGGAATAAATACTAACCATGCCCACTTTTGATAACCTTCCCCTGTCCAAGCTATAAATTCAGCATAGTCTAATTGGTTGTTTTTCATAAATGGGATTGTTGTCACTGTTGACTTTTCTTCTATTGGAGATTGTGAAAAAACGTTTTCCGTTTGATTAAAAGTTACTGTTTTTGGGATTTCAGTTCTAACAGTTACATTAGGATTAAAATATAAAACCGAACCAACAATTAATCCCAAACCTACTTGACCAATAACTTTGAAAATTCCTTTTAAACCTTGTTTATCTTTTTTGAATATTTTGATATAATCGTCTATAAATCCAATTGTTCCCATCCAAAGGGTGGTCATTATCAAAAGAATAATATAAATATTGTTCAATTTGGTTAACAATAACACCGGAATTAATGTCGCAATGATGATGATTAAACCTCCCATTGTTGGTGTCCCCGCTTTTTGAGTTTGTCCTTCTAGTCCAAGTTCTCTAACGGTTTCCCCTACTTGTTGATTTCTTAAAAAAGAAATGATTTTTTTACCATAAATGGTAGAAATCATCAAAGACATCATTAGTGCTAATGCCGAACGAAAAGTAATGTATTGGAAAACTCCAGTTCCTGGAATATCCATAGTTTTGTCTAAATATTCGAATAAATAATACAGCATATCTTTTATTTATTGAGTTGTTCTAAAATTTCCTTTACAATTTTCATATCATCAAAGTCGTGACGAACTCCTTGAATTTCCTGATACGTTTCGTGTCCTTTGCCTGCAATAAGTATAATATCATTAGCATTTGCCAATTGACAAGCAGTTTTTATCGCTTGCATTCTATCTTCAATAGAAAGCGTTTTTTTATAGTTTTGAGGTTCAACACCAGATTCCATTTGTGCAATAATATCCTGCGGATTTTCGGTTCGTGGATTATCCGATGTGATAATTACTTTATCACTCATGTTTGAGGCAATGTTGGCCATTATGGGTCTTTTGGTTTTGTCTCTATCGCCGCCGCAACCCACTACAGTAATTAATTGTTCATTTTTGGTTCGAATGTCATTTATGGTTTTCAAGACATTTTCTAACGCATCTGGTGTGTGGGCATAATCCACAATTGCTGTAATTTTTTCATTGGAAACGATAAACTGAAAACGACCGGATACGCTTTCCAAATCAGATAATAAACGTAATACCTCAAAATTATCGAGGCCTAATTCAACCGCAGTGCCATAAATGGCTAATAAATTATAAGCATTAAATGTTCCTATTAAACGTACCCAAACTTCATTTTCATTGACTTTAAGCAATAATCCGCTTAATTGATTCTCAAGAATTTGAGCTTTATAATCGGCATATGTTTTTAAAGCATACGTTAATTTTCGTGCAGGTGTATTTTGAAGCATAACCAACCCGTTTTTATCATCAACATTGGTCAATGCAAAAGCCGTGTTTGGCAAATGATCGAAAAATGACTTTTTAACATCGCGGTATTCTGCAAATGTTGTATGATAGTCCAAATGATCGTGTGATAAATTGGTAAAAACACCACCAACAAAATGTAGTCCTTCAGTTCTTTTTTGATGAATCCCGTGTGAACTCACTTCCATAAAACAAAACTCCACTTCTTGAGCATTCATTTCAGCCAAATAATAATTGATGGTTAATGAATCGGGTGTTGTATGCGTAGCTTTATATTCAATGTCATCCACTAAAATTTTAACAGTAGAAATCAATCCAACTTTGTAACCCGCATTTTTAAATAATTGATATAATAGTGACGCAACAGTAGTTTTACCATTGGTTCCTGTTATTCCAACTAATTTTAAATGTTGAGAAGGGTTTCCATAAAAGTTAGCAGCTAGAAAAGCCAAAGCTGCATTGGTGTCTTTTACTTGAATATAGGTAACTCCGGTAACTATAACTTCTGGTAGTGTATCGCAAACAATGGCAATTGCTCCAAGATTAATGGCTTTTTCTATAAAATCGTGTCCATTAGAAATCGTACCACGTATCGCTACAAACATATTGTTTTCTTGAATTTTACGTGAATCAAATTCAATTTTATTAATTGTCATTTCTGTCGAACCTTTTACAACTTCGATAGCAACTTTATATAATATGTCTTTTAAAATAATCACGATAATTCTAATATGATGGTTTGGTTTTTATTTAATGCTTCACCAGGTTGGATGGATTGTTTTTTTACTTTTCCAACTCCAATAACTTTAACTTTCATTTTTAGATTTTCCAGCAACGCTATAGCATCCATTCCAGACATTCCTTTTAAATTTGGAATAACTTTAATATCCAATTGAGATTTAGCATAATAGTCATTGAAAGCTATTTCCTGTTTTGTGTCCTTTTTATTCAAGTTTTTGATTTCGTTACTTGAAGGTGTATCTGTAAAAATCTTTTGAGCAATTCTTTTAAAAACAGGCCCAGCTACATCGGCACCATAAAAATTATTTCCTGAAGTATTAGGCTTGTGAACTACTACAATACAAGAATATTTCGGTTTTTCTGCTGGGAAAAAACCAACAAAAGAAGAAATGTAATGTTTGTCTATACCTCCATTTTTACCATAGTTGGCTTGCGCCGTACCTGTTTTTCCTGCCATCGAGAAATTTTTGGAGTATAATTTATGTGCCGTTGCTCCTTCTTTTTTAAAAACATTTTGCAAAACATTTTTGAGTTTCTTGATGGTTTTATCGGAACATATCTTCGAATTGATGACCTGCTTATCGTATCTTTTTATGGTTTTGTTCCATTCTTTTATTTCTGAAACAAATTGTGGTTTTACCATTTCACCGTTGTTGGCAACAGCATTGTATAAAGTCAGCGTTTGTAATGGCGTTACAGAAACTCCATAACCAAAAGCCATCCATGGCAATGAAATTGCGCTCCATTCTTTGTCTTTAGGTTGCGGAATATAAGGTTTCCCTTCCCCTTGAAAGGGTAATCCTAATGGTTTGTTTAAACCCATTCTGTCTATTCTGTCGACAAACTCTTGAGGATTGTTTTTATAATTTTCATAAACAGCTTGAACCATTATTGTATTGGAAGAAACTTCAAATCCTCTTCCTAAAGAAATTTTTCCATAACCACCTTCATGTGAATCTCTAACTTTGTTGCCTCTATAATCAATTATTCCACCTTTACTGTCATAAACTTTACTAGTGTCAATTTTATTATCATCAAGCAAAGCAATTAAATCGACTAATTTGAATGTAGAGCCAGGTTCATGAGATTCGGCGATGGCATAATTTGTAGTTTCAAAATAAGTACTATCCGATTCTTTCAATTTTCCTAAATTGGAAATTGCTTTTATTTTACCCGTTTTGGTTTCCATTACCACCACACAACCGTGTTCGGCTTTAAATTCTTTTAATTGTTTGAGTAAGGCATGATGGGCAATATCTTGAATGTAAACATCGATTGTAGATATTACATCATAGCCATCTTGTGGATCAATTTCGTTGACATCTCGAATGGGTTTCCATTGCCCTTTAGCAATTTTTTGTTTTAAAACCTTGCCATCTTTTCCGTTTAAATACTTGCGAAATGACCATTCAATACCTTTACCATCTGGTTTTCCTTCAGGCGTAATTCTTTCGTAACCAATGGTTCTTTCTGCAATTTCTCCAATGGGATGTTTGCGAATGGTTTCTTGCTCGACTATCATCCCACCTTCAAATGCACCTTGATTAAAAAGAGGAAAACTTTTAATACGAATATATTCAGTGTAACTTAAATCTCGTGCCACTAATAAATACCTGCTTTTATTTGCTCTAGCCTTTCTAAGTGCCAATTGATAAAACGAGCGAGGCTTGCCTAACATTTTTGACAATGAATCGGAAAGTGAATTAATGTTTTTCTCGAAAACTTCCGATTTTGGCGCAACAGCATCAAAACGGATTTGATAATTTGGAATTGAAGTGGCTAACAAACTTCCGTCTGCAGAATAAATATTTCCTTTGTTGGCTGGAATTACAAAACTTTTTACGGTTTCTTTCTTGGCTAATTCCCGAAGCGCATCACCTTGTACCCACTGAATATTAGTGAGTTTTACCACAATTGCAATCGCTACCAAAAAGATAGTAAACGCAACTAGGTAAATTCTATAAGTGATTTGTTTATCTACTATTGCCATATTTTTTTAAAGAAACTTTTCTCTTCTTGTTTTTTTATTGTTATTTTTTTTGGTGGAACAGGTGAAGGAAAAATATTTCGTTCTTCCATTTTAGCGGAAACTGTTGATTCCATTTTGAGTTTCATTAACTCAGAACGATCATCAACAAACTCAGAACGCAATTCTTTAACTTCATTTGTTAACGCTGTTATTCTAAATATTTTTTGTTCAAAATGATTGGTGTTAGCAATCATTAAAATGGCAAGAATGATAATAAAAACGATGAATCGCCAATTTTTGGTAGCGTCTTCATCAACTAAAAATCTCGCTTTTAATATACTGTAAACTCCTTTTTTCATTTGTTTTTATCGCTTTTCAGCTACTCTTAATTTGGCGCTTCGAGCTCTGTTATTTAATTTAATTTCCGCATCATCAGGAACAATTAGTTTTTCAATAATTTTAAAGGGAACTGTAAAATTTCCATAAAAATCGCGTTCTGGCTCACCTTCAAACATACCGTTTTTCATAAATCGCTTCACTAATCTGTCTTCTAACGAGTGATAAGAAATCACGCTCAATCTTCCTTCTGGTTTTAATATTTCTAAGGATTGCTCTAAAAATTCTTTTAAAACATCCATTTCTTGATTGACTTCAATACGAATGGCCTGGTAGATTTGAGCTAAAATTTTATTCTTGAATTGATCTGGTAAAAATTTTGACAAAACCAATTTTAATTCGTCCGTGGTATTAATTGTTTTTTTTACTCTAGCTTCGATAATTGTTCTAGCTAATGCTGGAGCGACTTTCAACTCACCATAATCCAAAAACACTCTTTTTAAATTGGCTTCATCATATTCGTTGACTACTTTAAAAGCATCTAAATCGTTTTTTTTACTCATTCTCATGTCCAATTCAGCATCAAAACGAGTAGAAAATCCGCGTTCTGGAACATCAAATTGATGTGATGAAACACCTAAATCGGCTAAAATTCCATCCACACTTTTCACGTTGTGAAATCTTAAAAAACGTTTTATATATCTGAAATTTTCTGGAATAAGAAAAAATCTATCATCATTCAAAGCATTGGAAAAAGAATCTTCATCTTGATCAAATCCAAACAATTTTCCATTTGGACCTAATCGTTTCATGATTTCCTTTGAATGACCACCACCACCAAAAGTTACATCGACATAAATTCCGTCTGGTTTAATATTCAAACCATCAACAGTTGCCGAAAGCAATACAGGGTTATGATAGTCCATTGTTGTCATCATTGTTATTTCCCATTACATCTTCAGCCAAATCTGCAAAATCAATATCATCCCCAGCGATTGATTTTTCATATAAATCTTTATCCCAAATCTCAATAATATTAACTGCTGATGACAATACAATATCTTTTGAAATATGACTGAATGCTACTAAATCTTTTGGCACTAATAATCTACCGAGGTTGTCAATTTCTACCACTTTTACTCCTGCCGTAAAGCGGCGAATGAAGTCATTATTTTTCTTTACAAAACGGTTCAATTTGTTGATTTTTCCCATCATCAAATTCCATTCTTGCATGGGATACAATTCCAAACACGGTTGAAACACAGAGCGCTTCAAGACAAAGCCATCTTGAAGAGTGTCAGCAAGTTGCTTTTTTAAAGGCGCAGGCAACATTAGCCTTCCTTTAGCATCAACTTTACATTCGTATGTTCCAATTATTGGGTTCAAAAGTGCTCAATTATGATTATGAGCAAAAATATAAAAATAATTACCACATATTACCACAAAATACCACTTTGTTAATAAGTTTTACCACTTTTAAATATTTTATACGTTTTAAAACGAATTTCAAGTTTTAAAAAAAATTAAAAATCATTGATAAATAGACCTATTCAGAAAGGTTTAGCGAAAAAAATTGAAATAAAAAGAATTGAATTTTTATGAATAATTCAAAAAATTATGTTGATAATTGACATATTGAGCAATCGTAACAAACAGCAAGCTTGCTTTTCATAATTGTAGTAAATAATGATAATTAAACTACTTTTTTGTTCTTAAAATCATATATTTGTCACAAATGAAAGGACACTTATTTTGATGAAAGAAAACTATAAAAAGGAAGGTCGATATTCGTACTACGAAGCAGGAGAAGGTACGCCTATTCTGGTTTTACATGGATTAATGGGTGGCTTGAGTAACTTTGGCGGTGTTGCCGAATATTTTTCAAAGAAGGGCTACAAAGTGGTCATTCCGGAGTTACCATTATATTCTCAAAATTTATTAAAAACCAATGTAAAAGCTTTTGCGAGATATGTAAAAGACTTTATCACCTTCAAAGGTTTTGATCGTGTAATTCTTTTAGGAAATTCATTAGGCGGCCATATTGCTTTGTATCATTCTAAAATGTATCCTGAAAAAGTTGCCGGTTTAGTTATCACAGGTAGCTCAGGGCTTTACGAAAGCGCCATGGGAGATAGTTATCCGAAAAGAGGTGATTATGAATATATCAAAAAAAAGACAGAAGTAGTTTTTTATGATCCAAATACAGCCTCAAAAGAGATGGTTGACGAAGTTTTTGCTATTGTAAATGATAGAATAAAAGTTATAAAAACATTGACAATTGCTAAAAGTGCAATTCGTCATAATATGGCTAAAGATTTGCCAAAAATGCATGTGAAAACATGTATTATTTGGGGGAAAAACGATCAAGTCACACCGCCAGAAGTAGCTGAAGAGTTTCACAAATTAATGCCTAACTCTGAATTATATTGGATTGACAAATGCGGTCATGCAGCCATGATGGAGCATCCTGATGAATTTAACAAATTACTTCACGGCTGGTTAAAAGAAGTGCATTTATAGCCCAAAAGTCATTGTTAAGTGCTTTTATATTTTAAAAAATTCAAATGAAAATTAATACCGCCGAGTTTATAGTTAGCAATTCTGACGTCAGTTTGTGTCCAAAAGAAATTTTACCCGAATATGCTTTTATTGGTCGTTCCAATGTTGGTAAATCTTCTTTAATCAACATGTTGACCAATCATAAAAACCTGGCAAAAACCTCTGGAAAACCAGGGAAAACACAACTTATCAATCATTTTAAAATCAATAATAATTGGTTTTTAGTAGATTTACCAGGATATGGATATGCGCGCGTTTCCAAAAAAACCAAGGAAGTATTTCAAGAATTTATTACTGATTATTTTGAAAGCAGACAACAATTGGTTTGTGCTTTTGTGTTAATCGACATTCGATTAGAGGCTCAAAAAATAGACTTGGAATTCATCACGTATCTCGGCGAAACTGAAGTTCCTTTTTGTATTATCTTCACCAAAGCAGATAAAATAAGTAAGGGCAAAATTGATTCCCATATTGCGGCATATAAAAAGCAATTATTAGCTAATAATTGGGCAGAAATGCCACAATATTTTGTAACCTCAGCAACGGAAGCAACAGGTAGAGAGGTTGTTTTAGAATATATTGGCGCTGTGAATGAAGATGTTTTTAAAGACTTAAATACATTTTAATTCTAAAAATTTATTTATTCAACTCCAATTTCTCTGCAAAGTAGTCGCAAAAATCTTTCATAGTATCTGTCATTTTTTCATCCCCAGTTGCCCGTTGAAAAGTATCCGCCATAGCTACTAATGTTTGATGAAAAAATAGTTTCATTTCATCCACAGGCATTTCCTTTGTCCAAAGGTCTATTCGCATAGTTTCTTGCGCTTTGTTGTCCCAAACCGATAGCATAATCGCTTTGGTCTCTTGTTGTTCAACACCGCCATCTTTCGCAGACCATGAAAGTTTTTCGGGTACTCTATTTGTATCAAGTTCAATTAAAAAATTGATTTCGGAAGTGATGGTATTACTCATTCTTTTTAGGTTTGTATTTTGATTTTTCAAATATTTCTTTGGCGTCCATTTTGAGCATTTGTTGTACCGTTATATCGTTATTATTATCCATAAAAGATCGTACAATTTGCCAACCAATCCATTGCCCTATTCTTCCTGGAGATTCGTTATCAATTTCGAGATAAAACTTAGAAAATGGGGCCAAATTTATAAAACGATTTGCTAATTTAGAATCCGAACTATACAATAATTCTTTATCGATAAAATAACGCCACATATAACTTTCGTTTTCCTTACACCATATTATTTGCTCGGGTAAGTATCCGATTTTTTCATCATCTGTGTAATCAGGCAAAGTGATGTCTTTTAAATACAATTGTTTCCCATAATATATCATTTCTGAAAGCAATATTTTATCGGATGGTGGTGGAATTTTTCTCAAACTATAATTCGTTACTATATCTGGCAAGAGTTGTCTTTGCTCAAAATTTTGCTTGATATATTCCGGAAATTGATAGAATTTATGTGTTTTTCCAAGATATAATTCTAAGGCAATAACCATTTTATCATTGGCATAAATTACTTTATTATTATAGTCCATTTCAGCAATTACTGTATATACTTTTGGCAATATTGTTTCTGGAAAGTAATATTTTAAATGTTTGAATACCGCTTCTATTTCATTGGTTTCAATATCAAAATTTGAATATTTTTTTTCTACTTCTTGGTACAATTCTTTCCACAAAGGATTTTGCATTTTCTCTAACCAAACTTTATCATCATTTCCTTCAGGGAAGAAAAAAGGGTATTCGGATTTAAGAGAAGGTAAATCTTTGGGAGTTGCTTCAAAAAAAGCTTTTTCAAAACGAATTACTTTTAATTTTACAGGGATTTTTTCTACTGCTTTTTCTACTTTACTTTTTTGGTCACAAGAAAATAGTAGTAAGCAGAAAGTGAGTAGTAAAAAATATTTTTTCATATTTATTGTAATTAATTTATTTGCCTAAAATCCTAAAATAAACGTTTGGATTAATTTAACTTTGCAAATATACATTGCTGTTTTTAAAAACTTTCATAACAAATGACTAAAAAAAGTAAAATCGAGGTAGGGGAAGTGAATACCTATATTGTTACATGGTTAAGGGACTATGCAACAAAAGCAAAAGTGAATGGTTTTGTTGTTGGAATTTCTGGCGGTGTTGATTCAGCAGTTACTTCAACTCTTTGTGCACAAACTGGGTTGAAAACATTATGCGTTGAAATGCCTATTCATCAGAATGCCAAACAAGTGAATAGAGGAAGAGAACATATTGAACAATTGAAAAAGCGTTTCTCGAATGTGCAAAATTGCGAAGTTGATTTAACGAGTGTTTTTGAAACTTTTAAAGAATCGGTTCGAAGTTCAGAAGATGAAAATAAATTAAATTTAACATTAGGTAATACAAGAGCTCGTTTACGAATGACTACACTATATTATTTAGCAGGAATTCATGGGTTATTAGTTACAGGAACAGGAAATAAAGTGGAAGATTTTGGAGTTGGTTTTTATACAAAATACGGCGATGGCGGTGTTGATTTGAGTCCAATTGCCGATTTAATGAAATCAGATGTATTTGCATTAGCCCACTATTTAAAAGTGCCAAATTCAATTTTAATAGCTGCTCCCACAGATGGTCTGTTTGGAGATGACAGAACTGATGAAGAACAATTAGGCGCAAGTTATGATGAGTTAGAATGGGCAATGAATGAAATTGAAAAAATTAAACAAATAAAGGATTTAACTAACAGAAATAAGGAAGTTTTAGAAATTTTTAAACGATTAAATTTGGCTAATCAGCACAAGATGCAGCCTATTCCAGTATGCATTATCCCTATAAAATTGAAATAAATTTACAAAAAATTAACATTTTATTGTTTTTTTTAATATTTTTGAACTAAATATCTATTAATTTTTATCAAATACCACAATTATGATAAATGTATGTGTCGCCGACAACTATCCAGTCGTCCATTTTGGAATCAAGTCCTATTTTAAAGACCATTCTGAGATTAGTATCGTTTCTAACGTAGGGAATTTTTTTATGATTCCAGATGCTATTCGAACCAAAGAAATAGATGTATTAATCATCGATTTAGAACTTGAAGGTTTGAAAAGTATCTATGAACTTAAATCAATTATTAAAAATTTTCCAAAAACAAAAGTAATTGTTTTCAGCAGTTTATCTGAACACATTTATGCTCCAAATGCAATAAAAGCAGGTTGCGCAGGGTATGTTCACAAAACATCAAAATTAGAAAATTTAGGATCTGTTATTGTTAAAGTAAATCAAGGTCAGATTATGCTAAATGATGAAATCAAGAAAAGCTTAGCTTTAATTGCAAAACAAAACAAAAGTGAGCGTTTGTACAGAAAACTTTCTAATAGAGAGATTGAGGTATTACGTTTCTTAAGTGATGGAAAGAAAAATAATGAAATTTCAAAGATTTTAAATTTAAATGAGAAAACCATTAGTACCTACAAGCTTCGTCTTTTGACGAAACTTAATGTTACTAACTTGGTTGACTTAGTAAATAAAGCAAAAACTTTAGAAATCGTTTAAAGAGAAAAAGCCTAGCAAACGCTAGACTTTTTCTCTTTACAAAATCAATAAAAAAAACCCGAATAGTTTAATTCGGGTTTTTTTGTGGTACCTCCAGGGATCGAACCAGGGACACATGGATTTTCAGTCCATTGCTCTACCATCTGAGCTAAGGTACCTCGCTAATGCGGGTGCAAATATAGAATGATTTTTAGTTTATCCAAAACAAATTGTAAAAAAAATCTATTGTACCTTTGCTACATCAAACAGACGAACATGCTTTTAGCCATTGATGTTGGAAATACTAGAATTAAAACAGCTGTCTTTGAAGAGAATACACTTCTTACTATCGTTATTTTCGAAAAGAAAGAACTTTCAAATCAAATAAATTTAATCCTAAAAAAGTTTCCATTAATTAAAACTTTTATAATTGCTAATGTTGGAAAAGTTCAAATAAATGATTTTACTGAGTTTGAAAACAAGGTAGAAGTTTATTTTATAACAAAGGATAGCAAATTCCCTTTTCATAATTTATATAGCACACCAACTACATTAGGAATTGACAGAATGGTATTGGCTTCAGGAGCAGTGATACAATATCCCAATCAAAATAGATTAGTGATTGATGTAGGGACTTGTATTACTTATGACTTTATAGATGAAGACAACAATTATTATGGAGGAGCTATTTCACCTGGAATACGCTTGCGCTATGAATCATTACACCATTACACTGCCAAATTACCACTGTTATTAAAATCCAATCCAGAAAAAATTATTGGGGAATCCACGAATGAGAGTATTCATTCCGGCATTATAAATGGCATAGCCTATGAAATTGACGGATTTATTAATTCATTAAAAGTTCAAAACGCTAATTTTATCATAATTTTAACCGGTGGTGATGCAGAATTTTTGGCTATGCGATTAAAAAATACCATATTTGCCATTCCAAATTTTCTAGTAGAAAGTTTAAACCAAATATATCAATACAACAAAAAATGATTAAAAAAATTATAGTTAGCTTTGGATTGCTAATCTCAATGGTTACTTATTCTCAAGAGGGTACTTCGTCTCCTTACTCTTTTTACGGAATTGGGGATGTAACATTTAAAGGCACGGTTGAAACACGATCAATGGGAGGTGTTTCAGTATTTCCAGATAGTATCCATGTAAATTTACAAAATCCTGCCCAATATGCTAGTTTAAAATTAACCACTTTTACTACAGGTGGAACTTATTCACTATACAAAGCAAAAACAGAAACTCAAGAAGATAAATCAAGAAGAACCGCTTTAAATTATTTAGCTGTTGGTGTACCTGCTGGCAAACTAGGATTTGGGTTTGGTTTAATTCCGTACACGTCTGTAGGGTATAAAATTCAACAATTGGCGAATGATAACACTGAAATATCTAGACGATATAATGGAATTGGAGGCATTAACAAAGTGTTTTTTGGCGCAGGTTATAAACTTTCCAAAAAATTAAATATTGGTGTTGATGTACAATATAATTTTGGAAACATTGAAACTAAAAGTTTGCGTTTTGTAGATGGAGTACAATTTGGAACAAGAGAATTAAATGCATCTAACATCCAAGGTGTCAATTTTAACACTGGAATTACGTATCAAACTAAAATAAAAAACAAATTCGATTTCTTTAGTAGCTTTACTTTTTCTCCTCAATCTAATTTAAAATTAGAAAATTCTAGAAAAATTGCAACCATTCAATTTTTCACACAAGGAAGCGAGTTTGTTGTTGATGAACAAGTGCAAGACATTAAAAACACAACTGTTAAACTACCTTCAAAAATTACCTTTGGAACTGGTTTTGGAGTTGCTAAAAAATGGTTATTGGGTAGTGAAGTATCCTTTCAATCTACAAGTGACTTAACCAACCGATTTACCGATATTGACAATGTAAAATATGAAAATAGTTCTCGTTTTAGTCTAGGTGGTTATTTTGTACCGAATTATAATTCCTATTCGAGTTATTTCAAAAGAATAACCTATCGTGGCGGTTTACGATATGAAAACACTGGTTTAATTATTGAAAACCAATCCATAAAAGATTTTGCAGGTAATATAGGTTTGGGGTTGCCTTTAAGCGGAACCTTCTCTAATATTAATATTGGTTTAGAAATTGGCAAAAGAGGTACAAAATACGCTGGTCTAATTGAAGAAAATTATATCAATATTAGTGTTGGTCTTTCTTTCAGTGAAAAGTGGTTCGTAAAACGTAAGTACAACTAAAACTCCTTCTATGAAAACAATTTTATCAATAGTTTTTTTGATTAGTTTCTGGGCAACCAATGCTCAAAACGAAAATTGTTTTGAAAAAGAAAAAGAGTATAAAGATTTATTACTGTCAAAAAAAATTGAAGCGGCATTTATTCCTTGGTTAGAAGTTAGAAACAAATGTTCAAAACAAAACGAATCATTATATTTTGATGGAGAAACTATACTTCAATACAAAATAGAAAACTCCAAATCTATTGCGGAAAAAGAAAAAAATGTTCGTGATTTAATGAAATTGCTGGATCAATTTTATAAAAATTTTCCAGATAAATCTCAAGATTATCAAGTTAAAAAAGCAATGGTATTAATCAACAATCAAATTGATGCAAAACCAGAAATATTTACACTTTTAGATAATGCTTTTACAAGTGTTCCAAAAAGCATAACCAATGCAAATGCATTATACACCTACTTTGATTTATTTTATTCCAACAATACAATTCCCAACAAAAAAGCGGAACCTTTAGTCCTATTAGATAAATATTCGAAAGTAATTGCTGTTCTCAATGATCTGTTAATTAGTCATCCTGAAAAAGCTGAAGAATATAAAACAGCAATTCGAGCAATAAATAATTTAGTAAAAGATATAGCAACTTGTGAAAATCTCGCCGATTATTCTCAAAAAGGCTTTGAAACCAATAAAGAAAATGCTGATTGGCTTTTGAATAATTTAAAAAATCTATCAATAAAGTGCAGCACACAAACTGTTTTTATTACTATGTCTCAAAAACTTTATGAATTAAAAGTTACTGCCCAATCTTCCTATTATATGGCAATAGCCTCCATGAAACAGAAAAAAAATTCAGAAGCAATTAAATACTATAACGAATCAGCTACTTTACAAACTGATCCTTTAGAAAAAGCAAAAATATATTACACCATGGTGAACTCACTTTATAGTGATGACATGATAAAATCTAAAGAATATTTATTAAAAGCAATTTCATTTGACCCACAATTAGGAAAAGCTTATTTGTTACTAGCTCAACTCTATACTTACAGTGTTGACAATTGCGCAAGTTCGGATTTTGAAAAGAAAGCAATTTATTATCTAGCGATTGAAACTCTCAATAAAGCTTCCATTGCCGAGCCTAAATTAAAGAGTGCAGCAGATAAAATGATTGCTGATTTTAAAGACAAATCATTAACAACAGCTGATATTTCAAAAGAAAAACTAAATGGAAAAACCTTTACAATAAGATGCTGGGTCAATGAAACTTTAACTTTTCCAAGTAACTAAATGAAAATTAAGTATAAAATTTTCTCCCCTATTATCATTGTAATTAGTATATTTTTTACAATAATTTCTTGTGAAAGTAATTTTCGTGAAGTCCAAAAAATGGGATTTGCTGAATTTAGCCCAAGTGGTGAAGCAGATTCTATAAATTTAAAGTATACCGACTCCGGTAAAATAAAAGCCAATTTAATTAGTCCAAAAATGCTAGACTATGCTACAGTGAAATTCCCATTTACTGAGTTTCCGAAAGGAATAAGTCTAACCCTTTTTGATGCAAATGGTAAAAAAACATATGTAACTTCAAATTATGCAGTGATACACAAAATTACCGATTTGATAGATTTGCAAGACAAAGTTAAAATAACAAATGAAACTGGAGAAACTCTAGAAACCGAACAATTATATTACGACCAAAAGAATGAATGGTTTTTTACAGAAAATAAATTCAAGTTTACCTCTCAAAAAGGAGTTTCTTTTGGAGAAGGAATAGATTTTAGCAAAGATTTCAAAATAGTAAACTCACAGAAAATTTCTGGCGAAGTACAACAATCCGAATAATTATGAACTATTTAAAATTCACACAATACGCCTATTTAATAGCTGGAATTCTATTTGCAGTGGATGCTTTTAAAAAATGGGAAACTGATCGTGGCAATGCAATTATTGAAGCAATTTTTGGAGCTATTGGTATTTTTATGTTCTTCTTTAGAAGAAAATTTGCAAAAAAATTTGAAGAACGAAATAAAAATAATAACCTTCAATAAAAAAAAATAAAAATTTATTGCAAAATATAACCTTGTGAGTATTATTATTTCACAGATAATTGTATTTTCGCAAACTGAATAAAAATTTAACAATTATAAAAATGGCAGTTTTAGCAAAAATTAGACAACGTTCACTTCTACTTATACTGGTTATTGGTTTGAGTTTATTTGCATTTATAATAGGAGACATTGTTTCAAACAATAGTTTTTCTGGAAATACAAAAGATGTGGGGAGCATCAATGGAAAAGATGTTGCATTTGAAGAATTTAGAGTAAAAGTTAGTAATGCAGAAAAAAATGGTCAAAATGGTCAACCAATTTCTACACTACAAGCAGTAAATCAAGTTTGGAATCAAGAAATAAATATTGCTCTTCTTACAGCTGAATTCGAAAAACTAGGAATTCGCGTTGGTGAAAAACATATTATTGAAGTTTTCAAAGCTGATCCAAATATTGGACAAAATCAAATGTTTTTGAACGCTGCTGGAAAATTTGACCTAGCAAAATTTAAAGAATACTTTAAATCAAATCCTCAAGGAATTCAAATGTTGAAAGACAGAGAAAAAGATGCGGAATTAAATGCAAAATATCAAATCTACAATTCTTTAGTAAAAGGAAGTGTTTATACTACAGATGCTGAAGGAAAAATGAAATACCAAATGGAAGCTGACAAAGTTAACTTTGAATTTGTTTCTGTTCCTTTTTCTACCATTAAAGATAGTGATGTAAAAGTAACCGACGAAGAAATCGTTGCTTATATGAAAACTAAAGAGAAAAAATTCAAATCGGAAGAATCTCGTGAGTTAGATTATGTTTTAATTGAAGAAAAACCTTCTAAACAAGATGAAGCAGAAATCAAAAACAATGTAGATCGTTTGTTACTTCCAAGTGTAGTTTACAATAAAGAAACTGCCACGAATGACACTATTCAAGGTTTTAGATCCGTTATAAACAATGCAGACTTTGTAAATGCCAATTCAGATATTCCTTTTGACTCAACTTATATAGCTAAACAAGATTTACCTTCTGAACATTCAGAAAAATTATTTGCTTTAGCAGCAGGTGATCTTTATGGTCCTTATATGTTCAATAACTATTACTGTATATCAAAAGCTTTAGGAAGAAAAGCAGGCGCTAAAGTGAAATCTAGTCATATATTAATTAGTTGGGTTGGAGCCGAAAGAGCTGCTCCAAAAGAACAAAGAACTAAGGAACAAGCAAAAGTAAAAGCGGAAGGTTTATTAGCTCAAGCCTTGGCAAATCCTGCCATGTTTCAAATGTTAGCCATGACAAGTTCTGAAGACCCATCAGTTCAACAAAACGGTGGTGATATGGGATACATTTCTAAAGAAACTGGATTTGCACAACCCTTTAAAGATTTCGTATTTAACAATCCAATTGGTAAAATTGGTTTGGTTGAAACTTCTTTTGGTTATCATATTATTAATGTAACCGACAAACAAGACGCAATTAAATTAGCAACTATTGCTCAAAAAATTGAGCCTTCTGTTGCAACTACCGATAACATTTATACTAAAGCTACCAAATTTGAAATGGATGCTAGCACTAAAGATTTTGATGCTTTAGCAAAAGAAATGAAACTAACTGTAACTCCTAAAATTAGAGTTAAAGCTATTGATGAAACATTTGGCTCAGTAGGTAATCAAAGACAAATTGTGAAATGGGCTTTTTCAAGTGACGCAAAGGTTGGAAGTGTAAAAAGATTTGAAGTGGTGAATGTGGGTCATGTTGTTGCTAAATTAAAAAGCATAAGTGCAAAAGGATTAATGACCGCTGAAGAAGCAAGACCACAAGTAGAGCAAATTTTGAAAAACAAAAAGAAAGCTGAAAAAATTAACTCTAAATTAAAAGGTGCTTCGCTTCTTGCAATTGCAACTGCTAACAAAGTATTGGTGCAACAAGCTGCTGACTTAACTTTAGAAAACCCTTCTATTCCAAACGCTGGTTACGAACCTAAAGTAGTTGGTGTAGCATTTTCATCAAAACCAGGAAAAATTTCTGAACCGATTGAAGGAAATTCTGGAATGTATGTCGTAGTAAATAAAACCGTAACCAAAGCTCCTGCTTTGAAAAAACACGATGAATACGTTAACAAAATAAAACAACAAGTAGCTTCTTATTCAAGTAGAGTAATCTCTGCTTTAAAAACAGACGCTGATATTCAAGACAACAGAGCTGATTTCTATTAATCAGTTTATATTGACTAGTCCTAAATAATCGATACAGATTATTTAGGACTAGTCATAAAATCATATCTTCATAGGAAATAATAATCTCATATCCTTTTGATTTAAAATAATCCGTTGGATTGCTATTAGCTATTACCATAATAAAATCTCCACCCCAAGCACCTAAACTTTTTACGGTTCCTTGAAAATCATGAAACAAAGCTTCTTTAACGGTTTGCATTTCTAAAATAGTACTCATCTCAATTTCATGTTTTTGAAGTTCGTTTTCAAACACTTTAGAATCACTTGCTTCAATCACAGCTTGAGTAATTTTATTAATAATAGGAATTGTTTTTCCTGTATTTCCTTGATAACTATAATACGATGCAATGGCTGCTTTACTATTTTGTTTTTTATTTAAATAGACAAAATAGATTTTATCTTTAAATGATGGCTTAAAGTTGACAACAGTTGTTTTAGGTATTTCGTCAATTAACTGGTATAAAATAGCCGTATTGTTTTGAGCACAAGCTATATCATATCCACTTCCACCAAAACTATTTCGCAACAAAACAAAGGCATCAATTCCCAACCATTGTGCAATATTATTAATCAAAGTTGAGGAAGTTCCTAATCCCCAAAACTTTGGGAAAGAAAGTTCCGTGGTTATAGTATATCCTTTAGAATGAGAAATAAAATCCGAATTCAATAAATAGGCTTCATGTAAAATTTCTATCAAAGTGTTTTTGATAGAATGACTATCCTCAAAACGTTCTTTTTTAATTATTGAAGAAAAGGGAATACTACTTTCAAACCAAATACTCCCATCGGCATCAAAACTTTTCCATGAAATAATTTTATTTTCACTTTCAGTAATCGTTAAAGTTTGTCCAAACTTTGTTGGCAATGCTAAAGCTATTGCTCCATCAAGCACCACATATTCTCCAGTTATGAGAAGTTTTCCGTTACTATAAAAAGTTTTTTTCAAAGGATTATTTTCTGCTATTTTCAATAAAATTGACAACCGCCGCATGCGAAATTGGATTTTTCTCAAAATGAACTGATATAATTTTCCGCTCTTCTTCAGTAGTTTGGAATTGATTTAGAATATTGTTCAAATGCATTTTCATATGTCCATCCTGAATTCCTGTTGTAGTGAGAGATCGCAAAGCAGCAAAATTTTGAGCCAATCCAGCTACAGCAACTATTTGCATCAGTTCTGGAGCAGATGGTTTTTCTAACATCTCTAAACAAAATTTGGCTAATGGATGCAACGAAGTTAATCCGCCAACTGTTCCTAAAGCCAGAGGAATTTCTATCCAAAAAGAAAAAATATCACCTTCAATTGTAGCATGTGTCAAACTAGAATAACTTCCGTTTCTTGATGCATAGGCATGAATTCCAGCCTCAACAGCACGAAAATCATTACCCGAAGCAATAACAACGGCATCAACACCATTCATAATTCCTTTATTATGAGTTACAGCGCGATAAGGCTCTATTTCAGCTATTCGAACTGCTTGAACAAATTTTTCAGCAAACTCTCTAGGGTTTCTAATGTTCTTTTCAGCCAACTCATCAACTTTACACGAAACTTCAGCTCTAACTATACAATTGGGAACATAATTTGAAAGTATGCTCATAATAACTTGAATGGACTTCTCATCTTTAGTAAAACCATCATAACTGTTGGCTTCCTCAACCAATGTTTTGGCAAATTGCTCCAAACATGAATTGATGAAATTAGCGCCCATGCTATCTTTGGTTTCAAAAGTAGCTTGCAATTGAAAATAATTTGCTAAAGCTTTTGTTTTATTTTGAAGTTCAATATTGAGAATTCCGCCGCCACGCTGCTGCATGTTTTTAGTGATGGACGCTGTTGCTAAAAAGAACTTTTCTTTAATTTCAGCAAAGAACTTTTCTAATTTTTTAACATCTCCCTTATAGATGAAATGTACATGACCATTTTTTTCAGTATTGATAACTGTAGCTTTAAAGCCGCCACGTGTAGCCCAAAATTTAGCCGATTTGGATGCGGCGGCAACAACAGAACTTTCCTCAATCGCCATTGGAATGGTAAAATTAGTGCCATTGATTAAAAAATTAGGCGCAATTCCGAGTGGTAGATAAAAATTCGTTATTGTATTTTCAATAAATTCATCGTGGAGTTGTTGCAACTTTTCGTTACTATTCCAATATTGTTGGATACTAGTTATGGCTTCTTTTGGATTAGAAAAATATTCCTGGGCAATCCAATTAATTTTTTCTTCTTTGGTAAATTTTGAAAATCCTGCAACTGCTTTATTCATGCTCAGTAAATTATATCTTATTTAGCAAAGATACAGTTTCCATTTTATTGTTATATTTTGTTTCAAATAAATAAATTAGATTGTCAAAATTGTATTTAACACAAAAAAATGCCATTATTTGTAAATTTTTCACTAAAATTGAAGGTTTTTATAATCAATTAAAGTAATGAAATCAAACCAGTTTATTATTGTATTTATTTTGTCATGTTTTTCTATCGTGGCGCAACAAAAAATTAGCGTTGAAGAAATTTATTCAGGCGCATTTAGAACACAAAGTATGGACGCGTTACTGTCCATGAAAAACTCAAATCAATATACAGTTCTTAATTTTGACAGATCCGCGCGAAGCAGTCAAATTGATTTGTATGACTTTGCCACTTTGAAAAAAGTAGCTACTTTAATTGATACAAAAAGCTATAAAGAATTACAAGACATTGATAGCTATATTTTTAATGCGGATGAAACTAAAATTTTAATTGCAAACAACACCAATAGAATTTACAGACATTCTTTTACAGCAGATTTTTTCTTATATAATATTGTTACAAAAGAGTTGACAAAAGTATTGGAGCAAGTGCAAGAACCTACATTTTCTCCTGACGGAAGTAAAATTGGTTTTGCCAAATCAAACGATTTATTTATTTATGACATTGCTTCAAAAGTGACAACCCAAGTTACAATTGACGGAAAGAAAAATGCCATTATTAATGGAATTACAGATTGGGTTTATGAAGAAGAATTTGCATTTGTACGAGCCTTTGATTGGAGCGCTGACAGTAAAAAATTGGCTTTTATTCGTTTTGACGAAAGTCAAGTGCCAGAATTTTCAATGAATATCTTCAAAAAAGAGTTGTATCCATCAGTTGAAATATTCAAATATCCAAAAGCAGGTGAGAAAAACGCTTTGGTTTCATTACATATTTATGATTTAAATTCTAAATCTAAAAAAGACATTAATCTTGGAAATTATAATGACTTTTATATTGCAAGAATGAAGTGGACAAATGATGCCAATGTTCTTTGTGCACAGGTTTTAAACCGTCATCAAGATAATCTAGATTTGATTTTTGTTGATGGAACAACGGGAACTTCAAAAGTGGTTTTGAATGAGAAAGATAAGGCTTACGTTGATGTGACGGATAACTTAACGTTCTTGAAGGACAATAGTTTTATTTGGACTTCTGAAAAAGATGGTTTCAATCACGTTTATTTATATGATAAAATGGGGAAACTGAAAAATCAAGTTACCAAAGGAAAATGGGAAGTAACTTCTTATTATGGTTTTGACGAGAAAACAAAAACAATATTCTACCAGTCAGTTGAAAATGGTTCTATCAATAGAGATGTTTTTAGAATTGGTTTGGATGGAAAAAAGAAAGTAAAATTATCTCAATCTGTAGGAACTAACGCGGCAACATTCAGTCCTAATTTCCAGTTTTTTATCAACACATTCTCAAGCACAACTCAGCCTACAAATTATTCTTTGAATAATGCAAAAGATGGTAAACAAGTTCAATCTATTGTAAGTAATGAACCTTTAGCAGAAAAATTAAAAAAATATGATTTGCCAAGCAAAGAATTTTTTGTGTTGACTACTGAAAAAGGGAATCAGTTGAATGCTTGGATGATAAAGCCAAAAGATTTTGATGCCAACAAGAAATATCCAGTTTTTATGTACCAATATTCTGGACCAGGAGATCAAAAAGTAAGTAATAAATGGAATACAAATGATGATTATTGGTTTATGATGCTTACACAACAAGGTTATATTGTAGCTTGTGTTGATGGTCGAGGAACAGGATTCAAAGGCGCTGATTTTAAAAAGTGTACTCAAGGACAACTTGGTAAACTTGAAGTTGAAGATCAAATAGACGCTGCAAAAGTAATCGGAAATTACAACTACGTTGATAAGACTAGAATTGGGATTTTTGGTTGGTCTTACGGGGGATTTATGGCTTCGAATTGTATTTTGAAAGGAGCGGATGTTTTCAAAATGGCCATTGCTGTTGCGCCAGTTACCAATTGGAGATTTTATGATAGTATTTATACAGAAAGATACCTTCAAACGCCACAGGAAAATGCAAGTGGATATGATGATAATTCCCCAATAAACCATGTGAGTAAATTGAAAGGGAATTTTCTATTAATACATGGAACCGCTGATGATAATGTTCATGTTCAAAATTCTATGCAAATGATTGAAGCTTTGGTGCAAGCCAACAAGCAATTCGATTGGGCAATTTATCCTGATAAAAACCATGGAATTTTTGGAGGTAAAACGAGAATTCAGTTGTATAATAAAATGACAAATTTTATCAAAGAAAAATTATAATTAATCAAAAACTAAATTAACCAAAACAAATAAAAATGAGTGAAACAGCAGTAAAAACAGGACATCCAAAAGGACTTTGGGTATTATTTGGAACAGAAATGTGGGAACGTTTCAATTTCTATGGAATGCGAGCGATACTTACACTATTCTTAGTGAATTCGTTAATGATGAGAGAGGAAGATGCCTCAATTATTTATGGAGGCTTTTTAGGGCTCTGTTACTTAACCCCAATGCTTGGCGGATTTATTGCTGATCGTTTTTTTGGAAATAGAAATTGTATTTTATTAGGCGGTTTAATGATGGCTGTTGGGCAGTTTTTATTGTTTATGAGTGCTAGTGTTTTTGGAACTGACCTAAGTTTTGCAAACACTTTAATGTGGTCTGCATTAGGAATTATAATATTCGGGAATGGTTTTTTCAAACCAAATATTTCTAGTATGGTAGGAAGTTTATATCCAAAACAAGAAAAAACTAAATTAGATACCGCATTTACAATTTTCTATATGGGTATTAATCTTGGTGCTTTTTTAGGACAAACTATCTGTCCTTATTTAGGTGATGAAGTTGTTAATGGCGTACAAAATGTCCATGCTTTCAAATGGGGATTTTTAGCTGCATCTATCGCAATGCTTATTGGGACAGCTGTTTTTTATGTTTTAAAAAATAAATATGTTGTTACACCTGATGGCAAACCTCTTGGTGGGTTACCAAAACACAACGTATCGGATGATTATGAAGAAGGAGAATCACAAAAAGCCGTTTTCTCTAATAAGTCTTTAATTGGTGCAGTGATAACTTTTGTAGTGTTGTTTTTTGGATTTCAGTATATTTTGGATGGAGATAATTTTATAAAATCTATAATATATCCTATTATATATGCAAGTGGTTTAACTTTAGCCGGTTTAATCGTTTCCGATAGTTCGTTGACTAAAGTAGAGAGAGATAGAATTTTTGTAATATATATTGTTGGATTTTTTATTATTTTCTTTTGGGCTGCTTTTGAACAAGCGGGTTCATCTTTAACTTTTATAGCAGCAAATCAAACGGATAGAACCTTTATGTTTGGATGGCAAATGCCAGCTTCTATGGTTCAAGTATTTAATGGAATCTTCGTTTTTGGTTTTGCATTACCCTTTAGTATCTTATGGGATAAATTGAGAGCATCAGGAAAAGAGCCTTTATCTACAGTAAAACAAGCAATTGGACTAGCATTAATTGCTTTGAGTTACTTTATTATAGCATACAATGTAAAAGATTTAGGTAATAGTGGTCTATTGGCAATTAAATGGTTAATACTTTTATATTTAATTCAAACTTTTGCTGAATTGTGTTTGTCACCAATTGGATTGTCATTAGTTGGTAAATTATCCCCAAAACGTTTTGCTTCTTTATTATTTGGAGTTTTCTTTTTATCAAATGCTGCTGGATATGCCTTATCTGGAACTCTTGGATCTATTATGCCAGCCACTGGTGATAAATTTATTGAAGCAAAAGAATTGGGAATTGATTTACAAGGCGTTTTAGATAAAACCATTACACCAACCGCAGACCAATTGGCAATTTTGGAAACAAAGCAGATAAGTCCAACAAATCCAGTTTTTGCTGGTTTTGAAATTCATAATTTATTCGAATTTTTTATGGTATTTGTAATTTTAACTGGTATCGCTGCTGTGATTTTATTTTTACTAACTCCAGTTATCAAAAAAATGATGCACGGAGTTCGTTAATCATTTTTAAAAATAATTTTATATCTTTCTAACCTGCTTGAGATTCAAGCAGGTTTTTTTTAAATCAAAAATTTATGTGGAAAAGTCATCCTAAAGCACTGCCTTATTTGTTTTTATCCGAAATGTGGGAACGTTTTGGTTATTATTTAATGATTGGTATTTTTACTCTATACCTTAAAGACGTTGAAGCCGGTTTTGCAATGACCGAAAAAGAAGCAGCCGATCTATACGGAACCTTCATTGCCTTGGTTTTCCTAACACCTTTTATTGGAGGTTTGGTTGCCGACAGATATTTAGGCTATCGAAACTCAATTGTCATTGGTGGTTTACTCATGGGAATTGGATATTTTATGATGGGAATTCACGACATTACCTCCTTATATATTGCAATGACATTTGTGATTGTTGGAAATGGATTCTTCAAACCTAATATTTCAACACTGTTAGGTAATTTCTATAATGAAGAACAATACAAAGAAAAGAAAGACGAAGGATATAATATTTTCTATATGGGAATTAATGTCGGCGCTTTTATCTGCAATTTTTTTGGCGCAGCACTACAAATACTTTTAGGATGGCAATATGCTTTTATGGCGGCTGGAGTTGGAATGTTTGTTGGTGTAGTGGTATTTTTATTAGGCACCAAACATTATGGTGATAAAACCGATAAAAAAGGAATTCAGGAAGGAGACATGCCTTTTTATAAAATTGTGTTATTTATATTGATGCCATCAGCACTGTTTGGAATCATTGGATGGTTTTTAAAAGGAGTAACCTCCGATGTCAATACTAACAGTTACATTTTTGGTTCAGATAGTACTGATGCGTTTATTTTTGCTTGTATTCCCATATTGTTTTTTTATGGAAGCTTGTATTTTAAAGCCAAGACCGAAGACAAAAGACCAATCGGAGCTTTATTATCGATTTTTGCAGTAGTAATTTTATTTTGGGCAGTATTTAAATTAAATGGCTCAGCACTTACCACTTGGGCAGATAGATATACCGATAGAGAAGTTACTGGTACTACAGAGAAAGTATTTTCAACACTGGTGCAATCAAAAGAGATTACTTACGAGAAAGCATCAACGGAATTGTATGATAAAAACTTCCGTCTTCAAAAAGAAAATGACGAAGTTATAAAAGTTGAAGATTATCCAATTTACTTTAGAAATGTATCCAAAGAAAAATTACCTGCCGAAGGCTCAAAAATTTCTGTATGGGCAACGAGCATAAGTCAATCCATCAATCCGGGTTGGGTAATTATTATAACACCATTGGTTGTTGCTTTCTTTACTTATTTACGAAGCAGGAAAAAAGAACCATCAACACCAACAAAAATAGCTTTTGGTTTGTTAATCTCGGCATTATCTGTATTAGTGATGGTTGCAGCAGTGCATATTGGCAATAATGGTATGGAGAAAGTTTCCGTTTGGTGGTTAGTTGCCAATTATGGAATAATCACTATTGGAGAACTATTTCTCAGCCCAATGGGATTATCAATTGTGTCAAAATTAAGTCCAAGAAATATTACTTCATTAATGATGGGTGGATGGTTTTTAGCAACATCGATAGGGAATAAATTAAGTGGTGTTTTAGCAAGTATGTGGGATACCTATGAAGATAAAACAGATTTTTTCTGGATTAATTTTTCTCTTTTACTCTTTGCAACACTACTAATGTTTGGACTACTTAAGCAATTAAATAAGGTGATGAAAGAAAAAGGAATAAATTAAAATTTGCTTAAAAAATAAAACTTGTAAAATAAAATATGTATTTTCGGCACTATATTCTAAAACACAATAAAAAATAAAATCATGAAAAAAATAGTTTTTACTTTATTATTAGTCTTAGGTTCTATGACTATTGAAGCGCAAGAATTAACTTGGCATACAGATATCAACAAAGCAATGGAGGTTTCTAAAAAAACCAAAAAACCATTATTTTTGTTTTTCACAGGAAGTGATTGGTGTGGATGGTGTATTCGTTTGCAAAAGGAAGTTTTTAGAACTCCTGAATTTACTAAATGGGCCAATGAGAATGTAGTTTTAGTTGAATTAGATTACCCTAGAAAAACACCTCAAACTCCTGAAATTGTAAAACAAAATCAAGAATTGCAACAAACATTCGCAGTTCAAGGTTATCCAACCGTTTGGTTTGTAAATGGCACTAAAAAAGACGGCAAAGTCAATTTTGAACAATTAGGAAAAACTGGGTATGTTGCTGGCGGACCAACCGCTTGGTTAGCGGTTGCTGATAATATTCTTAAAAAGAAATAAACTTAGTTAAAAATTAATAATTATAGAATCCCTTTTCATTTGTATTATGAAAAGGGATTTTATGTTTTTTACAAGTTGCCTCCCATTTTTTTAAATAACTTTTATAATTTGAACCATCAAAAACTACTTCCTTTGGATTTAACTTAGTTAATACTCTATCTAAATTTACTTTTGGTGATTGAGTTAGTATTAAAATATCTGGCTTTAGATTAAATGGAATAAGACCAAGACTATCTATAACTAATATTTTATTACCCTTAAAATAAAGGAAATTATTAAGTAGTTCTTTCTGTTTTACTTGGCAAAAATTACCGACTAAATAAGATTGGACATTTTGGTTGTTTTCAAGATTTGCTAAAATACTGTCATTACTATACACCGTCACATTTTGACCTTTTCTTAATGTAAAAATTGTATTTCCCTTAATGTTAAAAACAAGAAACTCTTGTTTACTTTGAGTAGCGTATTTTTCGAATATATAGACTGTTTGAAATACAATAACACTTAGTAATGTGACACCTAATTTCTTAAAACTGGGTTTTTTTATCCAAAGAATACATAAAAAAATAACGAAATACGAGCAGCATAACATTTCCATAGAAAAAGAAATGTTACGAATAACAAAGTCTTCAAAAGAAGCTATAGAATGAATGATTTTATTAAAGAGTGAAATTAAAAATTCTAATGCCTTTGCAATATGAAAAGGAACAGTACTAAAAGTTGCAATGACAATGGCAATAACACCAACGGCCATTATAAATCCTAACATTGGCAGCACAATTAAATTGGTTAAAAAGAACAGCCCAGGAAATTGATGAAAATAATAAATACTTAATGGCATCGCACCTATTTGAGCCGCAAAAGAAACTGTTAGTATCTCCCAAAAATAGGTAATGGTTTTGTTATTGGGTTGCCAAATATTTGATAAAATGGGTTGGAACCAAATAATAAAAAACAAGGCTAAATAACTTAATTGAAAACCCACATCATAGATGAAAGAAGGTTTAAACAAGAGGATTAACAACATCGAAACCATTAAAGTGTGATAAATATTTACAGTTCTCCTCAAATGAATTCCAATGGCAACAAACGAAAACATGGTAACCGAGCGCACCACAGATGGGGATAAGCCGGCCAAAATAGCGAAAGTGAAAAGTGATGCTATAATGACAATTAGTTTCGATATCAGTCCCTTTTTAGAATTAGGAATTGGTTTTAATAAAAAAGTAATAAAGAGCATGATAATACCCACATGCAAACCCGAAACCGATAAAATATGAACGGCACCAGCATATTGATAATCTTTTAAAATATCAGCAGAAATATCTTGTTGCTGTCCTAATATTAAAGCCACAAGAACATTCAACTCCGCTTCAGAAATAGAAGAACGTTTCAGGTTTGCAATAATTTTATCCCTAAAATTGGAAAAAAATGAAACTACACTCACCTCATTTCCAATTACCTCTGCTTGATTGAAATTACTATACACTTGAGCATATATTTCTTGATTCTCAAGATATTTACCATAATCGAATTGATTAGGATTATATGTTGGTTTGTTTTTATAAAGTTTTCCCTTAACTTTTAAAATCGCACCTATGGAAAACAAGTTTTCTTTGTCATTTTTAGATAGATTAAAAATAATTTTTCCTGAACTTTTTTCAGAATCTATATCTTTTATTCGGGCTATATATCTAAAATTCTTTGAGGAGTTTTTTATTTTTTCAACTAGAATAATTTTTAAATTGTGTTGACTTTCAAAATCATGTTTTTGATTAATATAATGATTTTGGATGGATGTTTCCTTATTGATAATAGCGGTTGAAATTCCAATAAGTACAGAAAGTAATAAAGTAATAATGCCAAATAATTGTTTGATGATTTTTGAATTTTGGCTTTTTAAATGTAAAAAAAACAAAAAAACAATGCCAATTGTCAAACCCAAAAAGACAAAACTTGAGTATAAAGTTATAAATCGAAATAAAATTATCCCGAGAATAAATCCAATTGTAATTTTCGTTAAAGGAAATTGTAAGATTTTCACATAACTAAATTACAAAAAAACTTTTAAATGCAAGAATTTTATTCTAGAATTCTGTTTATTTGAGCAAAAGTTTTTTTGTAGTAAGGTTCATTTATTGAAGAAATTATAACACCACTTTGTGTCGATGAATGTATAAATTTAATATCGTCCCCTTTTATTTCGGTAACCATTCCAACATGATTTATTCTTCGTTGACCTCTATTTATAAAAAAAATTAAATCTCCTTTTTTAACATTTTCGAGAGTAACTTGTATCCCTTTTCCAGCCATTTCATAGGAAGAGCGAGGCAATTCAATATTAAATTTTATAAACGTTGAATAAATCAATCCCGAACAATCGAAACCCTCTTTAGTTGTTCCGCCGCTTCTATAATTTACTCCTAAATTATCCGATGCTGTATTGATTAATTGTGCTATTAGATAGCTTGATTCCGCATCATCAAGATGAATGTCATTATCGTTATTCGTATTGATGCTATTCTGTTTTTTGGTAGACTTTAAAACAACCTCTTTTTTCTTTTTAATTTCGGGTTTTTTAATAGAAGTATTAGAAGCTATCGGCTTAGAATAAATACCTTTTTTTTCAGCTATTTCTTTAGAAGTTATGATGTTTGAAGTTGGTTTACACGATGCTATGAAAAATGCAAAAATGAATATGTAAAGAAAATTTTTCAAGTGGATTTATTTTCAACAAAAATACAATTTTAGATTTGAAACGAAAGTTAATGTAAATCTTTTACAATTAATTTAGCAGTTTTTGAACTGGCTCCAATGCCACCTAGTTTATTTTCCAAAGCACTATAATTTGCCAATAATTCATTTCTGTTTGAAATATCGAGCAACTTTAAAAGCTCTTCTTTAATTCGTTTTGGATTACATTCATCTTGAATTAGCTCAGTAACAACTTGAGCATCCATAATCAAATTCACCAAAGAGATGTATTTCAAAGTAATAACTCTTTTAGCAATTTGATAAGATACCCAACTCCCTTTGTAACAAACTACTTCTGGCACCTTGAACAAAGCGGTTTCTAAAGTTGCAGTTCCCGATGTTACTAGTGCTGCAACTGCAATACTCAATAAATCATACGTTTTATTTGAAATGAACTTTACATTTTTATTGGTCAAAAATTGCTCGTAGAATGAAAACTCCTGACTTGGCGCACCAGCAATAACAAATTGATAATCGTCAAAATCATCAACGATACTTAACATCACCGAAAGCATTTTAGCTATTTCTTGTTTTCTACTACCTGGAAGAATGGCAATAATGGGTTTATCACTTAAATTATTTTCTTTCCTAAAGGCTATCTCGTTTATTCTTTCACGATTGTGAATCGCATCAATTAATGGATGGCCAACAAATTCAACCGGAAAATGGTGTTTCTTTTCGAAGAAATCTTTTTCAAAAGGAAGAATAACAAATAATTTATCAAAATCTCTTTTAATTTCAGCTATTCTACTTTCTTTCCAAGCCCAAATTTGGGGAGCAATATAATAATGTGTTTTAATACCTTTTAGTTTTGCCCATTTAGCAATTCTCATATTAAACCCAGGATAATCAATAAAAATAATGACATCGGGTTGGAATTTTTCGATATCAGTTTTACAGAAAGCAATGTTATTTAAAATAGTTTTTAAATTTAAAACCACCTCTAAAAATCCCATAAACGACAAATCTCGGTAATGTTTTACCAAAGTTCCTCCAACATTTTGCATCAAATCACCGCCCCAAAATCGGATGTTAGCGGTTGTATCTTCTTGGCACAATGCTTTCATCAAATTGGAACCATGCAAATCACCTGATGCCTCACCAGCAATAATGTAATATTTCATTTTATAAAAATAAGGTGATAATGGTTAGCAATATTAAAGACAAAATAACACCTCTCGCGATTACATCTTTACCTTTTTTTAATAAAATAAAAAAAACAATAATATTTAAAATCGCACCCAGCGTTACTACTTTCCCAAGAATTCCTTGTTGTTTTAAAAGTTCTACATCATTAAAAGGATCGTAAAATGTAAAAACTTCTAAAAAAATAATGATTCCTAAAATTGCGGTACAAAAACCAATAAGAACTCCAAATACTAAATCTTTATATTTCATAAATCAAAATTAAAAATCCCAAGTATTAAGTTGTGAAATTACATGATGCGCTGTTAAATCAAATTGAACAGGCACTATCGATATATATCCATTGGCTAAAGCCCATTCATCAGTATCTTCACCTTTATCTTGATTAACAAATTCACCCGCTAACCAATAATAATCTTTCCCTTGAGGTGTTTGTCGTTTGTCAAACTTCTCCATCCAAATGGCTTTTGCTTGACGACAAACCTTAATTCCTTTTATTTGGTCTTGTTTCAATTTTGGAAAATTAACATTTAAAACAACACTATCAGGTAATTTATTGGTTAAAACCTCTAAGGCTATCTTTTTTATAAAGGGTTTGATGGTTTCAAAATCGGCATTCCAATTATAGTCTAAAAGTGAAAATCCTATAGCGGGAATTCCCTCAATACCTGCTTCAACAGCTGCACTCATAGTACCCGAATAAATAACATTTATGGAAGAATTGGAACCATGATTAACACCTGACACGCACAATTGAGGTTTTTGTTTTAAGATTTCATTTACTGCTAATTTAACACAATCCACAGGAGTTCCAGAACAACTGTATTCAACAATTGAAGCATTCTCTTTTGAAATTTTATTAAGATGCAAAGTATTATTTATAGTAATCGCGTGTCCCATGGCGCTTTGAGGACTGTCTGGCGCAACAACTACAACCTCTCCAATTTCTGCCATAACTTCAATTAAAGCACGAATTCCAGGCGCTGAAATTCCGTCATCATTGGTAACTAATATTATAGGTTTAGTGTTCATTAAAAATATATTTGGCTCTTGTTAAATTAACTAATTTTAAGATTTTTCAAAGTTACATTTTTTATAACTTTGAGCCATAAAGGTGATCAAATTATAATCAATGTTTTATCTTTAACGAATAATTAAATTCAGGAAAAAACACTTGGCATAGTTTTTTGTGTCAATAAGAAAAAATTAATGAACACTATTTTAACATATATGAAAAGAAATTATAAAGTACTATTGGTAATTGTTGGATTATCGATAGCATTATTGAGTTTTATCCCCAAAGAAAAAACCGATCCAGAAAAAGACAAATTACTTCTTGAGCTTTTAGCATTTGTAATTGAAAAAGGTCATTATAATCCTGCCAAAATTGATGATACTTTTTCTAAAGGTGTCTACAAAGATTATATTGCTGCCTTAGATCCTTCAAAAAGATTCTTTTTAGAATCTGATTTAGAAGAATTTTCAAAATTTGAAACTTCATTAGATGATCAAATTTTAAATAAAGAACTTACCTTTTTTGAATTGACTTATACAAGATTGATGAAAAGAATGGAGGAAAGCAAAACCTATTACAAAGACGCCCTAGAAAAACCGATTGATTATTCTAAAAACGAGGAACTTAATACGGATTATGAAAAAATGCCCTTTGCAAAAAATGCAAAAGAATTAAAGGAAAGATGGCGTTTGCAAGTAAAACTTTCGGCATTATCAAACTTAGTTGACAAACAAAAGTTAGAAGAAGATTATGCTAAAGACATAAACAAAACTACTGAAGAAAAGCTTGCAGAATACAAAAAAAGTCTAGGCACAAAATATAACGTATCATTAGAAAAGAAATTTTTAGATGACCTTGAAAAAAAGAAAAACGAAGCGCCAAAAACCTATCAAGATCTTGAAAAGGATGCAAGAGAAAGTACTTTAAAATCGTTGAACGATTATTTTAATTTTATAAAAGAGTTAAATAGAAACGATTGGTTTTCAGTATACATTAATTCTATTGCCACTAGATTTGACCCACACACTTCTTACTTTGCTCCAGAAGAAAAAGAGCGTTTTGACGTAGGCATTAGTGGTAAATTAGAAGGTATTGGTGCCAGACTTCAAAAGAAAAATGATTTCACTGAAATTTCAGAACTAATCTCTGGTGGACCAGCTTGGAGAGGAAAAGAATTAGAAGCTGGAGATGTTATTTTAAAAGTAGCACAAGGTGCTGGCGAACCTATAGATGTTGTAGGAATGCGATTGGATGATGTAGTTAAAAAAATCAAAGGCCCAAAAGGCACAGAAGTTAGGCTGACTACTAAAAAAACAGATGGAACTATAAAAGTAATCACTATTATTAGAGATGAGGTAGAAATAGAAGAAACGTATGTAAAATCGAGTATTATTGAGAAAAATGGTTTGAAATACGGAGTAATCAATTTACCAAAATTCTATATTGATTTTGAAGATAAAAACAGTCGTGATGCTGGAAAAGATGTTGCTCTTGAAGTTGAACGCTTGAAAAAAGAAGGAATTCAAGGTATTATCATGGACGTTCGTGATAATGGAGGTGGATCCTTAAAAACGGTTGTTGATATTGCTGGATTGTTTATTGACAAAGGACCTATTGTACAAATAAAATCTGCCGAAGGAAAAAAAGAAGTGCTCTATGATAGAGATGAAAAAATTGAATGGGATGGGCCATTAGTAGTCATGATAAATGGGTTTTCTGCCTCGGCATCTGAAATTTTAGCAGCAGCAATTCAAGATTATAAAAGAGGAATCATCATCGGAAGTAAACAATCTTACGGAAAAGGAACTGTTCAAAATGTGATTGATTTAAATCAATTTGTAAGAGGAAGTGACATGGGCGATTTGGGCGCGTTGAAAACAACAACTCAAAAATTTTACAGAATTAATGGAGGCTCTACTCAATTAGAAGGTGTGAAAAGTGATATTGTAATGCCAGACCGGTATGAGTATTTAAAAATGGGAGAACGCGATGTTGACAATGCAATGCCGTGGGACAAAATTGATGCTGCAGAATATAATGTGTGGAATCAACAAACCAACTTTGAAACTGCAATAGAAAACAGTAAAATACGTATGATTGAAAATAAACAATTCAATTTAATAGATGAAAATGCAAAATGGCTTGATGAACGTAACAAACAAAACGTTTATAGTTTGCAAATCAATAAGTTTAAAACAGAACAGAAAAACCTTTTAGAAATTAGCAAAAAATACAAATCTATTGCCGATTATAAAAATTCGTTTCAATTTACTTCTTTACCTTATGAAGAAGAGTTGATAAAAACAGATGTAAGTCTAAAAGAAAAAAGAGAAGATTGGCATGAAAATTTGTCTAAAGACATATATATTGAAGAGGCAATTCATATTTTAGATGACTTACAAAACAAAGATATTGTCAAAAAAGATGAACCTTCAAAATTGAAAAAAGATAAATTAGTTAAATCATAACCAACATTTATTTATTCAAGAGAATTTGAATTAGTAAGACGCTCTAAAAATTTATACTAATTTTTGGAGCGTTTTTAAATTATAAAAAAATGAAAAATTTAGTATGATTGGATTTTTAGTTCCACATAAAGATAGTGATTTACCATTGTACAAATTTGTTGTGGCTGTTGATAAAATTGAACAACTCACCAAAATAGATTTCCTCCCAAAACTTGATGATGCCTCAGAAAATAAGTTAGAAAAAAGTAGTGATTATAAAGATTGGAGTTTTAATTAACTACCATTCATTTACTTTATTAGCATCCATTTTTAAGAATATAAAAAGTAAAATAGTAAACCCCCAAAGTCCAGATCCTCCGTAAGAAAAGAAAGGTAATGGCACTCCAATAGTTGGAAAAACACCCAAAACCATCGCTATATTTACGAAAAAGTGAATGAATAAAATTCCGGCAACGCAATACCCGTAGACTCGACTGAATTTTGTTTTTTGTCTTTCGGCCAAATAAATAACCCTTATAATTAAAATAACAAAAAGAGCTATTACAAAAAGTGAACCTAAGAAACCCCATTCTTCTCCAACTGTTGTAAATATATAATCCGTATGTTGTTCTGGCACAAAACCTCCTTTTGTTTGAGTACCTTCAAGATAACCTTTGCCAAACCATCCTCCTGAACCCACTGCAATTTCAGATTGATTGGTATTATAACCAACACCTTTCATATCCACTTCTTTACCTAGTAAGATATTGAATCGGTCGCGATGGTGTTGTTTAAAAACATGCTCAAAAACATAATCTACAGAAAAAACATAACCCGAAATTAAAACGAGGAGTATTGAACTTAAAATCCAGTTTCTATCTACAAATCTTCCTCTATAATATAAAAAGACGATAACCGCCAAAGCAATTCCAACTACAACTATAGGTTTTAAAACAAGCGCTAACACAAAAAGCAGTATTGCAATAAATCCTGTCCAAACATACCATGATGGCAAACCCTCTCTATATAGAACGATGATGAAAATAGAATAAATTAAAGCACTCCCAGGATCGGGTTGTGGGAGAATCAACATAACGGGCAAAAAAGTAATAATTAACGCTTGTACTTGTCTGTTAACCGCTTTCAAATTCACTTGAACGTCGCTTAAATATTTAGCTAATGCCAATGAGGTTGCTGCTTTAGCAAATTCTGAAGGTTGTAATGTAAAACTTCCAAATCCATACCAACACCGCTGTCCTGCAATGGTTTTACCAAAAATAAACAGTCCTGCTAATGAAAGTAGGGCAACGCCAAAGATAATAGTTGCATATTTTTCATAAAACTTTGCATCTACAGATAACACAATAAAAATTAAAGGCAATGAAAAAAGTATAAATAAAAATTGCTTCCCATAAATTTGAGTAAAATCAAAAATTGAAGTCTCTTGATCTATTGAGGATAAAGAAGAAGAATAAATATTAAGCCAACCCATTAACACAAGTGCTATATAGATGATAACACTCATCCAATCTAAATTATTAGTTACACTTTGATTTTTCATTTCTTTAAGGACTTAATTTCCTATTACTTTTTTGGTGGTGTCTTTTTTAATTTCTGGTTTTATTTTTGAAGCAACCTTAACATTGATCAAAGTATCTTCTTCGGGTTTTTTAGGAAGGTACTTATTATACTCGCCTTGCAGACTTCCTTCTAACATTCTTTTTTCTAAATCTTTACGAGTAATTTTTTTCTTAACATATTTTTCTATCATCAAACTGGTAATTGGTCCCGCCCAACGTGCTCCCCAATAGCCATTTTCAACAAAAACAGCAATTGCAATTTTAGGATTGTCTTTGGGAGCAAATGCCACAAAAATCGAGTGATCTTGCAATTTTACTCGTTTCCCATTAATTTTCGCATAATTCTCGGCAGTTCCTGTTTTACCACAAATATCAATTCCTTCAACATTCAAACCGTGAGCTGTTCCTAAATTATAAACATCAAATAAACCACTAATTACTGGTTCAAAATATTTTTTATTAACGGTTGTAACATGCTTGGTAGTAAATTTTTTATCAATTTTTTGACCTTCAATTTTTTTAATAATATGAGGCGTATAATAATATCCTCTATTTGCAACTGTTGCAATCATATTAGCCAATTGAATGGGCGTCATTAAAACTTCTCCTTGTCCAATAGCATTTGAAACAATTGTTTTACTATCCCAACCCCAACCTGGGTACATTTTTTTGTATGTTTTGGATGTGGGTAAATTTCCTTTTCTACCTGTAGGTAAATCATAACCCATGAATTGTCCTAAACCAAAACTCTTTAAATGTTTGCTCCAAATATCTACTCCATCTGAAGGCTTTACATATTTATTGATGGTTTTCATATACACATTTGCAAAATAAGTATTGCAGGAATTATAAAACCCATTATGCAATTTTGAAACACCTGAATCGTGGCATTTCATGAACCTTCCACGAGCATAGCTAAATCCATGATGACAAACAAATGAAGTTTCTTCATCAATTACACCTTCTTGAAGCGCTACTAAACCAGTTAAAATTTTAAAAGGAGAACCAGGAGTATACTCCGCCAAAAGCCCTCTGTCATATAGCGGTTTTGCAATAGAGTCATGGTACAACATCGTGTAATTTCTGGATCGTTGCCTACCGACTAAAATAGATGGATCATACGATGGAGCTGTAACTAGTGCTAAAATCTCTCCTGATTTTGGATCAATAGCCACAATACCGCCACGCTTGTTAATCATTAATTCTTCACCATATTTTTGCAACTCTGCATCAATACTTAGATTAATGTCTTTACCTTGCTGAGCAATAGTATCATATCGTCCTTCCTTGTAGGAACCAATATCTCTATTGTATTTGTCTTTTTGAATATACTTTACGCCTTTTACACCACGCAATACTTCTTCATAGCTTTCTTCTACTCCTTGACGCCCTATTAAATCGCCACTGTTATAGTATTTGTTCCCTTCAATAATTTTTTCATTAACTTGAGTTATAAACCCAAAAACATTGGCTCCAAAAGCTACCTGATAATCTCGTAGCGCACGTTTTTGAATATAGAATCCTTCAAACTTGCGCTGTTTTTCTTGAAAAGCAGCATATTCTCTTTTGTTTAATTGTGGTAAAAAAACAGATGGCAATCTTGGGCTGTAAACCTTGCATTTGACAATGGTTTTTAGGAAGTCTTCTTTTGTAATATTCAACAAAGAACAAAACTCAACCGTATCCAATTTTTTGATATCTTTTGGAATAACCATAATATCGTAGGAAGGCTGATTGGCAACTAGCAGCGTACCATTTCTATCATAAATATAACCCCGTTCTGGATAATCATAATTGATTTTAATGGCATTGTTATCCGATTTAAGTTTAAAAGTATCATTGATAACCTGAAGATAAAAAAGCCGTATTACAAGTAGTATTGTAGCAATGAAAATGATTGTTGGCAACAAAACTTTTCTCATCGTTTGTTTGGCTTAATAATATAAATAATAATAATACACGTTACAATAGTAAAAATCGCACTAAGCATTGTTCGAACAAGTATTTCCCATAGGAAACTAATTTTAAAAACTTCTAAAATAAATAACACAAAGTGATGCAGCACAACAGCAATAAGAATAAAAGAAAAACGTTCAGGCGATAAAGAATCATTCAATCGAACGGTTTGGTATTCATAACTCAATCCAAAAGAAAACTTAAATATTGCAGGTCTAAAATACGCTAATAGTAAACAAGCCGCTGCGTGTACTCCACCCGAATTCCAGAACATATCCATGATTATTCCAAGAAAAAAACTGGCAGCCAACAGCGCCGATTTATTCCCATTTACTGGAAATAGAATGATAAATAAAACATAGGGAAATGGATTGATAAAGCCAAACAAATCAATTCTGTTAAACACCAATACTTGAGCGGCAAGTAAAAGTACAAATCGAACAATATTTCCTAATAAAGCACTATTCATCTTTTTTGGATTTATTTTCGAGATTTAGAATTTCTTCCCTGTCTTTATTCTTGATAACATAAACATGCCCCAAACTTGTCATGTCATTAAATAATTTAATATTTAATGTGTAATAATTAGTAACATTGTCCGTATAAATTTTGTCAATAGTCCCAATGCCTATATTTTCTGGGAAAATAACCGATTGTGCTCCAGTAACAATGGTATCGCCTTTTCTAACACCTGCTAATCTTGGCACGTCAATTAATTGTACAAAACCAGTGCTTTTACCATCCCAAATTAAAGAACCAAAATGGTTCGATTTTTTAATTTTAGCATTGATTTTAGATTTCACATTTAAAATACTAATTATCGTTGAAAAGTTTTTGGAGGTATTGTCTACAATTCCAATGATTCCCGCACTATTTATGACACCCATATCTGGTTTTATCCCAGAGGCAGATCCATTATTAATCGTTAGGTAATTTTCATAAATACTATACGAGTTGTGAATTACTTTTGAAACAATAATATCTGTTTTCTTAACGCCTTTTATCGAATCAACTCTTGGCGTTTTGGTTGTATCCTTGGTATTAAAAATAATCGATTTTAGTCTCGCATTTTCTTGAGCCAATTCATCATTTTGAATTTTTAAATTGAAATATTCATTGATTCCATTAATCTTTTCATAAATGCCTCCGGTAAAAAAATTAGCCGAACTAATAATTTTACTTTTGTGATAAGAATGGGATTGAATTGTAAGCGAAAACGAGATAACTAAAAGCAGCAAAAACAGTAAGCGATTACTGTTTTTAAAAATAAAATTTAATATTTGCTGCATCTTTTATAGTATTACTCTCGTCAGTTCGCTACGCTCGTGTCAGTGTTCAGTATTTAGTGTTCAGTATTTTCACAATAAACACTATTTTATAAGAATGCTTCTAAATTTCGGTATGTTTTTTAATGCCATTCCAGTTCCACGAACAACCGCTCTTAAAGGATCTTCGGCGATATAAACGGGTAAATCTGTTTTTTGAGAAATACGTTTGTCCAAACCTCTCAACATCGATCCTCCACCAGCAAGATAAATCCCAGTGTTGTATATATCCGCAGCTAATTCAGGAGGTGTTTGCGATAACGTTTCCATAACGGCATCTTCAATACGTTGTATCGATTTGTCTAATGCCTTAGCAATTTCTCTATACGAAACCTCAACTTGTTTTGGTTTTCCTGTCAATAAATCTCTTCCTTGAACCGACATATCATCCGGTGGTGTTTCAAGATTTTCAATTGCAGCACCAATTTCTATTTTAATTTTCTCCGCGGTACTTTCTCCAACAAATAAGTTGTGTTGAGTACGCATATAGTAAACGATGTCATTCGTGAAAACGTCACCAGCAATTTTTACTGATTTGTCACACACGATTCCACCAAGAGCAATAACGGCTATTTCTGTAGTTCCACCACCAATATCCACAATCATATTTCCCTTTGGTTGCATAATATCGATACCAATACCAATAGCTGCAGCCATTGGTTCGTGTATTAAATAAACTTCTTTTCCGTTTACACGTTCACACGATTCTTTTACCGCACGCATTTCCACTTCGGTAATTCCAGAAGGAATACAAACTACCATACGCAAAGCTGGAGTAAACATTCTTTTCTTTAGAGCGGGAATGCTTTTGATGAACATGCTAATCATTTTTTCTGACGCATCAAAATCGGCAATAACCCCATCTTTCAAAGGCCTTATGGTTTTAATATTTTCATGGGTTTTACCTTGCATCATGTTGGCTTCTTTACCAACTGCAATGATTTTTCCAGTTATTCTATCACGGGCAACAATCGATGGACTGTCGATGACTACTTTGTCGTTGTGAATAATTAAAGTATTGGCGGTACCAAGGTCAATTGCTATATCCTCGGTCATGAAATCAAAAAATCCCATACGATTCTTAGGGGTTTAAAAGTTTATATAATTTTAACGTACAAAGTTAAACAAATTAATGTTTAAAATGACGTGTTCCTGTAAATACCATTGCAACTTTATTTTCATTACAATAATTGATACTCAATTCGTCTTTTATGGAACCTCCAGGCTGAATAACAGCAGTAATTCCAGCATGTTTTGCAATTTCTACGCAATCCGGAAAAGGGAAAAATGCATCACTTGCCATCACCGCTCCATTCAAATCAAATCCAAATGTAGTAGCTTTTTCAATGGCTTGTTTCAAAGCATCCACTCGCGACGTTTGTCCGGTTCCAGAAGCTAGCAACGTTTTGTTTTTGGCAAAAACGATGGTGTTGGATTTAGTGTTTTTACAAATTTTTGATGCAAAAATTAAATCTTCTACTTCTTGTTCGGTTGGAGACAAAGTGGTAACGGTTTTTAACGATTGTTTATTGTCAGTAATAGTATTTCTTTCTTGAATTAACATGCCGTTAAGACAGGTTCTAATTTGTTTTTGAGGCAATGCCACTTCATGTTGCACTAATATAATTCTATTTTTCTTTTCGGATAAAATGGCAATGGCTTGTTCATCATAACTTGGAGCGATAACAACTTCACAAAACAAACTGTTTATTTCGGTTGCTGTTGCCACATCAATGTTGGAGTTGGCAATCAAAACGCCACCAAATGCCGATGTTGGATCGCCAGCCAAAGCAGCAAGATACGCTTCTTTCATGGTGTTTTTTGTAGCCAAACCACAAGCGTTGTTGTGTTTCAAAATTGCAAAAGTGGGTGCTTCATTTTTAAATTCTAAAATTAAATTTACCGCCGCATCCACATCTAACAAATTGTTATACGACAATTCTTTGCCATGTAATTTGGTAAACATCGCCTCAAAATCGCCAAAGAAAAACCCCTTTTGATGTGGGTTTTCGCCATAACGCAATATTTGTCCCTCAGCCACACTTACTTTTAAAATGGTTTCATCGGTATTGAAATAATTAAAAATAGCCGCATCATAATGAGACGAAACGTGAAATGCTTTGGTTGCCAAAAGTTTTCTTTGTTCCAATGTGGTTGCCCCATTTTGAGTGGAAATCAAATCCAATAAAAAAGCATATTCCTTTACCGAAGCCACGATAACAGTATCTATAAAATTTTTAGCCGCAGCACGAATTAAAGAAATACCACCAATATCTATTTTCTCAATAATATCACTTTCACTTGCACCCGAAGCAACAGTAGCTTCAAAAGGGTACAAATCCACTATGACCAAATCAATTTGTGGAATGTTGAATTCCTCCATTTGTTGCACATCGCCTACGTGGTCTTGACGGTTTAAAATACCACCAAAAATTTTGGGGTGCAATGTCTTTACTCTTCCGCCAAGGATGGAAGGATAGGAAGTAACGTCTTCCACGGGAACAACAGGAATGCCTAGGTTTTTGATAAAATCTTCGGTGCCGCCAGTGGAATAAAGAGTTACATTTTGCTCGTGTAGTTTGCGAACAATAGGCTCCAAACCGTCTTTAGAAAAAACCGAAATGAGTGCCGATTGGATAGTTTTTGTAGTGTTCATTGTGTAGTTGCGTTTGTTCGGACTTGTTGTCTTTGAGTAAGGTGCAAAAGTAGTTTTTTTGAAGAGAAAATTCAAGGAAGTTTTGTAACAATATTAGATTTTTATATACCAATAAGTCATGTAATAATAATGTTAGATTTTTAGATTTTTTTTTTGAAATTTACATTCAAATAAACAGGAAACAAATGCTACTATACTTCCGTTTACTCAAAGAAAGTTTTGCTTTTGCGATGAACGCATTGCGCAATAATAAATTACGCACCATGCTTTCCTTACTAGGTGTAACTATTGGTATTTTTTCTATCATTGCGGTTTTGGCAGCGGTAGACTCTTTGGATAAAAAAATAAAAGGCGACTTGAGTACGTTAGACAAAAACACCATTTATTTAACCAAAGAATGTTTTGGTCCTTCCGAAATACCTCGTTGGAAAAGAGAACAATTTCCCAATGTTACCAATGAAGAGTTTCAGTATTTAAAAGGTTCTTTGAATAATGTTGAAAATTTATGTTTTCAATATTTTACCAATTATGAAAATATCAAGTTTGAATCCAAAACCGTTTCGAGTGTAAATATTGTTCCTGTAACCTATGAGTTTGCAGACATCCAACGCCTTGAAATTGACAAAGGCAGGTTCTTTAACGAGTCGGAGTCGAATGGCGCCAATCAAGTGGTTGTAATTGGTTACGATATTGCTAAAGGGCTTTTTGACGATTTTGATCCTATTGGAAAAACAGTGAGATTGTATGGGCAACGCTTTACGGTTATTGGAGTTACTAAAAAGAAAGGTATGAGTATGGGTTTGGGTGAAAGCGACGATGTTTCGGCTTTTATTCCTTCTAACTTTATCCGAAAATTATATGGCGACGACAATCAAATGGTATTACCTGTAATTGTTATCAAACCCGAAAAAGGAATTGACATCCCTGCTTTAAGAGGCGAAATTGCTCAAAAATTACGCAATTTTAGAGGTGTGAAATCCAACGAGATAGACAACTTTTTTGTCAATATTCTATCCGGATTTACCGATTTTATTGATAGTATTATCGATAGTTTAAAAATGGGCGGTTGGATTATTAGTGGGTTTTCACTTTTGGTTGGTGGTTTTGGAATTGCCAATATTATGTTTGTATCGGTTAAAGAAAGAACCAACTTAATTGGAATTCAGAAATCTTTAGGAGCCAAAAACAAATTTATTCTTTTTCAATTCCTTTTTGAAGCTGTTATTCTTTGTGTGATTGGCGGTATCATTGGGTTGCTGTTAGTGTGGATTATTGCCATGATTTTAACCAGCGTACTCGAATTTGAATTTGTACTTGGGTTGGGTAATATTATATTGGGCACAAGTTTGGCCGCTATCATTGGTCTTATTGCTGGAATTCTTCCTGCAATTTCTGCCTCGCGATTAGATCCTGTGGAAGCGATTAGAAGCGGGATGTAATTAAGTGTTCAGTTTTTATAGGGTTTAACAGATTTTATTTTACACAAAAGTACGATTAGATTTGCAAGCAGGAAGATTCATTCCGCTTGTGTCGAATAAAAAAAAACACAAAGCAATTACTTTGTGTTTTTTATTTTATAACTAAACCACTATGGACTTCAAGTCCATAGGTTTGGTTGGCAGACTAAAAGTCTGCAAGGCTGAATTACTCTTCAATGATGAAGTTTCCATTATTATTGTCATTTGGATTTCTATGATGTTCTAAATATTCATTCACCATTTCATCTGT
>CALQAH020000011.1 GCA_943328505.2 Rhizobium sp. Q54 | reverse complement strand
TGTTGATAGCTTACCGCGTTCTATTTCTTGAACAATTTGTAATTTAAAAGACATAGTGTAGTCTTTTTGTGTGCGCTTTACATAGCGACTTTCTTTAGGATTTTCCATAAGGATACTTTTTGTGTATCGCTATTTCAGGACAAGACAAAATAAAAAATTACTATCTACTGCGTTTTTACCTCCGTTGCAGCAGGTGTTACCACTCCATCATTGTATTCCGTTTCTTGTAAATCTTCGGTTTTTCTTCCTAATTTTACAATTGGTTCGTCTTGAGTTCCCGTAATAGTAAGTGGAATTCCAATAATTCCTAACGGTGGTAATCCCAATCGCATTTTGATGTTTAATTTGCCATCAAAACTCGTTTGCCCTTCAATTCTTGGGCGGAAACCAGCCACTTTAAACTTGAAGCGTTCTATGGTAATGAGGTTGTTTTTTATGGTGGTTTTAATATCTACTTTGGACAAATCTGGATTTTTGATGGCTTCATTTGCTGTTTTATCTCCCACAGCGCCAAACATTTTAAATCCTTTCATTTTTACTTTTCTTACCGATAGCGTTCCACCACCCGTCAAAGAAGGATAAATTGGTAACATATTCGCATCCAAATTCCCCACAACTTTATAATCTAAAGAAATAATCCCTTCGGCATTTTCGGCTGCTGTTGCCATTTCTCGGAACATTCTAATTTCGGTATAGGCGCGTTTTACATCAAAATTTTTGGCTAGTACATCAAAACCAAAAATGGCTTTTTGAGTTCCTTCGCTAGCGTACACCGCATCCATTTTAACAGCACACCCAATAATATCAAATCCTGAATTATCTAATTTTAGTTTTCCGTTTTGAATGTTTAAATTCCCTTTTAGATTCTCTAATTTTAATTCTTTAAAATTGATTTTCGATGCTGTGGCGTTTAATTGCAAATCAAGATTTATAGGAATGGTAACAATTCCTGTTGGTGATGCAATTACGGTTGAATCTTGTGGTTTGGGTTGTATAGTAGATTCATTTGCTGGCTGCATGAATTCGTCAACATTAATATAATCGGATTGTACACTGAAGTTTCCTTTTAAAATGGATTTGTATGAAAGGGCATAATCAATTACATTTTGCATGAAGCCATTCATTTTAAAATCAGACTCACCATAAGTAGCTAAGAAATCATTAAAATTCATTTTGTCTTGGTTGAAAGTAAACAGACCTTCTTTTATGACAAATGGTTTTGGAAAAAATTCCGAAGTAGTTTTGATGTTTATTATTTTAAGCGTTCCACTATTTTGAAGTTTGGCATAATCACCATTTACTACATCATTTTGTTTGCCTTTAAATGCAAGGTCTGCTTTAATGTACCCTTCTAAATCCAATCCTTTTTTAGAGAAAACTTTATATATTTTTGCGACATCCAATTCTCCTTTGGCTTTAATATCATAGGAGATATTATTAAAGTTTACAAGATTAGCGGTTACATAAATAGGTTTGCCTTCGAATTCTAACGAGGCTGGTGTAATGGCAATTTTCAAATCTTCTAATGTACCGGCTTGGTCTGAAATATTGGCTAGTAAATTGATGTTTTTAATAGGATTTGGGTAATAAATTGACTTTACAAAACCATTTTTCAGTGAAATTAAACCTTTAGTAACCGGAACTCTATTATTCTTTTTGTCATAAATTCCTTTTGCATTGATATCGATATTCAGGTTGCCTTTCAAATCCATGTTTTGAATACCAAACGCGCGATTCATTTTAGCCAAATCTAATTTAGAATTTATTTTAGCATCAATTTTTGGAGTAGACAATCCTTCTGTTTTGATAATGGCTCTAACATAATCTTTATCAACATTGAAGAAAATAGAATCAATATTGACTTTTAATTTCTCCGTATCCAATGAAGGCAATTTGGTATCAAAATTGAAAAATATGTTAGATGCTGGAAATGGCGCGTTGTTATAATTGATAAATCCATCACGGATTTTGATATTAAAAGCTAAATCGGGTTTTTGATTTTTTTCGGCGATGTATTTACCTTTTAAGGTAAGTAATAAATCCGTACTTCCTTTTACCTTTGATTTATCTAACCAAGTCACAAAACTTGGCGGTAATGCTGTGAAAAAATCGTTGAGTTTGCTGTTTTGGGATTTAATGTTAAAATCCATATCAAAACCATTGCTTAAAAAATTAAATTTTCCTTTGAATTCAACTGGCAACTTATTTATTCTTAAATTATTTTCTTTAAAAATAAATGCCAACGAATTGGTATTGATTTTTGTAATAAGATCTGCTTTTACTTTTTTATTTTTTAAATACTGTTCGCCATCATATGTAAAATCAAATGAATCAATTTTGGCTTCGGTATATAAATCGAAAACGGCTTTGTCTAAATCACCATTACCAACATAATTGAATCCTTTAGCGTCAATTACTACTTTTGTAGATTTGTCATTATAAATTAAATGACAATTTTTTAGGGCAATTTTTTCTAAACGTAACGTAGTTGTTGATGAATCTTGAACTTTAGAGGTTTCTTGCGACGCGTATACATTATAATTTGCTTCTCCTTTTTCATTTACTAAAACATTAATTAGTGCATTTGAAACATATATTTTATCGATGTTAACTTTTTTATCAAAAAATAATGATTTCAAATTTATTCCAAAAGATATTTCGTTAGCTGCGACCAATTTTTCGTTTTTATAAGGCGCAGATCCTTTTAATGAAAATTCAGTTAAGGTCAATGTTAATGATGGAAAATGATTAAAAAATGAAAGATTGGCTGCTTCAAAATTTAATTCTCCTTTAATTTTGTTGTTTGCAAAAGATTTAACTTCTTCTGCAATTTTACCAGGAAATAAAATTGGAAATAAAAACATTAATACTAATAAGGATCCAAAAATGATTCCTGATATTTTTAATGTTTTAAAGACAAATGATTTTGGCGGTTTTTTCATAGCGCTAAAATACTATTCAATTAATTGCAAAACAAGAATTTAAATAAAAAAAGCCATGTTATGAAGACATGGCTTTTTTTTAAAATATAACTAACTCTAACTTTATTGTTTGATTAACTTCATTGTTTTTGAACTATTATTTACATCAAAAGCTTTAACTAAATAGACACCTCTATTTAAATCATTGATATCAAATTGGTAGCCTTCTGAAGAAATAGCGTTAAACGATTTTACTAATTGTTCTGTTATTGAAAACACTTGAACTTTAGCAACTTCGCCATTTATAGTAAATAACCCTGAAGTTGGATTTGGAAACAAACTTATTTTATTGATTGGATTAAATTCATTGTTACCAAGTGTTGTTGCTGGTTGATTACCATACACTCTAAAACCGCCAGGAGGAAGAGAAATGGTAGCAGTTGCATTTGTCACAACATAAGGCATATTATCCATTAGATTATACCAATTCCCAGTATATGGAAAACTTGGATTTACATTTTGAGTTGCTACAGAGAAATTTGTAATTATAACTACATTTTTCAATTGTGTTGAAGGGAATGAATTGTTGTAAACATAAACTCTTTGTTTAATATTACTAACATCTGGGCTAATTGCATAATCTCCTTCAAAAACTGGTTCATCAATTTTTAATTGAATTAACCTTTTCCAATCATTATAAACTTGAAGTCTATTTGGAGTTGTCAACCAGTTATTGGTCCATTGTTCTTGAGGTTTTGTAGATAATTTACAATCTCCAGTGGTGACATCTGCTTCCGTATTAACTGTTCCATCGGTACAAGTATAAATAGAATCATCGTATCCTAAATCGGCGAAATGCCAGATCATTTTTGGTCCTGGAATAAGTAAAGAAATGGCTCCAATTGCAGACATTCTTCCAATTGCATTATTTAAATTGCCAAGAACTGGGGCAGCTCCACTTCCATTTCCATAGGCTGTTCCACTATATACTAATTTTTCTTTATCATGACTTTCTGTATAACCTATTAATCTTTTGGCAGTAAAACCACGACTAACATGCCCAATACCAGAGATGTCAGCTCCTGTAGAATAGCCTTCCATTAGTTGTGTGTAGGGATAAGTTGATTCACCCCACATTAAAACTCCTTTACTAGGTGTTTCACCAATTCTGTAATTTGCCCATTGTTGTTCTTCGTTAGAAGATCCTAGATGTTCAAATATTGCAATGTGATTTGGATCTAAACTCCAACTATAATCAGCATAATCTTTAAGAATTGCAACTCTATCTGCTTGGTAGGCATTTGTACAAGTATCATCTCCCGATGAACAAGCTTGTGTAAATCCTTTGGTTAAATCCCATCGAAATCCATCAATTTTAAATTCTTGAATCCATTGTTTAACAACTCTTTTCGTATAGTAATTAGTATATGATGATGAATGATTAAAATCGTTACCAATACCATAACTATGTTTTGCAAACTCATTAAAATAAGGGTTGTCAGAAGCAGCATCACCCCAACCATCTCCATCGGAATCTTTCATCCACATTCTTACAAGTGGACTTCTTCCAAAAGCGTGATTTAAAGCTACATCTAAAATTACTGCAATTCCATTTTGATGGCATAAATCTATAAACTCTTTCATTTTATCTTTTGCGCCATAAAATTTATCTAAAGCCATATGAAAGGATGGATTATAACCCCAACCTTCATTGCCTTCAAATTCCATAACTGGCATCAATTCTATTGCATTGATTTTTAAATTTCGAAAGTAATCAATTCTGTTTATTAAATCTTGAAAGTTTCTATTAGCATCAAAATCTCTAATTAAAACCTCGTATACGATTAAATCTTCTTTTTTAGGTTTCACAAAACCTGTTGTAGCCGAACTCCAATTGTATGTTGTTTGACCAGTTTGTAAAACAGTAACTTCTCTTTCTTGACCTGCTGGATAAGCTGGCATATTTGGATAAGAAGCTGCTGAAATGTATGGATCGTCAAAAGGTGACAAAACCAAAGTAGAATAAGGATCCGCTGTTTTAACCACAGCCGGAGAATTGGTTGTTGGTGTTGAGTCAACTACCCAATATTGGTAATTGTATTGTGTCCCGGAAGTTAAACCGGTAAGTTCTAACCAAAACTTATTTGTTGAAGGATCTTTCTTCATCAAATAATTTGTTCCTGGTTGATAGTTATTAAAACTACCCGCTACATAAACAAAATCTTTTCCTGGAGCTGTAAGCACTAATGTTGCTTTAGAGGCATCCGAAGTATTATAATTTATTCCATCTTCTAATCCAGCACTCATTGCTTGGGAAGTTGTCCCAGCATTTACAATAACACCAAATTTCTTTGAAAACAAAGTTATTCCTTGTGTAATTTGTAAATCATATGTTTTGTTTACTGTTATATTGGTGTCTGTATAACTAAATGATGTTCCGTTAGATGTACTTACACTAACCCCATTAGCTAACAAATTATAGGAAGCGTTACCGTTAGTGTTATTAGCAGTTATCAGTAAGTTTTGCCCGCTATTAAGAATAGTGTTGCTAAATTCGGCAGGTGTTGCTAAAAGGGATTGGAATGCACCAACATTAAGGGTTAAATCAGTTGATTGTGCACTTCCCGCAGCATTTCTAAAAACAATATTAATTTTGGTTACAGAACCTGATGCTACATTATAAAAGTTTAAAATAGATGGTGTTATATCAAGTTTATAGATATTTCCTGAAACCAAAGTTAAAGCGGGTTGAGTAGTGTTATTAGCCCAACTACCTTTAACATTTTGCCAAGCTGCACTATTTAGAGTAACACCTGTATGAGCATATATAGTTCCTGTATAGGTTGCTAAAGGAGTTCCTGTTTTGTCAAAGAGTATAGTCGCTGATGCCGTTGCGTCTGGATTTGTTCCCCCTTGCCAAGATATTTGAGCAAAAGTGGTTATTGAAAATAATATTACAAAATGCAAGTAAATAATTTTTTTCATAGCAGAAAAATTTTAAAAAGGGCTTTCAAAAAGAAAGCCCTTTTTATTTATATTTTAAAATATTATTGAGCTGTAAGAGTATATGTATATTCTCTTGGGTTGGTTAAATTTAGTTCAACTAAATAAGTTCCGTCAGCTCCATTTGATAAGTTTGGTCCACCATAGTTCATGTACGTGTCGTCATCATTATCACCTCCTAAATTAATATCCCAAGCGTTATTTGCTCTAAATTTAAATTCACCGGCAGTCATAACAACAGTTCCTTCCCATTTTTTTGATGTTGTGTTATAGGTTAAAGCGGTACTATTATCCCAACTTCCTGGTGTAGCTGCACCAACGATTCCCCAACTTGTTGGTTCAACAGAATAAGTTAATGTAGTTGTATTAGCCTTAACTCTGTAATAACCAGCCGAAGTTGAAGCGTTTGTTTCTCCCGTTTCCACTAAAACTCCAGAAAAAGAACCATCATCACCATAATCGGTATTTCCCCATGCAAATTCACCAGCGGCATTTGGAGCAACAAATTTAAATTCGCCATCTAACCAAACATATCCTTCATAATCTGTTTCTCCAAATCCAGAAGAAGCAATTGTAGGTGCAGTTGGAGGATTCCAACCTTGATGATTTCCTGGAACAGCTAATTTAGGCAATTCTGTTGTGTAAGGCGTTAATCTTAAAGTAATAACATTGGAATACGAAACTACTTCACCTGCAGTACCTAATGCTGCTTTTATTCTTACATCAACATCAGTTGCTACATAAGGTATTAAACCTGCTTCTAAAGCAACGCCGTTTAATGCTTCTACTGTCCATGTAATAAAACGATTGGTTGTATTTCCAGCCACTTCATAAGTTGAAAAATCAGAACCTGCAGCTGCAACTTGTATTTCATAATTTACTTCTGTTTGCGTAGAATAATCAGCGTGATTCCAAACTACTGTTGTTGCTTCATTTGCAGCATTTACAGGAGATAAAACATATGCAGCACCATTAAGAGGTGTTAACAATTGTGGATCTCCTTTTGCAGTAATAATAGTTTGATCATCATTTTCACAAGCAATTCCCGTAATCAACAAGAATGCTAAACTCGATATTTTTAATAATTTTTTCATTTTCTTTTTTTTATAAATTAATAACCTGGGTTTTGTGTTAAATTTGGATTTGCTTGTAAAGCAGCTATCGGAATTGGGAAAAGTGCATACGTTGATGGAATTGCTGTACCATTTAAAGCATTACCTTTCCATGGCCATAAGTAACTTCCTCCTGTGAATTTTCCAAAACGAATTAAATCACTTCGTCTATGACCTTCAAACATTAGTTCTCTTCCTCTTTCATCAATGATGTAATCTAAGGTTAAATCGCCAGCAGTAATAACTTGCGCATTTGATCTGTCTCTTATGTCATTAACATAGGTTAATGCTTGTGTAATTGAACCTCCACTTGCTCCTCTAACTACACATTCTGCATACATTAAATACGCATCTGACAATCTAAATAATGGAAAATCTGTACCTGAAAAATCTGTTGGTGAACCTATTGCATTAAAATTAGAATTTCTAAATTTAATACTTGGATATCCATTGGTCCATTCTTTATAATCCGTCATTTCAAAACTATGACCTGAGGTCCAAAATAAATCGGCTCTATCATCTGTAGACGTATTTAAATCTCCAAACAAACTATACCATGCTTTTGTAGCTCTATGCCCAGCCCAACCTTGAGTTGCACCATAATTAGATAAGGTCATCGTTGCAGAATTTAAACTACCATTTACTAAATAAGTAGTGTTACCATAACTTTGACTCACTAATGGATCTGCAATTAATGGGTAGATTATTTCTGTAGACGAATTGTTATCTCCTGAAAACATATGTCCAAAATTTGAATCTAAACTATAACCACCTTCATCGATTACTTTTTTAGTATACGTTAAAGCATCATCATATCTAGCTGTTCCAGTATATACTTCAGCGTTTAAATAAAGTTTAGCAAGTAACATTCTACCTACCGCTTTATTGGCTTTACCGTAACCATTTGAAGTTGGCAATGTATTTTCAATTGCTAACAATTCCGATTCAACAAAATCAAACAGTTCTTGTCTTGAAGCTTGAGGTTCTGGAGAAGAACTACCGTAATTATCTTCCGTTAATAAAACCCCTTTCCCAAAACAATCTATCATATAATAGTATGCAAGACATCTTAAAAATCGAACTTCACTAACCGTAGCTTCTTTATTTGGAACATTAACACTTCCTAAAACAACTAATAAATTGTTACATTGTGGTACTGTATAATATACTCTGTTGTATAAATACCTGAAGAACTTGTTGTTCTCATCCCAATTAGAGGTAGTTGTTAATTGGTCTAAACCATCGTCACCCCATCTATTTTTCATACCATCGGCTGTAAATTCCTGCAGGTTTATAATCCCTCTTAAAAAAGGAGACTCTCCCGGATCATCACTAATATCTGAACTTCCAGGGCCATTAGAACCAGAAAGTGCAAACGAGCCGTATAGTTTTGACATAATACCATTAATGGCATTAGGATCTTGTTGTAGTAACTGTTCTAGTGACAGTTCTACCAATGGCTTTGTATCTAAATCCTGAGTACACGATATTGCACTCAGTAAAAATACACCAATGCTAAATAATTTTAATTTTTTCATATTTCTCATTTTTTTTTTTAAAAGTCTAAACTTAAACCAAATGTATATTGTGTTGGTCTTGGGTAGAAATTATTGTCAATAGAATTAAAGTTCTCTGGATCTCTACCTGAATATTTCGTTATAATAAATGGATTGTTTAACGCTCCATACAATCTTAGCGACGTATTTTTGGTAAATTTATTGAATTTATATCCTAAAACGATATTCTCACAACGAACAAAAGTAGCATCCTCTAGGAAGTAATCTGAAAAGGGAATATTTCCTTGAATATTTTGGAAACTTGCATCAGCTGCTCCTGAATAAAAATCTAACACATTCGATAAACTGTTATTGTTAATTGGAATAGCTCTATCGGTATAACCGCCTACAAGTTTAACGGCATTGTATACCTGTCCACCATATTGACCTCTGAAACTAGAACTAAAATCCCAGTTTTTATAGTTAAAATTTAAGGCAAAACCAAATGTCCAATTTGGGCGAAGCGCTTTATAATATCTATCGTCATTTGTGATTTGATTATCCCCATTTCTGTCAACATAAGCACCCACAATTGGCGAACCATCCACATCATATAACTGTTGGAATACCCATGCAGAATAAGGTTGAAAACCTACCGCATGACGAGCCAATGTTACACCTGTTTGAATTGGCAAACCAGAATCGCTTGCAGAAATTGAAGTAACTCCTTTTAAATCAGTAACTTTTGCGTAATTATAAGCTAAGTTAGTTGTAATTTCAAAACCTATAGTGTCTGATTTAATTGGTTTGATACTTAAGTTCAATTCAAAACCTTTACTTTCTGTAGAGCCTACATTTTTAATAAAAGTATCTGACAAACCTTGACCAGGAGGTAAAGGAACTCTCGCTAATAAATCTGAAGTCTCTCTTGAATAAATATCAAATGTTCCTGATAAAAAACTGTTTTTAAATAAATCAAAATCAACACCTAAATTATAGGTAGTCGTTTTTTCCCAAGTTAAATCAGGACTAAATGCAATTGCTGAATAAAGATTAGTTCCAGGTAAATATTGACTGTTGTTGTTACCAATTGCAAAAAGAGGGGTTGAAGGATAGAAACCTACGGCATCAGTAATATTTTGTTGTCCTGTTTTACCCCAACTCAAACGAAGTTTGATATCGTTAATTAAATTGACATTCTTTAAAAAACTTTCTTCTTTTAGTTTCCATGCTAAAGCAGCAGCTGGGAAATAACCCCATCTTTTATCTTTACTGAATAAAGAAGACCCGTCAGATCTTAACGATAGTGTTAAAAGGTATTTTTTTGCAAAGTCTATGTTCGCTCTTCCAAAGTAAGACTGAAGATTCAACACATTATAATACCTGTTGTTTGGATTGTTAGGATTGAAATTAATTTCTCTTACTCCCGAAACAGCATTATATTGATAATTGATTCTATTACCATCATTTTTGAAATTTTGATAAGAATAACCTCCTTGTAAGTCAAATTTATTTATAAAACCACTCTGGTTTTTAGCATACATTAAGTAAGAGTCCCATGTAGTATTGTTTATGTTTTGAGTTTCATAATAATTTTGACCTGGATTAAATACAAAATTTGTATCAACATCCGAATCAAGAGTATTAAATCTATAAGTTGCTGCAGCATTATTTGAAAAATTCTCAACTATTTTTGCTCTTGAAGCATCTAATCCTATATTGGTAACGGCTCTTAATTCTGGTAAAAAATGCATCTTATAATCCAATTCCACATTCCCTAAAAAGCGATATACTCTTTCCGGTCTGTTTCTTTGTTCTAAAACTGCTAATGGATTTCCTTGACCATCTAAAAGTAATTTATTACCATTTACTATTGTATTTTGATAATACCCCCCAAATCTATTCTCAGAAGAAGAATCAAAAACTGGTTTTGTAGGATCCATGTTTAAGGCTCCTCCTATTGAACCGCCTTCATCAATTGCATTTTTTCTTGAAGAAATTCCTTTGGCATTAATATCAACTTTAAGATGTTTGTTTAAATAGGTTGGCGATACTTTAAACGACATCGTAAATCTATTGTAATCACTCGTTTTTACTATACCTTCCGTATTATTATATCCTAAAGAAGCTCTAAATGGAGTGTCACCAAAAATATTAGCTCTAGCGCTTAAACTGTGATCAGTAGAAAATGAATTTCTTAAAATTTGATCTTGCCAATCTGTATTTGCAATAATTCTTCCTTCCACTACAGAAGTACTTAAATCATCTGTTAACAAACTATTAGGGTCATCAACTCCTAGTGAGTTGGTATAGGTTGGATGATATTCCTGAATAAACTTCACAAAAGTCGCACTATCCATAACATCTAATTTCTTTCCAACTTTTCCACCAGTGAAATTAGCCGAATAATTAAATTTAACCCCATCACTTGAACCCTTTTTAGTAGTAATAATGATTACACCATTGGAAGCTCTTGATCCATAAATTGCTGTAGCACTTGCGTCTTTTAACACTGTAATACTCTCAATATCATTTGGGTTAATAAGCGAAAATGGATTACTAACTCCAGCAGGATTGTTACTATCTATTGGTACATTATCAATTACAATTAAAGGGTTATTACTAGCACTTAATGAAGCACCACCTCTAATTCTAATATTTGGAGTAGAATCTGGAGAACCACCATTACTTGTAATTCTTACTCCAGCTACTTTTCCTGCTAATAATTGATCCGCAGATACAATCGCTCCTTTGTTGAAATCTTTAGAGGTTACGGTTGTTACAGATCCTGTTGCGTCTTTTTTCTTAACAGTTCCATAACCCACTTGCACCACTACTTCGCTCAACTGATTGGCTGTTTCTTCTAAAGACACATTAACAGTTTTTTGTCCAGAATATTTAACAGTCTCTGAAGTGTAGCCAATAAAAGTGAAAACAATTACGTCTCCATTTTTTAGCCCAGTTAACTGAAATTTTCCGTCGAAATCTGTTGAAGTGCCTTTCGCAGCACCTTGAACGGTTACATTTACGCCTGGTAAAGATTGGTTTGATTTTTTATCAACAACAACTCCGCTTAAAGTACTCTGTGCAAGAATACTAAAAGGCAATAACAGGATTAAAAATAACAACTTTTTGTAAATTGTTTTCATACATTTTGTTTAGGTTAAAACTTTGATTTTGTGCTTATAATTTTACTTCGATTGTTAAATTTATGTAAAAAAAGCCACTCTAAGAATAAACATTCGTTAAATGGGTTCCGAAAACGTTTTCGTGTTGAAAACTTTTTACATAAATGAGGTTTTTAAGAGTAAAATTGCCATTATAAAAAATAAAATATATCTTTATTCAGAATACACTATTTATCAGAATCGTAACATGAAAAGAAAAGTAACATTAAAACAAATTGCCAAGGAACTCGACGTGTCTATTTCAACTGTTTCAAAATCCCTAAAGAACAGCTTAGAAATAAGTGAGGACACTCGTCAAAAAGTCCAAGCATTTGCAAAATTATACAATTACAAACCCAACTTGATTGCCTTAAGTTTAAAGAATAGAAAAACTAAAACCATAGGCATTATCATTCCAGAAATCATTCATCATTTTTTTGCAACTGTAATTAGCGGAATTGAAAATGTAGCCAATGAAAGAGGTTATAATGTTATTGTTTGTTTATCCGACGAATCGTTTGATAAAGAGGTTATTAACATGGAAATGCTCGCCAATGGAAGCATCGATGGATTTATCATGTCCCTATCTAAGGAAACGCAACAAAAAAAAGATTTTCACCATATTGTCGAAGTTATCAATCAAGGTATGCCAGTGGTAATGTTTGATAGAGTTACTAATGATATTCTTTGTGATAAAGTTATTATTGATGATGAATTAGCCGCTATAAACACTATTCAATATCTTATAAAAAAAGGATTTAAAAAAATTGCGATTATTACCACTGTAGATTATGTTAGCGTTGGAAAACTGAGAACAGAAGGCTATATTAAAGCTTTGAAAAACAATGACATTCCTTTACATGAAAATCTAATTTTGAAAATTGAAGATACCGATAATTTTGAAAATCAAATTGAAAACCTCATCGCTAACAACGATATTGAAGCAATTTTCGCAGTAAATGAAATTTTTGCAGTAACTGCTATAAAAATTGCAGCAAAACTACATATTAAAGTTCCCGAACAATTGTCAATTATTGGGTTTACAGATGGAATTATATCAAAATATTCCTCTCCAAGTATCACTACTGTAAGTCAAAACGGAGTAAAAATGGGTAACAAAGCCGCAATGATGTTAATAGATCGATTAGATATTGACGATGACGATGATGAACACGAAGAACATTACAAAACTGAAGTTATTGAAACGCATCTTGTTGAACGTGAATCCACCATTTAATTATATCAAAGCTAATCCACATCTAAAAAAAAAAGAATTCTAAAACCGGATTCTAAAAACTTTTATATATTTACAAACAATTATCAAAGCTTATACTTTTACTTCGAAAATAAACTAAGTTTTGATAAGCATAGCGCTTATCGTACTGTAAATCATTAAATTACGATAATGGAAAAGCGTAGATTAGGTTTCTGGGAAATTTGGAACATGAGTTTCGGTTTCTTAGGAATACAATTTGGATTTGCCCTACAAGGTGGCTTCATGTCCAGAATATTTCAAACCCTTGGCGCAGATGTTGACAGCATTCCTGGTTTATGGATTGCTGCACCGCTAACAGGTCTTCTAGTTCAACCTATCATCGGTTATTTATCCGATAACACTTGGAGTCCGAAATTTGGCAGAAGAAAACCTTATTTTCTTATTGGAGCAATTTTAGCCTCTGTAACCCTGTTTTTTATGCCACATTCACCCGTTTTGTGGGTTGCGGCCGGATTATTATGGGTTTTAGACTCTTCAATCAACATAAGTATGGAACCATTTCGTGCTTTAATTGCAGATAAATTACCTGAATCACAACGTTCTAACGGATTCGTTATTCAAACATTAATTATCGGAATTGGAACTTGGATTGCCAGTAATTTGCCTTGGTTAGTAAATAAAATGGGCGTTACAAATGTAGCTGATGCAGGAGTTATTCCTCCCTCTGTTGTTATAGCATTTAGTATCGGAGCTTTTGTTTTTTTAATTAGTATTTTATTTACCGTTTTTACTACAAAGGAAGATCCTCCTGTAGATCTAGAAAAATTTAAAGCTGAAAAAAAAGAATCAAGTTTTTTTCTTGATTTAGTTTCTAGTTTAAAGGAAATGCCTTCTACAATGAAAAAACTTGGATTAATTCAGTTTTTTAGTTGGTTTGCTTTTTTTACCATGTGGAGTTTATCTACTCCAGCTTTAACAGAACATGTATTTAATGCACCTTCTCCAATTGAAAAAGAGTATAATCTAAACGACGTTTCGCAAAAAGCTACTTATGATGCTGCAAACTTAAAATACCAAGATGCTGCAAATTTAGTTGGTTCAGCATCTGGTGTATATGGATTATCATCTATGGCTTTTGCGTTATTACTGACTTTTTATACCATGAAAAATAAAATAAACAGAAAGTACATTCACATGCTTTCTTTGATTCTTGGTGGAATAGGCTTTATTTTTATGCTCTATGCTACGCCATCCACATTAGTTTATTCTTTTATCTTAATAGGGTTTTCTTGGGGAAGTATTCTATCAATGCCTTATGCCATGCTATCTAGTTCCGTAAATCCTAATAAAATGGGAATGATGATGGGTCTATTCAATATGTTTATCGTGGTACCACAAATTATCGCTGCACTTGGCGGAATAAATTTTTTATATAAATTAATTGGAGAAGCTCATATTAATGCTATGACTTTAGCCGGAATTTCGTTAATTATTGCTGGTCTTTGTAATTTTCTAATAACCGATAAAAATGCAATTTCAGGATAAAAAAAATTAAAATGACAAATAAAAAAGTATTCATTTTCGATCTAGATGGTGTTATTGTTGACACAGCAAAATATCATTTTATTGCATGGCAAAAAATAGCACAAGAATTAGGAATCGAATTTACTCCCGAACACAACGAAGATTTAAAAGGAGTTAGCCGTGTGCGATCCTTAGATATTATATTAGAATTAGGTAAAATTAATGCCTCCCAAGAAGACAAAAACAAATGGCTCATCCAAAAAAATGAAGACTATTTATCCTATTTAGTAAATATGGATCAAAGCGAAATTTTGCCAGGCGTTATACCTATTTTACAATTTTTAAAAGAAAAAAATCAAGCAATTGCACTTGGTTCTGCAAGTAAAAATGCAAGGCCAATTCTAGAAAAAACGGGAATTATACATTATTTTGATGCCATAGTTGATGGTAATGATGTTACCAAAGCAAAACCAGATCCTGAAGTTTTTCTTGAAGCAGCAAAATTATTAAATGTAGCCCCAGAAAATGCAATTGTTTTTGAAGATTCTATAGCAGGAATTCAAGCAGCTAATGTTGCCAACATGACCAGTGTAGGTATTGGTGAAGAAACCATTTTATATGAAGCTAAGTACATTTTTAAAAACTTTATGTATATGGATACTAGCTTTATAGAAACAATGATAAAAAAATAAAAATAAAGCGTTAAGACGAAAGGACTAAAAATCTTAACATAAAAAATAATAAAATGAACCAAGATTATATTAAACCAGACAATTGGTCCATCATTGAAGAAGGATTTGATGCAGATAGTGTAAAATCATCCGAAAGCCTATTTAGTATTGGGAATGGTGCTATGGGACAACGTGCGAATTTTGAAGAAAATTATAGTGGCAAAACTTTTCAAGGAAGTTATATCGCAGGAATATATTATCCTGATAAAACCAAAGTAGGTTGGTGGAAAAATGGTTATCCCGAATATTTTGCCAAAGTATTAAATGCACCCAATTGGATTGGAATTGACATCGAAATCAATGGCGAAAACCTTGATTTGGCTAAATGTAAAACTATAAACAACTTCCGTCGAGAACTCAACATGAAAGAAGGTTGGTACCGCCGGTCTTTTGACGCGACATTGCTAAATGGAACTGAAGTTTTAGTAAATGTGGTGCGTTTTTTATCCCTAGAATTAGATGAAGTTGGCGTTATTAATTATGAAATTACCCCTTTAAATAAAGATGCAAGAATTGTATACAAACCTTATATAGATGCAGGTGTTCATAACGAAGATGCCAATTGGGAAGAAAAATTCTGGGAACCTTTAGATGTGAAACACAACGAAAATGAAGCTTTTGTAACTGCTCGAACGTTTAAAACTCATTTCATTACCACTACATTCATGCAAAATAGCATTTTGTTGAATGATAAAAATCAAAATATAACTCCTGAAAAAAAGGAACACAATAAAGAAAAAATTCAATTTGAATATGTTATAAATGTCGCTAAAGGTGAAAAATCAGCAATTCAAAAAATAGGTGGCTACACTGTTTCTCTAAATCACGAAAACACATATGTTGGAGCTGAAAATGTTATTAAATCAGCATTAAATAAAGGATACAATCAACTGTTACAAGATCAAATTACTGCTTGGGCAAAAATTTGGGAAATGTCAGATATTACTATTGATGGTGATGTAAAAGCGCAACAAGGGATTCGTTTTAATATTTTTCAACTGAACCAAACTTATCTTGGGAAGGACTCACGACTAAATATTGGTCCAAAAGGATTCACAGGAGAAAAATATGGCGGTTCAACCTATTGGGATACTGAAGCCTATTGTATCCCTTTTTACATGGCAACCAAAGACCAACAAGTTGCTCGGAATTTATTGACCTACCGTTTTAACCAATTAGATAAAGCAATTGAAAATGCTGAGAAAAATTTAGGTTTCAAAAATGGTGCTGCATTATACCCAATGGTTACTATGAACGGCGAAGAATGTCACAACGAATGGGAAATCACTTTCGAAGAAATTCACAGAAATGGCGCCATTGCTTTTGCGATTTATAACTACTACCGTTTCACTGGAGATTATAGCTATATTCCTGAAAAAGGGTTGGAAGTTTTAATTGGAATTGCTCGTTTTTGGCACCAAAGAGCTAACTTTTCTACAAACAAAAACCAATACGTGATTTTGGGTGTAACCGGTCCAAATGAATATGAAAATAACGTAAATAATAATTTTTACACCAACTATATTGCTAAATGGTGTATTGATTATACATACGAACAAATCCAAAAAGTAGCTATCGAATATCCATCTGATCATAAACGCATCATCGAGAAAGTAAAATTGTCGGATGCAGAATTGCAAGAATGGAAAAAAGTAGCCGACAATATGTATTTCCCCTATTCGGAAGAACATCAAATCTATTTGCAACAAGATGGGTTTTTAGATAAAGAATTAGTCCGAGTTACCGATTTAGATAAAAGTCAAAGACCTATTAATCAAAAATGGTCATGGGATAGAATTTTACGTTCTCCCTATATCAAACAAGCCGATGTTTTGCAGTGTTTTTATTTCTTTGAAGATCATTTTTCAAAAGAAGAACTAAAACGAAATTTTGAATTTTACGAATCTTTTACTGTTCATGAAAGTTCGCTTTCGCCATGTGTTCACTCTATTCAAGCAGCCGTTTTGGACAAAATGGATATGGCTTATACCTTTTATCTAAGAACATCACGTTTGGATTTGGACGATTACAACAAAGAAGTAGAAGAAGGTTGTCACATTACTTCTATGGCAGGAACATGGATGAGCATAGTAGAAGGTTTTGGCGGCATGCGTGTTAAAAATGACGCATTACATTTCTCTCCAAAAATTCCAAAAGAATGGAATGGTTATTCGTTTAAAATCAACTTTAGAAACCAAATTTTAAAAGTTTCAATACAAAAAAACGAAACTGCATTTTCACTAGAAGGAAGCAAAGAAATTTCAGTATTTGTAAACGGAACTGAAATTTTAGTAGAACCTAATAGTTTGGTAACTGTATAAATTAATTATAAACCATTAAGGCATTAAGAAAATTAAGAAAAGATTAATGTCTTAATGGTATAAATAAAAACTTAATGAACCTTTAATCTATTAATGGTGTAAAAAAAATATTATGACTAAAAAAGAAATAACACAATTGTCTTATGAAATAATTGGTTATGCTATAAAAATTCATAAAAAGTTAGGTCCTGGATTATTAGAAAGGATTTATGAAGAATGTTTGAAATATGAGTTAGAAAAAAACGGGTATAAAGTTCAACAACAAATCAATGTAGAAATTGACTACTATGATTTAGAATTAGAAAATCCATTACGATTAGACCTATTAATAAACGATTGCATCATCGTAGAATTAAAAACCGTCGATAAATTTCACCCAATAGACGAAGCAAAATTATTAACTTATATGAAACTGTTAAGTGTTCCGCAAGGTTTACTTATTAATTTCAATACAACCAACATTACAAAATCAACAAAACCTCTAGTCAATGAATATTTCGCCAGACTCGCTGACGATTAAAAATCTTAATTTTCCTTAATCTCTTAATGGTTTAAAAATGAAAAAAATAATTTTCTTACTTCTAATTTCTATTTCTGCCTTTGCTCAAATAGAAAAAGCCGAACCGCCATTTTGGTATGCAGGAATGAATCATTCTGACTTGCAAATCATGTTTTACGGGAAAAATATTGCGCAAAATGAAGTGACTGTTTCCAATAACATAATCATCAAAAACATTCAAAAAACCGAAAATCCTAACTACATTTTTGTAACTATTGATACCAAAAATGTTGCATCACAAGAAATTATTTTTTCCTTTTCAAGGAATAAAAAAATTGCCTTTACTAAAAATTATGCTTTAAAACAACGTAGAGAAAATTCAGCCTTACGCAAAAGTTATGACAGTTCTGATGTGATTTACCTCATCATGTCCGATCGATTTGCCAACGGAAATCCCAATAATGATAGCAACAAAGCATTAACCGAAAAAGGAAATCGCGATTTACCAGGAGGAAGACATGGTGGCGATATTGAAGGCATCATTAAAAATCTAGATTATCTCAAAGAACTCGGCGTTACCGCTGTTTGGCCCACGCCAATTTGTGAAGATAATGACGAAACTTATTCCTATCATGGCTATGGTCAATCCGATGTTTATAAAATTGACCCACGATATGGAACTAACGAAGAATATGTTCGAATGAGTGCCGAATTGCATCAACGTGGTATGAAAAACATTATGGATTATGTTACGAATCATTGGGGTTGGCAACATTGGATGATTAAAGACTTACCTAATCACGATTGGATACATCAATTTCCAGAATTCACACAATCTAATTATCGAATGACAACACAATTCGATACAAACGCTTCCAAAACTGATGCCGAAGGTTGTATGAATGGTTGGTTTGTAAAATCGATGCCCGATTTAAATCAGTCCAATCCGTTACTCCTAAATTATTTAATTCAAAATGCCATTTGGTGGATAGAATATGCCGATTTGGATGGTTTTCGAGTAGATACCTTTTCCTATAATGACAAAGTTGGGATAGCCAAATGGACCAAAGCCATAACGGATGAATATCCTCATTTTAATATTGTGGGCGAAGTTTGGATGCACGACCAAGCACAAATGGCTTATTGGCAAAAAGACAGTAAAATTGGAGCTATTCAAAGTTTCAATTCCAATTTACCAAGCGTTATGGATTTTACATTACACGATGCTTTAAATTCTGTTTTTTATGAAGACAAAGCTTCTTGGGATAAAGGAATGATTAAGGTTTATGAAAATTTCACGAACGATTTTCTATATCCCAATCCAAACAACTTATTGGTTTTTGCCGAAAATCATGATACCATGCGTTTCAATGAAATTTATAAAAATGATTTCCAAAAATACCAAATGGTTATGACGTTGTTAGCAACAATTCGCGGTATTCCGCAATTGTATTATGGTTCCGAAATTGGAATGGCTGGCAATAAGGACAAAGGCGGTGATGCCGATATCCGCAAAGATTTTCCAGGTGGTTGGGCTAGTGATACAAACAATGCGTTTACAAAGTCAGGTAGAACTGTCGAACAACAAAAATATTTCGATTTTACTTCCAAATTATTCTCATGGAGAAAAACAAAATCGGTTATCCATACTGGAAAAATGACACATTATGTGCCTCAAAACAATGTTTATGTTTATTTCCGACACAATGAAAACCAAACCGTAATGGTAATCATCAATAATAGTGACGAATCCCAAACTTTCAAAACCAATCGTTTTCAAGAAAGTATTCAAAATTACACTTATGGAAAAGATGTACTGACCGGAATTTCTATCGATTTGAAGAATGATATTGCCATTGAGGGGAAAAGTGTTTTGATATTGGAACTAAAATAAAAAAAATGAAACCATTAAGGCATTAAGTTTTACCTTAATTTTCTTAATTTTCTTAATTCCTTAATGGTTAAAAAATAAATTATGAAATCAAAGATTACTACTTCAGTTCGCCTTTTAGGCTCGGGTCAGGAATACCAAGAAAACAATATTTTAAGCATGAGTAAAAAATTACTTTTACTCTTACTAATAACTTCTGCTGCTTTTGCGCAAAATGAAAACAGGAAATATATTTCACATACGTTGAAAAATACTATTTTAGAAGTAAAAACTTCGGATGGGATTTATATCATCAAACCTTACTCCGAAAAAATAATTGAAACTTCATTTATTCCAAATGGAGAAACATTCAATCCAAATTCTCATGCTGTTGTAAAAACTCCTGAAAAAGTAATTGCTAATTTCCAAAAAAAAGAAAGCGCTATCAATTTTTGGACGAAAGAAATAACCGTTGTTATCAATAAATCTCCATTCCGAATTACGTATTCAAGCAAAGGAAAGGTGTTGTTATCCGAAAAAAACGGTTACATCAAAAAAGACAGTACCGAAATTATAGAATTTAATATTGACAATTCAGAAGTTTTATATGGCGGTGGCGCAAGAGCATTAGGCATGAACCGTCGCGGTAATCGGTTACAATTGTACAACCGAGCGCATTATGGCTACGAAACCAAAGCCGAATTGATGAATTTTTGTATTCCACTAGTTTTATCATCTAAATTGTATGCTGTTCATTTTGACAATACTGCTATTGGCTATTTGGATTTAGACAGTAAAAAAAACAATACTCTAGAATATGAAACCATTTCAGGACGAAAAACCTATCAAGTAATTGTGGGTGATTCTTGGACGGATTTAATCTCCAATTATACTTCCCTTACAGGAAAACAACCCTTGCCTGCACGTTGGACATTTGGAAATTTCTCCAGTCGATTTGGTTATCATTCTCAAGAAGAAGTTGAAAAAACTATTCGAAAATTTGAAGAAAGTCAGATTCCTGTTGATGCTATAATTCTAGATTTATATTGGTTTGGAAAAACCATAAAAGGTACGATGGGAAATTTAGAATGGGACAAAGACAACTTCCCCAATCCTGATAAAATGATTGCCAATTTAAATACAAAAGGTATTAAAACAATAGTAATTACGGAACCCTTTATTTTAACTACTTCCTCCAAATGGCAAGAAGCGGTTGATGAAAAAGTACTGGTTACCGACAAATCTGGGAAAGCTTGTACTTGGAATTTTTATTTTGGCAATACTAGCGTGGTCGATATTTTCAAACCCGAAGGAGCAGCTTGGTTTTGGAATGTGTACAAACGACTAATCCATCAAGGTGTTGGTGGACTTTGGGGTGATTTAGGCGAACCCGAAGTTTTTCCTTCTAAAGCAAGTACTGCTGTCGGTAAAGCGGATGAAGTTCATAATATCTACGGACACAATTGGGCAAAATTAGTAGCCGATGGTTATAAAAAAGATTTTTCAAATCAGCGTCCATTTATATTAATGCGTTCTGGTTATTCAGGTTCGCAACGATTTGGAATGATTCCCTGGAGTGGTGATGTGAGTAGAAGTTGGGGTGGATTACAATCGCAAATGGAAATTGCGCTACAAATGGGAATGCAAGGAATGGCGTATATGCATTCTGATTTAGGCGGATTTGCAGGCGATTATTTTGACAACGAATTGTATTTACGTTGGTTGCAATACGGTATTTTTCAACCTGTTTTCCGTCCACACGCTCAAGAAGACGTAGCTTCGGAAGTAGCGTATAAAGATGTTGTAACTAAAGCAAAAGCCAAAAAACTAGTGGAATTGCGCTACCAAATGTTACCTTACAATTATACTTTGGCATTCGAAAATAATCAAAAAGGAATACCATTAATGCGTCCGTTATTTTTTGAAGAACCAACCAACACAAAATTACAAACCGTTAGCGAAACCTTTCTGTGGGGTAATGATTTTTTAGTAACTCCTATTACAAAAGCTGCGGTGACTTCAACCGAAATTTATTTTCCAAAAAGCAACAATTGGTTTGACTTTTATTCTGACCAAAAACACCCCGCAGGATCAACAGCTACTGTAAAAGTAGAAGAAGATCATATTCCTGTTTTTGTTCGTGGCGGCAGTTTTATTCCTTTGATTAAAACCATTCAAAATACTTCAAAATATTCCTTAGAGAATTTTGATTTACATTTCTATTTCGATGAAACTGTCGCTAATTCTAATGGGAAAGTTTATAACGATGATGGACTTACTCCAAATGATTTTGAAAAAGGAGCCTATGAAATTTTAAATTTTAACAGTACTACTAAAGACTCCTTTTTGACTATAAGTTTAAATACTGAAATTGGAAAAAATTATCAAGCTACGACCAAAAATGTATCCCTACTAATTCACAATATTAAACCCAAACGAATTTTTGTAAATGGAAAAGAAAGGATTTATAAAACCTTTCAAGAACCTCTTCAAGTCACCGTTACTTGGGAAAAAGGTACAAGTAATGAAATAAAAATTCAATATTAATATGAAAAAAAGTATCCTACTTTCTATATTATCTTCAACCTTGCTTTTTTCAAGTTGTTCCTCTACGAAAATTAAAAACTCACGAGAAACCACAAAAACACCTTTTGTTTGGGAAGGTGCCAACTTATATTTTTTGATGACAGACCGATTTAATGATGGCAATCAAACTAAAGAAACGTATTTAAATCGAACCAAATCAGCTGCGAAACTTCGCGGTTTTGAAGGTGGAAATATTAAAGGTGTTATCCGAAAAATTGAAGAAGGATATTTTGAACAGCTTGGCATCAATGCAATTTGGTTAACACCAATTGTAGAACAAATTCATGATGGTGTGGATGAAGGAACAGGTTTAACATACGGATTTCATGGGTATTGGACAAAAGATTGGACTGCATTAGATCCTAATTTTGGAACCAAAGAAGATTTGGCTGAATTAGTAACCAAAGCACACGCCAAAGGAATTCGTATTCTTTTAGATGGTGTAATTAATCACACTGGTCCTGTTACGGATATAGATTTGGTTTGGCCCAACGAATGGGTTAGAACTGGACCACAATGCGATTATAAAAATTATGAAAATACTACTGCATGTACTTTGGTGAAAAATCTTCCTGATGTTTTAACCGAAAGTAATAAAAATGTAGAACTTCCTGTTTTCCTTATCGAAAAATGGAAAAAAGAAGGACGTTATGAAAAAGAAATGACTTCTTTAAATGCGTTTTTTACTAGAACAGGTTATCCAAGAGCACCCAAATATTATATTATTAAATGGCTAACCGATTATATTCTGGAATATGGAATTGATGGTTACCGAGCCGATACAGTGAAGCATCTTGACGAGCTTGTTTGGTCAGATTTTAAAACCCAATGTGACTTTGCTTTTGCCACTTGGAAAAAAAACAATCCAAATAAAGTTTTAGACAACACTCCTTTTTATACCATTGCCGAAGTTTATAATTACGGGATTAGTAAAGGGCAAGTTTTTGATTTTCCTGATAAAAAAGTAAATTATTTTGAGCATGGATTCAACAACATGATCAATTTTGATTTCAAGTGGGATGCTAAAAAGGACTATGAAACTATTTTTTCAAACTATTCCAGTAAACTTCATAATGAATTAAAAGGATACAGTGTTTTAAATTATATTTCGTCACACGATGATGGTTCTCCTTTTGATGGAAAACGTGTAAAAGGTATTGAAGCCGGAACAAAACTATTACTTTGTCCAGGCATTTCTCAAGTATATTATGGTGATGAGAGTGATCGTTCACTAGTAATTGATGGAACAAATGGCGATGCTACTTTACGTTCGTTTATGAATTGGAACGCAATTAAAACCAATGAAAAAACCCAAAAAACACTTTTACATTGGCAAAAATTAGGGCTATTTAGACAACATCATCCTGCAGTTGGCGCTGGTGTTCACAAACAAATTTCGGCTTTGCCATATGTTTTTAGTAGAACTTTCATCAAAGAAAATTATACAGATACTATAGTGGTTGGTTTGGATTTACCTAAAGGAAAAAAAGAGATTTCTGCGGGAACCCTATTTAAAAATGGTGACAAAGTAAAAGATGCTTATTCTGGAATTACAACTATTGTTGAAAATGGTATTGTTAGTATTGAAAGTAATTTTGATTTAGTTTTATTAGAAAAAAATTGATTTTTTTTTCAATCTATTAAGGTATTTAGATAATTTAGAAATGCCTTAATGAACTTTCCTTTCTTAATGGTTTTAAACTCTGTAAATGACTAAAATCCTAAAAATTGGACATCGTGGTGCCAAAGGATATGCTCCTGAAAACACATTAGCTTCGTTTGAAAAAGCTTTGGAATTAGGTGTCGACATGATTGAACTTGATGTTCAAAACAGCAAGGATTTTATTCCGATGGTTATTCATGATAAAACTATCGACAGAACTACAACAGGCATTGGATTGGTTAACGATTTTTCAGCAATGGATCTCCATAAATTCGGAATTCCATCCTTAGAAGAAGCCTTTCAATTGGTAAAAAATAAATGCCGTATCAATATTGAAATCAAAGAATTTGAGGCTGTTAAAAGTGTTTTGGATTTGATAAACTCGCATACATTTTCAAAAGACAACATTCTAATTTCAAGTTTTGATTGGAATGCTTTACAGGAAATACGTTTTCACGATGAAACCATTTCAATTGGAGTTTTAACTGAAACCAATTTGGAAATTGCCATCGCTTTCGCAAAATTTATTAAAGCCAAATCCATCCATCCGAATTTTCAATTATTGACTAAAGAGACTACTTTAAAAATAAAAGAAAAAGGATTTCAAGTTTTCCCTTGGACGGTTAATGAAATGGAAGATATTCTTATGATGAAATCATTTCTAGTAGATGGTATTATTTCTGATTTCCCAGACAGAATTTAAAAGTATCTTTGTCGAAGTTTTTATTAACCAAAATACATGAACCAAAATTTCGATATCATTATTGTTGGCGGAGGTGCTGCTGGATTTTTTACAGCCATCAATATCGTTGAGAAAAACCCAAATCTAAAAGTTGCTATTTTAGAACGAGGACAAGAAGTTTTGACTAAAGTTAGAATTTCTGGCGGTGGAAGATGCAACGTAACGCACGCTTGTTTTGTCCCTAACGATTTAGTAAAATTTTATCCACGTGGCGAAAAAGAATTACGTGGTCCGTTTCATCAATTCTGTTCGGGTGATACTATTGAGTGGTTCTCCAACCATGGTGTTGAACTCAAAATTGAAGACGATGGTAGAATGTTTCCCGTATCCAATTCATCACAAACCATTATCGATTGTTTTTTAAATGCCACCCATAAACTTGGAATTCAAACACTTACGGGACAAAGCGTGCAATCCATTTTTAAAGCCGCCGGATATTGGAAAGTGGAAACCAATCATGAAACTTTTGCTTGTCAAAAACTAATCATGACAACAGGCAGCAATCCCAAAATTTGGGAAATGCTTGAGAACATTGGACATACAATTGTTCCTGCGGTACCTTCTCTATTTACTTTCAATATTAAAGACACTCGAATCAAAGAATTGATGGGCGTTTCGGCAATGGCAACTGTGAACGTAAAAGACACCAAGTTAACCGCAACTGGACCTTTATTAATAACCCATTGGGGTATGAGTGGTCCCGGAATTTTAAGGCTTTCAGCTTGGGGTGCACGGATTTTAGCGGATAAAAAATATCTGTTTATCATACACGTCAATTGGCTCAATGAACTAACTTTTGAAGAAGCAACTGCAATTTTAAAAGATTTAAAATTAGAACATTCTAAAAAAGCAGTTTCCAAAAAATCCCCTTTTGAATTCCCTAATCGATTATGGGAAAGTTTGGTTTTGGCATCTGAAATTTCAGAAGAAACCAAATGGGCCGATTTAAATAAAAATCAACTACAAAATTTAGCGAATCAGTTGACAAACGGAGCGTTTCAGGTGAATGGAAAAAGCACTTTCAAAGAAGAATTTGTTACCGCTGGCGGCATAGATTTAAAGGAAATCAACTTCAAAACCATGGAAAGCAAGTTTCATGAAAATTTATATTTTGCTGGCGAAATCGTCAACATCGATGCAATAACGGGTGGATTTAATTTTCAAAACGCATGGACAAGTGGGTATATTGTAGCTAATGCTGTTGTATAAATTCTTACCTTGTTGTAGTAAGTAATTCAAAATCATTGTATATTTGGTTTTCTTAAAACCAAACTATGAAAAATATATTACTTCTACTGTTATTCGTTTTTAGTTTTAGTTCTTATGCTCAACCTCCTCTTGGATTGCTTAACCCGTATTCGCTTTGTGATAACGATTCCAATCCAAATGACGGATATACCACTTTTGATTTAACGTCAACAGATCCAATTGCCACACTAGGTTTAAATCCAAGTATTTATAGTGTTACTTTTCATGCTTCAGTTACGGATGCCAATGATAATGTTAATGTAATAGCTAATCCTTCGGCTTATACCAATGTAGTTCCTAATTATCAAATTATCGGTATTCGTTTTCTAAATAGCAGTAACAATGAAGTGACTGTTTCAGGTATGGAAATTATTGTTAATCAAAGTGTCATACCTACATTCTCTATCCCTAATACTATTTGTTTAGGAGATACTATGCTTAATTTACCTTTAACCTCTATCGATGGCATAACTGGAACTTGGACACCATTGATAGACAATACGGTCACTGGAACTTACACTTTTACACCTGATTTTGGGCAGTGTGCTGCAAACGTAACAGTTACTGTTTTTGTCAACAATTGTAATAATCAACCCATTTGCGGTGGTGTTTTTACCGATTCAGGAGGACCAACTGTAAATTATGCTAACAATTCAAATCAAACTACAACAATTTGTCCTACCAATCCAGGTGATTCAGTTGAAATAACTTTTACTGCATTCAATACAGAAACTAATCGGGATGCATTATATGTTTATAATGGTGCAAATCCAACATCTCAACAAATTTTGAGTACTAATCCTTCCGGGAATGTTCCTGGTGGTTTAGCAGGTGGTTTTTGGGGAAATACAATTCCTGGTCCATTTACTTCTACAACATCTGATGGCTGCTTAACTTTTGTTTTCAGAAGTGATACAACAAATACGCTTGAAGGTTGGATTGCAAATGTAAGTTGTTCACCTATACCATGTGACCCTCCAACTGCTTTAACAGTGACAAGTATTACGAATACTTCTGCTGTTTTAAACTGGACCAATCCTTCGGGTGCTTCACAATGGGAAGTTTTGATTGTTCCACAGGGATCGCCAGAACCAACTCCTAATTCCTTTGGGATTTTAGCAAATGTTTCTCCTTATATTGTTACAGGTTTACTACAAGATCAATGTTATACTGCCTATGTTCGAACTCTATGCACTATTCCATCCGAATGGTCAAGCCCTGTCAATTTTTGTATGTACAATTGTGAAAATAATGCTTCGTGTGCAGAAAGTTTGGTTTTAATAGCTTTCATAGATACGAATGCCAATGGTATAAAAGATATTGGAGAAGTAGACTTTATTTATGGCAATTTTGTATATCAAGTCAACGATTCTGGAGCGAATATGTACGGAAACAGCAACAATGGTTCCTATTTTATTTTTGATTCCAACCCTAATAATTCTTATGATATTAGTTTTGCTGTTAATTCGCAGTTGGCTTCTTATTATACATCTTCTGTTTCTCATAACAATATTACACTTCCGAACGGTAGTGGCGCAACTACTTTATATTTTCCTATTGTAAATATTCAACCTCATGTTGATGCCCAAGTGAATTTTTATACATCAGGACAACCAAGACCGGGATTTGACTATAGCAATATTATCTATTATCAAAATTATGGTACACAAACTATAGCCAATGGAACGCTAACGTTTACTAAAGATTCGCATCTAAGCATTAGTGCAATTTCTCAGCCTGGGACAACTCCAACAAGTACTGGCTTTACCTATGACTTTACTAACTTGGCTCCTTTTGAGGTTAGGTATATTATTGTGACTTTAGCTGTGCCAACGATACCAACGGTAAACCTAGGTGATTTGTTAACCAATACCGTTAGTGTTCAAATAAACAATGATGCCGATTTAACGAACAACGCTGCAACATTATCCCAAATAGTAGTAGGTTCTTACGACCCTAATGACAAAAGTGAGTCGCATGGAGGCAGAATTGGAATGGATACTTTTACCAACAATGATTATTTATATTACACTATAAATTTTGAAAATACTGGAACAGCAAGTGCCGAGTTTGTTCGTTTGGAAGATACTCTTGATGCAGCCTTGGACGAAAGTACTTTTGAGATGATTAATGCCAGTCATACTGTAAATACCAAACGAGAAGGCAACCAATTGATTTGGCATTTTTACACTATCAATTTACCCCCAACGGTTACTAATCCAAATGAAAGTCATGGCTTTGTGCATTTTAGAATAAAACCAAGAGCAGGCTATGCTGTTGGCGATAATATACCAAATACAGCCTCTATTTATTTTGATTATAATCCAGCAATTGTGACTAATACATTTAATACCGAGTTTTTCCAAACATTAGGTAATGGTCAATTCAGCTTCAATAACATTAGTTTATTCCCTAACCCAGCAAACAATAGTGTGCAAATTAATTTACAAAACACATCCGAAACTATTGCTACTATTTTACTAAATGATATTCTTGGAAAAAACATCAAAACAATTACGAATGTTAATAGCAATCAAAATACTATTGATGTTTCTAACTTATCTCAAGGGATCTATTTTGTGACTATCACCACTGAAAATAATTTGAAACTCGTTAAGAAATTAGTGATTAAATAATATTTTTTAAAATATAAATTTTTAAAATAAATCCTGATTCGTCAGGATTTATTGTTTTATAGTTGTTTGGAACTCAAAAAAAAACTTTTTTTTGGTTAACATATTAAAAATCAATGTATATTTGAAAGTCAAAAAAATCAACCAAACATGAAAAAACTATTACTATTAATCATTCTTACCTTTTTTGGGTATACAAATGTTACTTATTCACAAATAACATGTCCTAGTCCTGTTGAAATATTTACTACCAATCTATCAACAGATACTGTTGCAATATCATGGACTGAAACAGGAAGTGCAACACAATGGGAAATATTGCTAGATGGTGTAGACAGCATTTTTACATCCTCTAACTCATTTATTTTTGGTGGCTTATTGCCAGGTGTACATACCGTATCCATTAGAGCTATTTGTGATACAAATGATTTTAGCGAATGGTCAAACCCAATATCTTTTCTAATTCAGCAAACTCAACCTTGCCTTCCTCCAACACAAATATCAATAGGAGCAATTACCCAAAATAGTGTTACTGTATCTTGGAATTATATAAGTAATGTAACTTCATGGGAGATTTTAACTTTACCTTGTGGTTCACCAACTCCAACTTCTACAACAAGTGGAAATCCTGTGAACAATCCAACAGTTATTTCTGGTTTAAACCCAAACACGTGTTATGATTTTTATGTAAGAGTAATTTGTTCAAGCACTGAAATAAGCGATTGGTCAATAGCAGCAACTGCAACCACATTACCGGAAACTGCGAATCCACTTTCTTGTGGCGGCCAATTTATTGATAATGGTGGGATAGCTGGAAATTATGCAAATAGTACAAATCAGACTTATGTAATTTGTCCAAGTCAACCTGGTGATGCAGTGACGGTAACTTTTACAAATTTTGCAACCGAAGCAACTTGGGATGGTTTATATGTATACAATGGAAATTCTACTAACGCCACACAAATTGCGAGTACAAATACTGTTGGAAATGTTCCTGGCGGATTACCAGGTTCTTTTTGGGGAACTGCCATTCCTGGTCCGTTTACCTCAACAGATTTAACGGGATGTTTAACTTTTAGATTTATTAGCGACAGTTCTGTAAATAATCCTGGATGGGTTGCAGATATAAACTGCGCACCATTGCCAACTTGCCCTAGCCCAACACTTATAACAATAACACCAACTTCGTTTACAAATGCTACAATTAGTTGGAATGAAATAGGTTCAGCAAATCAATGGGAAGTGATTTTAAATGGTGGCGCACCAATAATTACAAGCTCTAACCCATTTTTACTAAGCGGTTTGACTCCTGGAGGCGCCAATGTTGTCATGGTTAGATCAATTTGTTCACCAACTGACTCTAGTAACTGGACAGTTTTTACATTTATTATGCCGAGTTGTACTATCCCAACAAATGTAACTGCAACTGGAATTACGTCAAACGGTGCTACAATTGGGTGGTCTACTCAAGGGGCAACCCAATGGGAAGTACTAATTTTACCAACTGGTTCTCCAGCACCGACAGCTACTTCTAGCGGAATAAGTGTGACTTCAATAAGTTATTTGGCAAATGGTTTGACTTTTCAAACTACCTATGATGTTTATATTCGATCTGTTTGTAATTTTAATACAACATCAAATTGGTCCAATGTTGTTTCGTTTACAACATTACCAGCTTCTCCATATATTAATGCCAATACAACACAATATAATGCTGAACAATTAGTAACCAATGTATTAGTGAATAATCCTTGTATTGGTATAACTAATGTAACTTCGAGTACTGGAACAAACTTTGGTTCGGTAAATGGTATTGGTTATTTCACAAATACCAATCCTAGTTTTCCACTTTCTAGTGGAATAATACTATCCAGTGGAAATGCCATGAATGCTAATGGCCCAAACACGTCAAATATAGGTGCCGGCACTACCAATTGGCTTGGCGACACTCAACTTGAGGCAATTATTACAACTGCAACTGGTAATATTATGAACTCATATAATGCGACCAAGTTGGAGTTTGATTTTACAAGTTTGAATGAATTCATGAGTTTTAATTTCTTATTTGCTTCAGAAGAATATGGAACTTTTCAATGTGCTTATTCTGATGCTTTTGCTTTTTTATTAACTGATTTAGCAACAGGAATTACAACTAATCTAGCTGTTGTTCCTGGAACTTCCTCTCCTGTTTCTGTGGTTACAATTAGAGATATGATAAATAATAATGGTTGTAGTTCTGTAAATCCAGAATTCTTTGGTGCTTATAATTTAGGAAATAATATAAACAGTTCAGCAAGCAACTTTAATGGGCAAACTGTATTGATGACTGCATCATCTGCGATTTTACCTAATCATCCTTATCATATCAAGTTAGTCGTTGCAGACAGAGGTGATTCTGTTTATGATTCTGCAGTATTTATTGAAGCTGGAAGTTTCACTTCTGGACCACCAGAATGTAACCAAAGAGTTCAATTAGTTGCTTTTGTTGATAGTAACAATAATGGAATTAAAGATACTGGCGAAAACAACTTCACCTATGGTTCTTTTCAAATACAAGAAAATAATTCAGGTCCAGTAACTAGTATTTCTTCTCCTTTTGGAAGTTATACTATTTATGATTCAACAAGTACTACATATGATTTTGGTTATCAAATAGATTCAGAATATAGCACTTATTATACTGCAGCTGCAATTAGTTATAATGATGTTAATATTGCTTTGAATACAGAACCTATATTGTATTTCCCAGTTTCATTAACACAAGGATATAATGATGTAACGGTTTCTATTTCTCCTTTAAGTCCACCAAGACCAGGATTTAACTACACAAATAAAGTAGTTTATACCAACTTAGGTGTTGCAGCCACATCTGGAACTATTACTTTTGTAAAAGACCCAGCTGTTGCTATTGTGAGTGTATCTCAATCGGGAATCATTTCTAATGCTTCAGGATTTAGTTATGATTTTACAAATTTACAACCTTTCGAATCTCGTTCGTTCAATGTGGTGTTGAGTGTTCCTGCTATTCCAACTGTAAATATTAATGATCTTTTGACCAATAGCGCTACAATTTCAGCTCCATCAAATGATATAAATCTATACAATAATTCATTCACAAATACTCAAACAGTAGTTGCTTCCTATGATCCAAATGATATTACCGAAGCCCATGGCGGAAAAATTCAATACAGTCAATTTTCAACAAACGACTATTTATATTACACCATTCGTTTCCAAAATACAGGAACGGCAAGTGCAATTAATGTTCGTTTAGAAAATCTATTGGATTCACAATTGGACGAAAACAGTATTCGAATGATTAGTTCTAGTCATAATTACATTATGGAAAGAGTGAACAATCATATGGTTTGGAAGTTTAATTATATCAATTTGGTAAGTAATCTTCAAAATGAAGAATTAAGTAAAGGATATGTAACTTTCAAAATTAAAGTGAAACCTGGCTTTACTATTGGAACTATCATTCCAAGTGTTGCTGAAATTTATTTTGACAGTAATCCCGCCATCGTTACCAATACTTTCAATACCGAATTTGTTACAACTTTAGGGATAGCCAACTTTGGTTCGAATAACTTAATGCTATTTCCTAACCCCGCAAACAATAGTGTTCAAATTAATTTACAAAACACATCAGAAACTATTGATACTATTTTAATAAATGATGTTCTTGGTAAAAACATCAAAACAATATCAAATGTATCAAGCAATCAAAACACTATTGATGTTGCTGATTTATCACAAGGTGTTTATTTAGTGACTATCACCACTGAAAATAATTTGAAAATCGTTAAGAAATTAGTGGTCGAATAACATCATTAATTAAACCTCTTTTACACTAAATCCTGATCCGTCAGGATTTTTGTATTTAAGACTTGTTTGACCAAAATACATAAAAAAATCCCTTTTTTAATTAAGTAATTCAAAATCAATGTATATTTGAAAGTCAAAAAAATCAACCAAACATGAAAAAACTATTACTTCTAATCGTTCTAGCCCTTTTTGGAATGTCAAATTTTACCACTGCGCAAATTGTTGTCTGTGGTGATACTTTTACAGATCCGGCTGGTGCAACTGTAAATTATGATAATAACACCGATAATACAGTAACCATTTGTCCAACTATTCCGGGAGATGTTGTTACAGTAACATTCACTTCTTTTAATACAGAAGCAACTTGGGATGGATTATATGTTTATAATGGCAATGCGATAACATCACAACAAATAATGAGTTCAAATCCTGCCGGAAATGTTCCTGGTGGAGTAGCCGGTTCTTTTTGGGGAACAACAATTCCAGGACCATTTACTTCTACTGACACAAGTGGCTGTTTAACTTTTAGATTTGTAAGTGATGACTCCGTTGACAATCCAGGTTGGGTTGCCGATGTTACTTGTAACCCTATGGATGTTTGTTTAATTCCAATTCCATTACCATTAACGAGCATTACAACAACAACAGCTATTTTTAGTTGGACAAGTAATAACAATCCAACAACAAACTATGAAGTACTTGTATTACCTTGTGGAAATACTCCAACTGTAAGTTCAATAGGTATACCTACTAGTTCAAATCCATATACATTTACTGGCTTAACTCCATCTACTTGTTATACCGCTTGTGTGAGAGAAATTTGTTCAGGAATTTCAACTAGCAATTGGTCAAACGGTATCAATTTTACTACCGGTGCAACGTGTCCAGCAATAACTGTAACTACAGCTTCCGCAATAACATCAAATTCAGCAAGTTTTGGATGGACAAATCCCGGTACAGCAACTAGTTGGGAAGTATATTCAGTTCCTTGTGGAAGCCCTGCGCCTACAGACACAACTGTTGGTCAATTAACATCAACAAATCCATTTACAGTTTTAGGATTAAACCCGTCTGCATGTTATAATTTTTATGTAAGAGCTGTTTGTTCACCAACAAATTCAAGTGTTTGGTCTGCTGCAAGAACCATTGCAACATTGGCTCCGCCACCATTATGCGGAGGGATTTTTACTGATCCAGCTGGAGCAACAACAAATTATGCAAACAATACTGATTCTGTTGTAACAATATGTCCGACGGTACCTGGTCAGTTAGTTACTGTCACGTTTACCACATTTAGCACCGAATCAACATGGGACGGTTTGTATGTATTTAATGGAACTTCAATCACATCTCCACAAATTGCTAGTACCAATCCAGCGGGAAATGTTCCTGGTGGTTTAGCGGGTTCCTATTGGGGAGCAACAATTCCTGGTCCATTTACTTCAACAGATGCAAGTGGATGTTTAACATTTAGATTTAGAAGTGACCCGTCAGTTGATGGCATAGGTTGGGTCGCAAATGTAACATGTGATCCACCGCCAACTTGCCCAAAACCAACTACATTAGTAGCAACTTCTATTACTGCTACTTCTTTAATATTAGGCTGGACAAATACTGCTTCTGCAACCTCTTGGGAAGTTATAGCATTACCGTGTGGAAGTCCGGCTCCAACAGCAACTAGTATAGGAGTGCTTACTACAGTAAATCCATTTGTATTAACCGGTTTGAATCCATTAACATGTTATAATTTATATGTAAGAGCTATTTGTTCCCCATCAGATATCAGTCTTTGGTCAACCCCAATTGCAGCAACTACTTTATATGTACCACCAGTATGCGGTGGAATTTTTGCTGACGTTCAGGGTATTAGCGCCAATTATGCCAATAATTCTAATTCAACAGTAGTTATTTGTCCCACTATAGTAGGTGAAATTGTTACGGTTACTTTTACATCATTTAATACAGAAGCTACATGGGATTCCTTATATGTTTTTGATGGAGATTCTATAAATTCACCTCAAATTGCAAGCACAAATCCAGCTGGTAATACTCCTGGTGGTCTTCCAGGTGGCTATTGGGGAACTGCAATTCCTGGTCCTTTTACTTCTTCTGATCCAACGGGTTGTTTGACTTTTTTATTTAGAAGTGATGGCTCTGTTACTAATCCAGGTTGGATTGCCAACGTAACCTGTAGTCCTCCGCCAACATGTCCAAAACCTTCGGCATTAGTAACATCAGCGGGAACTATAAATTCGGTAACCTTAGGTTGGACAAATAATAGTTCCGCTACCAGTTGGGAAATACTTGTACAACCTTGCGGAAGCCCAGTTCCAACAGCGACTTCTACAGGAATAGTTACCTCTTCAAATCCTTACAACATTACTGGTCTAACTGACGGTACTTGTTATGATATTTATGTAAGAGCTATTTGTTCCTCAAGCGACATTAGTCTTTGGTCTGTAAAAACATCATTTACAACACTACTTATTCCACCTGTTTGTGGAGGAAATTATACTGATACAGGTGGAACTGGAAATTATTTTGCAAATTCAGATTCAACTGTTACCATTTGCCCTTCAACACCAGGAGAATCCGTTACTGTAACTTTTTCAGCTTTTAATACAGAAACGAATGCTGACGCGCTTTATGTTTATGATGGCGATTCGATTACATCTCCACAAATTTCAAGCGCCAATACAGCTGGTACTGTTCCTGGAGGAATTACTGGTGGTTATTGGGGAACGGTTATACCAGGACCATTTACTTCAACGGACCCAAGTGGTTGTTTGACGTTTAGATTTAGAAGTAATGCTACAATAAATAATGCAGGTTGGGCAGCAACAATTTCATGTGCACCCGATTCAGATAAAATATTGTTAGTGGCATTTGTTGACCAAAATAGTAATGGCACTAAAGAAGCCAATGAAAGTTTATACTCAAATGGTTCTTTTGTATATCAACAAAACAATGCAGGCAATTTTATAAATGCTTATACTCCTACAGGTCGTTATCCTATATATGATGCAGTTCCTACAAATACATATGATTTTAGTTATGAAGTTCAATCAGAATTTTTACCCTATTATAATTCTGGAACAACAACCTATAATGATATTTCAATTCCAACTGGAAGTGGAACCCAAATTTTATATTTTCCAATTACTCTAACTACTACTTATAATGATGTAGCTGTTTCAATTGTTCCTACAATCGGACCAAGACCTGGACTAACTTATATTAATAGAATTGAATATAGAAACCTTGGAATAGGAGCTGCTTCAGGCACATTGACCTATCTAAAACCAAGTCCAGTCGCTATTATTAATGTGAGCCAAATAGGAACAGTTACTAACGCAAATGGATTTACATATGCCTATACCAATTTATTACCCAATGAAGTTCGTTATATTAATGTTACGATGAGCGTTCCTTCTCTCCCAACAGTTGCTATCAATCAATTACTAACAGCAATTGCAAGTAGTACAGTTCCAACGGATGATATTAACTCAGTTAATAATTCAACTACAAGTTCTCAAATAATTCGCGCAGCCTATGATCCAAATGACAAGATGGAATCTCATGGAGATAAAATTCCTATTAACACATTCACGATTGACGATTATTTTTATTATACCATTCGTTTTCAGAATACTGGAACTGCCAATGCATCAGATGTGAATATTGAAGATGTATTAAATGTAAAAATTGACGAAGCTACTATCCGTATGATTAGCGCAAGTCACAATTACACTATGACTCGCGTTAATAATAGTATTGATTGGAATTTTAAAAACATTCAACTTGTACCCGAATCTGCAAGTCCAGAATTAAGTAAAGGTTTTGTGCATTTTAAAGTAAAACTAAAACCAGGATTTGTTGTGGGAACCATTGTGCCTAATAATGCTTCTATCTTTTTTGATAGTAACCCAGCAATCGTAACCAATACCTTCAACACTAAATTTGTTGCGGCTTTGAGTAATCCTAGTTATGAATTTGGCGACTTTATTATGTATCCAAATCCAGCCAATAGTAGTGTTCAAATTAGTATGAAAAATGTTGATGATACTATTGAAACTATTAGCTTTACAGATATTTTAGGTAAAACAATAAAAACCATTAGTGCTGTGACTTCAGATGAAGTTAGTATTGATGTTTCTAATTTCGCTAATGGTGTTTATTTTGTTGAAATTACAACAGCTAACAACTTAAAACAAGTTAAAAAATTAGTGATTGAATAACATCCCTATAAAATTAAAAAATCCCATTTCAGTTTAATTGAAATGGGATTTTTTTATCTATTCAACCACCAAATACTGCCGTTCAAAACTGTTGCAAAACTTACCCAAGCCAAATAAGGCAAGAGCAACATACTGGCAATTTTATCTATTTTTTTAAATTGTGTATAGGTTTCAAAAATCATGAGCCACAACAAAACAATTTCTACTAATGCCAATAACGGATTATGTAATCCAAAAAATAAATAAGACCAAAGAGCATTTAAAGCTAATTGAATAGCAAAAAAGGTGAGCGCCTTTTTAACCAATTCTTTTTCAAAATCAATTCGGGTCCAAACCATTCCTGCTGCAATTCCCATCATAATATAAAGTAGGGACCAAACGGGCGCAAAAATCCAATTGGGTGGATTAAAAATGGGTTTTACCAAAGTTGGATACCATGTTGTAATACTTTCACGTGTTACCAATCCCGAAAAATAACCCACTACTAAACAGGTGACAACAACGGTAGCAATCCTTAAATATTTTTGCATTTTTTTTTAAATTTTAATGAGAATCAAATATACTAAATGAACCTTCAATGTTTTTATAAAAAAAGTATCTTTGTGCAAATTTTAATACTATGCTTTCCGAAAAGGATTTTATTTCAAAACCAAATTCGCAATCCCTTGAAAAAGGAAGCTTCCAATGGAGCGCACCGAGTAATATTGCTTTAGTGAAATATTGGGGAAAGAAAGAAAACCAGGTTCCGGCAAATCCTTCCCTAAGTTTTACTTTGAATAATTGTAAAACCATAACGAAGTTGAGTTTTGTTAAAAAAGAAAACCAAAACTCATTTTCATTTGACTTGCTTTTTGAAGGCAAACCCAAAGAAGATTTTAAACCTAAGATTCAAAAATTCTTCGAACGTATTGAAGTCTATTGCCCTTTTTTGAAAGACTATCATTTTACCATTGATACTCAAAATACTTTTCCTCATAGTTCAGGAATTGCATCTTCAGCTTCTGGAATGGCCGCTTTAGCGATGAATATTATGAGTTTGGAGAAAGCTTTAAACCTAGAAATGACATCCGCTTATTTCTATCAAAAAGCATCTTTCTTATCGCGATTAGGATCTGGAAGTGCATGTAGAAGCGTTAAAGGAAGGGTCGTGGTTTGGGGCAATCATGCCGAAATTAATAACAGTTCCGATTTGTTTGGAGTGGAATTTCCATCAACTATTCATGAAAATTTTAAGAACTATCAAGATACTATTTTATTGGTTGACAAAGGCGAGAAACAAGTATCGAGTTCGGTTGGCCATGATTTAATGCACAATCATCCTTTTGCCGAACAACGTTTTGAACAAGCTCATCACAATATTTCCCATATAAAAACCGTTTTAGAAACAGGAAATTTAATCGAGTTCATCCAAATTGTAGAAAGTGAAGCTTTGACTTTACACGCTATGATGATGACCTCAATGCCTTATTTTATTTTAATGAAACCCAACACTTTGGAAATAATTAATAAAATATGGAAATTTAGAAATGACACTAAAATTCCGGTTTGTTTTACACTAGATGCAGGAGCAAACGTTCACGTTTTGTATCCCGACAATGTTAGCGTAGCGGTATTACAATTTATTAAAGACGAATTAGTTGGCTTTTGTCAAAATGGTCAGTATATTTGTGATGAAATTGGAAAAGGCAGTCAATTGTTAATTGATAATTAAATATGAAAGGACCGTTATTTTACTCAAAAATTCTTCTCTTCGGAGAATACGGAATCATAAAAGATTCGAAAGGTTTATCTATTCCTTATAATTTTTACAACGGCGCATTGAAAGTAGATGAAAATCCATCCGAAGAAGCCAAAAAATCAAATACAAGTTTAAGAAAATTTGTTTCCTATTTGGAGCAGTTACAAATTAACCAATCCGAATTAGTAACTTTTAACATGAAAGTTTTAAAAACTGATGTTGAAAGAGGTATGTATTTTGATTCCAGCATTCCTCAAGGATATGGAGTTGGAAGTAGCGGCGCCTTAGTTGCCGCGATTTATGATAAATATGCCGATAATAAAATAACTGTTCTTGAGAATTTAACTCGTGATAAACTATTGCAATTAAAAACAATATTTTCTCAAATGGAATCTTTTTTCCACGGAAAAAGCTCTGGTTTGGATCCGTTAAATAGTTATTTGAGCATTCCTATTCTTATCAATTCTAAAGACAATATTGAAGCTACAGGTATTCCTTCACAAAGCACTAACGGTAAAGGTGCCGTGTTTTTGTTAGATTCAGGAATTGTAGGCGAAACTGCTCCTATGGTAACCATTTTTATGGAAAATCTGAAAGATCAAGGTTTCCGTACCATGTTAAAAACACAGTTTATTAAACACACCGATGCGTGTGTAGAAAACTTCCTTGGCGGCGATATGAAATCCCTTTTTGAAAACACTAAAAAACTTTCTAAAGTAGTTTTAAGCAATTTTAAACCCATGATTCCCGAACAATTTCATGGCATTTGGCAACGTGGTATTGACACCAACGATTATTACCTAAAACTTTGTGGTTCTGGCGGTGGCGGATACATTCTTGGATTCACTGAAGATTTAGAAAAAGCAAAACAATCCCTTAAAGATTACAAACTAGAAGTGGTTTACCACTTTTAACTCCCGAAATTTCTAAAATGCTTAGCAGAAAAAACAAACTTCTCGTAATGAAAATTATCAGTTTGTTTTCTGTAGTTCGAGGCTATAATATTCCCATTATTGTAGTAGCGCAATACCTTTCTGCAATTTTTATTTTGGCTCCTGAGAAAAGAGCTCTATGGGTTTTACTTGATTTTAATTTATTTATACTTGTTTTAGTTTCAAGTTTAACCATAGCTTCGGGTTATATTATTAATAATTTTTACGATAGCAAAAAAGATTTAATCAATCGTCCAAATAAGTCAAATCTGGACAGATTAGTAAGTCAAAAAACAAAATTAAATGTCTATTTTTCTTTAAATTTTATAGTTGCAATTCTAGCCTGTTTTGTTTCCTTTCGAGCCGTTTTGTTTTTTTCTACTTATATATTTTTGATTTGGTTTTATTCGCATAAGTTAAAAAAAATAGTCTTTATTGGAAATATTACCGCTTCACTCCTAGCCGTTTTACCCTTTTTTGCCATTTTGTTGTATTATAAAAATTTGTATCCTCAAATTTTTGCCCATGCAACCTTTCTTTTTCTTTTACTTTTAGTACGTGAAATGATAAAAGATTTGGAGAATATTAAAGGTGATATTGCCAACGATTATCAAACGATTCCCGTAATTTTTGGTGAAGCCGTTTCCAAAAAAATCATTACCTTTTTAACCGTTTCAACCATAATTCCTGTTTATTTTCTTGTGGATATTTACGAAGTGGGTTATATGGATATTTATTTTTACGTTAGTTTAATGGTATTGATTCTATTTCTTAGTTTGTTATGGAAATCCAATGATAAATTGTCGTATTTAAAACTACACAACATCCTGAAATTTTTGGTTGTTTCGGGTGTTTTTTGCATTGTCTTAATTGATCCTCAAGTTATTATTAACGGAAGAAATCTTTTAAAATTGTAATTTCATAATAAGCACTAGCTGTTACTTTTATCTAGCCCAGATAAAAGCGATATCCTTTTGCTTTTTTTGTCATTGCGAGGCACGAAGCAATCTAAAAAGCAAAAGATAAAGCGGATAGCTGGAAATAGCTCCATAAAGAAATTTGAAAAGTGTATCTTTGCATAAATTTTAGATTTTATGCAAGGAGCTTTTGCGAATTCCATATTCCTATAAAAAAATAGTACTTAATATGAATAACAAGGAAGGCAACAACAAGCGAAGTGGCTCAAGACCAACTAGTTCTAGACCAAGTTCGAATAAGCCAAAACCTGCCATGGCAAAACGGGCACAAGGTCCAAAAAAAGAAAAACCAACCCGAACTAGCGGTAAAAAAGTGGAAGCTATAACTGCTGATAAAGCAGAAAAAAAACCTAATCAAGCGCCAAAAAGACCAAAAGTGGCAGATGAAATTAGGCTGAATAAATATATTGCCAATTCTGGTGTTTGTTCTCGTCGTGATGCAGATATTTACATCCAATCGGGAAATGTGAAAGTAAACGGAATTCCTGTTACTGAAATGGGATATATGGTAAAACCTGGCGATGTGGTGAATTTTGATGGCGCTACTTTGACTCCAGAAAAGAAAGAATACATCCTATTGAACAAACCCAAAAACTTTACAACAGCTTTAGACGAAGGTCAAGAATACCGTAATGTTTTGGAATTGGTTAAAGGATCAACAACGGCAAAAATTGGAGCTGTTGGCAGAATGGATAAAAACACTACGGGACTTTTATTGTTTACAAACGACACCGATATGATTCGGAAGTTTACGTTACCCAATCAAAAATCATCCAAAATTTACCAAGTATCCTTGGATAAAAATTTGAAATTTGAAGACTTAGAGAAAATGAGCAAAGGGCTTATTATTGATGGTCACCGAGTTGCAATTGAAGAAGTGACATATATTGAAAATGAAGCTAAAAGTGAAATTGGCATCAAATTAAAATCGGCTAACGTAAAAGTAGTCCGAAACATTTTTGAGCATTTTAGTTATGATGTTTTACGAATAGATCGTGTTGCATTTGCCGGTTTGACTAAGAAAAATTTACCTCGTGGCAATTGGCGTTTCTTAACAGATCAAGAAATTATCAATTTGAAAAACGTATAAAAAAAATTAAAAATAGAAATCCCATTTACAATAACGAATGGGATTTTTATATTATAAATAAAACATGACACCTGAAAAAAACTTATCTATTGCGCATCTTTGGTTTGATGCTTTTAACGCACACAATTTAGAAAAATTGTTATCGCTATACGATGATGAAGCGCAACATTATAGTCCAAAATTAAAAATAAGACAACCCGAAACAAAGGGACTTGTAACAGGTAAAGATGCCTTACATTCGTGGTGGAAAGATTCTTTCGATCGTTTACCAACATTACATTACAAAGTAACTTCATTAACATCCAACTCCGACAGAGTTTTCATGGAATACATAAGAACTGTTGCTAATGAAGAAGCACTACTTGTTGCCGAAATACTCGAAGTTAGAGATGGGAAAATAATTGCATCCCGAGTATATCACGGATAAATTACTATTATATTAACAGCTCAATTCAATTGAAAAATATAGTTTTACCAATCTAAACCAATCAATTATGAATAAATTATACACTTTCTCAACTATGATTTTAGTGTCATTGTTGTTTCTGAATTGCAAATCAGAAAAGAAATCACAAAATTTTTCAGCCATCGCAAAAAGTTATTTTGACGGAAAAAATATTTTAAATCCACTTGATGCAACACAAAATGGTCAAAACGAATACAACGACCAATTACAATTTGAAATGACGGATTCCTATCGCAAAAAACAAGCCGCTTTTTTTGATAAAAATGAAAAAGACTTGGCTTCAATCGATACTACAAGCTTATCCGATGAAGAAAAAAATAGTTACGATATCATTAAATGGGAAACAGAAGTAGGTCAACAATTATTAAAACAAAACGCCAACCTAATGCCTGTTCACCAATTCTGGGGAACCCACTTAACCATGGGACAATTTGCTGGCGGAACAAGCGCACAACCTTTTAAAACTGAAAAAGATTATACCAACTTTTTAAAAAGAATGGAAATCTATGCTGTTTGGGTTGATTCTGCCTTGGTATATATGAAAAAAGGGATTCAAAAAGGAGTGGTTTTGCCAAAGGCTTTGACCGAAAAAGTTATTCCGCAATTTGCGGACATGCCCACAGCAAAAATTGAAGACAATCTATTCTACTCATCTATAAAACTGATGCCAAGCACTTTCTCTAATGATGTGAAAAAAGATTTGACCACAAAATATACAGCAGTAATCAACGATAAATTGATTCCTCAATACAAAAAAATGGCTGTATTTTTAAAAAACGAATACCTTACAGCTTCAAGAACTACAAGTGGAATTGGTAGTTTAACAAATGGAAATGAATTGTATGCCGCTTATGTAAAACAATGGACAACCAGCAACATGTCTCCTGATGAAATTCATAAACTTGGTTTAAGCGAAGTAGCGCGTATAAAACAAGAAATGGAAAAAGTAAAAACTCAAGTTGGTTTTAAAGGAACTTTATTAGCGTTTTTCGAAGAAGTTAGAAACAAACCCGAATTAAAACCTTTCAAAAAACCAGAAGAAGTAATTGCAAACTTTAACGCAATTTATGAAAAGATAAAGCCTAATGTAAACAAGCTTTTTGCTTTACAACCTAAAACAAAATTTGAAATTAGAAGAACGGAAGCTTTCAGAGAAAAAACGGCTAGTGCCGAATATAATCAAGGAACTGCTGACGGAACGCGACCTGGTATTTTTTATGTTCCGATTCCAGATGTAGCCAATTATAATGTATATGGCGATGAAGATTTATTCCTTCATGAAGCCATTCCTGGACATCATTTTCAAATTTCATTACAACAAGAAAATCAAGAATTACCCGATTTTAGAAAATTTATTTGGTTTGGTGCTTATGGCGAAGGCTGGGCATTGTACACTGAAAGTTTAGGAAAAGAATTGGGTTTATACACGGATCCTTATCAATATTTTGGTATGCTAGGCAACGAAATGCACCGTGCTATTCGACTAGTTGTTGACACAGGTTTGCATTCGAAAGGATGGACAAGAGAACAAGCCATAAAATATTCATTAGAAAATGAAGCCGAAAGTGAAGCGAGTATTATTCCAGAAATAGAGCGATACATGGCTATCCCAGGGCAAGCATTATCCTATAAAATTGGACAACTAAAAATTATGGAATTGCGTAAAAAAGCGCAAGAAAAAATGGGTGCTAAATTCGACATCAAAAAATTCCATGAAAAAGTTTTAGAATCCGGAGTAATGCCATTGGCACTATTAGAAAAGAAAATCAACGCTTGGATTACGACAGGAAAATAAGCCTGTAAAATTCAAAAATTGATTTGTACTTTTGTCAATAAATTTATAATTCTATAATTTTCACTCTTAGGCAAAGCCCTAAATGAGCGAAGCTAAATTAATACAACTATGTTAAAAGGATTTTTTCATGTTCCGAAATCTGTTAATGAACCAGTAAAATCATACGCTCCAAATTCCCCTGAAAAAGCGGCAGTTTTGGCTGCCTATAAAAAAATGTGGAATGAAACTATAGATGTTCCAAATTATATCGGTAGCGAAGAGATTCGTACTGGAAACACTAGAAACATGACCGCGCCACACGATCACCAACATGTGGTTGGGCAATATCATTTGGCAGAAAAAGTGCATGTTGAAATGGCAATTACCAATGCTTTAGGCAACAGAACAAAATGGTCCAACATGGCTTGGGAGCAACGTGCCGCTATCTTTTTGAAAGCTGCCGAACTGATTGCCGGACCATATCGTGCACGCATTAATGCAGCCACCATGATTGCGCAATCAAAAAATATTTTTCAAGCTGAAATTGATGCATCGTGTGAATTGATTGACTTTTTACGTTACAACGTGGAATTCATGACACAAATATATAACGACCAACCTACATCTAATTCAGATGTTTGGAACCGTTTGGAATACCGTCCTTTAGAAGGGTTTGTCTATGCGATAACACCTTTTAATTTTACTGCAATTGCTGCTAATCTTCCTGCAAGTGCCGCCATGATGGGTAATGTTGTTGTTTGGAAACCAAGTGACAGTCAAGTGTTTTCGGCAAAAATAATTATCGATGTTTTTAAAGAAGCAGGTTTACCTGATGGCGTTATCAATGTGGTTTTTGGAGATCCAATTATGATTTCAGACACCATTTTTGCAAGCCCTGATTTTGCAGGAATTCATTATACAGGTTCCACATTTGTGTTCAAAGAAATTTGGAAAAAAATTGGAAACAACATTCATACTTATAAAACCTATCCTAGAATTGTTGGAGAAACAGGTGGAAAAGATTTCGTTGTGGCGCATCCAAGTGCCAACGTAAAACAAGTGGTTACTGGCATTGTTCGAGGTGCTTTTGAGTTTCAAGGACAAAAATGTTCAGCGGCTTCAAGAGCTTATATCCCACAAAGTTTGTGGAGTGACGTAAAATCACAATTGATTACCGATGTAAAATCTATGAAAATGGGTTCGCCAGAAGATTTCGGCAACTTTATCACAGCCGTAATTCACGAAGGTTCATTTGATAAATTAGCGAGTTTTATTGATCAAGCCAAAAAGGATAGCGATGCTGAAATTATTGTGGGTGGTAATTATGACAAATCGGTTGGGTATTTTATAGAACCAACTGTTATTGTAACTACAAATCCGCATTATGCAACCATGGAAACCGAACTTTTTGGACCTGTTATGACCATTTATGTGTATGAAGATGCGAAATGGGGAGAAACTTTAAAACTAGTAGATACTACTTCAGAATATGCTTTAACTGGAGCTATTTTTAGTCAAGATCGTTATGCTATAGAAGAAGCTACTATAGCTTTACAAAATGCAGCAGGAAATTTTTATGTAAACGACAAACCAACTGGTGCTGTTGTGGGTATGCAGCCTTTTGGTGGCGCTAGAGCATCTGGAACCAATGACAAAGCAGGTTCAGCACAAAATTTATTGCGCTGGGTTTCACCAAGAACCATTAAAGAAACCTTTGTAACTCCTGAAAATTATCGTTATCCGTTTTTGGGAGAATAAGCATTACTTTAAAATCTTTATATTTATAAAAAGTTCATTCAGAAATGTTTGGACTTTTTTTATACCACAGAATTTGATTTTTTTGTATATTCGAACGCACTTTTAAAGATGAAATTATGAAATACTTTGTCAGTTCGAGCAAAGCTCTCGGGTCAAAAATTACTATGCTATTTATTGGGTTACTATCAATGGTAGGATTTGCTCAAGATAAACAATTTGATTTGTTGAAAAATAAAACCAAAACCAACATACTTTATGATCGCGTTTTTGGCGTATCCAATGCTACTCAAAAAAGAGAAACACCGATAACATCAGGTTATTTCAACCAAGTGTTTCATGAAATTCAACGTGCCGATTACTCTCAATCACTACCTAAATATGACCTTATTAAAGAAGAAGCAAAATTAGGTTTTGTTGCCAATCAAATTCCATTAGCACTATTAATATCCGAATTTGAAACCTTAAAAAAATCGGCTTACGAAAATGGCAATGTTTTATTAAATAGTACTAGTCAAATAGAATTAAAACCAAATGCTACAAATGTTTTTGACAAACATAATATAGCAATTATGGCTCCTTTAGTTTCAAAATCGAAAACCACAACATTTCTACTTAAAGAAAAGTTTTTATTTAATACAACAGACAATGCTGTGAGTGAAGTTTATCTTAAAACAAACGGAGCTGCAACTTGGACTAAAATTGTATACAATCAACCCTTTCAATTACAATTTAATGAAATCGGAAAACAGCTTGTTAATTTTAAAATAGTATTTGCAAATGCTGCAATTGTTGAGCAATCGTTTGAAATTGAAATTCAAAATAAAAATCTGGCTCAAAAGAGTGCAAACCCACAAACACAATTTGCTCCAAATGTTGTAAATACCATTAATTCAACTATTCCTTTTCAAGGTTATGGAGAAACTGCAGCTTATATCGGTACAGGAGAATACGAAATTTTTATGGATACTACCGATGGAATTTTAGACAAACCTATTTTCCTTTTGGATGGTTTTGATCCCGGCGATAGTCGTTCTACTGCTATTATCTACAATTTGTTAAACTATGGAACTACAGGTCAAAATTTAGCAACCGATTTAAGAGCGCAAGGATTTGATGTTATCATATTAAATTTTCCAACTTATACACAACCTACAACTTCTAATGTAATTGATGGCGGTGCTGATTATATTCAAAGAAATGCGATGGTATTTGTGGAACTATTGAATCAAATCAATGCTCAAAAAGTGGGAAGCGAAAAGAATGTTGTTATCGGGCCAAGTATGGGTGGATTGATTGCGCGCTATGCGTTACGTTATATGGAAATGAATAGTTTAAACCCTGATACGCGTTTGTATATTTCTTTCGATGCACCCCATTTAGGAGCTAATGTTCCTATTGGTTTCCAACATCTTTTTAATTATATGGCTTATGGACCATCTGCTATTACCGCGGTACAACCTATAGTTGATGGGTTGATAAAAAGTTCTGCCGCCAGAGAAATGTTAATTGATCATTTCGAAGGACATTTACAATCAGGAAGTGTATTTGAATTTAATACCGCTTCAGCTTCATTATTGCCTTTTGGCGCGCCAAATTACAGAACAGCTTTTCAAAACGAGTTAAATACAATGGGCTTTCCGGTTAATGTTAGAAATGTTTCTATTGCTAACGGTGCAGGAAATGGAACAACAAATTACACCCCAAATTTTGAAGTAATGAACCATACTTTCGACATTACAACATCACAAAGAGCGATTATTAATCTTCGATTTACCCCAGCTGCCAATCAAACCAACCAGGTGAGTCGTTTTAGAGCACAACAAAATATTATTATTTGGATAACATTATTAGAGAGTTTGGCCAATTCTAAAGCACCCACTTTTACTGATGGTCTTGACACTTGTCCTGGTGGCAGATTTGACATGACCGGATTTGGTGCAACTGCCGGTACTGACCCTTTATTAACCGAATTTTTTGCTAATTTAAATGCAGATTATTTTAGCTTTATTCCAACTTGGAGTTCTATGGCTATTTCTAATACAAACAATTTGTATAGTCCGGTTACAGGTGCTTCGGTGACTCCTTTTGCTGCTTCGTCTATACCAACAATAAATGAAAATCATATAACTTTAAATGATCAAAACATTGCTTTTACTTTAAATGAGATTTTAAATCCTGTTTTGGTAAATAATGACACTGTCGCTTTAAATAGTATTTGGATTCAAAATCCTGCTAAAAACAGCATTCAAATTAATGCATCCTATGTAATTGAAAATGCAACTATAACTATAGTAGATGTTTTAGGTAAAACTGTTTTTAATGTCAACAATCAAAACATCAATGGTACTTTAGAAATTCCAATTTCATTATCAAATGGGATTTATTTGATATCTATTAAAAATGAAAATGGCAGCATCACGAAGAAAATTGTAAAAAATTAATATATAAAACTCCCTTCTTCTAGACTGAACCCAAAAGTTTGGACAAATTTATAATTAATTTTGATAATAATGAGCTCGATATTGTATCGGGCTCATTTTGTTTAAATTGGACTTGCTTCTGTCGTTATTGTAATAGTTTATATATTCTTTAATTTCCATTTTTAGTTGGTCTATTGAGGTGTATTTTTTTAGATAAAACAATTCTGATTTTAGTATTCCGAAGAAATTTTCAATAATTGCATTATCTAAACAATTTCCTTTTCTAGACATACTTTGTATTATGCCTTTTTCTTTCAACTGATTTTGATATCTTTTCATTTGATATTGCCAACCTTGGTCTGAATGTAGAATTAGGTTTGTATTGTTTGGTATTTTCTTAAAAGCTTTATTTAGCATCATTACAACTTGATTAAACAATGGTCGTTCTGTGAGTTCATAGCTTATTATTTCTTGATTAAATAAATCAATAATAGGCGATAAATACAATTTTTGACCAGAGACATTAAACTCGGTTATATCGGTTGCCCATTTTTGATTTGGTGCTGTTGCCTTAAATTTCCTTGCTAGAATATTTGGTGCAATTTTACCTTGTTCCCCTTTGTATGATTTGTATTTTTTTACTCTAATCAGACTTTTTAATCCTAATAATTTCATCAATCTTAAAACCGTTTTATGGTTGATAATTAATCCTTTGCTGTTGAGTTCATCTGTAATTCGCCTGTATCCGTAACGACCTTTATGTTTGTGATAAATGGATTTTATAAATTCTTTTATCTCTTGGTATTTATCGGTTGATTTAGTCTTTTTTTGATAATAATAAAAATTACTCCGTGCCATATTGGTTTGATTTAAAAGTAAATTCAAATCAAACTTATGCCTTAATTCCATTATGGCTTGCGCTTTTTGGCTTTCTCTTCTGCTTGAATTAAGGCTTGCAACTTTTTTAGTAATTCGTTCTCACAACGCAGTGCCTCATTCTCTAAAAGAAGTTCTTCTTCTCTTGTCAGTGGTTTATCTGATTTTCGCTTTTTTCGTTTATTGGTTTCCATAGATGTTGGTCTGCCTCTGGTTTTTGGCTGTAAGCCTTCTAAACCAAAAGTAGCAAAATCTTTTTTCCATTTAACAATAATACCAGGATCAGGGATATTAAATTTTACACTTGATTCTCTTAAAGAAATCAAGTCTTTGTCAATTGCTTTTAATACCTTCAATTTAAAAGTAACAGAATAACTCTGGTTCTTTCTTGGTAGCAAACCAATGCTACCATATTGCCTATAAAATCGAACCCATTTACGAATGTTAGATTCATTTAAACCTTTTTGATTAGAAACATATTTGCACGAATAATGTTTTTCTAATACTAGTTTTACGCATTCAAGTTTAAACACATAATCATATTTGACTTTTCTTTCCATAAAAATACCCCCAAATAGTGTCTAACTTTTTGGGGGCAGTCTA
>CALQAH020000010.1 GCA_943328505.2 Rhizobium sp. Q54 | reverse complement strand
TTGGGTGTAATTATTTTTTATGGCTAATTTATACTAAATTGTCACATTGAGCTTGTCGAAATGTATCCTTTTTAATGTCTTCGACAAGCTCAGACTGACATTTTTGTTCTAATTGGATATAAATTTCAAGCAAAAAATGCAGTACTAATTGATTTTCATTAATTATACCCAACGGGTTAGTAATAATAAAAGTACACCCTCTTTTTTCGCATATTAATAGTGAGTAAATTAAATTCCTCATAATATAAAATGCACTTTATCGATTATTAAAGATATTCAACGAGAAAATAATTATGTAAGAATAATTGAAATTAATTTTATTCCTTAAAGCCGATTAATTATGAAAAAGAGTTATACTATAGCAATTTTAATTTTTACATTTTTAAATGTAAACAACGTTTTTTCTCAAATAGGGATTGGAACTACAACACCTGCTTCAAGTCTTGATATAGTAGCAAACAACCCAACCGGAGCTTCCACAAATGTTGATGGAATCTTGATTCCAAGAGTTGATAGACAAAGAGCACAAAGTATGGCTGCTACTCCCACCTCAACGATGATTTATGTGAATAGCATTGCTACAGGAACTGCTACAGGAACCGCAATTAATATTACATCCATAGGCTTTTATTTTTACGACGGTACCGTTTGGCAAAAAATAGCTACTGGTGCTAGTACCGATTGGGCATTGGCTGGAAATTCTGGAACAACAGCAGGAACAAATTTTATTGGAACAACTGATCCTGTAGATGTTAGAATTAAAACAGGCGGTTCGGATCGATGGAATTTCTCTAATGCAAACTTAGGTCAATTACAATCCTACTCTTTAGGAACAGCTCTTTTGCCAACCTATTCTTTTCAAACTGATCAAAACACTGGATTATTTAGTGCTGGAGCTGATATTTTAAATATTTCAACGGCCGGAACTGAAAGAATTAGAGTTGAAGCAGATGGCGATGTAGGAATTGGAACTACTCCAAATGCTTCTGCTAAATTAGAAGTTAGTGCTACTGACAGAGGATTTTTGATTCCTAGAGTGGCTTTAACTGCTAAAAATGCCGCAGGTCCAATTACTGCTCCAGTAACTTCTTTATTAGTTTACAACACAGCCATAGCTGGCGTCTCTCCAAACAATGTTATACCTGGTTATTATTATTGGGATGGTGCTGCATGGATCGCATTTACGGGTTCTAATTCGAATGATTGGTCAATTACTGGAAATACCGGTACAAACGGTGGAAATATAACTACTGCTGGGACAAATTTTATAGGAACTACAGACAACCAAAATATAGATTTTAGAACCAACAATATCTTTAGAGTTCGAATAAGTAATTTAGGAGAATTTTTTGTTGGGTCATTAAATACTGTACTTACAGGCGACTTAATGAACGGTGTTGGCAATGTTACTTTCCCATGGGCAGTAAATGGATATACAGCTTTTAATGGTGCAGGAACTTATGGTCAAGTAACAGGTGGTACAACAATTTATGCAGGTGTACAAGGAGAATACTATGGAACTGGTGCTCAAGGCGCTGGCGTCAGAGGAATTGCAGGAACAACTACTGCAGGAACTGCTTTCACAACACCTCACACTGGTGTATCGGGTCTAGCGACAGCTACTGGAGCCTATAAATTTGGAACTTTCGGCAGTGGTGGGTCAACAGCTCGTTCTGGCGGTGTTTTAGGAAACGACTTTGGAGTAGCATTGGGTGCCTTAGGTTATTTTGCTGCCAACGGAACAGATTATTCTGTATACGGATTTGGTCAAGCACACACCAATGGTTTAGCTACAGGCAGAATGGACAACAACTTTTCAGAAAAAAACACTACTATTGGTTTAGGAATTTACGGCGGCGTTATGGGTGGCTGGGTTCGCGGAATGAAATACGGCTTCCATACCAAAGGAGAAACCTATAGCTTGTATGTAGACGGAAATGGATACACTAACAAACCTCTTGCCTATTTAATAGGATCTGAAGATCAAGATAAAGTAGCAAGTTTTATGTCTACTTCAATGAAACCTGAAGTTACCGTTAATGGAAAAGTTACTTTAACAAACGGAAAAGTTTTTGTTGCCTTTGATAGATCGTTCCAACAAATTATTGCTAATATTGATGATGTTATCATAACCGCTTCTCCTCAAGGTAAATCAAATGGTGTTTATATTGATAACATTACAAAAAATGGTTTTTGGATAATGGAAAACAATGAAGGCGTTTCAAATAGTAAAATTTCATGGATTGCCATTACCAAAATAAAAGGAGAAGAAAACCCAGATGTACCTACAGATCTTTTAGCAAAAGATTTCGACAGAAAAATGGATGGTGTAATGTTCAACGATAATAATACTGTCGACACACCTCAGAGCTTATGGTGGGATGGTTCAAAAATTCGTTGGGACAAGCCAACTAATGAAAAAGTGGATATCGAAACCGAAAAATTAGCGCGCCCAAAAGGAGCAAGAAAATAAATTAAATATACTTTAAAAATTTCCAAAAAGACCTTTGCTTTAAATAGTTAAGGTCTTTTTCATTAGCATAGGCTTCTCGTTCAAAAGAAATATTATAATACGCATTTTTTCTATCTTTAAACTGAACCAATCGAATAGAATACTCCAACAAATACCAAACATAAAAAGGTAAAACCAATAACTCAACTTGTTGTCGTAAATGTATCTTTTCATGATTGACACAAACAGTATCTAAAGCATCATCTTTATTTGTCACAATAACAAACGGGAAGAAAGTCAATCCTCTAAATCCTCTTGGCGTTAAATATTTATAAACTATTAATATCATAGGCTGCAAAGTTGTTAAATTTCTTTCTGACTTTTTATTTTTGCCTAAAGAAAAAGTAATCTTTGATTAAAATAGTTATTTTTGAAGAAATTAAAAACAACTATTTTAATGTCGATTTGTTGCTATGAATGAAGCATTAGACCCAAATAATTTAATTGAAGGCGAAGATTATTACATCACTCCCGAAGGGTATCGTTGTTTTACCTCCAACTACCATTTAAAAAGAGGCTATTGTTGCAAAAGTGGTTGCCGTCATTGTCCGTATGGATATGATAAAAAAACAGGAACAATTAAAAAGACATCTTAGACTTTTTAGAAATTTAGACCTTTTAGAAAAAAAATAAGAAGTCTAAAAATCTAAAGCTCTGACAATCTAAGAAGTCTAAAAAATCTAAATATCTAACAATCTAAGAAGTCTAAAAATGACATTTCAAGAACAAATACAACAAGGAATTCCATCAGTTTTACCCAATCCAAAACCCTACGAAGCAGACATCAATCATGCGCCAAAACGCAAAGAAATTCTTTCTACTGAAGAAATAAAATTGGCTTTAAGAAACGCCTTGCGCTATTTTGAACCACTACATCACGCTGAATTACTTCCTGAATTCAAATATGAACTGGAAACCTACGGCCGAATTTATATGTATCGTTTACGTCCCGATTATACAATGTACGCACGACCAATTTCCGAATATCCTGGAAAATGTGAACAAGCCAAAGCCATCATGCTCATGATTCAAAACAATTTGGATTATGCTGTGGCGCAACATCCACATGAGTTAATTACCTATGGTGGAAACGGCGCTGTTTTTCAAAATTGGGCGCAATACCTGCTCACCATGAAATATTTGGCAGAAATGAGCGAAGAACAAACACTATCGATGTATTCGGGGCATCCCATGGGTTTGTTTCCTTCACACAAAGAAGCTCCAAGAGTGGTTGTTACCAACGGAATGGTAATTCCAAATTATTCCAAACCCGACGATTGGGAAAAAATGAATGCTTTAGGTGTTTCACAATACGGACAAATGACAGCCGGAAGTTATATGTACATTGGTCCACAGGGAATTGTACACGGAACAACTATTACGGTTTTAAACGGTTTTAGAAAAATAAAAAAATCTCCAACTGGTGGCTTATTCGTTACTTCCGGTTTAGGCGGAATGTCTGGTGCACAACCCAAAGCTGGGAATATCGCCGGTTGCGTTACGGTTTGTGCCGAAGTCAATCCAAAAATTACTCATATTCGTCATTCTCAAGGATGGATAAATGAAGTAATTGATAACATTAACGATTTAGTTCCAAGAGTCAAAAAAGCATTAGAAAATAAGGAAGTTGTTTCCATTGCTTATCTCGGAAATATCGTTGACGTTTGGGAAAGTTTCGATCAAGAAAATCTTCATATTGATTTGGGTTCCGATCAAACTTCGTTGCACAATCCTTGGGCTGGAGGTTATTATCCAATTGGATTTACTTTCGAAGAATCGAATGAAATGATGGCCAATAATCCAGACAAATTCAAAGAAGAAGTTCAAAAAACCTTGCGTCGTCATGCAGATGCTATTAACAAACATACTGCCAAAGGAACCTATTTCTTCGATTATGGAAATGCTTTTTTACTAGAAGCTTCCCGAGCCGGCGCCAATGTTTTTGCTGAAAATCATATCGATTTTAAATACAACAGTTACGTTCAAGATATTATGGGACCGATGTGTTTTGATTATGGATTTGGACCATTTCGCTGGGTTTGTGCTTCAGGGAAACCAGAAGATTTAGCCAAAACAGATGCCATTGCTTGCGAGGTTTTAGAAGAAATGATGAAAAAATCACCAGCTGAAATTCAGCAGCAAATGGCCGATAATATCCAATGGATTAAAGGTGCTCAAGAAAATAAATTGGTTGTCGGTTCACAAGCTCGAATCCTTTACGCTGATGCCGAAGGCAGAATAAAAATTGCTGAAGCTTTCAATCAAGCGATTGCAAGAGGGGAAATTGGATATATAATTCTAGGCCGTGACCATCATGATGTATCTGGAACTGATTCACCATACAGAGAAACTTCTAATATTTATGACGGTTCTCGTTTTACTGCAGATATGGCAATACAAAATGTCATTGGCGATAGCTTTCGTGGCGCGACTTGGGTTTCTATTCACAATGGTGGTGGCGTAGGTTGGGGAGAAGTCATTAATGGTGGTTTTGGTATGGTTCTTGATGGAACAAAAGAATCCTCAAAGCGTTTAGAATCAATGCTTTTCTGGGATGTGAACAACGGAATCTCGCGACGAAGTTGGGCAAGAAATGAAGGTGCCATTTTTGCCATAAAAAGAGCGATGGATACACAACCATTATTAAAAGTTACCATCCCTAATAGAGTTGAGGATAGCTTATTAGATTTTTAGATCGTTAGACAATTAAACTATTGAAATTAATGTTTAACATGTCTATTCGGATATAGGTAAGAATCTAATATTCTAAGAAGTCTAAAAATCTAATGATTAAAAAAATATGCTATGAAAACAACAAATTTTTTAACGTTGCTATTACTCTTCGTGTTAGCTTCCTGTAGTTCTGTAAGTGTGAATTCTGACTATGACAAAAAAGTTGACTTTAAACAATTTAAGACCTATGCCTTCTTAAAAAGCGGCATCGATAAAGCCGAAATATCCGATTTAGACAAGAAACGAATTCTACGCTCCATTGATGAAGCAATGGTAATAAAAGGATTCTCCAAAAGTGAAACACCAGACATGCTCATTAGTATTTTCACAAAAGAAAACCAACGTGTGGATGTTTATAATCAGAACGGATTTGGCTGGGGTTGGAATTGGAGTCCTTTTTGGGGGATGGGAATTGGATATTCAACAGTAGCTACAACACTCGAAGGCACTTTGTTTATTGATGTTCTAGATGCTAAAACCAAAGAACTAGTTTGGCAAGGAGAAGGAACGGGTTATCTTACCAAAAACACGGATGAAAAAGATGCTCGAATTAAAGAATTTGTAGATAAAATTTTAGCGCAATATCCACCAGGTTCCAGTAAAAGATAAATAAAAACCTCCAATTGGAGGTTTTTATTTTATCTAATAATTCATCAACGCTTCAATCTTAGACCTCACTTTCTCTGAATTCGGAATCATAGTAAACTCCAACGTACTGTTTAGCGGAATCGCTGGCATATTTTCAGAACCAATCACCATTACAGGCGCATCAAGATATTTGAAACATTTTTCTTGAATTAATCCAGCTAAACTTCGAGCGAAAGAGTTATTTGTCGGTTCTTCGGTTACGATAAGGCATTTTTTAGCTTTCTTAACCGATTTTAGTATTGCTTCTTCGTCCAATGGAAATAAGGTTCTTAAATCGACGATTTCAACTTTGTTTTTAAAATTTGCTGAAGCATTCAATGACCAATGCACTCCCATTCCATAGGTGATAACTGAAATGGTTTCTTCTTGTTCATTTTCCCAAATTTCCTGAACCACATTGGCTTTACCAAAAGGTAAAATATAATCTTCGCTAGGTTCAAAAACACGTGCTTCGTCAGTACCTTTTACTTTGCTCCAATACAACCCTTTGTGTTCTAAAATTACAACTGGATTTGGATCGTAATAGGCAGCTTTTAGAAGTCCTTTTAAATCGGCGCCGTTGCTTGGATACGCAATTTTGATGCCGCGAATGTTGGTTAAAACACTTTCTACAGAAGAAGAATGATACGGTCCACCGCTTCCGTAAGCTCCTATTGGAACTCGTAAAATCATGCTTACTGGCCATTTCCCGTTGGATAAATAACATGAGCGACTCACTTCGGTAAACAATTGGTTCAGTCCTGGCCAAATATAATCGGCAAATTGCACTTCAACAATTGGTTTTAAACCAACTGCCGACATGCCGACTGTAGAACCCACAATAAAGGCTTCTTGAATGGGTGTATTAAACACGCGTTCGTCACCAAATTTTTGTGCCAAAGTAGCTGCTTCTCTAAAAACACCGCCTAGTCTTCCTCCAACGTCTTGTCCGTACAACAAACATTCTGGGTGTTTTTTCATTAATTCTTCGACAGCAAAAAGTGCACAATCCACCATTACGACTTTATCTTCACGTTGTGGATTTCTTTCACCAACTTCTTCTGTGATTAGTGTTGGCGCAAAATCGTGTGTGAATAAATCTTCTGGCGCTGGGTCTTCGGCTAGTTGCGCTTTATCAAAATCGGCTTGAACTTTGGCTACAGCCGTATTTTCTATAGTTTGAATTTCAGTATTTGTAAATCCGACTTCCAATAATTGTTTAATCAAAACCGGATAGGGATCTCGCGATTGCGCTTCTTCCAAATCGTCACGATACCATTCCATTCGAACGCCTGATGTATGATGATTTAACAACGGAACTTTCGCATGAATTAAAAATGGTCGTCGTTCTTCACGAATGGTTTTTATCACTTTTTGAACGGCTAAATAGCTTTCAGCAAAATTAGCTCCATCTATTGAAATGGCTTCAATTCCATGAAAACCTTTTACATAATCAAAGGCGTTTTGCGCACGAGTTTCGGCAGCATTGGCGGATATATCCCAACCGTTATCTTGTACTAAATATAAAATAGGAAGTTGCTTTAAAGCTGCCATCTGAAACGCTTCGGCGACTTCACCTTCGGTTACAGAAGCATCACCCAAGGAGCAAACTACGATTGGAGATTCCTGATTTTTAGCTGATATTCCAATGTTTTCTTTGTACCAAAATCCCATTGCCGCGCCTGTTGCTGGAATCGCCTGCATTCCTGTTGCGGAAGATTGATGAGGAATTTTTGGTTTGTCATTGTCTTTCAAACTTGGGTGGCAATAATACGTTCGTCCTCCTGAAAAAGGGTCGTCTTTTTTTGCCATCAATTGCAACATCAAATCATAAGGTTGCATGCCAATTCCCAATAACATCGAATCATCACGATAATAGGGAAAGGCATAATCTTGAGGTAAGAGTTGCATTGCCAATGCAATTTGAATGGCTTCGTGTCCGCGTGAGGTTGCGTGAACGTATTTGGAAACGATTTTGAAATTATCTTCATACAATTCGGTCATGGCTTTTGCCGTTGCCATTGTTGAAAACGCTTTTTCGAGTATTTTTTTATCTAACATACAATTTTGTGTTGATAATCTTTATCTTTTTTGGAACACAGATTTAAGAAATTAAAGCAATTTTTAAAATCTATTAAATTTCTTAAATCTGCGTTGCTGAAAAATTATTTTGCTTCTACAATCCAACCAAATTTATCTTCAATATCTTGCACTTTAATGGCATTCAATGTATCATTTACCATATTCGAAACAGGGTTTGAAACAGGTAATTTAATAGAAAAATCTACATTGCCAATTTCTTCTACCATGGCTATTCCAACAGCAGTTCCTGTTCCAAAAGCTTCTTCTAAAGTGCCATTTTTGGAAGCGGCTATAATTTCAGAAATAGAGATTGGTCTTTCTATTACTTCAAATCCTTTGTCTTTCAAAAGGTCAATAACACTCATTCGTGTAATTCCTGCTAAAATCGATCCGCTTAAATCGGGTGTTATAAATTTACCAGCTATTTTGAAAAATATATTCATAGTTCCTACTTCTTGAATGTACTCAAAATTTTGAGCATCTAGCCATAAAACTTGATCATATCCATGAGCTTTGGCATATTCTGTAGGACGAATGGCTGCAGCATAATTTCCGGCTGCTTTTGCTTCTCCTGTTCCACCATTTACAGCACGAACGTATTTTTTTTCTGCGTATAATTTAATTTTTCTAGTAAAAAAAGGTCCTGCTGGCGATGCCATAATGATAAATTTAAAACTCGTCGCTGCACGCATTCCAATAAAGGCTTCATCAGCATACATAAACGGACGCAAATATAGCGCGCTACCTTCTGATGTTGGAACCCATTGTTTTTCTAAGGCGGTAAATTGTTTTAATGCTTCCACAAATAAATCTTCAGGAAACAATGGCATTCCCATTCTATAGGCACTAAAATTCAATCGTTTAGCATTTTCATCTGGACGAAATAATAATGGTGTACCCTCTTTTCCTAAGGTGGCTTTCATACCTTCAAAAATAGCTTGTCCGTAATGCAACGCCATTGCTGCTGGATGTGTTGGGATTAAAGTTAAAGGTTCAATTCTTGGATTGTTCCATTCGCCATTTTCATAATCACAAATAAACATGTGATCGGAGAAATGAGTTCCCATTGAGACGTTATTCAAATCGACTTGACTTACTTTGGATTGCGCAACTTTTGTTATTTTTATTGGAGGTGTCATTACTGTTTTCATACTTTTATAATGTTGTATTAGTATCAAATTGTTCTAAATAATCGCCTATTTTTCGCAAGAACGATCCTCCTAAAAATCCATCAACCACACGATGGTCGAAAGAAAGCGAAAGATACATCATGCTACGTATGGCAATTTCGTCGCCTTTTGAAGTGGTCATTACTTCGGGACGTTTTTTTATGATTCCGAGTGCTAAAATGGCGACTTCGGGTTGGTTAATAATTGGTGTTCCCATTAAACTCCCAAAGGTTCCAACATTGGAAATCGTAAAGGTACTTCCTTGGATTTCTTCTGGTTTTAATTTGTTGTTTCGAGAAGCTGCTGCTAAATGATTAACGTCTTTTGCTATTGCAACCAAGTCTTTTTCATTAGCATTTCGGACTACTGGTACTATTAAATTTCCGTTGGGAAGCGCTGTTGCCATTCCGATGTTAATGTCGTTGTGAACAATAATATTTTTCTCATCTACAGAAACATTGATCAATGGAAAATCAACAATGGCTTTGGCTACCGCTTGAACGAAAACAGGGGTAAATGTCAGTTTTTCATTATGTATAGATTGAAACTTGTCTTTATTTTCGTTACGCCAATTCACTAAATTCGTTACATCCACTTCAATATACGAAGTTACGTGTGGCGACGTTTGTTTGGAATATACCATGTGATCGGCAATCATTTTGCGCATGCGATCCATTTCTACAATTCGATCTTTTCCTTCTATGAAATTGATTTTCGGTTTTGGAAACGTTGTCGGTTGTCGGTTGTCAATTATCGATTTAGATTGAATTGGATATTTTCTATTTTTTAGATAATTAAATACGTCACTTTTTTGCAATCTTCCTTCTATTCCTGAACCTGGAATGGATTGCAACTCTTCGATGGAAAGGTTTTCTTTTTGTGCAATTGAAATAATTAAAGGCGAAATGAATGCATCTGAATTGGATTTATATTGGGTTTTGGGTTCTGGATTTTGGGTTGTTGGTTGTTGGTTTTGTGGTGATGATTTCACTTCAATATTATCCGACTTTTGACTTGCGACTTTTGACTTTTGACTTTCATCTATCAACGCCAAAATAGTTCCAACTCCAACGACATCATCTTTTTGAAAACGAATCTCCGTTATCACTCCTGAAACTGGCGAGGGTATATCGCTGTCCACTTTATCGGTAGCTACTTCTAAAATGGTTTCTTCAGCTTCTACAAAATCACCTACGTTTTTCAACCAACTGATTATTGTTGCTTCGGATATACTTTCGCCCATTTTGGGCATTTTGAATTCTGTTATCATTTTTTAGTCTTAAAATCGAAAGCCGAAAGTCGAAAGAGGCAGCATTTGGACTTTCCTCTTTTGACATTACAACTTTATGACTTATTCTTAAATTCTTCTAATGTTTTATAAAACGATTCTTGTGTTGGTCGATTGGCAGGGATTTCTCGTAATGGCTCTACTGCTTTCAAACTGTCATAACATTCTTTTGGCAATTGTTGATACAAGTCAGTTCCTTTGGTTTTCCAATCGATCATTTCATCGGTGACGTCTTTTATTATGGTGGCTGGATTTCCTACCACCATTTTTCGGTTTGGGATTTGCATTCCGGCTTTGATAAAACTCAAAGCTCCAATGATACATTCATCTCCCACATTGACATCATCCATGATTACTGCGTTCATTCCCACCAAACAATTGGCTCCAATATTGGCTCCATGAATTATCGCTCCGTGACCAATATGTGCACCAGCTTTTAAGACCATTGATTTCCCTGGAAACATATGGATAGTACAATTTTCTTGCACATTACAACCATCTTCAATGATAATTTCTCCCCAATCGCCACGAATTGCAGCGCCTGGACCAACATATACGTTTTTTCCAATAATCACATTACCCGTAACCGCGGCTTGCGGATGGATGAAACTACTTTCGTGTATGACAGGGATGAACCCTTTAAATTCGTATATCATTTTTTTGATAATGGATAATAGACTGATAGATAATAGATTTTTCTTTTAGTCTATTCTCTCTTCGTCTATTATCTTTTTGTCTTTACTTAAATTTCTTCAACGTTTCTTTTGTAAAATCAGACAATACTAATCTTCCACTGATGGTGGCTCTTTCTGCTAGTAAATTATCCCAATCTTCTGTTCCTCTCCAAAAAACTTTTTTCATTTCGGTCATCGCTTCTGGATTGTAAGTACACAAATGTTCGGCAAATTTTTGAACGGCTTCGTCTAACTCTTCAATTGTTTCATGAACGTTAGCGAATAATCCTTTTTCTTTTGCCCAAGTTGCTTCATAAAAGGTGTTGGCATCGATTGCTATTTGTGACATGGCGGAAACACCCATTTTTCTTTCGATGGCAGGTGAAACCACAAACGGTCCGATTCCGACATTTAATTCTGATAATTTTATTGCTGCAAATTTAGTAGCCATACAATAATCGGTGGATGCTGCTATTCCTACTCCTCCACCAACGGTTTTCCCTTGAATGCGTCCGATAATGAATTTTGGACATTTTCGCATGGCGTTGATTACGTTGGCAAATCCTGAGAAAAATACTTTTCCGGTTGCGGCATCGTTGATGGCAATGAGTTCTTGAAAACTTGCTCCTGCACAAAAGGTTCTCTCGCCACCACTTTTTAGGATGATGACTTTTACTTCTTGATTATTTCCAACTTCGGTTATCGTGTTGGCTAATTTTGCAAGGATATCGCTAGGCAAGGAGTTTTGCTCGGGATGAAAAAACTCGATGGTGGCGATGTTGTTTTGTATGCTTTGATTTACGTATGCTTCCATAATGTTATTTAACCGCAAAGCTCGCAAGGTTTTCGCAAGGTTCGCAAAGTCTATTCTTTTATATTAATCCAAACTGTTCAAAGTGGTGATTTAAATGTTTTCGTTCTAATAAATACGATTCATATTTGTTCAATTCACCAAAAACCATATTCTTTAAAACGGCTTCTGGGTTTTCTTTAAAAAAGGTTTTATAACTTTCTCTTGCTTCTACAAATTTGGCTTTTGCTGTTTCGAAATCAGGATGAATTAAAACTTCCAATTCATCTTTTTTCATGGTTGGAAAATTAGTCCCCATTGGGAATTTATCATAATTGTATAACGAATTATGCACTTTATCCAAAATCTTTTCGGGAGTTGCAATTTCAAAATCCTGAATTTCACCCGACATGATTCTGTAGCCTTGTTCCAAATGTTCTAACAAATGTTGTGGCGTTAAAATTCCCCAACTTGGTTTTGAATTTTCGGTTAATTTATTCAAACATTCGGCTATTTTTTCATCAGTCATTTCTACAAAAACTTCTTGTTTTTTTTGTACCATTGTCAAAATAGTCGCTACTGCAACCAATTCATTTTCAGTATCAAAAACCTCAACAAACCATTTTACGATGCCGCTTGGATGTTCGGCAGAAGCGACATCTCTGTCGACTTTTTGTTTACACGTTAATCGCACATAAAGGGTATCGTTGTGATAAATTGGACGCAAGAAACGACATTCTTCCAATCCGTAATTAGCAGCAACTGGTCCTTTATTTGGATAGACGAACAAACCTGCTGCAGCCGCCAAAATAAAGTAGCCGTGAGCCGTTCTTTTCTTGAAAATACTTCCGTCAAGCGAAGTAATATCGGTATGTGCATAGAAATGATCCCAAGTAATGTTGGCAAAATTGATGATGTCGGTGTCAGTTACTGTACGGTTGTGTGTTCGTAATGACATTCCGGGTTGGATATCTTCCCAATAGTATTGAAATGGATGTTGGGTGATTTCTTTATACGCCGAATTCGCTTGATAAATTCCTGTGATTTCGGTTAATGTGGTTGGTGAACCTTGAATGGCGCAACGTTGCATATAATGTTTGATTCCGCGAACGCCACCCATTTCTTCGCCCCCGCCAGCGCGACCTGGACCACCATGAACCAATAATGGTAATGGCGAACCGTGACCTGTACTTTGTTTGGCGTTTTCGCGATTCAACACTAAAATTCTACCGTGATGCGATGCTGCATTAATCACATATTCTTTAGCAATTTCATCTGAATTGGTTACAATTGAAGACACTAAAGAACCTTTACCCATTTGAGCTAATTCGATGGCTTCGTCAAGATTTTTATAAGGCATAATCGTTGAAACCGGACCGAAAGCTTCGGTTTCATGAACAGCCAAATTTTGAAATGGTTGGTTTTCGCGAAGTAAAATCGGACTCACGAACGCCCCTTTTTCGTCGGCACCGATAAGCGTTGTTTTTTCTAAATCGCCGTACACAATTTTCGCTGATTTTGCTAACTCTTGAACGCGTTCTTTCAGCACATTGACTTGCTCTTTGCTTACCAAAGCGCCCATTCGGACTTCTTTTAATCTTGGATCACCGATGGAAACTTTATCTAATGATTTTGAAAGAGCCGATTGTACCTCATCCATTAATTGTTCGGGAACAATCATTCTGCGAATAGCGGTACATTTTTGTCCTGCTTTTACTGTTATTTCACTTCGAGCTTGATTGATGAATAAATCGAATTCTGCAGTTCCTGGAACAGCGTCTTCACCTAAAATAGAAGCATTCAAACTGTCGGCTTCCATCGTAAAGGGAACGGCTTCTTGAATGATTCTCGGATGTGATTTTAACAATCTTCCTGTGGTTGCCGAACCTGTAAATGTAATTACATCTTGACTTTCTACGGTATCAAAAATATTTCTGGCAGTACCACATATCAATTGTAATGCACCTTCAGGTAATATATTGGATGAGATAATTTCGCGAACTACTGCTTCCGTTAGATATGCTGTTGTGGGAGCCGGTAAAACTACTGCCGGCATTCCCGCCATCCAATTGCAAGCACATTTTTCTAACATTCCCCATATTGGAAAATTGAAAGCGTTGATATGAATTGCCACTCCTTTTTTCGGAACCAAAATATGATGTGCCATAAATCGGCCTCCTTTTGACAAATCAATTGGATCGCCTTCTACGTGATACGGTTGGTTTGGAAATAATTTTCGCAACGATGCATTCGCATATAAGTTTCCGAAACCACCTTCGATATCAATCCACGAATCGACGCGAGTAGCACCGGTTCTAAAACTAATTTCGTAAAAAGCTTCTTTGCGTTTGGTTAAATACATCGCCAAACTTTTAATCATATTACCACGTTCTTGGAAGGTCATTTTGCGGAGTTTTTCGCCACCTTTTGTTCTTCCATAATGTAAAATGGCTGGAATATCCAATCCTTCCACCGAAGTTTCTGCAATGAATTCACCTGTAACCGCATCGTAAGAAGGTTTTCCTTCTCCGGTTGCAGATGTCCATTTTCCTACTACGTAATGTTGTGTTTTATTCATATTTTTTCTTTTAACCGCTAAGAGCGCTAAGAATAACGCTAAGTTCGCTAAGTTTTAAACTCTTTCTATAATCGCCGCATAGCCTTGACCAACGCCAATACACATCGTTATTAATGCATATCGTTTTCCTGTCAATTGTAATTCTAAAGCAGCTGAATACATAATTCTTGCTCCAGTTACTCCTAATGGGTGACCTATGGCTATAGAACCTCCGTTTGGATTTACTCTTGAATCGTTATCTTGTAATCCTAGTTCTCTTAGGCAAGCGATAGCTTGTGAAGCGAAAGCTTCGTTTAATTCGATAATATCTATTTGATCTAAGGTTAAATTGGCTTTAGCTAAGGCTTTTTTGGTGGCTTCTACTGGACCAATTCCCATGATTCTTGGTTCAACACCTACTACTGCAGAACTTACAATTCTAGCAATCGGATTTAGATTGTATTTCTGAACTGCTTCCGCAGAGGCAATTATTGTTGCACAAGCTCCGTCATTTAAACCTGAAGCATTTCCTGCAGTTACGCTTCCGTCTTTTTTGAAGGCTGGACGTAACTTTGATAATCCTTCCATTGACGTATTTGATTTTATAAATTCGTCTTTTGAAAATTGAATGGCATCGCCTTTTCGTTGCGGAATTTCTACAGTTACAATTTCTTTTGCTAATCTTCCTGAAGTTTGAGCTGCCGTAGCTTTTTGTTGGCTATGTAAAGCAAATGCATCTTGGTCTTCACGAGAAATGTTGTATTTTTCTACGAGATTTTCCGCGGTTTCTCCCATCGCATCGGTGCCAAACATAGTGTGCATTTTAGGATTAATAAAACGCCATCCAAAACTGGAATCGTACATTTTAGAATCGGTACCATATGCAATAGATGGTTTGGAAACTACCAAAGGTCCGCGTGTCATGTTTTCAATTCCGCCTGCAATAAAAACATGTCCGTCACCCGCTTTGATAGCACGACTGGCGTGAATTATGGCGGATAAACCTGAGCTACACAAACGATTTACCGTTTCGCCTGGCACTGTATAAGGCAATCCTGCTAATAGTAACGACATTCGAGCCACATTACGATTGTCTTCGCCAGCTTGGTTGGAACAGCCCATAATAACATCGTCGTAGGCATCTTTTGGGATGCTTGGATTTTTTTCTACCACGGTTTTAATAACCAATGCCCCTAAATCATCTGGGCGAACCGATGCTAATGAACCTTGATAACTTCCGATTGGAGTTCGAACTCCGTCTATGATGTATGCTTCCATCTCTATACTTGTTAATTATTCTTCCCATTCTTTTTCACTTCTGAAAACTGTTCCTTTAAAAAGTGCTACAATGGTGTTTTCTTTTTTTATTTCGATGGTATAGAAACCAAATTTGTTTTTTAATGCGTTTTGTTTGGCAACCGCCACAATCTTATCTCCTTCTTTTAAAACTTCAATATGATTAATGGAAGTGTCAATACTTACTGATTGTCGACCTTGTGAATTGGATGCAAATGCTAAAGCACTATCGGCTAATGAATAGGTTATACCGCCATGAGCGATAGAAAATCCGTTAAGCATTTCATTTTTTATAGTCATAGAAAGTGTACATGATCCTTCTTCGACAGATTCAATAGTTATGCCTAACCATTGGCTAAAAGCATCTTTATCAAACATTTTATGTACAATTTCTTTTGGTGTCATTAGTTGAAAAAAGTTTTGTTTTCTTTACTCATTTTGCGCAATAAAGCGCAGCATCTGTATCGATCTTCGTGGTATTCGTTGTATAAATTGTCTAATTTTTCAACACACCATTTGATTCCTAACTCGTTTGCCCAAGCTAATAATCCTTTAGGATAATTCACTCCTTTAGTCATGGCATTATCTATATCATTAGCGGAAGCAATATTTAAAAATAAAGCATCTGCAGCTTCATTAATTAGCATTACAATTATTCGATCGAATATGCTTTTAGCTAAAGTTAAATCTTCGTTTGGTTTTGGCATTTCGGCAGCATAATTATAATACCCTTTTCCTGATTTTCTTCCTAAAAATCCAGCTTCAACTAGTCTTTTTTGCGTGAAAGAAGGTTTATATCTTGGGTCGAAATAGAAAGAACCAAAAACACTTTCTGTAACTGCATAATTCACATCATTACCAATAAAATCCATCAATTCAAATGGTCCCATTTTGAAACCACCTATAGTTTTCATTGCAAAATCAATCGTGGCAAAATCAGCCATTCCTTCTTCATAAATACGCAATGCTTCGCTGTAAAAAGGTCTAGCTACTCTGTTGACAATAAATCCGGGTGTGTCTTTGGCAACAGCTACAATTTTTTTCCAATCATTTATCGTTTTTGTAGTGAATAAAAGTACTTCCTCACTCGTTTGAATGGCTGGCACTACCTCAACTAATTGCATTAAAGGTGCAGGATTGAAAAAATGAATTCCAACAACACGTTCCGGTTTTTTACAAGAAGCCGCAATGGAAGTAATGGATAAAGATGATGTATTGGATGCTAAAATAGTTTCTGGAGATACATAGGATTCTAAATCGGAGAAAAGCTTTCTTTTTATTTCAATATTCTCAACAATCGCTTCAATGACAAGGTCTGAATGAGATAATTCTCCCATGGTATGTACATAGGAAATATTGCTAGTAATTCTTAATTTTTCAGTTTCATCAATTTTAGCTTTTTCAACTAATCTTGATAGTGTAATTTCGAGATTGGTTTTACTTTTGTCTAAAACCTCTTGATTAGTGTCGTAAATTTTTACAACACAACCCGAGGTTGCAGCAACTTGTGCAATACCACTTCCCATAGTTCCCGAACCAATTACTGCTACTTTCATTTTCTTGTTAGACTTTTTAGATCGTTAGATTTTTAGACTACTTAGATTTATGACACCTTCTGAAATGTCTAACCTTCTATGAAGTCTATGTTGTCTGAATTAATTTCCTTTAAATTCAGGTTTCCTTTTTTCAACAAATGCGGTAACGCCTTCTTTATAATCGTTTGATGAACTGGCTTCAATTTGCAAATCACTTTCTAATGCTAATTGTTGCTCTAAATTATTATTCATCGATTGATTTAATAATCTTTTAGTTAACCCTAATGCTTTTGTTGGCATATTGGCTAAGGTTATGGCTAAACCCATCACTTCTTCTTCAAAAAAAGCAGCAGGGAAAATTTTATAAATCATTCCCATTTGCAATGCTTCTTGTGCTGTTACTTTATCACCCAGCATCATTAAAGCGGTTGCTCTTTGGAGACCAATTAACCTTGGAAGAAAGAAAGTTCCAGCGCTATCAGGAATTAATCCAATTTTACTAAAAGCTTGAATAAAAGAGGTGTGTTCTGTTGCGACAACAAAATCACAAGCTAAAGCTATATTGGCACCAGCACCAGCAGCTACGCCATTCACAGCAGCAATTATTGGTTTTTCAATATTTCTAATTTTTTGAATAATAGGATTGTAATGTTCTTCCAAAATCTTTCTGAAACCCGGATTTAATTCGGGATCTGTTACTTCTTTTAAGTCTTGACCTGCACAAAATGCTTTGCCATTTCCTGTAATTACAATGGCACGAACAGTTGCATCAGCATTACAATCGTCTAATGTTTTTTGCAATAGCAAAGCCATTTCACGATTGAAACTATTGAATACTTCAGGTCTGTTGAGTGTAATCCACGCAACACTATTCTCTTTTTTTAAAAGGATGCTCTCCATTCTAATTGGTTATTTTAAACATTTAAAATAGTCGAATGGTTCTAAACAATCTTCACATTTAAACAATGCTTTACAGGCTGTTGAGCCAAATTGGCTTACTAATTTTGTGTTGAAAGAACCACATTGTGGACATTTAACAACTTTTTTATTTCCAAGAAGAGCTTCTTTGTCGGCTTCTGCTGATAATGGAGAAGCAATTCCATATTTTTCTAATGCAGTTCTGCCTTTTGATGTTATCCAATCGGTAGTCCAAGCTGGAGAAAGAATTAAATCTATTTTAGCTTCGTAGCCTTTATGTTTAAATGCGGCTTTGATATCGTCTGCAATAACATCCATTGCTGGGCAACCGCTGTAGGTTGGTGTAATCTCAATTTCAACCATTCCGTTTACTATTTTAGCAGAACGTACCACACCCATTTCCATAATCGAAAGCACTGGAATTTCTGGATCGGAAACCGTTTCAAGAATTTCGTAAAGTTGTTTGTCGATATGATGGATTTGTTGTGTCATATTACCAATTCATATTAGGATAGGTTCGTTGCATATATTGCAAATCGGCTAATAAATAGCCCATATGCTCGCTATGAATGCCTTGTTTTCCTCCTTTTTGAAAATAGTGTAATTTGGGAGTTTGTAAAGTAGATTCTAACAAAATAGCACTTACTTTTTTGTAAAATGAGTCTTTTAATTTAGTTACATCTACACCAATTCCTTCAGCAACCATAGTTATATCAGCATCGGTTTGATGAAATAATTCATCCGTAAATGCCCATAAATGATTTATGGCTTCCTGAATCCTATTATGACTTTCTTCTGTTCCATCTCCTAATCTTCGAATCCAATCTGATGAAAAACGAGTATGATAAGAAACTTCTTTGATGCTTTTTTTGGCAATAGCCGATAAGATGGCATCGGAACTATTTTGTAATTGTTCTAACAACAATAAATGAAATATATCAAACAAAAATTGTCTAGAAATAGAATAAGCAAAATCTTGATTGGGTTGTTCGACCAATAATACATTTTTATATTCTCTTTCTTTTCGAAGAAAGGCAATTGTATCTTCTGTAGCATCGTTTCCAATTAATTTGGCCACATATTGATAATAACTCCTCACTTGACCCAATAAGTCTAATGAGATATTTGTCATAGCAATATCGGTTTCTAAACTTGGTCCGTGACCGCAAAGTTCTCCAATTCGTTGACCTAAAATCAAAGAATTATCGGCAATTCCGTAGATGTATTGAACTAAATTATTATTCATTTTATTCTTTTTAAACCATTAAGAAATTAAGAAAAATTAAGTTTTTGAAATTTATAAGACAATTATTAAAGTCAAATAAATAAACCATACTATTCTACATATGCTTTAACTCATCCGGTAATTCATAAAAAGTAGGATGACGGTAAACTTTATCTTTTGCAGGTTCGAAAAGTTCGGCACTATCATCTGGATTTGATGCTGTAATTTGAGCCGATGGTACTACCCAAATACTTACACCTTCCATTCTTCGTGTATAAACGTCACGTGCATTTTCAAGTGCCATAGTGGCATCGCTTGCGTGAAGTGAACCACAATGACGATGCTCCAATCCATTTTTACTTCTTATAAATACTTCCCAAAGTGGCCAGTTTTTCATAGTTTTTATAGTTGTCGGTTGTCGGTTGACAGTTGTCGGTTAAAAAAACGGAGAACTGAGAACAGACAACAATTTATACTGCTTTCTCTAATTCTTTATTTTCTTGTTTTTCAGCGTAAGCCATTGCAGCATCACGCACCCATTTACCATTATTCCATGCATTTACTCTAGCGGAAATTCGCTCTTTATTGCATGGGCCATGTCCTTTTACAACTTGCCAAAATTCGTCCCAATCCAATTCTCCAAAATCGTAACATTTGGTTTCGGCATTCCATTTTAAATTAGGATCTGGAATGGTCAATCCAATCATTTCGGCTTGAGGAACAGTTTGATCTACAAACTGCTGACGCAATTCGTCATTGGTTTTACGTTTTAATTTCCATTTCATGGATTGTTCGGTGTGGACTGATTCGGCATCGGTTGGACCTAACATCATTAATGATGGCCACCACCAACGGTTAAGAGCATCTTGTGCCATTTCTTTTTGCTCTGCTGAGCCATTAGCCAATGTCATCATAATTTGAAAACCTTGACGCTGGTGAAAACTTTCTTCTTTACAAACACGAACCATTGCACGAGCATAAGGTCCAAAAGACGTTGCTGTTAAAGGTACTTGATTAATAATGGCAGCACCATCAACAAGCCAACCTACTGCGCCCATATCAGCCCAGGAAAGTGTTGGATAGTTAAATATACTTGAGTATTTTGCTTTTCCAGAATGGAGTTGTTCGTATAATTCTTCACGAGAAATACCAAGTGTTTCACAGGCACTGTACAAATACAAACCATGACCGGCTTCGTCTTGAATTTTGGCCAATAAAGCCACTTTTCTTTTTAAAGATGGTGCTCGTGTAATCCAATTTCCTTCGGGTAACATGCCTACTATTTCGGAATGAGCATGCTGAGAAATTTGACGAATATGGGTTTGGCGATATTTTTCGGGCATCCAATCTTTGGGCTCAATTTTTTCATCTCTAGCGATGCGTGCATCGAAGATGGCTTCTAAATTTTTAACTTCTAATTCTGACATATCTTTATAAATTATATGTTATTTTTTTTATACTCCAAATTCAACTACTACATTTTTTGAAGTTGGAACGGCTTGACAACTTAAAATAAGCCCCTTTGCAACCTCGTTTTCATCTAATGCATAATTAATTTTCATTTCAACGGTTCCTGAAATTATTTTACAACGACACGTACTACAAACCCCACCTTTACAGGCAAAAGGCAAATCGGCACCCGCTGCTAAAGCCCCATCGAGGATGTTGTCAAAATCATCATCCATGGTGAAATGGAATTCTTTCCCACCATCAATAATGGTTACTTCGGTTCCTTCTACTTTATGTTCTAATATTTTAGTGATTCGTTGTTTATCTTCTTCTGAATTTCCAGTAGAAAACAATTCGAAATGTATTTTATCTTTTGATAATCCAGCGGTAACTAATGCGTCACGAATAAGAAAAATCATCTCCTCTGGACCACAAATAAAACAGTCGTCAACAGCAGAAATATCAATTATTTTATTGGTTAAAACTTGTAGTTTTTCCTTAGTAAATCGTCCATTTAATAGCTCAATACTGCGGTGTTCTTTGGTTAGAAAATGAAAAATTTCAAATCGATCAAAATATTTATTTTTAAGCAATTCAATTTCTTCTTTAAAGATAATTGATTTTACACTTCGATTGAGATAAAAAAGTTTAAAAGTACTATTAGCTTCTAATGCTAAATGCGTTTTGATGATAGAAAGAATTGGAGTAATGCCACTTCCTGCTGCAAAAGCAATATAATTTTTAGCTTTTGACGGATTTACAGTTGTAAAAAATTCACCATTAGGCTGCATTAATTCGAGGAAATCTCCTTTTTTTAAATTTTCGTTTACAAAAGTTGAAAACACACCACCGTTGATTTTTTTGACTGCCACTTTCCATTTATTTTCAATTGGACTGGAACAAAGCGAATAAGAACGACGCTCCTCTTTACCATCAATTGACGATTTTAAGGTTAAGTGTTGTCCTTGAATAAATTGAAATTCTTCTTGTAATGCAACAGGTATTTCAAAGGAAATGACGGAGCAATCCTTTGTTTCTTTATAAATATCTGCAACTTTTATACTGTGAAATTTTGACATTTATTTTACCTTTAATTAAAACTAACGGTTGTTAGTTTGTTATGCAAATTTAATGATTATTTTAATACGTAACGAAAACGTTGTAATTTTTTAACTTTAAAAAAACTTCAAATTAAACAATTCCATTTAGTAGCACTTGAATCATATTTGCTTTAAGCACTTCGGGTTTGATTGTTTTTTTCTTTCCATACCAAAGATAAAGTGTTCTTAGTGTGGAAAGCGTGGAGAAAATAATAACTTCTATATTAAGATTTTTGATTTCATTATTGGCTATTCCTTGTTTGATAATTGTTCTGAAACTTTCTTCGTATTCTTCCCGCATTTTGATAAAGTAAGTCAATTCTTTATTAGCTAAATGCATCCAATCGTTATTCAAACATGCCAAAGCATCCGAATTTCTCAAAGTAATATCGATATGCAGCTGAATCACTTTTTCGATTTTTTGAATAGCCGAAACCTCGGAAGCTAGAATTTCATTGATAACATTGGTAAACTCTTCGGCAATTTCGATAATGATTAAAACCAGAATTTCCTGTTTGGATTTGATATGATTGTACAAACTAGCGGCTTTGATATCCATAGCTTGAGCAATATCGCGCATCGTTACAGCGCTGTAACCTTTCTCTTTGAAAAGTTTGGCGGAAATGGCAATAATTTCGATTTTACGTTCGGAGAGTTTCATCTTTTCAAATATAGAATTTATTTCATAAGAAAACCATACCGTTCAAAACGAGATGGTTCAAAAAAAACTAAAAACTACTTACTTTTTGATTGATTTAAACGTTTTTGTTTTAAAAAATTAATTAAAGTAACCCGTTGGGTGTAATTAATGAAAATCTATTAGTACTGCATTTTTTGCTTGAAATTTTTATCCAATTAGAACAAAAATGTCAGTCTGAGCTTGTCGAAGACATTAAAAAGGATACATTTCGGCAAGCTCAATGTGACAATTTAGTATAAATTAGCCATAAAAAATAATTACACCCAACGGGTTAAAGTAAAATTGATTTATTTTGAAATTCAATTCAATACTTAGAAATTCGTATTTCTTAAAATGTAATAAAAGGAAGTTTCTCTTGAAGTTGGGAAATCTTATGTTTCAAATTTTTTATGAATTTCTGATGACTTTCAGAATCTGTGTTAAAAGGCCGGTGTGTTAGTCCTTTTTGAATGGAGTCCACTTCTTCCATGATTGGATAAATAGCTTCTGAAATTTGTGTTTGAGAAAAGCGTTCCCAAATATAATCTATGGCCACTTGGTTGGGATGCAACATATCATCGGCATAAAAACGATAATCGCGTAGTTCGTCCATCATGATTTCATAACTCGGAAAATAGTTATGGGTTGAGCGTTGTGTGTTATGCGTTTCGTGGATTGCAGCGATGAGATGTGCTTTACTTTGTTGATTTTCTACAAAGCCGTCTTTAATGTGACGCACTGGAGAAATCGTAAAAATAAAAGCGCAGTTGGGATTCACTGATTTTATTACATCAATTGTGTTTTGAATGGATTGCTCAATAGCTTCAACTGATAGTATTTCTTTCACAAATTGATTTTGCGGCACTTTATGACAGTTAGCAACAATTTCATTAGAGGCAATATTTCTATAAACCCATGACGTTCCATAGGTAATAATTATATGTGTGGATTTGATTATTTGGCAATACGTTGATTCGAGGATTTGATTTAGATTTTGAAGAAATATTGTTGCGTTTGAATTGCTCAAATCCGAATGAACTTCGAAACAATGCCAACGTTCGTTATGAAAAAAAATATCCTTTTCGGAAAATTCAATTTTATTAATCGCTCTTTCAATTAGTTTTTCAATAGATATTGGATTAAAAATAATACCAAAGGGATTTACTTCATTTTGGAATTTAAAATAGTTAAACTTCTTCCCTATATTCTCAGCAAAACAAGAACCTAAAGACATTATTTGGGAATTGTAATCCATTGGCAAATCACATTTTGAAATAGGTATTTGAGTTCTAAAATGCATAGAGTATGTTTTTCACAAACTTAACTTATATTTTTAATCAAAAAAACCCTTTCAAACTTAAATTATTTGAAAGGGTTTTTTGGAATACTATTTTTGATTATTCATAAATAAATTCAGTCGTAACATTTGAAACTGAGCTTCCAGCCGTCCTTAATGAAGCAATTGGAAAATCATTTGCATCATAAACATAAGACGACGTGTAATTGGTTGTTCCTAAAACAACATCAAGTACTTCATATTGTAAATTATTATTACTTGAACTTTCTACCGTCATCAATTTATCAAATCCTAACACATTTTTAAAAGGATTGTTTTTGGTATCATACGATAAATTAATTGTTACGTCTATTGTAGGTGAACCATCGTTAGTTATTTCAACTTTATTGATAGAATTATCAAGGAAATAAATGTTTTCTGTTTTACTCGGCGCTAATGCGGCAAGCGTAGCTCCTGTTACTTCGGAAACTGAAACTGTTCCATCTAAATTGTAGAAATAATTTCTTTTAACTATGAATGCTGGTTCAACAATCTCTAATGTTGAAACAGTCAAGTTATTACTTGAATCATATTCATAGGTATTGGAAGACACAAGAACATTATCTGTAAAATTTTCTGTTTTAGTAATTAAATCACCGGTATAGGTATAGGCAACTGAAGATCCATTGTCACTTACAACACCTACTAGTTTCTTACCATCATAAGCATATAATGAATTTACAACTTCAGTACTAGTTGTGACCACTGTACTTTTAACTAATAAATCAGAAACTGAAGTTTCCTTATCACTTGATGAACAAGACGATAAAATCAATACCAATAAACTAAATGCAATACTTAATTTTTTCATTTTAAACTTATTTAATTTTCCGCAAACATACTACTAAATAATACAAATATCAAGTGTTTTACTTTATTAAATTACCCCCACAAAATTAATTTTCGCAACACTAGAAACCATTAAACAGTTCATTTTCTAATCAAAAAACCCTTTCGAACTTGAATTGTTTGAAAGGGTTTGATATTAATGTTTGCAGATATTTATTCGTAAAAATACTGAGTTGATGTAGTCTCTCCAGAAAAAGTAAATGTTTCCAAAACATTTGTTGGATAGTTATTTGAATTATAGGTATAATCATAAGTAGCGTCATCGCTAGTGAAAGCGGTACCTAATATTGTTAAAATATTTTTATTAACTCCTTGTGTATATCCTTCTTCATAACCAATTTTATCAAATCCAGTTACATTTTTAAATGGATTGTTTTTTGTGTCATAGGTATACGTTAAAGTATTGAATAAAGTTGAACTAGACTCAATATAATATTCGGTTTTAACAAGTTCGTTATTTTCAAAGAAAATTTTACCGTTTCTATCAACCATTGTTTGAGAATTTGAATCTCCAGAATAATCTGTAAACGAAATTGTTCCATCAGAATTGTATACATAAGTTGTTCGGTCGCCATAATCATCTAAATAGGTTATTCTTAAAAAAGTCACCAATTGATTACTTGAATTATAAGTATAAGTATCCGTTTGATCTAAAGTTGTACCTTCAAAATATTCAATTTTAGTAATTAAATCTCCCGTGTAAGTAAAAACTATGGATGTATCATCACTAGAAACTCCTTTTACAATTTTATTTCCATTATAAGTTAACAAGGTTGTAATAGTTCCGTCAGAATATGTTTCAATAGTTTTTTTAGGTAAAACGTCTGTTGTTGAAGACGAACTACTATCGCTTGAGGAACAAGAAGACAGGATTAGTAACAAAGCACTAAAAGCTAAAGCTAATTTTTTCATTTTTAAAATTTAAATTATTTTTTTGTAAACTTAATATAATTAATTTAATTGTCAAACGATTTAATTAACTCAATCACGCTATAAAATTCATTATTTTTGCGGTTCTTTAAAACTAGTTTAAATTAAGTTTTTTCAAACTCCAAATGCATTATGAAACTTTTATTTTTTTATATAAAAAAACACAAAACCTTATTGTTTATTGCTTTATTAATGGCAGCTATCAACATTTGTTTTAGTCTTTCAGACTCGATTATTACCGGAAAACTAATGCAGGATTGCGGTGTAGGGATTTCCAAATACAAAGGTCGAGAAATGGATTTTATAAAATCGGTAGGTTTTTGGCTGATGCTATCCTTGGGTGCAGCTATGATTTCCCGATTGACAAAAAACTTTCAGGATTATTTCACCAATATAGTAATTCAAAGAACGGGTGCTGAAATGTATACCGATGGCATCAAAAAATCGTTGGATTTACCGTATGAAGATTTTGAAGACCAACGCAGTGGTGAAACCTTGAATCGTTTACAAAAAGTACGCACCGATTCTGAAAAATTGATTACGCTTTCCATTTCGTTAGTATTTCAAACCATTGTTGGGTTTACTTTTGTAATTGTATATATCTCAAGAATTGATTACCGAATTGCGCTTATCTTTTTAGTGTCTGCTCCTATTATTGCAGTTTTAAGTTCTTTTTTAGGCAAACGAATTAAAATTATTTCCAGAAAAATTGTTACCCAAACCAATTCCCTTGCTGGTTCAACTACCGAAAGTTTGCGCAATATTGAACTTGTTAAAAGTTTAGGCTTAACCCAACAAGAAGAGGAACGACTGAATAACAATACTCAAAAAATATTGAGTCTCGAATTACAAAAAATTCGATTCATTCGAAGCTTGAGTTTTATTCAAGGAACTACGGTTCATTTTTTAAGAACGTGTGTCGTGTTTGCCTTGTATTACTTTTTATTTGGCGATAAAATCTTGGTAGGCGATTTATTAACCATGGTATTTTTTACTTTCTTCATTTTTGGACCATTACAAGAATTAAGTTCGTTTATAATTGTCCGCAATGAAACTAAAGTATCGATGGAAAATTTTGAAGCGTTGCTAAATGCCAAATCCGAATTTCGTCCTGAAAATCCGAAACATATAGGTGTGATAGCTTCATTGAAATTTTCAAATGTTACGTTCAAACATAAAAGCGCCATTTATCCCGCTGTTGAAAATATTAGTTTTGACATCAAACAGGGAGAAACTATAGCGTTTGTTGGACCGTCAGGTTCGGGAAAAACGACTCTAGTCAAATTATTAGTTGGCTTGTATCCTCCAGCAGAAGGCGAGGTTTTGTATAATTCGATTAATTCTAATGAAGTTGATTTAGTCGATTTGAGAAAACAATTGGGTTTTGTTACGCAAGATGCGCAATTGTTTTCTGGAACTATTAGAGAAAATTTATTGTTTGTAAAACCTGATGCCACTGATGAGGAATTGCACGATGTTTTGAGAAGAGCGAGTTGTACTAATTTATTGGATCGCGCCGAAAACGGACTGAGTTCGACTATTGGTGAAGGCGGAATAAAAGTTTCTGGCGGCGAAAAACAACGTTTATCCATTGCTCGTGCCATTTTGCGGAATCCAAACTTATTGATTTTTGACGAGGCAACTTCGGCATTAGATTCGATCACAGAAGAGGAAATTAACAGCACTATTCGTTCTATTTCCGATTCTAATAGAATTACAGTTTTGATAGCTCACCGATTATCAACAATCATGCATGCTGATAAAATCTTTGTATTAGAACAAGGAAAAATTATTGAACAAGGCCAACATGATGATTTATTGTTGGAAAAAGGGTTGTATTATGCCATGTGGAGACAGCAGATTGGGGAAAGAAAATAAAAAAACCCTTTCCTTGACACGGGAAAGGGTTTTGGGCAATACTGTTTGAATTTTTGTTCTCTGATTTACGAAAATAATTTCGTGTTGCGTTTATAATTGCTTATTCATAGAATAAAAGCGATTTATGATGATTCCCATTTTGATTTTCAAAAACGGTTCTATCGAATGTTTTCTTGGATACTATTTTATTATGATGTACTGATTTACTATTTGTATTTCATTACAGTTCGAATTTATATCTGAATAGCTTCTGAAAGAAAATTTTTCGATATACAGTCAATAAATCTGTTATTCTACCATTTTTGAATGATTTTGAACCGTTTATCGATAAAATAAAAAACCCTTTCAGCGTTTTGACTACTGAAAGGGTTTTTTAATACGTGTGGTTTCAATTCTAATTTCTAGTGAAGTAAATTCTATTAATTGATGTCCCTTCTGGCTCAATCACTGTTTCTTTTACAATAAGTAATTGATTTGTTAAATCCTCTATAACGTATTTGTATTCATAAATCATAGGGTCAAGAGCCGTATTTGTAACTGTAATTTCATATCCATTTAATACCCAATTAGATGTTTCAATTTGTTGTTCACAGGCAGGATTATATTCATTAAAAGTTAAAGTACCATTGGTCAAAAACTCCTGATAATCTCTTGAAGTGGAACATTGATGATCATAATCTTGAAAAGAGCCACCGTTAGTTGTTCCTCCTTTTAGATACCATTTACCTGATAAATTTTGACTTGTTATTGACAATCCATTACTATCATTACTGCTGCAGGCAGATAACAATGCTACTAAAAGTAATAAAATGATTTTTTTCATAATTTTAATTTGATATAAATTACTTCACAAAATCTAGCGCTTTTTCCAAAGCCTCTTTGATTCCATTTACGTTTTTTCCTTTTCCTGAAGCAAAGAAGGGTTGTCCACCACCATTTCCGTCAATAAATTGTCCTAATTCTTTAATGACCACATTAGCGTTTAAGCTTTTTTCAGTGACCAATTCTTTAGCGATATAACAATGAATATTAGGTTCGTTATTTTCAACAGCAGCTAATACCACAAACGAGTTTGGTTTTGAAGTTCCTATAGCTTGTGCTAATTCTTTAGTGGAGTTCATCGATAAATCAACTTGTTTTGCTAGAAAGTAAATACCATTAATTTCTTTAAAATCTGAAACTAAAGAATTTTTTAATACCTCTATTTTTTCTTTTAGTAATTGCTCAATTTGCTTTTTCAACTTCGTGTTATCATCTTGCAATGTAACCACCGCTTTTAAAACATCTTGTGGGTTTTTCAGCGTTGATTTAATTTCGTGTAATTCATTTTCTTGTAATGCATAATTTTCTTTTACAGCATCACTAGTTATGCCTTCTATGCGGCGAATTCCGGCAGCAACTGCACCTTCACTAACAATTTTGAAATACCAAATCTCTGCTGTATTTTTCACATGAATACCACCACAAAGTTCCATGCTTTCACCAAATTTAATAGCACGAACACTATCCCCATATTTTTCCCCAAACAAGGCCATTGCTCCTTCTTCTACTGCTTGTTTAAAGGGAATATTTCTTCTTTCTATCAAAGGCAATTGTTCTTGAATTCTTTGATTCACAAAATCTTCAACTTGACGAATTTCATCATCCGTCATTTTTGCAAAATGAGAAAAATCGAAACGCAAATGTTTTGGATTTACCAACGATCCTTTTTGCTCCACATGAGTTCCAAGTATGGTACGCAAAGCCAAGTGCATCAAATGAGTAGCTGAGTGATTTTTGGAAGTTAAACTTCTTAAATCGGTATTTACATTAGCAACAAAACTGGCGTTTACATTCTCTGGTAAACGTTTTGCAAAATGCAGTATTAAATTGTTTTCTTTCTTCGTGTCAATAATTTCAATGGATTCGTTAGCGGTAACCAATTTACCTTTGTCACCAACTTGTCCTCCACCTTCTGGATAAAAAGGTGTAGCATCTAATACAATCTGGTATAAAACACCGTCTTTTTTACTATCAATTTTACGAAAACGAGTGATTTTAACGTCATTTGAGATTTGGTCATACCCAACAAAACTTTCTGTATTGCCTTCTACTAAAATGGTCCAATCATCTGTTGACATTTCCGAAGCGGCACGCGAACGTGATTTTTGCTCTTGCATGGAAACATCAAATTCTGCCTCGTTGAAAGACATGTTTTTTTCTTTCAAAATCAAAGCTGTTAAATCTTTTGGAAAACCATACGTATCATACAATTCAAATGCTTTTGCACCTGGAACTTCTAACCCTTTTGTTTTTGAAATTACGTTATCCAACAATTGCAACCCTTGGTCTAAAGTTCTCAAAAAAGAAGCTTCTTCTTCACGAATTACATTAGTAACCAATTGTTGTTGCAATTTGATTTCAGGGAAAAATTCTCCCATTTGATTTGCCAAAACTTCCACCAATTTATTAATAAACGGTTCTTTGGTGTTTAAAAAGGTAAATCCATAACGGATGGCTCGTCTTAAAATTCTTCGAATCACATAGCCTGCGCCTGTATTAGAGGGCAATTGTCCATCGGCTATAGCAAAAGCCACCGCACGAATATGATCTACAACTACACGAATGGCAATGTTTGTTTTATTCTGCTCTTCTGAAATATTTTGAACTTCATTTGAAGTATATTTTAAACCTGTAATTTGTTCTATTTTTTCAATAAGTGGTGTAAACACATCCGTATCGTAATTAGATGTTTTTCCTTGTAAAGCCATGCACAAACGCTCAAATCCCATTCCTGTATCAACATGTTGTGCAGGTAATTTTTCTAAAGAACCATCGGCTTTACGATTGAATTCCATGAAAACATTGTTCCAAATTTCAACCACTTGAGGATGGTCCGCATTGACCAAATTTTTTCCTGAAACCAAGGCTTTTTCTTGCGCAGAACGAATATCTACATGGATTTCTGAGCACGGACCACACGGACCTTGATCACCCATTTCCCAAAAGTTGTCTTTTTTATTTCCAAGAATAATGCGGTCTTCGTCAATTAATGTTTTCCAAATATCCCATGCTTCTTGGTCAAAAGGAACATTATCTTCTTTACTTCCTTCAAAAACGGAAACGTATAAATTCTCTTTAGGTATTTTATATACTTCGGTCAGTAATTCCCATGCCCAATTGATTGCCTCTTTTTTGAAATAATCTCCAAATGACCAGTTTCCTAACATTTCAAACATGGTGTGGTGATAGGTATCAAAACCTACATCTTCCAAATCATTGTGTTTTCCAGAGACACGAAGACATTTTTGTGTATCGGCAATTCTTGGACTTTTTGGTGAAGCATTACCAAGAAAATATTCTTTGAATTGTGCCATTCCAGAGTTGTTAAACATCAATGTTGGATCGTCTTTTAAAACGATTGGCGCTGATGGAACGATTAAATGTCCTTTGCTTTCAAAGAATTGTAAAAATTGCTTACGAATGTCTTGTGATTTCATTTTTGTTGTTTATTCAGTTAACTGTTTATTTACTTCGTTCGTTGGCTGCCGCTCGGGTGTTAATTTGGTTCATGTGATTTCAAATAACCGAATCCACAAATAACCAAATCCACTTTCAAAAAAAATAAATTTAGGGTAAGAAAGAAACATTTGCTAAATTTGTTCGTATAACCAATGTTATTCTTAAAACTTGCACAAAAATAGCATAAAATAAAAAATGGCGAAGAAAGTAAAGTATTATTTCGATACTGAAAGTTTGGCTTATAGAAAAATTAAACCAAAATTAGCCAAACAGTTGGGTTATATTGGATTATTTTTATTGTCATCGGCATTGTTTGGATTTCTGTGTTTTGTGGTTTTATTGAATATTCCTTTTTTTGAAACACCAAAAGACAAGTTACAATCAAGGGAAATTGAAAATATGAAACTTCGTTATGCTATTTTAAATAAAAAAATGGATCAAATTGATGAAGTTTTAGAAGATGTTGAAGATAGAGATAATAATGTTTATAGAGCGTATTTTAATACTGCTCCCATACCATTAGAAAAAAGAAAATCGGGTTTTGGCGGTGTAAATAGGTATAAGGAACTAGAAGGTTATAACAATTCTGATTTGGTTATTAATACTTCCAAACGTGTAGATATTCTTTCTAAGGAATTAGCAATGCAATCCAAATCATTGGATGAAATATTAAAATTGGCTAAAGCAAAAAATAAATTATTATCTGCAATTCCGGCTATTCAACCTGTTAAAAATGAAAATTTGAAACGAATAGCTTCTGGTTTTGGATATAGAAATGACCCTTTTACGAAAGTTAGAAAAATGCATGAAGGAATGGATTTTACAGCAAAAACAGGAACACCAATTTTTGCTACTGGAGATGGCGTTGTTGCAAAAGCAGATAATACAGCATCGGGTTATGGAAATCATATTGTTATTCGACATGGTTTTGGATATGAAACTTTATATGGTCATTTGAGCAAATACAAATGTCGTGCTGGCCAACGAATAAAACGCGGAGACGTAATTGGTTATGTCGGAAGTACAGGAAGAAGCGAAGCACCACACTTACATTATGAAGTTCATAAAGATGGGAAAGTCGTAAATCCAATTAATTTTTATTATGGAAATATTTCAGCTGCAGAATATGTAGCCATTTCAAAAGTAGCAAATCAAGAAAATCAATCGCTAGACTAGTGTTCAGTGCTCAGTTTTTAGTGTTCAGTTAAAAAAAATAGAAATATGCAAATAGAACTTCAACCCGATAAAAGATATTACAGTATTGGTGAATTGGCCAAAGCATTTGATGTGAATGCTTCTTTAATTCGTTTTTGGGATAAAGAATTCGACATTCTTAAACCCAAGAAAAATGCCAAAGGCAATCGAATGTTCACTCCCGAAGATGTGAAAAACTTACAATTGATTTATCATCTGGTAAAAGAGCGTGGATTTACTTTAGATGGTGCCAGAACGCACTTGAAAGAAGGTCAAAAGAAAACCTTAGATAAATATGAAATCATCAGTAAACTAGAAGGCATTAAATTGCAATTAACAAATATCAAAAATCAACTTTAAGATAGATTTTTGTAACATTCGAATTAAAATAGAAACTAATAACAAACTTTAAATTAAACAAACATGGATTTTAAAAAATTTTTACCTTGGATTATTTTAGCAGTTGTGATTTTTGTAATCTACAGCTGGGCTAGTGGAATTTACAATAAAGCTGTGACTCTTGAACAAAATGTGAAAGAAAGCTGGGGAAATGTTAACACTGCCTACCAAAAAAGAAATGACTTAATCCCAAATTTGGTGGAAACCGTAAAAGGATATGCAAAACACGAAAAAAGCACTTTAACTGAAGTTATTCAGGCGCGTGCTAATGCAACTTCAGTAAAAATAGACCCTACTAATGTTACTCCTGAGCAATTAGCCGCTTTTAATGCAGCACAATCTGGAGTTTCTTCTTCTTTATCAAGATTATTGGTAAGCGTTGAACAATATCCGGATTTGAAAGCCAATCAAAATTTCATCGATTTACAAAGAGAGTTAACCAGTATGGAGAACCAAATCTTCACAGCCAGAACTCGTTTTAACGAGTCTGTTAAGCCTTATAACAATAACATCAATACTTTCCCAAGAAATATCCTGGCAGGTATGTATGGATTAAAAGAAAAACCATATTTCGAGGCTTCAACAGGAGCTGACAAACGCGTGGATGTAAAATTCTAATTTAAAGCAATGTCTAAAGTAGAAGATTTTTTAACTAAAGAAGAAGAACAGGCAATTGTGGAAGCGATTCGCGTGGCCGAAAAAAATACTTCTGGCGAAATTAGAGTACACATAGAAAAAACAACTTCCATCGACTCTTATGAAAGAGCGATGGAAGTTTTTCATTTATTGAAAATAGATGAAACCCAACTCAAAAATGGCGTATTAATCTACCTTGCTGTAAAAGATAAAAGCTTTGTAATTTGTGGTGATAAGGGCATTAACGATTTAGTTCCAAAAGACTTTTGGGATACTACCAAAGATGTCATGGCTTCCCATTTCAAAAAAGGCGATTTCAAACAAGGACTTGTTGATGGCATTACCAAAGCTGGAGAACAACTACAAAAGTATTTCCCTTTTGAAGATGGTGATATCGATGAATTATCAAACGAAATATCCTTAGGAGAATGATACAAGAAAAAAAGAATAGTTCAGTTTGCCTAAAACTTCTCGTTTGCTTTTTTATAACATCGTTTAGTTTTGCCCAATATACCATTCCTGAAATTCCAAAATTGCAGACTTCGGTATATGATTATGCCAATCTTTTAAGTGCATCCGAGAAAACACAGTTAGAGGAAAAACTAATTATGTACTCTGATTCCACTTCAACACAGATTGTAATTGTCACAATAATGGATTTAAAAGGTGAAAATATTGATGCCCTTTCTACCAATTGGGCCCAAAAATGGGGAATTGGACAAGCCAAAGAAGACAATGGTGTTTTTATTTTGATTGCCAAAAATGATAGATTGGTTAGTATCCGACCTGGCTTAGGATTAGAAGATAAACTTATTGCTGCTACATGTGGGCAAATAATTGACTATCAAATCGTGCCGGAATTTAAAACTGGAAACTACTACAAAGGGTTAGACAAAGGAGCAGATGCAATCATTGATGTAGTTAAAGGCAAATATAAAGGCGAGAGAAAAAACAATAAGAAAAACGGTAAATTTCCAATACTCCCAATAATAATCATCTTTATTATCATTATGATTATTATTGCTAAAAACAAAAACAACGGCGGAAACTCAGGAAATAATAGTGGCGGACCAAGTTTAATGGACGTGATTATCCTAAGTAGCTTAGGTCGTGGCGGAGGATTTGGCGGCTCTTCAGGTGGTGGATTTGGCGGAGGTTCTGGTGGTGGATTCGGCGGCGGATTTGGTGGCGGCGGATTCTCTGGTGGAGGTGCTAGCGGTGGATGGTAATTTAGTTTTACATAAAAACAATTATAAAAAAAACTCGTTCGCCATGGCGAACGAGTTTTTCATTTATTTCTCTCTAATATAAATATCAATTGGAACTCCTGAGAAATCCCAGTTCTCACGGATTTTATTTTCTAAGAAACGCTTATACGCTTCCTGAACATATTGTGGCAAATTAGCAAAAAACACAAACTGAGGTGTTGGTGTTGGCAATTGCATGCAGTATTTAATTTTTACATATTTCCCTTTTAATGCTGGTGGCGGATGATTTTCAATAAGTTTCAACATAAAATCATTGAACTTTGAAGTTGGGATTCTTTGCTTTCTATTTTCAAAAACTTGAACTGTAGCTTCTAATGCTTTTAATAAACGTTGTTTGGTTAAAGCAGACACAAAAAGAATCGGTACATCGGTAAATGGTTTTAATTCCTCACGGATTTTAGCTTCGTAATCTCTAGTCGACATAGTATCTTTTTCAACCAAATCCCATTTGTTCACTAAGATGACAACACCTTTTCTATTCTTTTCAGCCAACCAAAAAATGCTTTGGTCTTGTCCTTCAAAACCACGTGTGGCATCAATAATTAAAATACAAATGTCGGCATGTTCTATAGCGCGAACGGATCGCATTACGGAATAAAACTCTAAATCTTCTTTTACTTTGGCTTTACGGCGGATTCCTGCTGTATCTACCAAATTGAATTCGAAACCAAAACGGTCAAATTTTGTATCAATGGCATCACGAGTTGTTCCCGCAATATCAGTTACCATAAATCGTTCTTTACCAATTAATGCATTGATAAAACTAGATTTTCCGGCATTGGGTCTGCCGACTACTGCAAAACGCGGCAATTCAATTTCCTCTTGCGTTGGCTCTGGTTTTATTGGAAATGCATCAATTAATGCATCCAATAAATCTCCCGTTCCGCTTCCTGAAATACTAGCAAACGTATAAAATTCTCCTAATCCTAAGTTGTAAAATTCCAAAGCATCTTTTTCGCGCATGGCGTTATCTACTTTGTTAACAGCTAACAAAACCGGTTTCTTAACTTTACGCAACATTTTTGCAACTGTGTCATCCATTGGTGTGATACCTTCTTCCACATCCACTACAAAAATAATCACATCGGCTTCGTCAATAGCAAGATCAACTTGTTTGCGAATTTCTCCTTCAAAAACATCATCAGATCCTTTAATATATCCGCCCGTATCAATTACCGAAAACTCTTTCCCATTCCATTCGCTTTTTCCATAGTTTCTATCACGAGTTACCCCTGAAATTGAATCTACAATAGCTTCACGTCTTTTAATCAATCGGTTAAAAAGTGTTGATTTTCCAACGTTTGGTCTTCCTACTATGGCTACAATGTTGTTCATAATGCTAATTTCAAATATTTACTTCGTCCGTTCAACTGCTTTGCAGTTTCGGGTTGCAAAGGTAGTTTATAAAATGGATTAATAGATTGTTAGGCTATTAGATTATTTATCAGTACTAAATTCTAATTATTATAGCCAAATCGTTTCAACATATTGGCATTACTTCTCCAATTTTTGTTGACTTTCACATACAATTCAATATGAATTTGTTTGCCAAAAAACTTTTCTAAATCGGAACGCGATTCAACTCCTACACGTTTCAAAGCTTCGCCTTTATGTCCAATAACGATTCCTTTTTGGGTTTCGCGTTCCACCATAATCAAGGACCGTATTCTGATGATGTTGTCATCTTCAAAAAATTCTTCGGTAACAATTTCTACCGCATAGGGTATTTCTTTACTGTAATGCAATAATATTTTTTCACGGATGGTTTCATTTACAAAAAAACGCTCGGGTTTATCTGTTAAAGTATCTTTTGGATAATACGCTGGCGATTCAGGCAAAATTTCTATTATTCGAGCAAAAACTTCTTTTACATTAAAATTTTGCAAAGCCGAAATTGGAAAAATCTCTGCATTAGGAACTTTCTCAGTCCAAAAAGCAACTTGTTCTTCTAATTGTTCCTGATTGGAAGTATCTATTTTATTCAATAAAAGTAAAACTGGAATTTTGGCATGAATTATTTTATTGAAAAATGCTTCGTCTTTCAATTCTTTCTCACCAATTTCAACCATGTACAACAAAATATCTGCATCTTCGAAAGCCGATTTTACAAAGCTCATCATGGATTCTTGCATTTCATAGGCTGGCTTAATGATTCCTGGTGTATCCGAAAGAACCACTTGAAAATCATCTCCATTTACAATACCCAGAATTCTATGTCGGGTAGTTTGTGCTTTTGAAGTAATGATGGATAATCTTTCTCCAACAAATGCATTCATCAAGGTTGATTTTCCAACGTTTGGATTTCCAATGATATTTACAAAACCTGCTTTGTGTGTCATAATAATTTAAAGTAATAGTAATAATAAAAAAGCCACTCATTGCTGAATGGCTTTCTAGTTGTCCGCTTCGGTAAAGGCTTGAACCAGTGTCCGCCGCGGCGGATATGAGCTCAAAGTTGCAGATTAAAAAATTATTTTTTTAACAAACTCTCTACCAATTCCCGTTTTTAAAAATTTTTCTCTTTTTAAAGCTTCAGCTTTTGAATTGAAAAACTCTACATAAATTACTTCCCATGGCCTATATTTAATTGTATAACCCTTAGTTCCAAGAACGTTATGAGATTTAAATCTTTCTATTAAACCAGAAGTAAATCCAATGTATGTCTTGTCAAATTTTTTAGAAAATAAAATATAAACTACAAATTCATCCATTTTAATAAAAAAGCCACTCATTGCTGAATGGCTTTCTAGTAGCGGGAACAGGACTCGAACCTGTGACCTTCGGGTTATGAGCCCGACGAGCTGCCTACTGCTCTATCCCGCGCTGTTTCGACTGCAAATATACAACGAATTATCACAAACACAAGTTAAATTTATTAAAAAATAGTATTATCCAAAGTTTGGGCATAAAAAAAAGTCCCAATTTCTCGAGACTTGTTCCATTTTTAACCCAATTAAAAATTATTAATCTTCATTTGCTAACCCAGAGTTTTTATCGATATTTACTTTTAAAGTTGAAGCAACACCTTGTTCGTTAATCATTGTCATATTTAATGCATCTAGTTGTGCTAAATTTTTAGACACCAAACCATTAAACATGTTATAGGATATGTTCATTTCTCTCAAGTTTTTCAATTTTTCAAGATCAAAGGGCACTTGTCCATCAAATTTATTTTCAAACAAACTTAGGGTTTCAAGTGAGGTAAGTTCCGAAACATCAGCACTTAATTTACCTGTCAATTTATTACTATTTAATAGTAAAACTTTTAAAGATTTCAATTGATAAACCGCTACAGGAATTTGACCTCCAATTTCATTATTGAATAATGATAAAACTTCAAGTTTCTTTAAATTTCCAACCGAAGCTGGTATTTCGCCTGAAATTCTATTCATATACAATTCAACGGATTGTAACGAAGAAATATCACCAATAGATGCTGGTATACTACCAGATAGTTTATTAAACGAAATGTTTAATGTTTTCAATTCTTTCAAATTCGCAATTGACGAAGGAATTACTCCTGTAATTGTGTTTTTAAACAAGTTTAAATCTTGTAAAAATTCTAAAGAAAATAATTCAATTGGCAATTCACCATTCAAATTATTATTGGGTAAAGTAAGGCCAACAACATGATCGTTTTGAATTTTAACACCATACCATGAAGCAATTGGCGCTTTTAAATCCCATTTGTTTGTCCATTGAAAACCTTTAGTTGCTTGATTAAATTTTATCAAAGCCGCTTTTTCAGAATTTGACACTTCTGCAACTGACGATAAAGTCACAAAAAGCATCAAGGTTAAAGTAGATAATTTTTTCATAATGTTTGATTTAGGGTTTATTCTGGCATAAAAGTAGACGCATTATAGATTAAAAGCAAATAAAATCGATGAAATGCGCTTTTTTATATATTTAAAATATATTTTTCTTACAATATTAAAATAAAATTTTAAAATAAAATATGCTATTTTATAGTTGTTTTTAAGATGATATACTAAAAAATCAGTATTTTTGAGTTACTAACCAATAAAAAAAAATAATTATGAACGTCAATTTTTTAGCGCTTTTACTTGCTGCTTTATCCACAATAGTTGTTGGATTTATTTGGTACAATCCAAAAGTTTTTGGAACAATTTGGATGAAAGAGTCAGGAATGACGGAAGAGAAAATGAAAGGATCCAATATGATAATGATATTTGGACTTTCAATAGTTTATGCTTTTTTTATCTCATTTATTTTACAAATGCTGGTAATTCATCAATTTGGTGCTTTAGGAATGGTAGGTGGAGACCCAACTATAGCCAAGCCTTCATATGAAGCCTTTATGGCTGATTATGGAACTGCTTTTAGAACTTTTAAACACGGTGCATTACATGGATTTATGACTGGGCTATTTTTAATTCTTCCAGTTACTGGTGTTAATGCATTGTTTGAAAGAAGAAGTTTCAAGTATGTATTAATCAGTGGAGGCTACTGGGTTGTTTCAATGATGATTATGGGAGGAATTATTTGTATGATGCAATAATTATATATAATTTACAGGATAAAATCTCGATTAGAAATTCTAATCGAGATTTTTTTTATAATTCGTTTATTGCTTTTGCCAAATCAAAATCTTTCATGGTAACTCCATTTGCATCATGAGTCGTTAATCGAATGGTTACTTTATTGTATACATTATACAATTCTGGGTGATGGTTTCTTTTTTCGGATAGTACACCAACTTTTACGATAAAAGCTAATGCTTCCATAAAGTTTTTAAACACAAGCTTTTTTTCAATAGCATTGTCATTATAAAACCAATCTGCTACATTTTGTAACTCATTTTTAATCAATTCCTCGGTAAGTGCTTTCATAGTTATTTAATATTTCTTAAAATTAGTTAATTTTATTTCAAACCTAAATTCTTTAACTAAATTTGGCAAACAATACCTATACGATTTGCATTATAATTACTCTTTTAAGATTTACACTACAGTTTCCAATCTTCCTGATTCTTGGAATCAAATTGCTACTGAAAACAAGTTTTTACAAACTGCCTATTTAAGAGTTCTTGAAGAATCTGCACCTTCCAATATGGAATGTTTTTATATTGGAATTTTTAAAGACCACAAACACATCGGTGTTGCTTTAGCACAATATCTTAATCTAAACAAATTAGAATCATTTGGCGAAAGAGACAAATGCTTTAAAACTGCTATTCGGAATTTTGTGTTTAAAAATTTTGCTTCTCATGTTTTATTTATGGGCAACAATATGATTACTGGACAAAATGGGTATGCTTTTAGTAAAGAAATGAATTTTGAAACCATCAGTAAAATAAACTTGAATTGCGCGATTGAATTAACTAACTACTTCAAAAAACAAAGCATAAAAATTCATATTGTTTCGTTTAAAGATTTCTATAAAGAATGTGCTGTTGAACTTAAGAAATTTAGTTTTAATCCATTCTATGAGTTCAGGACTCAACCTAATATGATTTTAAAACTCCAAAACGATTGGAAAACTAATGAAGATTATATTGGAGCATTGACTAAAAAATACCGTGACCAATTTAAAAGATCACAAAAAAAGTGCGAAGGAATTGAAATACGAGAATTAGACCTAGAAGAAATAGAAAAACTAGAAAGTAGGATTTATGAATTGTATCATTTTGTTGCAAAACACGCACCTTTCAATACTTTTTTTCTTGCTAAAAATCATTTTACCACTTTTAAAAGGCAATTAAAAGAGCAATTTGTAGTAGTTGGTTATTTTTTGGATGAAAAATTGGTTGGATTTCATACCTTACTTCTCAATGGAAATGTACTAGAAACTTACTTTTTGGGTTATGATGAGCAAGTACAAAAAGAAAAAATGTTGTATTTAAACATGTTGTATAACATGACTTTTTATGCCATACAAAATCAATTTAAGAAAATAATTTTTGGCCGTACCGCTTTAGAAATTAAAAGTTCCATTGGTGCAAAACCTATAACTATGTCGGGTTTTCTGTATCATAAAAACAAATGGATTAATAAAAATATTGACAAAATATTCAAGAATTTAGAACCTGAATTGGTATGGCAACAAAGACATCCTTTTAAATAAAATTAAAGATTATCAATCTCTCCTTGAACAGCTTCCCATTCTTCAAGCAATTTATCTAAGTCCTTTTTCTTTTTATTATAGGCCATAAAAAATGCTGCGTCTTCGAGATGTTTATCATAATTGGAAGCCAACGCTTTATCATCTTGTTGGATGTCTCTTTCCAATTGCTTGATGGTACTCTCCACTTTACTCAATCGGTTTTGAAGTGCTTTGCCTTTCTTTTGATCTTCATAAGAAACTTTAGAAGTTGATGCTGGAGCTTCTTTCTTTTCGATATCTTTTTTCTCCACTTCACGCATATTTTCAAGATTGCGCTGTTCTAAGAAATAATTGATGTCGCCTAAATATTCTTTTATTTTTTGGTCTCTAAATTCATACACCAAATTGGACATGCCTTGCAGAAAATCCCTATCGTGAGAAACTAATAATAAAGTTCCTTCGTATTTTTGAAGAGCTGCTTTTAGTACGTTTTTAGATTTAATATCCAAGTGATTGGTTGGCTCATCCATCACCAATACATTGATCGGTTGCAATAATAATTTACACAACGCCAAACGGTTTCTTTCACCTCCAGAAAGCACTTTGACTTTCTTTTCCACATCATCACCACGAAATAAGAAAGAACCTAACATATCGCGTACTTTCGAACGATTGGTATCCGTTGCAGCATCCTCCATCGTTCGAAGTAATGTAATTTCACCATCTAGATATTCCGCTTGATTTTGAGCAAAATAACCAACTTGAACATTGTGACCCAATTTGATAGAACCTTCGTATTTAAATTCATTGACAATGGCTTTCATAAAAGTTGATTTCCCTTGTCCGTTTTGGCCCACAAAGGCAATCTTACTGCCTCGTTCTACTAAAAGTGAAATATTTTTTAAAACTGTATTATCTCCATAGGATTTTGTCACATGATCGGCTTCTATCACAACTTTTCCTGGCACTTTTGAAACCGGAAAGGAAATGTTCATCACCGAATTATCATCTTCATCCACTTCAATGCGTTCTACTTTATCCAACTTTTTGATAAGTGATTGTGCCATCGAAGCTTTGGAAGCTTTTGCTCGGAATTTCTCAATTAACTTCTCCGTTTCTTCAATTTTTTTGGCTTGATTTTTTTGAGTGGCCAATTGTTTTTCTCTGATTTCGTGACGCAATTCTAAATATTGAGAATAGGGTTTGTTGAAATCATAGGCTTTCCCAAGAGAAATTTCTATAGTTCTATTAGTAACATTGTCCAAAAACATTTTATCGTGTGAAACAATAACCACCACGCCAGGGTAATTTCTTAGGAAACTTTCCAACCAAATAATACTCTCGATATCCAAGTGATTTGTTGGCTCATCCAGAAGTAGAATATCATTGGCTTGTAATAATAATTTGGCTAATTCGATTCGCATTCTCCATCCGCCAGAAAAAGTTTCGGTTTGGTTATTAAAAACTTCTCTTTTAAAACCTAATCCTAAAAGGATTTTTTCGGTATCTCCCACATAATTATAACCCCCGAGTAATTCAAATCGGTGTGTGTAATCGGATAAGTCTTCTATAATTTGAGAATAAGCTTCACTTTCATAATCGGTTCGGGAAACTAATTGATGATTAATTTGCTCTAATTTACGCTCAACTTCTTGAATGTCGGTAAAGGCTTGATACGCTTCTTCGAGTACGGTTCGTCCTTGTTCAAAATCGATATCTTGTCTCAAGAAACCAATACGCACTTCTTTCTCGGTTGCAATTTGACCTGAATCGGGTTTGAAATCACCAGCCAATATTTTTAGCATTGTAGATTTTCCTGCACCGTTCTTTCCAACAAGTCCAACTCGATCACCAGCACCCATTCTGAAGGTTACTTCTTCAAACAAAAATGTTCCTCCAAAAGAAACTGACAGATTGTGTATATTAAGCATTTATTGTGATTTTTTTATCTAATTGTATTCGTAAATTTGCAACTCCAAATATGGAAAAACTAAATTTTTTGCAAATGTTAAAAAAAGGATCCAAATTATATAGTATTTTAACAGGAACTTGTCCAAGATGTCAAAAAGAAAGTATGTATGTGGACCAAAACTTGCTTCATATTACCAATTGCATCAAAATGAATGAAAATTGCAGTCATTGTGGTTTGAAATATCAAATAGAACCTTCCTTTTTTTATGGCGCCATGTACGTGAGTTATGGTTTGAATGTGGCGATAGGAATTGCAGCTTTTATAATTACCTCGGTTATTTTTAAAATGGAATTGAAATGGGCATTTATTTCAATTATTGCAAATATGGTTATATTATTTCCGATTGTGATGCGGCTTTCGAGATCCATTTATATCAATATGTTTGTTTCGTATGAAGCGGATTTTAAAAAATAGGATTGCATTTTTTATTGAATCTTGTAATATCAATTGTCTTATCTAAAGGTTTTCCTTTTTCAATATATTCAAATAAGTCTAAAGCCATCGCTGGCGCGAGCATTACACCTCTTGTACCCAATCCGTTAAGAATATGCAAAGTGGAATGATTAGGATGTGTTCCTAATAAAGGTTTTCTGTCTCTAACTGTTGGACGAACACCCGCAAAGTGGGAAATAATTTCAAAATCACAGATTATAATTTCTTTGATTCGTTCAATTAATTCATGTTTGCCTTTTTCAGTTGGTGTATTTGTTTTGTCTTCCCAATTGTAGGTTGCTCCCACTTTAAATAAAGTATTACCAAGCGGTAAAATAAAAACACTGGTATTTACAATTACATCTAGATTCAATTGAGGTGCTTTTATAATAAACAATTCGCCTTTTGTCCCATCAAGTGGTAAAAAATTAAAAAATGGATTAGTATGCATTCCAAATCCTTCTGCGAAGACAATATGCTTAGCTTTCCTAGTTTTATAACATATAGAATCCGTTTCAAAAATAATTTCCGAATAATCAAAATCTTCTTTTTGTAATAGATTTTCAGATTGCAAATACTTCAAATAACTTTCTCGCAAAATAGGTGTGTCAACATATCCCGTATGCAAAACTTCTCCATAACCAAAAGGAGAATCGATGCTAGAATATTTTTCAGTTATAATTTTCGTGGAGAGAAACGATGTGAGATTAGGTTTATCTGAGGAAGCAAACCAATTGTTCTGTTCTTCTATAGAGAAAAATTTTCGGTAAATTGGCATTTTGATATCACATTTAATGGCAAGTTTTTCTTCTATAGCTGCATAAAATGAGTCTAATAAAACCAACTGTGATTGCGCATTCCAAACTTCACTAAATCTTTTTAGAATAACAGGATTGTATAACCCTGCAGCAATAGTAGTTGAATTTTGCGAATCATTATCGAATACCATAATAGATTTATGGTTTTGCAAAGCCGTTTCTGCAAATGCAATTCCTGCCAAACCTGAACCAACAATTATATAATCGACCATTATGTTTAGTATAAAAAAACTCCCACCGTAAAGATGGGAGTTTTAATTTTTTTTATGAAATATATTTTAGTAATTCCACATATCTGATTCGAAATTTCGTATTTTTTCTTTAATACGTTCCGATTCTAAAAGTTGGTTCTGAGCATTGTCCTTCATATATTGTTGCACTTCTCTATCGCCATATACATTTTCTTCTTTGTAAATTTCCGCGGTGAAACGCCTAGAATTCAACAAATGGTCAAAGGTAATTGGCATAGCGGAATTTTTATCATTAAATGCCTTGGCTTCGTGAAGCACATCCCGAATAGAAGGGAAGTAAACCCAAAACAAATCAATAACATCCGGATTATCAGCACCAATATCTCTAGCTTCTGGTGAAACAGGACATATTGCTAACAATCTATATTTTAGTTCCCCTTGACGTTTGTCGAAGTACCAAAATCCTTTGATTTTATAGCCAGAAATATCTTGAGCTGTTAAATCTCTTTTGTTAATATACTGAGGATCTAAAACTTTTTTACCAGATTTATATTCATCATAATAATTGTTGATTTCGTCCTTACCTGCATCAATTGTGTCGACATAAGTAAACGAAGAACTCATATCTTTCAAAGTTTTTTTGGTATTAAAATAATCATCCGCATACACTTCAGTTATTTTACCATCCTTAATACCCTTTAATAAAACATTAAATAACGAACGTCTTTCTTTACCGATATTAGCAGTATCAATAGGGTAATACAAAGGGAAATTAACTCTTTCATCTAGATCAATCATTTCCCATATTGTTTTTCCCATCAACACATCCCTGTCGTGAACATAACCATAAGGTAATGGCTTGTCATTGTCCGAAATTAATTGTGCTGCTGTTTTCTTGCCAATTTGATCTGGGGTTTTGGCATTCAACAGGTTTGACTGAGCAAATGAAGTATAACTTCCGGCTACTGCAAAAACAACGATTAAAAGGTTTCTTACTTTCATAATTTTAAATTTAAGGCATCTAAGTAGGTTTCTATCAACTTAAATTATTTATTGTATTTCGTATATAACTGGGGCAGCATCCTTAGGGACTATTGCAGCAGTAACACCAACTATTTTAGTTTTAATATCAAAAATGGTAACTTGATCACCTCTTCCAACTTTAGACAAAGCTGTTTTACATTGAGCATTTACTCTATCTCCATTTACAATAATAGCCGCTTGGCCTGTAACTTTAAATGTAAAACGAGTAACTTGAAATTTTAAATCATATAAAAAGTCTTGTAATTCAGCACTAACTTGAGATACTTCCAAACGTGATTTAGCACCTTTTACAATACCTACAGTTCCTGCAATTGCACCTGCTGGAGCAGGAATATTTTTAATTCTAAAAACCTTCTTATCAGAAACCCCTTTACCATCAGGTAATTTAGCTGTTACACCAACAGTAACTTCTGTTCCTGAACCTGGGTTTAAGTTGTATTTACCATTACCAGTAGCTCTTGTTAAACCCGGAGCTGAAGCGGTTACTTTATCATCTGAGATACCTGCAAATGAAATTGTCATTGGGTTAGGTAAACCTCTGTATACTACATTCATTTTATCAGCAGAAATATTTGCGGATTTTGGTTGTGGTACAACAACATAATTTCCTTTAATTGGTAAACTCACAACTTTTCCATTTTCATCAAAGTTGAATGAACCTGTAATTTCATGTTCTCCAACTGCACCAGCGCCAAAAGAGAAATCAGCTTGACCTGCTTTTGCTGGTACACTTACTCCATTTACGACTACTGATTTAGCAACTAAGTTTGGATCAAATTTTCCTAAGATAATTTTACCTTTTACGGCTTCACCTTGGAAGAAAGCTGTTTTTTCAGGAACAACTATTGGTTGATAAGCTGTTAAAGATGCAGCTGCAACTAAGTCAGATTTAAACATCCCTTCCATTACATCACTTTCAGTAGCCTTAATATCAGCTTGCAATTGTGTCAATTTAGTAACAGACGCAATAAGTGGAAAATGGTGATAATTATAATCTAACCATGATAAATTAGCTTCTGCTTTTTCAGAATAAACTGGTTTAGTTTCAAATCGTTTTTCAATTTTTTTCATTTCAGATTCCGCGATAGAACTACCTCCAATTGCTTTAATCTGACCTGCAAAACTTTGAATTTTTTGTAAAAATTCTTTTCCTTTAGCTGATTCTTTATCTCCTGTATAAAATAAATTATCTACCGCATCACTTTTATCCATTTGTTCACAAGGATAATTTCCAGCTTTATCTTTTGGAAATTCTTTAGTGATTGATGCTTTAATAGTTTCAATGTAATCATTGAATTCTTTAGCAACAGCTCTAATTTTGTCAACTTTTGCTTTCTTATCTCCATATTGTAAAGGTTGATCAGAAGCTTTTTGTGCTAATTGTTGAAATGAACTTTCATTTCTAATATCCGTGATTGAATTAGAATCTTCAATCTTAATATTTAAAATTCCGAATGCTGATAATACTTCTTTAGACATATTTAATGCCAACATCGCGATGAATACCAAGTACATCAGGTTAATCATCTTCTGTCTAGGGGTTAATTTTCCTCCTGCCATTTTTTCTAATTAGTTAAGTTTAATTTTTTGTTTATGTTGTATAATTAAAAAACTAATTATCCTTTGTTACTCATTGCAGAAAGCATTCCACCATATACATTGTTTAATGTAGAAAGGTTAGATGTTAATGACTGCATTTGATCTTTCAATTTCAAGTTATTTTCAGCAACTGCATCATTGATTTGTGCATTTCTTTCAGCACTTTGAACTTGAACAGTATAGATGCTATTTAATGTTTCAAGATTAGAAGCTGCCTTAGACATTTCTTCTGCATATTTCTTTTGTCCAGCCATTGCATCTACTGTAGGAGAAATTCCTTTTGCAGCTGATTCAAAGTTTTTAATGCTATTTCCTAAACTTGCCATCAATTCTCCGTCAATTTTAGCTTCTTTCAACATTGCATCTAATTTTTGAGAAAGCAATCCTTGTGCATCTTTTGGGTCTTCTTTTTTATCTTTTGGTTTAGCAACACCTCCAGCTAATTCTGGATATACAAGCGACCAATCCAATTCATTATCTACAGGTTCGAAAGCTGATAAACCGAAAATTATTGCTTCAGTAACAAGACCTATCGTTAACATGACATTACCTGTCAATGGACCTAATTCAAAGTGAATAATTTTAAATAATGCTCCGACGATTACAACTGCCGCTCCCATACCGTATGCAAAATTCATTGCTTTTTTGCTTAATAATGCCATAATAATAAAATTTAGTTAGTTTAGTTAATTAATATATTTAAGTTGGTTTAATTTTTTATTTTTTTATTTTCCCAGTTGTTTGAGTTCCCATATAATCTTGAACCGTTCTAAATCCAATATAACTTCTTGCTGTATCGGCATATTCAAAATCTCTAGTACTTACTTGTAAAAAATAGGCAACATCTTTCCAAGAACCACCACGAACAACTTTTCGCATGTTTTTATTATCTGGAACATTTGGATTCATTGAAGAAACATATTCATAAGCACCCGCATCATAAGACGAATCTGTCCATTCCGAAACGTTTCCTGCCATATTATACAAGTTATAACCATTTGGTTCATAAGATTTTGCTTCTACTGTGTATAATGATTGATCAGCAGCATAATCTCCTCTATTAGGTTTAAAGTTTGCCATAAAACAACCTCTGTCATTTTTAGTATAGGGTCCACCCCAAGGATAGGCTCCAGATTGTAAACCACCTCTTGCAGCATATTCCCATTCAGCCTCAGTTGGTAATCTAAAAGTATTAATTAAATCTCTTCCTTTTTTCTTAGATTTAATATAGGTGTTTTTATTTAGTGTTCTCCATGCGCAAAATGCTTTAGCTTGTTTCCAACTAACTCCAACAACAGGATATTCACTATAGGCTTGATGCCATAGGTAATCGTTATGCATTGGTTCATTATAAGAATACGCAAAATCTTTTATCCAAACTGTTGTGTCAGGGTAAACAGGAGTTTGTTCTGTTTTGATAAATTCTTTTCTTTTTCCAGCTTTTGCTTTAGCTGCAGCTTGAATATCCATCCATGAATAACGGAATTTTAATTTAGAAACATCTATAGTTCTTAAACCATTAAACGATTCTGCTAATGGTAAATACATAGTATCCATAACTTCTGTATAATATTCGTCTGGATATTTTTTTGTGTCTTTAATTAATTTAATCTTTTTGTTTAATCTTCTACCAGCATAGGGATCGTCATCGGTTCCAACACTATAATAGTTCTCATACATGTATTTATCATACGGAGTCATTTTCGCAGGATCAGCATCATTGAATGCGAAGTCTCCAATACTTCCACCTTTTCCTCCTCCTTTACCACCTTTGGCAGTTGAAGTTTGCCCAACCTCATCGGCAAGAATAGCTAAACGAACTCTGATAATAGAATCTTTTACCCATTCAACAAATTGTCGATACTCACTGTTTGTGATTTCAGTTTCATCCATATAAAAAGAACGAACAGTAACTGTTTTAGTTGGTGCATCTTGAATATTAGCTAAATCATCTTCTGATTTACCCATGATAAAAGCGCCACCTGGAACCAAAGCCATACCGAACGGCTTTTCTGGATGCCATTTTTTTCCTTTAACTCCTACTAACTCACCTTTGTCGCTTGAACCGCCACAGCTAGTTAATAGAGCTAATATTGATGCAAATGCAATGAACTTCTTCATATATTTTGGGGTTATTTGAATACTATCTATTTAAGGGCGTAAACCTATTTATTATTTTTCAAAAAAGCAATTATTAATCGTGAAAATTAATTCACAGTTCAAAAATAAAATTATTTATCGTATAAAAAAAATATTTTACCGACAAAACGCATAAAATCATCGTTAAAGTACACTTTTTAATATATTTTGTAATCTATTTTGTACGAATATTATTTTTTTTTATTAATAAAAGCGATAAATAACATCGTTTATTAACAAATATTACCGTTTAAATCAAGTTTTTCCTTTGTGCTTTCCACCATCTTTCTGGCAATTCATTATTACAAGCACCTAGATATTCATCATAAGAACATGGTAATAACGTATTTTTTTTAAGTTTATTGTTCTCTCCTAAAAAAAAAGGAATTTCAATCCACCATCTATCCGTTTTATCACTTTTATAAAAGAGTAATTCCTCTGTTTCTAGTGGAACAATATATTTAGAATAACTTTCTTTACTTCCAAAAGGGTATTCATTTGAACGATAATTAATCCCTTCGATGAAATACCAAATTATTTGTGCTATTAATGCTGATTCTTGTTTAGTATTGTATTGATTAAATAAACCAATTAATGAAACCTTGTCACTAATACCCGCATATCTAGCTAAAGTACAAATTTCTTTACCATCAAAACCATTTGGAGTAAAGTTACTGAAATTTCCAGAATCTGCTGATTTAATTGAATTTAAATCTATTGAAACAAAATCAGCATCCCGAAAAACAGGTTCAGCCAATTCAATGCTATTAGAAATCTCCCCTAATCTGTAACTATCAAAAAACAATTTTTCAATTAAATCAATTTCCTCTTGGGAATTTAAATATGTTTGATAACCTATATTGGTATAGTTAAAAAGGTTATTAGGCTCATTAAGAATTATTTTTGACAGATAAGAATTTGAAGATATTTTCTCTTCTTGTTTGCCAAAATCAAATTTATTATCAATGGAAACTAAATTTACCATTTGTTCTAAATTATCATAAGCTCTATATAACGGATAGGTTAAATCTTGAGAACCTCCAATAACTATTGGTATTATTTTATTCTTCATTAACTTCGCAACTACTTTTTGCAAAGCATAAAAAGTGTCTTCAATCGAATTTCCTGGAAGGATATCTCCAAGATCAGCTATAGAAGTTTGCCAATTTCCTGGATACAGTCCGTAAAGTTCTTTTCTAATATGATCTAAATTGACTTCATCATATTGTTTAGAATCGCCTCTGCTTTCTATAACTCCAACAATTGCGATTTTAATTTTATCAATATTTGGAAATTCTTTATCTGTATGAAAAGACACTTTACTTCCTAAATGCTGAGTGTTCAATTTACTTATAAATTGAATAATTTCAGGATTGATAGGTGTTAGAAAATCAAGTTCCATGTTCTATTTCTTTTTTGCAGGTTTCTTTGCAACAGCTTTTTTAGCTGCGACTTTCTTTACTGGTGTCTTTTTAGCAATCATTTCTTGAACTTCGGCAAGTGTTAACTTTGAAGCATCAATGTCTTTACTCAACTCAATTTTAATCTTACCTTTTGTTATTTCTGATCGTCCCCAACGCGCTTTTTGAACCAAAATTCCTTCTGATTCCCAATTGTGGATTACCTTATCAATGTTTTTTTGAAGTTTGTCTTCAATAATGGTTTCAATATCTTGTTGAGACAAATTATCAAAATTGTATTTCGTGCTTACATTAATAAAAATACCATTCCATTTAAGAAAAGGACCAAATCTTCCGGTCCCTTTTTGAACTCCTTCGCCTTTATATACTGCAACTGGTGCATCAGCGCTAGCTTTTTCATCAATTAAAACTTTAGCTCTTTCCAAATCTACATCTAATGGCTCTTCCCTTTTTGGCAAGGAAACAAATACTTTTCCGAATCTAATGAAAGGTCCAAACCGACCTAAACTTACCTCAACTTCTTCTCCTTTATAAATTCCTAACGCTTTAGGAAGCAAAAACAAATTCAATGCTTCTTCCAAAGTAATATTTCCTATATTTTGTTCTGGACGTAGACTTGCAAATTTCTTTTCTTCGTCATCAATATCTCCAATTTGAGCCATAGCACCAAACTTCCCTAAACGAACTAATACTGTTTTTCCAGATTCTGGATGTTTCCCCAATATCCTTTCTCCACTTTCTCTATCAGCATTGGCTTCAACATCTTTTACATTTGGATGGAATTTATCGTAGAACTCCTGCATCATCGTTGTCCAATCGATGTTTCCTTCTGCAATTTCGTCAAAATCCTGCTCCACTTTTGCCGTAAAATTATAATCTAAAATGTTTCCAAAATTCTTTACTAAGAAATCTGTTACTATCGTTCCAATATCTGTTGGAACTAATTTCCCTTTATCGGAACCGGTGTTTTCTTTCAATACTTTATCTGAAACTTTACCTGATTGCAATGTCAATTGCGTGTAGTTTCTTTCTTGGCCTTCTAGATTTCCTTTTTCAACATAATTTCTATTAATAATAGTAGAAATGGTTGGCGCATAAGTCGATGGACGACCAATGCCTAATTCTTCTAATTTTTTTACTAAAGAAGCTTCTGTATATCTTGCCGCAGCTCGCGAATATCTTTCCGTTGCAGTGATGTAATTGTTTTGCAATTTCTCATTGATTTTCATCGCTGGAAGCATGCCTTCTTGCTCTTCATCATCATCGTCATTCCCTTCAAGATAAACTTTTAGAAACCCTTCAAATTTGATTACTTCTCCAGAAGCTGTGAAAGTTTCACTATGATTATTAGCTTCTATTTTAACATTGGTTCTTTCCAATTCGGCATCGCTCATTTGTGACGCTAAGGTTCTTTTCCATATTAAATCATATAAACGAGCTTGGTCACGATCAATATTTACTGTATGTCTTGACATATCTGTTGGACGAATCGCCTCGTGCGCTTCCTGCGCACCTTTACTTCTATTGACAAAAGTTCGAGGTTTTGAAAATGCCGCTCCGTACGATTTTATAATTTCCGCTTGAGCAGCATCTATAGCATCTTTTGAAAGATTGACGCTGTCTGTTCTCATATAAGTAATCAAACCCGCTTCATATAATCGTTGCGCCAATTGCATCGTAATTCCAACGGGTAAATACAATTTACGTGCAGCTTCTTGTTGTAACGTTGAAGTTGTAAAAGGTCCTGTTGGCGATTTTTTGGTTGGCTTTGTTTCTAAGTCACTAACTTTATAGGTAGAGCCAATATTTTTATTTAAAAAATCTTCGGCTTCTTTTTTCGTATTAAAATTCTTTGGCAATTTGGCTTTAAACGATCTTCCAGCTTCATTTACAAACTCAGCAACGACCGAATAACTTGCTGTGGCTTTAAAATTTTGTATTTCGCGTTCGCGCTCCACAATTAAACGAACAGAAACCGATTGCACTCTTCCTGCCGATAAACCTCCTTTAATTTTTCTCCACAATACTGGTGATAACTCATATCCCACCAATCTGTCTAAAACTCTTCTAGCTTGCTGAGCATTGACTAAATTATAATCGATTTCTCTTGGATTATCAATGGCTTTTAAAATGGCGGTTTTTGTAATTTCGTGAAAAACAATTCTTTTGGTTTTGTTTTTATCGAGTTTTAATTCTTCTGATAAATGCCAAGAAATAGCTTCTCCTTCTCGATCCTCATCACTTGCTAACCAAACCATATCGGCATTTTTAGCGAGTGTTTTTAGTTTGGAAACCAATGCTTTTTTATCGGCTGAAACTTCATATTTCGGCTTAAACCCGTTTTCAACATCAACACCGATTTCTTTGGATGGCAAGTCGGCAATGTGCCCATAGCTTGATTCTACTTGGTAATCACTTCCTAGAAATTTTTCGATTGTTTTTGCCTTTGCAGGTGACTCAACGATAACTAAATTCTTTGCCATATCCCAGTTGTTTATGTGGGCAAAAGTATTTAATTTTTTTAAACTTTGAGATTTTGAATTTTTATTATTAAAAAAATTATTTAAAATACTGTTAAACATCAACTGCCATCTTGTCATATTTTGCAATTTAGTATTATCTTTGTATCCCGAAACTTCGGAAGAGAAAGCCAATAGCATTTTATGGAGAAGACAATTGACGAAAAAAAACAAGGACAATCTTTGGTTCTTGAACAAAAAGAAGGAAATACCAAGAAACTTTATATTGAAAGCTATGGCTGCGCTATGAATTTTTCAGACAGCGAGATAGTAGCTTCTATTTTAACCAACGAAGGTTACAACACTACAACTATATTAGAAGAAGCCGATTTGGTTTTAGTCAATACTTGTTCCATCAGAGACAAAGCTGAACAAACGGTGAGGAAGCGTCTAGAAAAATACAATGCTGTAAAACGTATTAATCCTGGAATGAAAGTGGGCGTTTTGGGCTGTATGGCAGAACGTTTGAAAACACAATTTCTCGAAGAAGAAAAAATCGTTGATATGGTAGTCGGTCCAGATGCCTACAAAGATTTACCCAATTTATTAAAAGAAGTGGAAGAAGGCAGAGATGCTATCAACGTAATTCTTTCTAAAGATGAAACTTATGGTGATATTTCTCCAGTTCGTTTAATGAGCAACGGCGTTACAGCTTTAGTTTCCATTACTCGTGGCTGTGACAATATGTGTACTTTTTGTGTAGTTCCGTTTACCCGTGGAAGAGAACGCAGCCGTGAGCCTCAAAGCATTATAGCAGAAATTCAAGATTTATGGGATAAAGGTTTTAAAGAAATTACACTTTTAGGTCAGAATGTAGACAGTTATTTATGGTATGGCGGAGGTTTGAAAAAAGATTTTTCGAATGCCACTGCAATGCAAAAAGCCACTGCGGTCGATTTCGATCAATTACTCGAGATGGTTGCTGTTGGTTTTCCAAAAATGCGCATTCGATTTTCGACTTCCAATCCACAAGACATGCACGAAAGTGTCTTGCACGTTATTGCGAAACATCCTAACGTGTGTAACCACATTCATTTGCCAGTTCAATCGGGAAGTAATCGTATTTTAAAGGAAATGAATCGTTTGCACACTCGTGAAGAATATATGAAATTGATTGACAATATTAGAAGAATTCTTCCAAATACATCGATATCGCAAGATATGATTGCTGGTTTTCCGACAGAAACCGAGGAAGATCATCAAGACACTTTGAGTTTGATGGATTATGTGAAATATAATTTTGGATATATGTATTCTTATTCCGAACGTCCAGGAACATTGGCGGGACGAAAAATGAAAGACGATGTTTCGGAAGAAGTCAAAGCCAAACGACTGCAAGAGATTGTAGATCTACAACAAAAACATGCTTGGCTTCGGAGTCAGGAATTTGTGGGTCAAACGGTAGAAGTTTTGATAGAAAAAATTTCTAAAAAATCGAAGGAAGAATTTTCTGGAAGAAATTCTCAAAGCATTACGGTTGTTTTCCCACGTGAGAATTATAAAATTGGAGATTTTGTGAATGTGAAAATTGAAAGTTGTACTAGTGGCACTTTAATTGGGAACGCGGTTGGCTTTTCGAACATGAATTAAAAAAATCAAAGAAATGGAAACAGTACAAAACATAAAACAACGATTTGAAATTATTGGTAACGACCCAAAACTCAATCGTGCAATAGAAAAAGCCATTCAGGTTGCTCCTACTGATATTTCAGTTTTGGTTGTTGGCGAAAGTGGTGTAGGTAAAGAAAGTATTCCAAGAATTATCCATTCACTTTCACACAGAAAACACGGAAAATACATAGCCGTAAACTGTGGTGCCATTCCCGAAGGAACCATAGACAGTGAACTTTTTGGCCATGAAAAAGGAGCTTTTACAGGTGCTACCAACACACGTGAAGGTTATTTTGAAGTGGCCGATGGTGGAACCATTTTTCTTGACGAAGTGGGTGAATTACCCCTAACAACTCAAGTGCGCTTACTTCGTGTATTGGAAAATGGTGAATTTATTAAAGTCGGTTCGTCTCAAGTCCAGAAAACCAATGTTCGCATTGTAGCTGCTACCAATGTTAATTTGTTTGATTCCATCGAAAAAGGAAAATTCCGTGAAGATTTGTATTACCGATTAAGTACGGTAGACATTCCTTTGCCACCATTGCGCGATAGAAAAGAAGATATTCATTTGTTGTTTAGAAAATTTGCTGCCGATTTTGCTCATAAATATAAAATGCCCGCCATAAAACTTAGTGACGATGCTATTTTGGTATTACAAAAATACCGTTGGAGTGGTAATATTCGACAGTTAAGAAATGTAGCCGAACAAATTTCGGTTTTAGAAACCAATCGTGACATTAACTCTCTGACTTTAAACTCGTATTTACCTCAGGAAGGAAGTAATTTACCTTCGGTTATAAGAGACAAAAAAGCCGAAAGCGATTTCAGCACCGAAAGAGACATATTGTACAAAGTGCTTTTCGATATGAAAAGTGATTTACACGATTTGAAAAAATTAACTTTGGAATTGATGAAAAATGGTTCTGCTAAAGTGCAGGAAATCAATACCAATTTAATTCAAAAAATATACGGTTCTAAGGAAACAGAAAGTGAAATTTCGTTTGAAGAAGAACCTAGAAATGCCGTTTTTAACAACCAACCTGCTGAAGATGATTTTGAAGAAAACGAAGACAACTATCTTTTTGCAGAAACCGTTGAAGAAGAAGAAGTATTGAAACTAGAGCAAAAAGAAATTGAAATGATTAAAAAATCATTAGAAAAAAATAAAGGCAAACGCAAAGCTGCAGCTTATGAATTGGGGATTTCCGAAAGAACGTTGTATCGAAAAATAAAACAGTTTGATTTGTAAGTTAATTGAAAATTAAAATTTGATATTTAACAATTGAAAAATATATCTTTGAAATCTAAATGAAAAATATAAAATACATACTATTTTTAATTATTGCTATGAGCATCAACAGTTGTTCTATTTACAACTTTACAGGAACAGGAAAAATAGATGCCAAAACATTTCAAGTGAATTTTTTTCAAAACAATGCGGAGTTAATTGAACCGGGAATTGATAGAACTTTTACGCAACAATTACAAGCAATTATTCAAAATCAAACCAATTTGAATTTAACAAATTCGGGTGGCGATTTAGTTTATGAAGGAGAAATTGTAGGCTATAATATCACTCCAATGACCGCAACTGCTGACCAAAGAGCAGCGCAAAACCGATTGACTATTACTGTAAATGTGCGATTTACAAATAAAAATAAAGAGGAAGATAATTTTGAAAAAAGGTTTTCATTTTTTTTCGATTATACGGGTTCAGAACAATTAATAGGTTCGAAACTAACCGAAGCAGTTGACACTATTTTTGAAAGAATAACGCAAGATATTTTCAACGAATCATTAGCCAAATGGTAACTAAGTAAATGAATTTAACCGATTTTACATATTTAATTAATAAGCCAGAAGCACTCAATGAGAAGCATACTGAATCTTTGGAAAAAGTTTTGGATGAATTTCCTTATTTCCAAAGTGCACGAGTTTTACGATTAAAACATCTGTATAATCAAGATAGTTTCAAATACAATCACGCCTTAAAAATTGCCGCTTCCTATACCAATGACAGAAGCGTTTTATTTGATTTTATTACTTCCGATTCTTTTGTATCTGTACAAAAAGGGTTGTATGAAAAAAAACTGGAGGAGTTATTAAATATTCGTGTATTTGAAAGTGAGCATATTATTGTTGAAGCGAAACCAATAAACACTTTAGAACAATCCATACTATCTTCTATAAAAGAAGCAACTTCTGAGGAAATAAAAGCAGAAACTAAATTAGACATTGGAAAACCATTAGAATTTTCTAAAGACGAAAAACATTCGTTTCAAGAATGGTTACAATTATCTCGTTTAAAACCAATTATTAGAGAATCTGATACTGTTTCAAATTCTGAAAAATCACTTTTAGAAGTAGAAAAAAAGAAACACATCGATTTAATTGACAAATTTATTGCTGACAATCCAAAGATCACACCATTAGCGAAAGACACCTCAATCATAGCAATAGAAAGACCTACAGAAGATACAACCTATCTAATGACCGAAACTTTAGCACGGGTTTATTTGGAACAAAAAAAATATTCTAAAGCAATTCAGGCCTATGAAATTTTAATTTTGAAATATCCAGAAAAAAGTAGTTTCTTTGCAGACCGAATTTCGGATATTAAAATAGTACAACAAAATAACAATTAAGTAATGAGCACATTTTCAATTTTTTTAGTATTAATAACAATCGTTTGTTTTTTATTGATAATAGTAATTATGGTACAAAACCCAAAAGGTGGTGGACTTTCATCTTCTTTTGGCGGATCAGCTCAAATGGGCGGTGTACAAAAAACAACAGACTTCTTAGATAAAAGCACTTGGTTTTTAGCTGGTTTATTAATCGTCTTTATATTATTATCAAGTATAAGTTTTACTGGAACTTTAAGTGATACCAATTCAAAAATTATTGACGAAACAGAAGCTGCAGCACCGAAAACTACAACTCCAGCAGCTACAAAAGCTCCTGAAGCAGTAAAAACTGAAGGAACTACTCCTGCAAAACCTGCTGAGGAAACA
>CALQAH020000009.1 GCA_943328505.2 Rhizobium sp. Q54 | reverse complement strand
TGCATTTTTTGCTTGAAATTTATATCCAATTAGAACAAAAATGTCAGTCTGAGCTTGTCGAAGACATTAAAAAGGATACATTTCGACAAGCTCAATGTGACAATTTAGTATAAATTAGCCATAAAAAATAATTACACCCAACGGGTTATGTTTTATAATTAATATTTGATTTTTGTAATTGACATTGCTATTGAAAAAAAGAGTAGTCATAACAGGTCTTGGCGTAGTGGCTCCAAATGGAGTAGGACTGGAGGCGTTTACACATGCCATCAAAAACGGTATCTCGGGAATTAAGCATGATGCAGAATTGGAAAGACTGCAGTTTTCTTGTCAAATAGCAGGCAAACCAGCTATTTCAAGGGAATTGTCCTTGAATTATTTTACGGAATTAGAGTTGCGAAACTTTAATTCTTCCGGAATTTTATATGGTGTAATTGCTGGAATTGACGCATGGAAAGACGCAGGTTTATCAATGGATATTCAAGAAGAACCCGATTGGGATAGTGGTACCATTTTCGGAACAGGTACCTCTGGAATTGATAAATTCAGAGAAAGCATCTATAAAATAGACGATTTGCAGACTAGGAAATTAGGAAGTACCGCTGTTGCACAGACTATGAATAGTGGCGTAAGCGCTTATTTGGGTGGCAAGTTAGGATTGGGAAATCAAGTAACTACCAATTCGTCTGCCTGCACCACAGGAACCGAAAGTATCTTGATGGCGTATGAACGTATTCAATTAGGAAAAGCCAAACGTATTTTAGCAGGAAGTACAAGTGACAGCGGTCCATATATTTGGGGCGGATTTGACGCTATGAAAGTCTGTACTTTTAAACATAATGATAGTCCAGAAAAAGGTTCCCGACCTATGAGTGAAACAGCTTCTGGATTCGTGCCAGGAAGCGGAGCTGGAGCCTTAGTGTTGGAAGATTTAGAAAGTGCATTGAAACGTGGAGCTACTATTTATGCGGAAGTTCTTGGAGGAAATATAAATTCCGGTGGACAAAGAGGATTGGGAACGATGACGGCTCCAAATCACATTGCGGTTCAAAAATGTATAAAAGATGCTATGCAAAATGCTGGGATTTCAGCTAATGAAGTTGACGCCATCAACGGACATTTGACAGCCACAACAAAAGACAGCTTGGAAATTCAGAATTGGAGTGAAGCTTTGGGTAGAAAAGGAATGGATTTTCCGTATATTAACTCACTGAAATCTATGGTTGGACATTGTTTATCAGCAGCGGGAAGTATCGAGAGTGTCGCTTCAGTGTTGCAAGTGCATCAAGGATTCATTTTTCCGAATATCAATTGTGAAAATTTGAATTCTGAAATAATAAAAATAATAGATGCCACTAAAATTCCTAGGCAATTATTAAAAAAAGAATTGAATATTGTGGCAAAAGCCAGTTTTGGTTTTGGAGACGTAAATGGATGTGTAATTTTTAAAAAATACAAATGAAAAAAGAAGCTATAATTGAAAAGTTGAAAGTAATTGTTAAGCCCTATGTAAAAAACCAGGAAGCCTTTGATAACCTTACTGAAAGTACTGATTTTATTACTGATTTACAAATAAATTCGGCAAACTTAGTAGACGTTATTTTAGATGTTGAAGAAGAATTTTCTATTGTTATTGACAATGAATCCATGGAAAAAATGATTACTATAAAAGCCGCATTGGAAATTATAGAAACCAAATTATCCGAGAAGTGCTAGGAAATGATATCGTGGATTTGGTTGTATCTCGAAAAGAAAGTGATTGGAAACGAGTAGGTTACTTGGATAAAATCTTCACTAAAAGAGAGCAATCATTGATTTTAAAAGCTCAGAATCCTGACCTAATGGTTTGGAATTTGTGGAGTAGGAAAGAAGCTGCCTATAAAATTTATAATCGTCAAACTGGAATCAGAGCCTATATTCCTTTGCAGTTGGAATGTTTTAATTGGAATGTAATTAATGGGATAGAATATGGAAAAGTAGTTTGCAATCGTGCAATTTATTATACAAAAACAGAAGTAACTGACGAATATATTCATACCATTGCAGTAATTAAAATGGATGATTTCGATGCGGTACATTACATAAATGATACTTCAACCATTCAGAAAATTAACGGAATACCAAATTGGATTGATCCTAATACATCGGAGTTAAAGCCAATTTCAATAAGTCACCACGGAAGATTTACAAGAAGAGTTTCACTTATTTAAATCCCAATCTTGATTTTAGTTTTAAAAATAGTAAAGCAATAGAATAAGCATCGTCAGATACTGTTACACGATCACTTTGAGGGACTTTATAAATTGTTGCCAATTCATCTAATGAGAAAGTTTTATTAGTAATATCCTTTAACTTTTGATGCATGATTTCAATATCTAATGCTTCATTTTTCAAACGTCCACAATCCATTTTTTCTAAAACTTCATTAATAATTTGAATATCAAAATGAATTCGATGTCCTACCAATGTTGAATTTCCAATATATTCAACAAATTCTTGAAGTGCAATTGGTTCAGCCATTTTTGGCAACTTACTTTCTATTAAAAATTCGTTTGAAAGTCCATTATCGTGTAAATACTTATACTGCAATATCACTACTTCAAAATTATCTCCAATTAAAATAGTATCGTTTTGAACACCAAAAGCACCGAAAGACAAGATGACATCTTTATGAGGATTTAGACCTGTAGTTTCAACGCTAACAACCACGTAGCGTTCAGACTTTGTTCCAAATTTAGAAAGATAAGTTTTCCAAAATTCAGGATGTTGTTTATTAATACTTTTTATCCAATCAAACATATTATGAAAATTGAGTCAGTTGAAACTTATCTTTAATTAAATCTTCCAAGTCTTTCATTGGATTTAGCGCTTCTTTTAATTTTTCTTTATCTGCTTTTGAGAGCTCTTCTAAATTAATATACTCACCAGAACTATCATTTTTTAAGCCTTCTAAAGTTCTGTATTTTGATAAAATCAAGAAGCTTTCAGCACAACTTAAATAGATTTCAGAGAACTTTGGATCAACAATAGCTAGCTGTTTAAAACGTAAATAGGTATTGTTAATACCTCTTAAATTCATATTAATTGCAAATAAACGCGCACCATCCACCAAAGGCATTATCGCCTTGTTTTTAATGTCGAATTTACCTTTATGTTCGCCTTCTTCCTCAATTGTGAACTTTTTAAAGAAATTTAATGGCGGATTTTTTCTTAAGGCATCATTTCCTAAATAATCAAAGAATAAGTTATTGTTTTTAGCACTTTGAAAAATAGTGTCTGTAACAGTATCTTCAATTTTTCCTTCCCCAAATATAATTTCAAAATCAAAAAAGATACCGCTAATCTCATTGGATTTTTCACCTGGAGTTTTCATCCAATTATTATATTGTTTAATCCAGTCTGTCAATGATTTACACCAAAGCATATTACTACCCATATGACCATTAATACAAGGAGAGTAGCCTACTTTTTCAAGTGTTGAAGTTGTTCTTTTTCCAAGCTTTAAAAAGTAATCTTTTACATCTCTGTATTTTTCTGTTGCAACATCTTCAAAAATTAAAATACTATCTTGATCTGTTAATAATAATTGTTCTTTTCTTCCTTGACTACCAATACTTAACCAAGCGAATCGAGCGGGAGGAGAACCTAAATCAAGGATTGCCAATTCAACAGAACGGCGTATCAAAGCCGAAATAATTTCACCTGAAATATTATAAATATGAGGTAAAGGAATGTTTTTAGCGATAGAGGTTTGAATTAAATCAGTTAATTTTTCACGAACTTGTTTGAGTTCTTTGGCAGTAAGGGAACGCTTGATTTCTTTTATTAAAATACCAGGATTATTGGCTTGAGCAACTATTAAATCGTGTTCAGAAATTATTCCTTTAACTTCCGATTTATCCGATCCATCTTGCGTCACACAAAGATGCGTTACATTGTATTTTAATAATAACAATTGTGCTTCAGCTACTGAAACGTTTTCAGGAACTGTAATTACTGGGGACGACATGATTTTATCAATAGTTGTAGTAATTGGAAATCTACCGGTTACTATTTTAGTTCTTAAATCGGCATCGGTTACAATTCCAATTGGATAATTGTGCTCCAAAATAATAACACTATCAATTAAGTTTTCTGTCATGAGCTGAGCGGCATCTTTTACAGAAGTGGTGGTAACCATTTTTAATGGTGTCTTGGTGTAGGAAAGGGATTGAAAATATTGAATTTCAGTTGATTTTTGTTCAGAATAAACGCTATCAGTAATTAATTTACCGCGATTTTCTTTGTCTAAAGGATTTCTAGTGTTGGTAGCAAAACTCTCCAGTAAAAAATCTAAAACAGCTGAATTTTGAGCAACAAAGGGTTTGAAAACAGTGATTGGAATACCATAAACAATAGATTCTTCTCTTGCTTTTGCCGTCATCATATAATTGTTTTTTGCAAAAAAGGGACGTAACCCAAAAACATCTCCTGGATAACACTTGTTTAACAAAGCTTCTTCAGCATCTGCAATCACAGATAAATTAACAACTCCTGAGGCTACAACGTAAAAATAATCATGGAGTTTATCATCTATTTGAAATAAAGTCTTATGCTTTTCTAAGTTTACTACACGTATACTTGCAGCGACTTGAATCAACTCATCATATTTTAAATGATTAAAAGGAGCATAATCTTTTAAAAAATCAGCAACGCGTTCGGCAATTGAATTACTCATAATTGATTAAATTTCAAAAATATTTTATCGAATTTGGAATTATAAACTTTTTTAAGTAACAAAAATAACAAATGAATTATAGATACTTGTACTTATTTTAAAAGGTTTTTAACTATGTTACTAACGAAATTTATAATTCGAGGTAGTTGCTACAAAATTTTATCATTATGAAATGAGACGTAGGATTTAAAATATTCTATTTTACATAATATAAATTATAGTTTAATAATAAAATCTATTTATAAAGTTCCTTAAAATGTATAACTTATTGTTTTAAAATACCTTATTGTACTTTATATGTATTAAAAATTCTTTTCTCGATGTTTTTTTCCAATAGCTAGAGTTAATTTTGAATAATAATCCTCCATCAACCATTCGCGATAATTTTTGCTAGCTTTACCAATACAATTAACAAATCGCTTAACACGACTTTCAATATCATCAGTTAATAGTCGCGATAACATTCTTGCTTCATTTAATTCTTTTGCATTTTCAACACACATGGTTGCGTGCTGATCAATTGATTTTTCAAGAACAACTTTAGAACGTTGATTTAAAGCCAAGACTTTTTTAAATTCATTTTCAATATCTAATACAATATCTTCAGTTTTACCGAATTTTTTTCTGATTTCATCCGGCATTACATATTTGAAATTGAGTTCGATTTCGGCATCTTCACGAAGATTGTCAAGATAATATTCAGGAGATTTAAAGATGTGTTGCCAATCTACAGGATCATTCCATAAACCAAATCGCAGAGCATTATTACCTAAATCAATCACATCAAATGCATCTTTATGAGGTAATTTTCTCGAACCACGACCAATCATTTGAAAATATAGCGTTAATGATTTGGTAGCGCGATTTAAAATTATGGTTTCAACAGTTGGTTCATCAAAACCCGTTGTTAATATCCCAACAGAAGTTAAAATGGCATCGGGAGTTCTTTTAAACCAAGACAAAATCTCTTTTCTGTCTTCAACAGACGTTGTGTTATCTAAGTGTCGTATTGGAAGTTTGGCTTCTCGAAATGTTTCATAAACATACAATGAGGTATTAATACCATTATTGAATATCAATGTCTTTTTACCAAAAGATTTTTCTGTGTAGGAATGCAGTAATTTTTCTTGCATCACCATATTAGTATACAAATCATCCGAAGATTTTACCGTATAATCGCCATTAATTCCCACTTTCAAGGAAGTCAGTCCCACATCATAACTATAAGTGGTTGCTCTGGCGAGAAATCCTTTATCTATAAGATTTTGAATCGTATCACCAACAATCAATTCACTATAATTTTCATGCATGGGTAGCTTTATATTCGAACTCAATGGTGTTGCAGTTACTCCTAAAATAAAGGAATTCTTAAAATAAGAAAACAACTTTCTAAATGAGTTATAGTGTGCTTCATCAATAATAACCAAGCCAACGTTATCGATCAATAATTTCTCGTCGTTAAGCCTGTTTTTTAAAGTTTCCACCATGGCTACAAAGCAGGAATATTCATCCTGGTCTGGTAATTCTTTAATTTTGCTATTGATAATTTTGTTTTTGACATCAAACCCTTTAAGCATTTTCGAAGTTTGCTTACAAAGTTCAATTCGATGAGTTAATACCACTACTTTTTTATCGTGTTGTGATAAATAACGGCGAACAATTTCAGAAAAAATTACTGTTTTTCCTCCGCCTGTAGGCAATTGGTATAACAAATGATAATCGTTAGGTGCATTATCTAATCGATCAAAAATTTTGTCGATGTCTCCTTTTTGGTAGCCGTAAAGCTCCTTTTTTTCTTCAATTTCGGAAAGTAAATCTTTTTGAGACATTTTGAATTTGATAATTTCGCAAAAGTACGCCTAAAAAAGGGTTATACAAGTTAAAAAAATGTATTTTGAAAAATTAGTAGTCAAAACGTTCTACTATAGTAATAAACTCGTATTTATTCACCCAATCTTGAGAAATTGTTTTGTCTTTTATTGCCTCTACTCTATCTTTAAATTCATGAAATATTTCCTTCTCAATCATGAAACTTATTGCTTGATAAAAGGAATTAAACATACTTTTAAAAAATAACTCTTGTTTAATAATTTTTTCTTCTGAAAGCGATTGTGCAATTTCTAAATTATAAAGCATGATATCTGCGATGATAAAAGAATCAACACCAAGTAAAATATAATGTTTTATGAATTTTTGAGCAACAGACCGACGCATTTTTGGTTTTTTACCCCGAATTGGAAAATACTCATTGGAAATTTTGAATTTGGCCTCTTTAATTAAAGAAACTTCATTGGGTTTGAAAACAAAATCGTAGTAGACTTTTACATTGGAAAACTTATCATAAAGTTCTATGATTTGTAATTCCAGTTGTTCTTTGTTTAATTCTGTTAAGTACTTTTTTAAATCCCGTTTGCTCATATTTTCATAATCTTTTACAAAAGTAAACTACTTTATGCATAGTAAACCAAGGATAAAACTTATTTTTGCACAATTATAATATGTAATTTATGTTCAGATTATTTAAAATTATCGCGATTCTAGAGGGAATTTCTTATTTGGCTTTGTTTTCAAATATGTTATTCCTCAAACCCACCAATTTTGTGCTTTATAAAACATTGTTATATCCAATTGGAATGTCACACGGACTACTATTTATATCCTATATACTTCTGGCTTTTTTGAATAAAGCCTCACAAAAATGGAATTTAAAAAATTTTGCAATCATCTTGATAGCTTCATTAGTACCATTTGGAACTTTTTATGTTGATAAAAAATATTTGAAAAATGCATAAAATCACTGAAATAATATTTGGATGGTGTTACCCTCTTTTTAAGAAATGGGATTTTAATGAAACGATTGCTGCCTATTTAAGTTTAGCTGTCAACATCATTATATTAAGTAGTATAGCCTTTACCATTTATTATATTTTTAGGTTTATTTTGGTGAAAACCATGATTATTATTGCTAGAAAGACTAGAACAAAGTTTGATGATTTATTAGTAACCAATAAAACGGCTAAATATATAGCCCATTTAATTCCACTATTGTTTATCTTTAAATCAGCACCAATAATTCTTAAAAGTTATGTCTATTGGGAAGGTGTTTTTGGTAAACTTGTTGGTATTTATATTATTTTTCTTTGTTTATGGATTATAAAAACCGTTTTTAATGCCATTCGGGATTACTTGAAACAAAACCCAACCTACAGCGATAAACCGATTGATAGTTATATTCAAGTAATCATGATTATACTTTGGATTATAGGCGTTGGTGTTATCGTTTCAAAAATATTTGATATTAATACCGGTGCCATGTTGACTACACTTGGTGCTGTTTCTGCAGTAATTATTTTAATATTTAGAGATACGATTCTGGGTTTTGTAGCCAGCGTTCAAGTATCTTTAAACGATATGGTTCGAATTGGCGATTGGATAACTTTTGATAAATTTGGTGCTGACGGTGATGTGATTGAAATCAATTTAGCCACTGTAAAAGTTAGAAATTTTGATAATACCACTACTACTATCCCCACGTACAGTTTGATTTCAGATTCTTTTAGAAACTGGCGAGGCATGTTAAATTCTGACGGTAGACGTATTAAACGACATGTATTAATAAAAGCACAAAGTATTCGATTTTTAGAGGAAAGTGAATTGCGAAATTTTAAAAAAATACAATTAATTGAAACGTATATTGAACATCGTCAATCAGAAATTGAAAAGTATAATACGTTGCATAAAATTGACAAAACTATTCTAGTGAATGGCAGAAACATGACAAATTTTGGTTTGTTTAGAAAATATATAACACAATATTTAAGTCAATATCCTGGATTAAACAAGGACATGATATTACTTTGTCGTCAATTGCAACCAACGCCAAATGGAATTCCTTTAGAAATCTATACTTTTTCCAATGATAAAAGATTTGAAAATTATGAATATATAATGGCAGATATATTTGATCATATTTTTGCTTCTATTCCATTTTTTGATTTAGAAATATATGAAATGCAAACTGGCAGTAATTTGAATTAATTATCTAATCGATCTTGTATATATTCAATTGTTGTTTTTCCATGAGCCATTGGTTTTCCATCTTCCCCTAAGCTAACCATAGTTATGGTATCAATGGTAATAATGATTTCTCTAGTCATCATATTCCTAACTTGACAGGATAATACAATGGAAGAATTTCCAAACTTCACAACATCTATACCTATTTCTACAATATCTCCCTGTTTAGCGGAACTTCTAAAATTAATTTCCGACATATGTTTGGTCACAATTTTAGGATTCTGCAACTGAATTATTGAATATAACGCTAATTCTTCATCAATCCATGCCAATAATCTACCTCCAAACAAAGTGCTATTTGGGTTTAAATCTTCAGGCTTTACCCATTTTCGTGTATGAAATCTCATTTGAGAGTATATTAAAATTTTGATGTAATAAAATGTAGGTTTTTTACTTAATTATTTTTAGTATGCGCTTCAAAAATAGTATTTATTTTTTAAAAAATAGTATTTTAAATCTAAACTACTATATTTGCAAAATCTAAATTAAATGTTAAAACCTAATTATAATTATCTTTCATTATGAAGAAAAATTTACTAGTATTATCTTTGTTTTTATTGTCTCTTTCTGCAGCTAATGCTCAAGCAATAGTTGATACAACAGGTGTAATTGGAGATAGTTATAATCGTTGGTCTATTGAAGTTTCTGTTGGACAAGGAAAAGGTGTTAAACCTTATTCTAGTAATAATTATTATTCAAGTAATCCAGATAAATTTTTTGGCGGATTGCAAGCGAATAGTTTTGGAGTAGGTGCACGGTATATGATAAGCCCGAAATTTGGTATTAGACTTGATTTAAATTATGATAAATTAACCAATCAAGGTGGAACCGAAAGTTTGGATTTTGAAATGGTGCAATTCAGAACTGCTTTTCAAGGTGTAGCCAATTTGATTAGACTTTTTAATATTGAAGAAGCTGCAGGCAGATTTGGATTATTATTACATGGTGGTATTCAATTTGCAGCCATGACGCCAAATACTGTGGATGAAACTGTTCCCTTAATTCGCCATAATGATGGACTAACCGAGTGGAATGGTGGAATAATTGTTGGTTTTACACCTCAATATAGAATTTCTAAATCATTAGCAGTTTTTGGTGATTTTAGTGTGTTAAACAACTACAGACAACATTTTAATTGGGATGGTGCTTATTCCGACAATGCCAATAACTTATCTGGACAAATGATTGCTACATCAATAGGACTTTCATTCTCTTTCGGAAATGAAAAAATACATGGTGACTGGGCAATAATTCAAGATAAAAACAAAGCTGAAATGGACAAACTTGACCAAAGAATTGGTGATGTGGAAACCATGATGAATGATATTGATAAAGATGGTGTGCCAGATTACTTAGATCTTGAAAACAATTCATTAGTTGGAGTTGCAGTTGATACTAAAGGAAGAATGGTTGATTTAAATAGCAATGGTGTTCCTGATGAATTGGAGAAATATATGGATAAAACCATCACTAATAATAATGCGGTAGTTATCGAAGCAAGTAATTCCGAATTAATCAAACGATTAATTAACGAAGGTTATATTGCTGCTTACTTTGACACCAGTAAATCAAATCCAAATAATGATTCAACCGATAACATAGGTTTTGTATTGAATTACTTAAGAACTAATCCAACAGCAACTATTGAAATTAGAGGTTTTGCTGATGAAATTGGTCAAAATGCAACTAACGACAAACTAGCATTAAATAGAGCTCAAAAAGTTAAAAACATACTTTGGAAAGCAGGTATTGATGCCTCAAGAGTAACTATTGTTTCTTCAGGTGAAGATACTTCAGTTGATAAAAATTCAGAATACGCAAGAAAATTGGTAAGAAGAGTAACTTTCACAGTGAAATAATTAACAATTACTTATTAATAACTAAATCAAACCTCTGTATTACTACAGAGGTTTTTTTTTACTTTTAAAATAAAAATGGAAACTAGAGATCAATTTTTAAATGAGTATAGAGGAGAAATACTTGGGACAATAAATTCTCAATCCTCTGCAGATGAATTTTTTCAAAACCAAACTTTAAGACCTATACTAAAACTTCAGAATGATTTGTTCTTAGATGTTTTTAAAAATTACATAACTAAAAGTAAAACCGACTTTACTAATTTCTCTATTGAAAAAAAACTTCAGTTTATAGAAAATAGTATCCAAAGAGATATTAAATTTAGAAACGCTTTAAAAGGAATGGTAATCGGTTTATTTACCATGGATGAATATTCAAGGTACATTCAAAATTCGTCATCTCTAAACAAAAGAATGATGTCTATGCTCATCGAAAGATTAAAAAATCAAGTTCAATTATTTGAATTACAACTTTAATTAGATTGTCGTAGCTCCTACTCTAGTGACCAATTTAGCGCGACTAAGTTGTGGAAAAATGATTGGAGTGCAATTCAATAAGGACAATGATTGGATTGTTGAGACTATTGGTAGGTTTGAGAAGTATTACTTATTGAAATTTTCTTTTAATTTCCAAAAAGCTTTTATTAGTACTCACCAACTCATTTACAACTTCTTTTCTCAAAACATCCAAATCACTAAATTTCAAGTATTTTGTCCACTCTGTTTCAGTTAAAACTTGTTTAATAGTTTTAATTGTTTTGGCCGTTTCTTTTGCGTTTCTGAAAACCAAATTTTCATATGTTTCTGAAGTTTCTTTATGATAAAAATTAACTTCTTTAGTTTTGTTATTTACTTGTATAAAAAATAATTTAGCGGCATCGTTATTAGAATAAAAATCGGTCCATTTTGCAAAAGCAACCGTGACATTTTGGTTCTTAAATTGAGTGATCGGAATCAATCTCCAATGACAATTAGCAACTCTTCCCCAATGATTGGAAATGCGAAACAAACCTTCCTTAGTAAAAATATATTGACTACCGGATTGACTCGTATAACTTATTTTTAATTCTTTTATTTCAGAAATTAAAACTTCTTTCCATATACAGAAAGTGTGGGAATGAAAGTTTGTTCTGTTGTAGATTTTATTTACCACAAATTCGAAATTTTTTATTTATATTGAAAATAATTTAATGTAAAAAATTCATACAACATAAATCGAGACCCGAGACCAAAATTCGAATAAACGAAGTAATTTGCAGTTACTATATTTAATATATTTTTTTTTGCCACCTCTAGCTGAGCAGAAGTACCAAAATCTTTGATCAATCGCTCTGTATAAACATCCAATTATTCCCGAACTCGAGTTATGAGAATCACATTTATAATCATTCAATCAAGATAGGTCAAAGGGACTGTAAAACATACTTCACTATTTTTAACCATATAAATCAGGATGTTCAAATTTAGAAAGCGATAGAACAATTCCAGCATATTCCTTTTTATTTATGGTAATTCATAGGAAAGCAAAAAAACTATAAATACTTTATTAAAAAAAAGTAAATATAGTTTTTTGATTGTTGATATAAAAAAAACTTTATAACAATGCTTTAAATTTCAAAAATTATAATTTAAAACAGGAATTAATTAGTAATAATGTAAAAAAATCAGTCCTCATCTTCTTCACCTGTTTCGGTAGTCATTGCATTTTGTTCTTTTCCTGTAATTGCATTAGCTCTAATTTCAGTATGACGAATTTCACCCCCTGAAGTTCCGACTTGTTGCGCTAGAAAAATACCGATGACGGCAATAGTTATAGCCACAAATGAAACAAGTTTTGCTTTTGAATGGTTTTTAAAGTTTAAATACATGCCAGCAATGGATACAGCTCCTAAAAGATATAAAACAAGTGCTAATTTCTCAGCAATTTCTTCATGTTCATGAATAATTTTTTTACCTACACTTGGCATATCTTCAACTATTTCCTCTGCTCCTTCACCAGTGTTCATACTAAAAAAAGCAAATACTGCTGCTACAATAAATAGTGAATAGGCAACATTCTTAATTGCTTTATGGTTTAAAAGTAATCCAGTAATCAGAATTCCTAGTCCAAATATCGTCCCGATAATTGGAAAATGGTTTACAACCATATGTAGATGCGCGTCGTTCATAATGTTTAGAGTTTTTAATTAACAAAGTTAAACCTATAAGTTAGAATTAAACATGATAATTATCATTAATTTTATTTACTAAAGTGCAAAATCACTTTAGTTCCAATATTTTCAACGCTGTCAATTTTTACTTCAATATCCAATAATAAACACAATCGTTTTACGATAGACAATCCCAATCCAGTTCCTTTTATTTCTGGATGTTGACCTGAATTTGATCGGTAAAATTGTTCAAATATTTTTTGCAAATCTTCCTCAGAAATACCAATACCATTATCGGTAATGGTGCAGATTAGATTGGTTTCATTCTCAGCAATATCAATACTTATGATTGCTTCTTTTTTAGAATATTTAATCGCGTTCGTAATTAAATTATTGATAATAATGGAACATAAATACGAATCCGTTTGTGTATAAAAGTCTTTAGAAAAATTAGTATTGCAGGTAATTTTCTTTTCTTTAATAGCAGAAGAATTTCTAGAAACTAATTCTACAATCAAACCATTCAAATATACATTATCAAGTTTTAAGTTTTGTCGTTGGTTTTCAAAACGCGCTAATAATAATAGTTCATCCACCAAATGATTCAATCGATTGACTTCGGTGACGCAAAAGTCAATTTTTTCTTTGTATTCAGCTTCTGTTCTTGGTTTTCTTACCAAAACTTCTAGAGTACCTTTTATAATAGCCAATGGAGTTCTAAGTTCGTGTGAGGCATCTGATGTAAATTGCTTTTCACGGTCGATTGCATTTTCCACACGGTCTAATAAATTATTGATGGTTTGCGACAATAAGTGTAATTCATCTTTATTTTGAGGTAAAGGAATCCTTGCTTTCAAATTATCCTTTGTAATGTTATTCGAGGTTTGAATGATGGCGCTAATTGGTTTTATGCTTTTTCCAGCTATAAATCGCGCAATTATAAATAATAGTAATAATATTAATGGGTAAGCAATTATCAACGTTTTGGAGAGATTTTTTAGTACCATTGCCGAATTTTCCAACGACATCGCTACAATAATGTATCCAATAATTTTAGTACCTTGGTACAAGGGAACTTGAATTTGTCGTACCGATATATCTTCTAACTTTGAATCGAAGAGTACATTGTTAATTGCCTTAGAATCGTAAGCAAGTTTTTTAAGCTTAAGATTGGGAGATTTTTCTACAAAAGCTCCCAATTCATCTACAAATTGAATAAAAGCTGGACTAACATCTACCGTATTATTTTGCTTTAGTTTCCATTGTTTTTCTTGAATTAAAAGCACACAATTTTCTTTAATTTCGATTTCCTTTAAATGTTTGGCAACCTCAAACTTAATATCATTATTAACTTTAATATATACACTAAATTTCACAATAGAGTAAATAGCCAAAAACACCACAAAGATTAATAGTGCAGTAGTAATGATATAATTTGATGCAATCCTATTTTTAAATGATAACTGCTGCATAATTAATCGTTTGCGATATAACCCACACCACGAATGGTTTTAATTTTATCTTCTTCTACTTTTAAGTTTAGTTTTTTTCGGATAGCATTCATAAATACATCAATTACGCCAGTGTCATAATCAAAATGAATATTCCAAACATCTTGAATTATTTGCGTCCGAGTACACACAGTTCCTTTGTTTTTAATAAGATAACAAAGCAAATCAAATTCTTTTTGTGTTAAGGCAACACTAGCATTATTAACGGTGACTTGGTGTCTATGAAGGTTGATTTCAATAGCTCCAAGTTTAAGTATTTGTTGTGGTTTTTGATTTCGCAATTGCACTTTTATTCTTTCAAGTAATTCATCAAAGCTAAAGGGTTTTTTCATATAATCATTGGCACCCGCTTTCAGTCCTTCGATGGTTTCTTCAACAGTATCTTTGGCCGTTAAAAAAAGAATAGGAACTTTACTATTTTCCTTTCGAATTGCTTTACAAACTTCTAATCCAGTCATTTTAGGCAACATCCAATCCAAAAGAATGATATCAAAATTTGATGCTAAAGCCAATTCCAATCCATCGGCACCATTATCGGCAGTTGCAACATCAAAGCCTTCCTCTTCAAGTCCTTGTTTTAGGAAATCTATAATTCCTTTTTCGTCTTCTACTACTAATATCTTCATGTTTACTGTACTACAAATTTAAATGCAATGGTAACGATGTCAGCTTTCAAAGTATCACTTCTGTTGTAATGATTGTACCTAAAATCAATATTTTTCAACCCGAGTTTCCAAATTTTACTTTTCATAAAAATATCGGTGTAGGTTACACCAAAACCGTATTGATTGGCATTAAATGTTGCCAAATCGAAATCGGAAGTATAATATTTCTCGGTTGATAGATGCGTTTCATAGGCACCAAAATACTTCGATGCTGTTTGAGTATAGTAACGATACATTGGGAAAGCAGTGAACTTATCCGATATTCTTATAGGCAATTCAAAATTAAAAGTATGCGATTGTATGTCCCAATTATCAGTATAGTAACGATAATAGGTTCGCAACACAAACGTTTCATTTATATAATAATTTAAGCGAGCACCAATTGGCGTTTTAAATCGGGTGTCAGGCAATCTTTCAATATCATCAGCAAGTTTGTAAACTCCGACATTGCTAGCGCTTTCATACACTGGAATATATTGTGCTTGACCAATATAATAATTTTCTTTATCAGCAAAATACGTTCTGTGGTAGGGAGATGACAATAATCCTTCTTGTTGAAGTACATCTAAGAAAACTGAAAACTGCAATTTTTTTGTTAGAACTTGGGAGTAACCAAACGACAAGGAATACGAATTTCTATTTACTTTATCAATTGTTTCAAATGCTACAGGTAAATAGTCCGATGTAGCTTGTCCGTTTTGATTTAAAATAGTTACTCCACTAAAGTATCCTTGATTTAAAAAGTTGGCTCCATATTTTGAATATTCGTGCAATTCTGTTGGGTATATTGGTCGCCATTGATCTAGGTATACATTTGCTTTCAAACTTAATTCTGTATTTTTATCATTGAACAGTTTCGCAATTCCACCTCCAAAACCAACTGAAGTATAATCGTATTCGTTGGAAAATGAAACATCTGCATTCCAAATAAAATTCCTATCATCACTACTGTGGCTGTAATTTCCAACAACTGCAACTAAAGCATCTTGAGCCGATGCTCCTGATGATGCTTGCCATGGCGTTCCATATGGCGCTGATGCTCTTCGGTCATCATCATCTCCACCTCCTGAAGCACCAGTAGAATTGAATGGATTAATATTGCTTGAAGATGCTGATGTATATGCAGAAATACCCACGTCAATAGTTAGTACATCATCATCATTCATCGGCATTGCCACAACAATATTGGAAGTTAAATCGGTAAGTTTTTCTGAGCCTATTCCTCCAGAAACTGCTGAGTGAATACCATCTTGCTTATAATAACTAGCGAGAAAGTCGACTTCAGTATTTTCTAAAACGCGTTTTTTAAATACCGCTGTGGTGTCTTTTTCTTGTGAAAAAACACTTGCAGTAATCAGTAATAAAAGTACTATTATTGGAAATTTCATTTTTGAATATTGGCTTAAATCTAAATCTTATATTTTTAAATTGCATTAATTACATCCGCAACCACCACCTGATTTACCGCCATTGGCGCCAGCTGCAGCTTCTCGATATACTTGAAATGAAACTTCGTATCGTTCTGAAGTTCTGGCAGATAGTTTCATGTCTGGATCATTAATTTTTTCTTTTTCATATTCTTTAACAGAAACACAAGATTGCAAGACTGCTAGCATGAAAATCAGGAGGATTATTATCTTTTTCATTGATTTTAATTATTTATATTTTTTTATATCGATACCTTTAGACGAATGAATTTTGCCTTTTTCATCAACAATAATGCATTCTATTCCTTTTAATTGATTGACTAAATCCAAACCCACTTCTACTCCAAGTACAAAAATTCCAGTGGCTAGAGCATCTGCAATTTCGGTTTGTTTTGCAAAAACCGATACACTAACAACTCCAGTTGCAGGATAACCCGTTCTTGGATCAATAATATGGGAATATCTAATTCCGTTGAAAGTTACATACTTTTCATAACTTCCTGAAGTTTCTACAGCACTATCTTCTAATGGAAATGTTGCAAAAATTTTATTCTTGTTTATTGGGTTTACAATACCCACAGTCCAAGGTTTTCCATCGGGTTGTTTTCCCCAAGCATTAATATCTCCTGAAACATTCACTAATCCGGATTGGCAACCCTTTGACCACAACAATTCATGTATTTTATCAGCAATATAACCTTGACCAATACCACCAAGCCCCAGTTTCATTCCAGGTAGTTTTAGAAAAATAGACTTTTCATTTTCATCAAGAATAATGTTTTGATACCCTATTTTGGAAACCGATTTTTTTATAACTTCTTCTGTTGGCATCGATTTCATGCTGCCATCGAATTTCCATATTTTGTCCATGGATGCATAGGAAATATCAAAGGCACCACTAGTTAATTTTGAAACTTTAATAGCTCTGTCTACCAAACTGTATACTTCCTCACTAACAACAATTGGCTTTAAGCCTGCATTTTGATTGACCAATGAAATTTGTGTGGTGGGAATCCAATCGGAAATTAAATTTTCAATGCGCTTCACTTCGGCAATTGCACTATTAATATAGAAATTTCCTTGAATGGTATCGTTAGCCACAACAGTCATTTCAAAGGGACTACCTAACATACTCATTTTTCGCTTATGGATGATTTGTCCAAAAGTTACTGTTGATAAGAAACAAAAAACAAGCACAAAGTTCTTTTTCATTATTTTTCTAAAGTATGAATTAATGCAATATATTCTTGGGCTGAAATGTTTTTAAAACCATTCATCCCCTTTACTTTTCCGTTGCTGTCTAATAAAACAACTAAAGGAAAATTGCCACCTTTATTGTATTTTTCAGCTAATAACTTATTACTAGTCGCTAATTCTGGAGGTAATTTATTGCTTTTTTTCTTTGGAAAATCTGCTTTGACTAAAATCCAATTCTTTTCTGCTTCCAATTTAAAAACTTCCGATTGCCAAACATTTTTATCTAATTTTATGCATGGTGCGCACCAATCAGAACCCGAGAAAACCAAAAGAATGTTCTTTTGCTGCTCTGCTGCTTCTTTTTTTGCTTCTTCAAGATTGGTTTTCCATTGCTGAGCATGACTGATTGTTGCAATCAGTAAGAATATAAAAATTGCTATTTTTTTCATTTAGAGGTATTTTTATTTTAAACAGTTAACATTTCATTTACCCTATGCAAACACTTACAAATTTATTGTTTAATATCTACTTAAAAAATTTATTTCTATTTATTAAGTAAATCTTTAGGGATTGCTATCTTTGAACTGTTTTTTTATTTAAACGAAATAACCAACTCATGAAATTTTTCAAAACTCGTTCTCCTTTTTATTGCCTATCACTATTTTACATCGTAACAAGTATCCTTTTAAGAATTGTATTACTGTTTCACCCCATTACACAATCCAGTTTTAGTGTTCTTGAAATTTTAAGTATTTTTGTTTTTGGAATCGTTTCAGACTTCTTTGTTTTTGTTATTGCGAGTGCTTTTTTATGGTTGTACTTGTTATTTTTATCCAATTCAAAATACAACAAACCTTGGGGTTATATTATTTTTGGAGGATTGGTTTCTTTACTGATTTACGTTGCCTTTTTCAATACTATTCTTAATCAATATGGTGGTTCGGCACCAGAAATAGGTCTTTATTTTATTGCTATAAAAACCTTGTTTTTTGGATTACTACTTTTTCTTCCAAAGTACAGAAGCAAAATTCGCATTGTTCTTTACAGTATAACCATTTTTATTTTTGTGTTACTCATTATTCAAAATGCAGTAAGTGAGTTTTTCTTTTGGAATGAATTTGGCGTGAAATACAATTTTATTGCTGTTGATTATTTGGTTTATACCAATACTGTTATTGGCAACATTATGGAATCCTATCCTGTGGTTCCTTTGTTTCTTGGTATTGGAATTTTGTCTGCGATTTTTACATTTATTATAGTAAAAAGAACAAACTCTTTTTTAATCCATTTACCTTCTTTTCCAGATAAATTAAAGAATTTAGGTGTTTATCTTGTTTTATTTTTGACAGCTTTAGTTGCTATACCTTTATTAGCAAAACAGGAAAATTCTACTAATGTTTTTACCAATGAAATTCAAGCCAATGGAGTTTATAAATTCTATATGGCCTTTATGAACAACGAATTAGAATACGACAACTATTATAAAACATTGCCCGAAAAAGAAGCTTATGCATTACTTAAAAACCAAATACCATCAATAACCAAAGGCTCAACTTTGAGAAAAATACAAAGTAATGCTGTTGAAAATCATAAGAATGTAGTGCTTATTACTATTGAAAGTTATAGTGCGGATTTTTTAAAAACCTATGGTAACGATAGAAACATTACGCCGTTTATAGATTCTTTAGCAACTCAAAGTTTATTGTTCACCAACCTATATGCGGTTGGCAACAGAACCGTTCGTGGCCTAGAAGCAGTAACTTTATGTTTACCAGCAAGCGCTGCAGAAAGTGTTATTAAAAAAGTAGATAATAAAAATAAATTTTCAACGGGAAATCTTTTTAAACAACGAAATTACAATGTGAAATACCTTTATGGTGGCGATGCCTACTTTGACAATATGCAAGATTTCTTTAGTGGTAATGGATATGATATTGTAGATGAAAAAGCTTTTACACCCGAAGAAATTACTTTCTCAAATATTTGGGGTGTTTGTGATGAAGATATGTACAATAAGGCTATTCAAATAATGAATGATGAGGCTAAGGAAAACAAGCCTTTCTTTAATCATATTATGACAGTAAGTAACCATCGGCCTTTTACTTTCCCTGAAAATAAAATTGACATTTCCGGTAAAGCGAAATCAAGAGATGGCGGTGTAAAATATACCGATTATGCCATGAGAAAGTTCTTTGTAATGGCTCAAAAACAGCCTTGGTTTAAAAACACTGTTTTTGTAATTATGGCAGATCATTGTGCTTCTAGTTCAGGAAAAACAGAACTCCCGTTGGATAAGTATCGAATTCCTGCTATGATGTATTCGCCAGGTTTTATTCAACCCGAACATTTTAACACTTTGATGTCTCAAATTGATGTAATGCCAACCTTATTTGGGTTGCTTAATTTTAGTTATAACAGTAAATTTTATGGTCAGGACGTATTCAAAGCCGATTATAAACCAAGAGCTTTAATCGCCACGTATGAAGATTTAGGATTGATTAAAGATAATGTATTAACCATAATTTCTCCTGTTAAAAAATCCAAACAATTTGCATTAACCCTACATCCAAAAGGTAATCTAGCGAATGAATTTCAAATTTATTATGACGAGAAACCATTAAAAACTGCTCGAAAAGATTTAATTGATGCTACCATAGCCTATTATCAAACATCGGCTAAATTATTGAAAGAAAAAAAATATCAGAAGTAGGTACAAGGATATGACATAATTCTAGCCATTTAATTTAAAGTTTGTTTTGTACATTTGAATTCAACAAATTAGTACAAGCCTTATGTTACAACAACAATTAGAATTGACCAACGAACAAACTTCTCCTTTGTTCAGAATTATGTACATCCAAAATGTAAACGAACCACATCGTAGACAATTTGAAAATAACATTTGTGCATTTCATATAGGAAAAGGATTTATTCTCTCAGTGGCCCATAATATTAAAGCCGAAGCGCAAATATTTAAATCGATTGAAGATTCTATATTTAATGCTAATATTCTTCCTTTTTTAAATCAAGATCAAATTAATTTCTTTAATCAATGCTATCCTTTAGATACCACAACTGGTAAAAGATATGCCAATATAACCGATCAAAATCATTTCCAAATTGTCATTGAAACCTTGAAACAAATCAATTTTGACACTCGTTGGTTAACCTTTAACAAACAAAAAATTGCAACACCACACTTAATTATTCAGTTTCAAAACAATCAGTTTTATAATGATGAATCCATTACAGGACATTTTAATTCGAACCTGCGTTTTCAAGAACCTTCCATCAACAAAACCACTTTTTTAGTAGAAGTGGAATTGGTTGAAGCCTTTTTCCAAGAAGATATTGCCTTGTATCGAATTGTCAATACCCACCAAGACATTATTCATAAGTTGCCAACAATTGAAGTAGATTTCTCCATTTTACCCGATGATTTTCCCAATTACTATTGCTTACAAAGTTCCCCAAATGGCTATTTAGGACGATTGGTAAACAAAGCACAAATTGAAGGTTATCTCGACCATCATGGTACTTTTATGGATCGAATTGGAGGAAACTACACTTTTGAAGGTTTGCGTTATTTAATTAAAGGCTATTTCCGTTTTGGCTCTTCTGGTGCTCCTTATGTTTTTTATGATCATGATAACAAGCAATTTAAAGTAAATGCCATACAAAGTGAAGCGTGTCCTATTCAACTTTCCATCAACAACAATAGAGATGGTAATTTTCAATATGTGAATGCATTAGCGTCACCATTGAGCATTATAAAAGATAGGTTGAATCATTATTTAAATTCTTCCATAGTATAATAAATTATAATTCTAAAATATAAAACGGTGCGTACTGATTTTATTAAATTACAAAAAATAGCTTTACTTTGTATAAACTAATTGAGACATGCAATTTGACCCTAATAATCTTGAACAAAAATCAATATATAAATTACTCACTGGTATTATAATTCCCAGGCCTATAGGCTGGATTTCTACCATTAGTGAAGAGGGAATTACCAATTTGGCTCCTTTCTCTTATTTCAATGCCGTAGGTGATGATCCTCCACATGTTATGTTTGCAGCAGGTAATGGTCAAAATTCCAATAAAGACACTTTAAATAATGTATTAGCAACAAAGCAGTTTGTTGTAAATATGGTAACTGAAGATTTGGTGGAACAAATGAATACTACCGCGCAAGGAATTCCGTCTCATGAAAGCGAATTCGATTTAGCGAACCTCACTCCTATTCCATCCTTAAAGATAAAACCACCACGTGTAAAAGAAAGTCCAATAACTATGGAATGTGAATTAGTCCATCATTACACTTTAGAAGACAACAAATTTGGTGGTTCTACTATTTTAATAGGTCGCATTGTCATGTTTCATATTGACGAAAATGTACTGCTTGATGATTTTAAAATAGATCTAAATACTTATAAACCTGTTGCACGTTTAGCAGGAGCTAATTACTCGAAATTAGGAGAGTTATTCTCCGTTAAAAGAAATTAATATGATTCCAGAAACACTAGAAATTGAAGTGGCGATGCAAATTGGCAAACCCTGTAACGAGGTTTTTGAAGCCATTGTAAACCCTGATAAAATGTCCAATTACTTCATTTCAGAAAGCAATGGCATCATGGAAGAAGGGAAAAACTTAATCTGGAAATTTCCGGAATTTGATTTTGAATGTCCAATTCGAGTAGGTAAAATTGAAAAAGATGCTTTCGTGTCTTATTACTGGTTCATGGATGGATTGGAACTTTTAGTTGAAATGACCTTAACACCAAAAGAAAACAATTCTACTTTGGTATATATCACTGAGAAAAGTAGAAATATTGATGCCTCGGGATTAAAATGGTATAGTGGAAATTCATTTGGATGGTCTAATTTCTTAGCCTGTTTAAAAGCCTATCTCGAGTACAATATTAATTTAAGAAAAGGTGCTTTTGATTTCTTAAAAGCAGAAAATAATTGTCAGTAATAATATGAAAATAGCAGTAATTGGTGGCGGTCCAGGCGGTTTATACTTTTCTATACTATCAAAAAAGGCAATGCCACATTGGCAAATTGATGTATACGAACGCAACAAACCCGATGATAGTTTTGGTTTTGGAGTCGTTTTTTCAGATGAAACTTTAGGTGAATTTTTAAAACGCGACATGCAGTCCTATGAGCTTATCCGAAGTAAGTTTGCCTATTGGGATGATATTATTATTGCCCGTGATGGCGATGAAGTAAGTATAGCTGGTAACGGATTTTGTGGCTGTTCACGTAAAACACTTTTGCAATTATTACAACAACGTTGTACAGAAGAAGGTGTCATTCTTCACTTTGAACAAAATGTTGATGATTTATCTCAATTTGCAGCTGCTGATATTATATTGGCGTCTGACGGCATTGCAAGTGCTATTCGCACCCAATTTGCAGCTGAATTTGGGACCAAAATTGTACTAAAGAAAAACCGATTTGTTTGGTTAGGTTCTACAAAACCATTGGATGCATTTACCTATTTTTTTAGAACAACACCTCACGGATTAATCGTTGCACATTCTTATCAATACGAAGCAGGAATGAGCACTTGGATATTTGAATGCAGTAATGAAACCTGGGAAAAACATGGCTTTGAAGTCACTAATGAGGCTGATACCATTGCCAAAATCAGTAAAATCTTTGCCGCAGAATTAGACGGTCATGGATTGATTTCTAATAAATCACATTGGCGTCAATTTCCACATGTAACTAACGAAAGATGGTATCATAAAAACATTGTTTTATTGGGCGATGCCAAAGCTACAGCCCATTACTCGATTGGCTCCGGCACCAAATTGGCTATGGATTCGGCAATTGGTTTATTTGATGCAGTAATGGCAAACCCAAATGATGTTCAAGCAGCCTTTCAACACTATGATACTTCTAGAAGAAATACGGTTGAAATGATTCAATATGCTGCCTTAGTTTCACTGGATTGGTTTGAAAACATGGATCGAAATAACCAACATCCTTTTTATCAATTTGCTTTTGGATGTATGACACGTTCCAAAAAAGTAACATTTGAAAACCTTCGCTTACGTGATACAACTTTCACAGATAAAGTTTTACAAGAATTTAATTTAAATAATAACTGTCACACTGAGCCTGTCGAAGTGCCGGCTGCTTTTTCTAAATTTAAACTAAGAGATTTAGAAGTACAAAACCGCATTGTCATGTCGCCAATGGGACAATATTCAGCAGTAAATGGAGAAGTCAACGATTGGCATTTTCAACATTATACTTCACGAGCCATTGGTGGATTAGGTTTGATTTTAACTGAGATGACAGCCGTTTCAGAAACAGGACGTATTACTTTAGGTTGTGCCGGAATATACACTAGAGAACAAATAGTTACATGGAAAAAGATAACTGATTTTATGCATCAAAATACGCAAACTAAAGTAGGAATTCAATTAGGACATTCTGGACGTAAAGGAGCCATTAAAAAACCATGGGAAGGTACAAGCGAACCCATTGACAATCCATGGAAATTACTTTCTGCATCAGCAGTTGCTTTCAACTCAAAATTAGAAGTGCCAACAGCAATGAATGAAGAGGATATGGATATCATTACTTCTCAATTTGTTCAAGCCACTAAAAATGCTGACATCGCTGGTTTTGATATGATTGAATTACAAGCGCATCACGGATTTTTATTAGCCTCTTTTCTTTCTCCTTTAACCAATTTTAGAACGGATGAATTTGGAGGTTCTATTAAAAATCGTTTGAAGTTTCCTTTGCGTGTTTTTAATGCAATTCGAATGGCATTTCCTAAAAACAAACCTATGTCGGTTCGAATATCAGCAACCGATTGGGCAGAAAATGGCATAACAGATGAAGATGTAATCACAATTGCTTCCGCATTCAAAAAAGCTGGCGCAGATATTATCAATGTTTCAACAGGAAATACGGTGCTACATCAAAAACCACAAACTGGAAGAATGTGGCAAACACCTTTTTCAGATACTATTCGAAATACAGTAAACATTCCAACGATTACCACCGGCTATATACAAGATATTGATCAAATCAACACTATCCTTCTTAACGGCAAAGCCGATTTAGTAGCATTAGGCAGACCATTACTCCTAGATCCTTATTTTGTTAGAAATGCTCAAGCCTACGAGCAATTTGAAGCAATAGACATTCCTAATCAATATAACGCTGGAATATCACATTTATATCCTTTGAAAACTGCCGAAAGAAAGCAAACTGAGGGCATGAAAAAAGCATTGAAACCAAAGAGTAATAAAAAATAGTTAAATGATAATTCATTTAGTAATAAAATGAAACACTACGAAGATAATTTTGCCCACGATAGTTTACCAAATCTAGACTTGCAACCCGACTATGTTTTCTTGGACTTGCCACAATTCCAAAGACCCGAAATGTTGAATTGTGTAGAGCAACTTTTAGACAATCACATTAATCAAGGTCGTGGTGATACTATTTGTATCCGAACCTTTGAAGAAACATGGACGTACCAAGATTTATATAACAAAGCCAATCAAATAGCACATGTATTAGTCGAGGATTTAGGATTAAAATCAGGCAATAGGGTTTTAATTCGTTCAGCCAACAATCCTATGATGGTCGCATGTTGGTTTGCCATATTAAAAGCTGGTGGAATTGTTGTAGCAACCATGCCGTTATTGCGTTCTAAAGAATTAAGCACTATAATCGATTGTGCTGAAATCTCCCATGCTTTTTGTGATACTGATTTAGCAGAAGAAATATTTTTAGTAAAATCTGCTTTTTTAAAAGAAATCTGCTTTTATAGAAATTCACAGTTAGAAGATTTAATACAAACGAAGCCTATATCATTTTCAAATTATCATTCAAAGTCGGATAGCATTGCTTTAATTGGTTTTACATCGGGCACTACTGGTTTACCTAAAATGACGTCGCATTATCACAAAGATATTCTCAATATTTGCGAAGCATTTCCAAACTATTCTTTACAACCCAAATCAAACGATATTTTTACTGGAAGTCCGCCATTGGGCTTTACCTTTGGTTTAGGAGGATTGGTTTTGTTTCCAATGTATTTTGGCGCTTCTACTTTTTTACTCGAAAAACCAAGCCCAGATTTGTTACTAAAAGCCATCGAAGAATATAAAATTACCATTTGTTTTACTGCTCCAACCGCTTGGCGCATCATCACAACGATAGTGAATGACTTCGACATTTCCAGTCTGCGAAAATGTGTTTCCGCAGGAGAAACGCTGCCTTTAAAAGTCTGGGAAGATTGGTACAAGGCTACGGGTTTGAAAATCATTGATGGTATTGGCGCTACTGAAATGCTACACATCTTCATATCCTCCAATGAAGAAAACATGAAACCAGGCGCTACAGGTAAAGCCATTACAGGGTACGAAGCTAAAATAATTGACACCAACGGAAACGAATCCATAACAAATCAACCAGGAAGATTAGCTGTCAGAGGAATTACAGGCTGCAAATATTTAAACCGCATTGACAAACAAACAGAATATGTTCAAAACGGCTGGAACATCACTGGCGATATTTTCCGTCAAGACGAAGACGGTTATTTTTGGTTTGTCGCTCGTGGTGATGATATGATTATTTCTTCTGGTTATAATATTGGCGCAATTGAAGTAGAAAGTGTACTTTTAACACATGATAAAATTTTGGAATGTGCGGTTGTTGGCATACCCGATTCTGAACGAGGTATGTTAGTTTGCGCCCATATTGTTTTAAAAGAAAAACATAATGCATCAGAAGAAATGAAAGCGCATATACAACAGTGGTTCAAGGAAGTAGCTGCTCCCTATAAATACCCGAGAGTAATTAATTTTGTCGAGGAACTACCTAAGACAGAAACTGGAAAAATCCAACGTTATAAATTGAAATAATTATGAATAAGCCCTTTACAAAATTAGAAAAAATACGTTTCAAACATGTAGATTACGCGGGAATTGTATTCTATCCGCGTTTTCTAGAAATGCTCAACGATTTAGTGGAAGATTGGTTTGAGGAAGCGCTCGACCGACCTTTTTCAAAAATTCATGAAACCAACGGAATTCCAACAGTCGATTTAAAAGTACAATTCAAAAAAGCAGCACGTTTGGGTGAAGTTCTAACCAAATCACTTTGGGTAATTCGACTTGGTGGCGCTTCTGTCACCTGTGGGTTTCAATTCGAAGATGAACAAGGAACCACCTGTCTCGAAGGAGAAGTAACACTTGTAAATGTGGCTATCAACAATGGAAGAGACACAATAAAAGCAGAACCATTTAATGAGGAAATGAAGAAAAGAATTACCAATTACCAATTATAAATTACCTATTAAAAAATCCGCGAAAATTATTTAAATTCGTATCATCCGCGTTCTAAAAAATTATAAGTAATGAACTTTCCTAAATTCAAAGCCGCAACCGTTCAAACATCACCCGTTTTTCTCAATGTAGAAAAAACGATAGACAAAGCCGTATCCTTCATCAAAGAAGCCAGTCAAAACGGAGCGCAACTTATCGCTTTCCCGGAAGTTTTTGTGGCAGGTTATCCGTATTGGAATTGGATTATGACACCCGTTCAAGGCAGCAAATGGTATGAACAATTGTATAAAAATTCAGTGGCAATCACAGATGCTGCCATGCAACCTTTATTTCAAGCGGCAAAAGACAACAACATTCACATTGTAATCGGTATCAACGAACGCGGTACCAGTTTTGGAGAAATTTACAACACGAATCTCATCATTGACAATAAAGGAGTCCTTATTGGAAAACACCGTAAATTAGTTCCAACTTGGGCTGAAAAGTTAACGTGGTCGTCCGGTGATGGTTCTTCTTTAAAAGTATACAATACCGAAATCGGACCAATCGGAACCTTGGCTTGTGGTGAAAATACCAACACTTTAGCACGTTTTACCTTATTAACGCAAGGCGAATTAATTCATATTGCTAATTATATTTCGTTGCCTGTTGCGCCACCCGATTATGATATGGCAGAAGCTATAAAAATTAGGGCTTGTGCGCATTCTTTTGAAGGGAAATTGTTCACAATCGTTTCATGTTCCACTATCTCACAAGAAATTAAAGATGCCTTGCGTACTGATGTTCCCAATGTAGATGCTATCTTGACACGAAAAAGTTCCGCATTCTCAGGATTCATTGGACCGAATGGTGCTGTGATGGGAACACCTTTAATTGATGACGAAGGCATAATCTACGCCGATATTGATTTGGAAAAATGTATTCAACCCAAACAAATGCACGATATTTTAGGGCATTACAATCGTTTTGATATTTTTGATTTACGAGTAAATACGGCACCAACAAGAAATATTACTTTTATAGACAATCACCAGGATTTTAATAAGAAATAAAAATGGAAGCAAAACATTCAGACGACGTAATCGGTCGTGCACGAGTACAAGACACACCTGAACTCGAAGCGTATTATAAAGAACTAGAAACCCTTGGTGCTGGAGCATTGTGGACGGTTGCCAACGATATTGAACCTTGGGAACCCAAAAGCTCTTCTGTTCCAATGCTTTGGAAATATGAAGATTTACGCAGTTTGGTTTTAAAATCATCGGAACTCGTAACGCCCGAACAAGCTGGAAGACGCGTAGTCTATTTAGTCAACGACAAACGCAAAGATGTTTCGGCAGCAGTGGGTTGGTTGTATACTGGAATTCAAGTGACACGTCCCGGCGAAAGCACTTCGGCTCACCGACACAAAGCATCTGCACTTCGATTTATAATGGAAGGCGAAGGTGGATATACGGTGGTGGATGGTAATAAAATAACCTTTGAAGTCAACGATTTTGTTATTACACCCAATTCAACTTGGCACGAACACGGTGTTGCAGAAAATGGAAAAACCTGTATTTGGCAAGATGGTTTAGACATTCCGTTAATTAACGCTTTGGAAGCCAATGATTATGCCGTTTATGACGGAAAACAACCCTTGGCTTATCCTGTAAATTATTCTCCAATTACTTATGGTGGCGCTGGATTGCTTCCCACGGATAAAGTTTGGGATAAACCGTATTCTCCTTTGTTTAAATATTCATGGAAAACCGTTTATCCTGCTTTAATTGAGACTTCTAAAGTAAATGAAATCAATACGTTTGATGGAATCTTAATGCACTATTCCAATCCATTAACAGGTGGACATGTCATGCAAACCATGGGCGCATCCATGCAATTATTACCCGCAGGTTTCAAAGGAAAAGCACACAAGCATACGGGTTCTTTTGTATACCAATGTGCTAAAGGGAAAGGCTATTCCATCATTAACGGTCAACGATTTGACTGGAAGGAACGAGATATTTTCTGTGTACCTTCTTGGGCTTGGCACGAACATGTAAATTTATCAGAAACTGAAGATGCTTGTTTATTTTCGTTTAATGATTTGCCTGTGATTGAAAAATTGGGATTGTATCAAAGTAAAGAATTAGAAGAAAATGAGGGATTTCAATTGCTATAACAAGTGCAAAAATCAATTTCAAAATAAAACTTAATAAACCTTAATACCTTAATGGTTTAAATTTATACAAATGAAACTACTTACCTATAACACTTCTGAAAATTCTGAACCACGTCTTGGATTCATTCACAACAATCAAGTTATTGATATGGAAGATTTTGGAGAAATATCCAATTTTCCTTTACCATCCACTATGTTGGAATTAATCGATATGGGATTTGAATTGGTTGAAGAACTCAACGATATGGTTGCTGAAACCGAAGCTTCCTATTTTGATGAAATCGCCTATGAGATGAACGAAGTAACTTTCCTCGCTCCTATTCCAAAGCCACGTAAAAACATTATTGGAATTGGTTTAAACTATACCGAACACGTTGCCGAAAGTGCTCGTACCTTAGACACAACAGGAAAGTTACCTCAAAAACCAATTATCTTTTCCAAACCTCCAACGACAGTTACTGCAACGAATACCGAAATTATTAAAAACACCCAACTGACCGAACAATTGGATTGGGAAGTGGAATTGGCTGTAGTTATTGGCAAAAAAGGGAAATACGTTCCCAAAGCGGATGCTATGGATTATGTTTTTGGTTATACGGTGATCAATGATATCTCTGCTCGTGATTGTCGCCGTGAAGGACAATGGATTGTTTCCAAAGGGCAAGATACGTTTGCTCCAATGGGACCAATATTAGTAACGAAAGACGAAATTGAGAATCCTCACAACTTGAATTTATCGTTGAAAGTAAATGGTGTCGAAAAACAAAATTCGAATACTAAATACTTATTATTCAACATCAACGATTTAATTGAAGATTTAAGTATTGTTTTCACGCTAGAACCAGGTGACATAATTGCCACAGGAACTCCATCAGGCGTTGGAGCAGGACGAAATCCTCAAGAATGGCTATATAATGGCGATGTGATTGAAGCAACTGTCGAAGGCATTGGAACTATTGCGAATACAGTAAAGGAGATTTAAAAAATAAAAGAATAGAAAAGAAAAAGTCTTTATCTATTAGCTAATAAATAAAAATAATGAAATAAATTCAGCATAAAATGAAAAAATACAGAATCGGACAAATAGTTCCCTCTTCCAACGTAACGATGGAAACCGAAATACCAGCCATTTTTCGTTCGCGTGAAAGCATTTTACCAGAGCGATTTACGTTCCATTCCAGTAGAATGCGAATGAAAAAGGTAACCAAGGAAGAGCTCGAAGCTATGGATGCCATGAGCTTAAAATGTGCTCAAGAATTATCCGATGCCCATGTAGATGTGATGGGTTATGCTTGTTTGGTAGCCATCATGAGTATGGGACGAGGGTATCATTGCGTATCGGAAGTCAATTTACATCAGGAAACGATTGCCAATGACTTCCCTACTCCCATTGTTACTTCTGCTGGCGCTTTAATCAAAGGATTGAAAGTTTTAGGTGCCAAAAAAGTGGCCATCATTACCCCTTATATGCGTCCATTAACCGATATGGTTGTGGATTATATAGAACATCAAGGTTTTGAAGTGGTGGATTCGATAGCTTTAGAAATTCCCGATAATTTAGAAGTAGCAGCTCAAGATCCTATGAATTTATTGGAAATCTACAAGCGTTTGGATTTAACGGGTGTGGATGTTTTAGTCGTTTCTGCCTGTGTGCAAATGCCTTCTTTGGAGGCGATTGATATAATCCAAAAAGAAATTGGAATTCCTGTGACTTCGGCTGCTGTTTGCACTACGTACGAAATGATGAAGAAACTCAACATTGAGGCCAAGTCAGCTATAGGTGGTGCATTATTGTGTGGGAAATACTAGTATAATGGAACGTTAAAAAAACACCTATTTAAACTATCGTATACAACTATTCACTAAATTTGAGTATGATTTTGATTCATTACTTGAATGTATCGTGATGGTCAATCAATAGTCAGCAACTCGGAATCTTGTAAGTTGATACTAATAAATCAAAATCTACAATCGGAGGTCGTTACTTACAACGACCTCCTTTTTTTTGATTTAAAATTTATAAAATTACACTTTATTATTGCGTTGGCTTAACAGTAAAAAAACGGGATAGGAAAACAAGGCAATACCACCAATAACGAGTAGGCTAGTACTATCGCTGTAAGCAAATCCTATAAAGAGTGCTATAGAAAACAAAATCATCACTATAGTTGTCCAAGGATAACCCCATGATTTATAAGGTCTGGGTAAGTTGGGTTCACTGATTCTAAGTTTTATCAAAGCACAATATGCCAATCCCCAAACAATGACGGACATGAAGGTTGCCAATGAAAATAATACTTCAAACGAGCCAATACAAATCAATACTAAAATAAGTAACGCGGAAACTAAGAGGGTTACAATTGGAGTTCCTCCCTTGTTTACAACAGTTCCTTTTTGAATAAAAAAACCATCTCTACTCAATCCAAAAAGTATTCGAGCAGGAATCATCATATAGGCATTAAGAATACTAATGATAGAAAAAACGGCAATACAAGTTACTATGATGGAACCATTATCTCCAAAAACTACTTTAGCCACTTCTGATGCGGCTAATGGTGAATTGGCTAATGAAGCAATTGGCATTACATAAAAGAACGCCATATTGATGACTACATAAATCACGATTACAATGATGGCTCCCGTATACAATGATTTAGGGATGTTTTTACCTGGATTTTCATCTTCTTCAGCAAAGAAACAGCCTGCATTCCATCCATCATAAGTGCCTAAAACCATTTGTAGTGATTTGAAAAATCCAATTAGCATCCCCATTTCAAAAGCGACTGTATCTTTTTTAATAGGAGTAACTTTAATGCCTGAATACATAAAACACGCTACTATTAATGCTACAAAAAATAGCACTTTAATAACACTGGTAACCTGCTGAACAATACTTCCATTTTTTACGCCACTGGCATGAAGCAACGTAAAAGCAATTAAAAATGCAATGGCTATAACGGTGATTTGGCTTTCTAAATTGGGAAATAAAATAACGATGTACTCACTAATTACAATACAGAAAAATGCTGGAGCAATGGCATTCGTGATATAATCGAACCAACCCGTTAAGAATCCCGCATACGCTCCAAAAGCACGTTTGACATAATTGTAGGAACCACCCGCTTTAGGAAGCATCGTAGCCAATTCAGCATAAGAACCAGCTCCAATTAAAACATACAATCCGCCAATAATCCAACAGGCAATAATGAGCCAATAATTATCCAACATTCCTGCAATAGCGCCTGGAGTTCGGAGTATTCCAACGCCAATGGTGCCGCCAATTAAAATAGCAATTCCAAAACCAATGCCCAAACTTTTCTTTAACTGATATGATTTTGTCTTTTCCATATTTTAGCTTTCTATACGTAAATATACTTTTATTTTATATTAATAATATAAGGAATAGAATTAAGTAAAATAAAAAAAGGCACTCAAAAATGAATGCCTTTTATTAAATCTATAGTGTATTTATTTTTTACCTGTCAAACCCGCATTTTTCAAATAAGGTCCAATTTTCATTTGGTGACCAATTAAATCCGTGAAGGCTTTGTTTAAATCGACGCTGTTTCCAACGGATAAAATTAATTTTCTAAAACGATCACAATTTTCTCTTGTCATACCACCATTGGCTTGCATCCAATCGTAAACATTATAATCTAATGTTTTAGACCACGTATATGCGTAATACCCTGAGGAATAACCGCCACCCCAAATATGGGCAAAATAAGGAGAATGGTATCGTGTTGGAACTTCATTCACTAACAAACCATATTTTTGTAGGGCTGCTTTTTCGAATTCTAATGTAGGTTTAAAATCGGCTTCATTTTCTACACTATGCCAAGCCATATCAAGCGTTGCTGCCGCTAACAATTCGGTTACATCGTAGCCTTTGTTAAACGTTTCTGCATTTTTAATTTTTTCAATTAAAGCTTGCGGAATCACTTCTTTCGTTTTATAATGTACTGCATAATTTTTAAGAACGGTTGGGTCTAAAGCAGCATGTTCATTGATTTGAGAGGGAAATTCTACATAATCTCTAGGTACGTTGGTACCCGAAAGTGTAACATACTCTTGACTGGCAAACAATCCGTGTAAGGTATGTCCAAACTCATGGAACATGGTTGTTACATCATCAAAACTAATTAATGACGGGTTGTCCCCTACTGGTTTTGCAAAATTATAGACGTTTACAATGACAGGATTTTGCTTTAAATAATTCGATTGATTCACAAAATTGTTCATCCAAGCTCCACCACTTTTATTGTCACGAGTGTAAAAATCCAAATAGTAAATGGCTAATGATTTTCCGTTATTATCAAATACTTCGAATACTTTTACATCATCATTATATACTGGCAAGTCTGTACGCGGTTTAAAAGTGATGCCATACATTTGTTTCGCCGCAAAAAATACGCCTTTTTCTAATACTGTATTTACTTCAAAATAAGGTTTGATTTCATTTTCATCCAAGTCGTATTTTGCTTTTCGCACTTGCTCCGCATAGAAATTCCAATCCCAGGGTTCCAATTTAAATCCACCTTTTTGAGCATCAATTAATTTTTGAATTTCAGCCGCTTCTAATTTTGCTGCAGCTACTGCTGGAGTTGCAATTTGTGCCAATAAGTTCATAGCAGCTTCCGGTTTTTGTGCCATTTGATCTTGTAGTCTCCATTCCGCAAAACTTTTCTTGCCCATCAAATTGGCTTTTTTCAAACGCAATTTCGCCATTTTTTCTAAGGTCTCACGTGTATCGCCATCATCATTATTCTCCGCACGATTCCATGACGATTTGAATAATCGTTCTCTAGTTGCTCTATTGCTAAGACTTGGCAACAAAGGCTGTTGTGTAGTATTTAACAAACCTATCAAGTAGCCTTCTTTTCCAGCTTCTTTCGCTTTGTCTTTTGCGGCAGCAATATCTCCGGCACTTAGACCTTCTAAATCTTTTTCATTTGCAAATAAAACAGCGCCATTTTTTCTAGCGTTTAATAATTTGCTGTTATACAGCGTACTTAAAGTCGCTAGTTCGCTATTAATAGCTTTCATTTTCACTTTATCAGCATCGGATAAATTGGCACCAGCCAATTCGAATTGTTGCAAATAATATTCCGTGAGCCTTTTATCTTCTCCTTTTAAAGTAGCTAAGTCTAACGCTTTAATGCGGTTGTAAATTTTGCTATTCAAATATATTTTATCGGTATGTGCCGAAAATATTGGAGCATATTCTTCTTCGATTGCTTGTAAGGTGGGATTAGTATTCGCTCCTGTTAGGTTATAGAAAATCCCTTGAGCTCTTCCTAAATCAACGCCACTAATTTCTAAAGCCAAAACGGTATTTTGAAAAGTGGGTTTTGATGTATTGTTTGCTATTGCATCAATTTCGGTATCGTGCACTTTTAAACCATATTCAAATGCTGGTTTGTAATGCTCATCTTTAATTAAATTAAAAGTCGGTGCTTGGTATTGCAACGTGCTCCTTTGTAAAAGTGGATTTGTCATTTTAACGGATTTGTCTTGTGCATTCATGGTTTGAAGTGCTACCAAAGCAAGCGTCGTACTTGCGAGGATTGTTTTTGAGAGTAATTGCATAGTAATGTACTAATTGTTTAGAGCGTTAAAAATACTAAAAAAACTACTAATATGTCTCAAAAATTACTTTTTGTAAACCAGTGTCTATTTGTTTTGGGAATTTACCCTAATTTGGGGAGTTTTGTAGTGAAAATTTATTTTACAAAATTAAGAATCATATTACCAAAGATTACTATATTTGTTGTGAATTATATTCCCATTAACATATGTCTACATTTTCTGATAACCTTAGGTACCTGCGTGTCAAAAGCAATATGACACAGCAAAACATTGCGGATGCCCTGTTGATTCCGCGTGAACGATACGCCAAATATGAAGGTACTACCGATCCACCGTTGGACTGTCTGCAAAAGATTTCGCGCTACTACCATGTATGCATTGATTTACTATTGTCTTTTGACATCAGGCGTGTTCCCTATGAAGATTTAATCCAATTGGAAGACAATCGAATACTACTTCCCATCACTGTTGACAGTGAAGGCGAGAACAGGATTGAGCTTATTCCGGCTAAAGCACAGGCAGGGTATCTTGCTGGGTACAGTGATCCAGAATTTATAGAAGCGCTGCAACATATTTCTTTACCTTTTTTAAGAAATGCAAAGTACAGAGCCTTTCCAGTTACGGGGGATTCGATGCCGCCTCATAAAGAAGGCTCGTTTGTAGTGGGGGAATATATAGAACGCCTTGACGATGTGGTGGACGGGAAAACCTATATCCTGGTTACCAAAACCAATGGAATAGCGTACAAACGCCTTAGCAAAAAAGGAAAAAATTTACTTGTTGCCCAATCGGATAATACCCTCTATGAGCCTTACGAAGTTAAAGCTTCTGAAATAGTAGAGCTATGGCGTTATGCGTGCAGCATTGCCACCCAGGAATTTGAACAGGATGATTTAGGGGTACTCAGTGTTCAGGAGGTGCTACAGGGAATCCGACAGGATTTTTCGGCCTTGCGGACCGAGTTTAAGCAGAGGAAAGGGTAATAGGTGGGGAAAGTGTTGGATTATAAATCTTCTGTAAATTTGTTCTATAATACACACTCAAAAATTCCTATAACTTTCAAACTACTCAATTCATCTTCAGATAATTCAACGTCTTTGTATTCAGTAATATGAGACAAAGGTTTTAAAGTTATTGACTGATGACTCCATAATTTGTTCTCTACATTCTTCGTACTTCTATATTCTTTTACTGTATATCCCGAACCAAAATCTAGGTCCTGAATACTTGTGTGTTCTACCAAAACTATTTTGCCATCCCTTGAGCCTCCTGTATATTTTCTAAACATACAGATTGAACCATTAGGTATAATCTTATTCATAGATTCGCCAATAACTTTACAGGCAAACAAATCATTTGAGGGCTTATAATTTTTTGGTAGTGCAATCCATTCACAATCGTTTACAGTTTGTAATTCACTAAAATTACCAGCTGCAACTTTTAAATCATAAATTGGTATGGCGTTTACATATGGTATCACATCATCTTCTTGTAGAATAAAAGTCTCTTTTTCAGTCTTGAATTTAGGAATGAATTGAGAAAAATAGTCTCGTAAGTTTTTGTCACAAACGTATACATAGGTGCCTCTAATACCTCTTAGCATTATCGTTTTGTATATGTTTAAAATAAAATCTTTCAACTCTTCTGGGTCAACAATAGATTGCTTGCCATTTACATCATAATAATTTTCTTTAAGAATTTCAATTTGATTTGTAGCCTTATCATAAGTAATTTCTTTTCCGAAAATTATTCCTGTATAATTTAAATCATAACCTTGAGTTGTATGAATACAGCCCACTTCATTCCTAGAATTTATAGAATTAACCCAATCTATATTTGTGGTATTCCATTTTAACCTGGTATTTTCAATTTCAATATCATAATCTTGTTTGGTGTCTTTTTTATTAGTCATCCAAGGCCATGAATACCCTGCAACTAATCTAGACAAACCGTTTTCAATATCTCTAGATTTTATTTCATTTACAATATCATCAATAGAGTCGAAAAGGACAAGTTCATATTCTTTGGAGTTAAAAATAACATCCGAATCAGTCAATTTACATTTTAAGAGTTTATCAACATAATTGACATAACCATTACCACCTCTTACTCTAAATTGAGATTTTAGATATTCTGTTTTAGTCAAACTATTGACTTTTAGTTTATCGAAATCTACTTTCTTAACATCAGATGGTTTTATAGATTGATTTTCATCATAAAAGTACACAGCACTTTCTGATTGTTTCATTATCCAATCTAATTCATTACAAGTATGTTTGTCAAAATTCAGTTTTTCACAAACAACATCAAAAGCTCTGAAATAAGCACCCAAATTAACACGTCTTCTTAATCGGTGTGATTCATCTACAACAACAATGTCAAAAGTATCTTTAACTATTTCTGCCGGTCCAATTACCATACTGGCATTAAGTCCTTTAATGTTTTTAAATACTTTTTTTAAAGTGGTTCTAAAGGAGGACATTGGAACTACCAATGCCATTTTAGGATTTGGGTATTTTTTCTTCAATTCAAAGACAATTTCCATGAATTCAAATTCTTCATCACCAAATTCTTCAAAATTGAAATCGTCGTTCGTGGTATTAAGTAATTTAAATAAAAATATGGCTAGAATTGTTTTACCTGTGCCTGCACCACCTTCAATAATAATATTTTTATAAGTGTTATCTAAAAGGTTCTTCATAATAACCAATAGTCCACTCTTTTGTTCCGACGTTAAAATCTTGTATGGTGAATATTTAAATAAATCAGAATTATCAATATAATCAATCGGATGTTTTGCTATACCAACAGACCGCAAGCTATCCCAAATAGATTTGAAGATATCCCAATATTCTTTCTTTTGGTAATAATTATGATTGGCTAATCCTATGTTTCCATTAATCAATTTATATTGACCATCACCCGATATATATTTAATCAAATTGGATTCAATATCTAAAGTTGCCGATTTGTTAAACTTTTCACTAGATATTAAATGAACTGCTGATAGTTTATTTTTGATGTTGTTTTTTAAGTGACTACTCATTCTAGCATATGCGTCTGTAGTTTCTCCAACATATGCTTCATTTATATTCCCATCGCTTAAAATATATACAATAGGCCATAAATCTTTAACATAATGAACCGCATTAAATTCATTAACTAAACTCGAATCAAAATCATATTTTTTAATTGTGAACACATCACTTTGACTCATAGTTCGTTATATTTCTTCGCAGTACCTTTCGCTTTATCAATAGGGTACTTTTCGTTATTGCTTTTTATCTTATCTAAGATAATTTCAAATATATCCAAATTATGTTTTTCTGCAAGCAAAAATGAGAAAGAAAGTATATCTGCAAGTTCTTCTTTTATGCGGTCTATTTTTATATTTTCAACATCATCTCCCCTTTTCCATAAAAAAAGTTCATTTAGTTCTGCTGCCTCAATTGAAATAGCTAAAGCTAGATTTTTAGAATCATGAAATTGTTGCCAATCTCTTTCATCACGGAACTTTATTAGTTCATTTATAACCTTTTCATACTTTTCCATAACCAATAAATTATAATTCCAAACATACCAAATTTCCCAAACATAAACAATCAAAATCAATAGGCATTTTTGAAAAGTTGCAATGATCAAAAACACTTGAGATAATTATGTTTTGATTGCTACCAATCTGTTCATACAAACGTGAACTTACTACAAAATTCGTAATTACGAGAAACGGTTGTTTGCGAATCGGTTTTATTTCGTCCGTTATTTTGTTTTTTCTTTTAAAATTTTTTAAAAGTCTCACAAAAAATTTATCAAAAAATATTTGTGACAAAAAATGTAAACCTAACAGGTTTTATTTTACAAAGAGATACACCCGAGTAAACATTGTAAAAGTACGTTTTAACCCAATGACAATCCATACAACCATTGTCACACTGAGCTCAGCCTGTCCGCTATCGAACCCAATAACCCTATTTTATAAATGCATTTTTGCTCCATTTCGTTTCATAAAAACCTTAACCATAATTTAACCATTTATACATCATCCCTTTTATAAGTAGTTATACATTTACAAATAATCTTTTATTATAAACTAGTATCAAAATAGTAATAAGATATTTTTTAAAATATTCTAAAGTTGTGTTGCTATTGAACACTGCTATCAAAACAACTCCCCTAATTAATTCCAAAGTTTTTATTCCAATTTTAATTACTATTTTATTTTTTAAAATAGATAAACCCATAAGCTATGTCTAAAACTAAAAAAAGAAAAATCGATTTATTGGTGCTTTCCGATATTCATTTAGGAACCTATGGATGCCAAAGCAAAGAACTATTGCACTACATGAATAGCGTAAAACCAAAAATTGTAGTTTTAAATGGCGACATTATCGACATGTGGCAATTCAGCAAAAGATACTGGCCAAAATCACACATGCAAATAGTCCATAAAATATTCAATTGGGTACGCAAAGGAGTAAAAGTATATTACATCACTGGAAATCACGATGAAATGTTACGCAAATTTGAAGGCTTTAAAATGGGAAACTTGAGTATCGAAAACAAATTGGTTTTGAATTTAGACGGTAAAAAAACATGGATTTTTCATGGCGATGTTTTTGATGTAACCATGCAAAACTCCAAATGGCTTACTCGACTGGGATCTCATGGCTATGATTTACTCATTCTAATCAACGCAGTGTGCAATTGGGTTTCCGTAAAAATGGGTAGAGGGAAAATTTCACTATCCAAAAACATTAAAAACAGTGTGAAATCGGCGGTTAAATTTATTAATAACTTTGAAACAACAGCAGCCGATATTGCCATCTCTAACGGATACGATTATGTATTGTGTGGTCACATTCACCATCCAGAAATGAAAACAATTAAAACACAAAACGGACAAGTAGAGTATTTAAATTCAGGAGATTGGATCGAAAACCTTACCGCTTTAGAATACAATAACAAATCGTGGTCACTTTATAAATACAATCCCGATGAGTTTAAGGTAACAACACCCCATGAAAACGAGGACGAGCTTGTTTTAATGGAAAATGAAGAAATTTTTAACCAAATGCTTGGTAACTTTTTGGGAGAAAAAGATATTATAACTGCTATTAATTTTAAATAATGAAAATATTGTATGCCGTTCAAGGCACTGGTAATGGACATATCACGCGAGCGATAGAAATAATTCCTTATTTACAAAAAAAAGGGGAAGTTGATATTTTGGTAAGTGGTATTCAGTCTGATATTGAATTACCGTTTGAAGTAAAATACCGCTTTAATGGGTTATCCTTTATTTTTGGTAAAAAAGGAGGTGTAGATTATTGGAAAACCTTTATAAAAATGAATTCCATGAAATTGCTTAAGGAGATAAAGAAGATTGATGTGAAAGCCTATGATTTGGTCATCAGCGATTTTGAACCAGTAACCAGTTGGGCTTCGCTCAAAGCCAAAAAAGTCTGTATAGGGTTAAGCAATCAGGTAGTCACTATGCATCCATTAGCCCCAAAACCAAAGAACATGGATGTTATTGGCAAATTGGTATTGCAGAACTACGCACCCACAACTTACAATTATGGCTTTCATTTTAAACGATTAGACGGAACGGTATTTACACCCATAATAAGAAAAGAAGTCCGCCAGTTGATTCCAACTAACGAAGGGCATTATACCGTTTACCTGCCGTCTTATGATGACAAACAAATCATCAAACGATTACAAAAACTAGACAGCGTGCAGTGGCAAGTATTTTCTAAGCATAACAAAAAAGCCATACAATTAGATAATATTACTATTGTTCCCATACAAGCCAATTTATTTTTGGAAAGCATGGCATCTGCAAAAGGCGTTTTGTGTAACGCTGGATTTGGAACACCAAGTGAAGCCTTATTTTTGAAAAAGAAATTAATGGTGATTCCTATGAAAAAACAAATAGAGCAATTTTGTAATGCCGAAATGCTCAAGGAAATGGGAGTAGCCGTAATCAAAAAACTCAATACAGATAACCTACCTAAAATTCAAAAGTGGCTTGAAGAAGATACCATAGTAGAAGTAGATTATCCGGACAATACCGAAGAAATAGTGAATCTTATTATTGAAAATCATTCCGACCATAAAAAAATAGATACGAGTTTTGAATCAAACCATTACAATTTATTTCAATAATAATGACCAATAACACGTTCTCAAAAGAAGATTTTGGAAATGATTTTATATGGGGAATATCCTCATCGGCACTTCAAACCGAAGGTGCTATTTCTAGTGATGGTAAAGGCGAATCGAATTGGGATGTGTTTGTAACAAAACCTAAAAGAATAGCCAACAATGATACCCACTTTGCAGCTGCAGATTTTTACAACAATTACAAAACCGATATCGCCTTAATGAAAGAAATGGGAATTCCTAATTTTAGGTTGTCATTATCGTGGTCCCGCATACTACCCAACGGTATTGGAACTATCAATCAAAAAGGTTTGAATTTTTATCACAACGTTATAGACTGCTGTATTGCTAACGGGATCGAACCTTTTATAACATTGTATCATTGGGATTTACCACAGGAATTAGAAAAAAAAGGAGGTTGGACCAACAGGGAAATACTCCAATGGTTTGAGGAATATACAAAGGTTTGTGTGACGGCTTTTAAAGATAAAGTACGCTACTGGATGGTCCTTAACGAACCTATGGTTTTTACCGGTGGTGGTTATTTTTTAGGCCTTCATGCACCGGGTAAAAAAGGGTTTAAGCATTTCCTACCCGCACTGCACCATGCTGTGTTATGCCAGGCTATTGGGTACAACGCCATTAAAGCTATTGCTCCTCAAGCACAAGTAGGAACCACTTATTCTTGTTCTTACATCACTCCTTATTCTGCTGCTGCCAAAGATAAAAAAGCAGCCCATAGGGTTGATGCATTACTGAATCGCCTTTTTATAGAACCTTCACTAGGACTTGGATATCCAACCGATGCCCTGTCGTTTCTAAAAAAAATTAAAAAATATGAGTACCCTGATGACCATGAATTAATGAAAGTGACTTTTGATTTTATTGGTATTCAAAACTATACTCGAGAAGTGATTGCGCATTCCTTCTTTACACCTTACATCAAGGCAAAAATTATTACTGCCGACAAGCGAAAAGTATTTTATACTGCGATGGATTGGGAAGTATATCCAGAAGCTATTTATGAAATGGTTTGCAAATTCGATGCCTATGAAGGCGTAAAAAAAATACTGATTACCGAAAATGGCGCGGCTTTCCACGATGAAGTTATTGATGGGGTAATTGACGACCATCATCGTTCCTATTTCATAAAATCCTATTTAGAACAAGTATTGAAAGCTAAAAACTATAGCACAAAATTGTCCGGGTATTTTGTGTGGTCACTAACCGATAATTTTGAATGGGCAGAAGGATTACAAAAACGATTTGGCCTGGTCCATATTGATTATACCACACAAAAAAGAACCATTAAGAATTCGGGTTGGTGGTACAAAAAGTTTTTGGAAGAGTCATAAAATAGTTTATCCTATTTTATAACTATGGACAACGATTCTCGGTAGCTATTTGGAGTTATAAGTACGATAATACCAATCAAAACCAACATTGTCAAACTGAGCTAAGCCTTGAGCTTGTCGCAAGGTCGAAGTGCCATCTAAATTAATAATCATTATACAACAAAAAGGTCTTCGAAAGGCTCAGACTGACATAGCTTTATTAATTGGCATTAAATAAATTTCATATTGAACTTGTCCAAGGATTCAGGAATACAGATTGAGGAAATTTATAAAATTATATTAATTTCTCTGATTTCTATACCCTGTGTTACTTCAATAAGCAGTAAATTAATCCGTTTAATCAGCGATCCAAATTAATACGCCAACAATTCCAATAAAGTACTTTCAAAACGCTCTTTAGGCAAATACTGATCTTCCAAGGCTTTCACAAACGGAATTGCGCTTTCCAAACTGCCCACACGCTTTACAGGTGCATCCAGATATTCAAAACAGTTTTCCATAATTAGCGCAGAAATATCACTACTCATACCGCCAAACAAGCTGTCTTCTTGTAAAATAATCACGCGTCCTGTTTTCTTTACAGAGGCATAAATAGTTTCGGTATCCAAAGGTTGTAGTGTTCGCAAATCAATCAAATCGGCTTGAATATTAGTATGTTTACCCAAGGTATCCATCGCCCAATGCACGCCAGCTCCAAAGGAAATAATGGTAACATCAGTTCCTTGTTTGAGTAACGCTGCTTTTCCAAAAGGAATGGTATAGTAATCGGTCGGTACCTCTTGGTAAACCGAACGGTACAATTGTTTGTGTTCAAAAAACATGACCGGATTGGGATCGTTGATGGCAGTATTCAACAACCCTTTCACATCATAAGGGAAAGCAGGATAAACCACTTTAAGTCCGGGAGTTTTGGTAAACCAAGATTCGTTAGTTTGAGAATGAAAAGGACCAGCTTGTGTACCACCGCCACAAGGCATGCGCACCACTACATCGGCATTTTCCAACCATCGGTAGTGTGACTTAGCCAAAAGATTGACAATAGGATTAAAACCTGTAGAGACAAAATCGGCAAATTGCATTTCTACAATCGCTTTGTGCCCGTTGATAGACAATCCCATCGCTGCCGATACTATAGCACTTTCACAAATGGGTGTATTACGCACACGCTCTTTACCAAACTGCGCTACAAAACCATCGGTGATTTTAAAAGCACCACCGTATTCGGCTATATCTTGACCCATAATTACCAAATTGTCATGGCGTTCCATCGATTGGCGTAAAGCATTAGAAATGGCATCTACTACTCGGATATTTTCAGTAACCCCTGAAGGATTAACTTCTTCAAAATCATACGGTTTGTAAACGTCATTTAATTCTTCCAACAAACTCGCTTCTATTTCAGGTTCGTCTTGAACTTTTGCCCAATGTTCGTCAATTTCTTGTTTTAGAACGGCCTTAATTGCCGCTTCGTCTTCATCAGAAATAACCGAAGTCGCCTTTAAATACTTGCTGTAATTTTCAACTGGATCTTTTATCGCCCACATATCCATTAATTCTTGTGGAACGTATTTGGTACCACTCGCCTCTTCGTGACCACGCATTCTAAAGGTTTTGAATTCCAATAAAATAGGACGTGGATTTTCCAACATGGAGGCTTTTAATTCCCACACTTTGTTGTAAACCTCTAAGATGTTATTCCCATCAATAATGTGACTTTCCATACCATAACCAATGCCTTTATCGGCAAGGTTTTCACAACGGTATTGCTCATTAGTTGGTGTTGACAATCCATACCCATTATTTTCAATCACAAAAAACACAGGTAAATCCCAAACCGCCGCTATATTTAACGCTTCGTGAAAATCGCCTTCCGAAGTAGCACCTTCGCCTGTAAATACTGCCGTTACTTTGCCATTATTTTTTAATTTGTTGGCGAGCGCAATCCCATCGGCGATGCCCAATTGAGGACCCAAATGGGATATCATGCCAATAATTTTATATTCTTGAGTTCCAAAATGAAAACTACGATCACGACCTTTGGTAAAACCATTCGCTTTTCCTTGCCATTGAGAAAACAAACGATGCAAAGGTATGTCTCTAGTGGTAAAAACACCTAAATTCCGGTGCATCGGTAAAATGTACTCGTCATTATCTAAAACCGCTGTCATACCCACAGCAATTGCTTCTTGCCCAATGCCCGAAAACCATTTTGATACTTTCCCTTGACGGATAAGAATCAGCATTTTTTCTTCTATAAGTCTAGGTTTAAGGAGTTTTTTATATAAACTTATTAGTTGCTCGTTGGTCAGTTGTTTTCTATCAAAATCCATTGTGTTACATCTTTTTAAAAAGTGCCTCAAAAGTACTAAAAAGTGTTTAGTGAAGTACCATTCCAATGGAGTTATTTATATGTTAAATAATACTTCAAGCGTATATCAAAATTTTTAATTCAAAAATATTCTTTATATTTGTTATCAGTTGGCCAACGCCAAAAAGTAAGTAACAAAAAATAGTAGTATGCAAAACATTCCTAGTGTTGACTTGCGTGATTTCCTGTCGGGTGAACCGGCACGTAAACAAAAATTTGTAAATGAAATCGGAAAAGCTTTCGAAGATATTGGCTTCGTAGCATTAAAAGGTCATTTTTTGGATGACAAATTGGTGGATGAGTTGTATGGAGAAATTCGGAATTTCTTTTCGCTACCTCTGGAAACTAAATACAGTTATGAAATTCCAGGTATTGGAGGGCAACGTGGTTATGTTTCTTTTGGAAAAGAACACGCTAAAGGTAGAAAAGAAGGCGATTTGAAAGAGTTTTGGCATTTTGGACAATACGTTGACAAAGATTCCAAATATGCTGCCGAATACCCAGACAATGTGGAAGTAAAAGAATTGCCTCGTTTTAACGAAATCGGTAAAGAAGCATACCAAATGCTTGAAAAAACAGGTATTTATGTGTTGAGAGCTTTGGCATTACACCTTGGATTGGATGAGTTCTATTTTGATCAATATGGATATCACGGAAATTCTATTTTAAGACCTATTCATTATCCACCGATAACTTCTGAACCAGAAAATGCTATTCGTGCGGCAGCGCATGGCGATATCAACTTGATTACGTTGTTAATGGGTGCTCAAGGTAAAGGATTACAAGTTCAAAATCATAATGGCGATTGGATTGATGCTGTTGCCGAACCTGACGAATTGGTAATTAATGTGGGTGATATGTTATCCCGTCATACCAACAATAAATTAAAATCAACGATACATCAAGTGGTAAATCCTCCAAGGGAACTTTGGGGAACCTCGCGTTACTCTATTCCTTTTTTTATGCATCCTGTAAGCGATATGCGTTTAGATTGTTTGGATAGCTGTATTGATGCTGAAAACCCTAAGAAATACGATGATATCACTGCAGGAGATTTTCTGTATGAAAGATTGGTGGATTTAGGGTTAATTAAGAAATAATTTTTAATTTTTATAGCATAAAGAAAGACATTGAGTTTTGTGCTTGATGTCTTTTTATTTTACAATAAACGGTACAATATAACTTTTAAAATTTAAATAATTTCTCAAATCTGTGTTGCACAGAATAAAATTATGGACTTACAAGAACAACTCAAAAACCTATTTCCCAATCACATCGTGGAACCCGAAGATACTTCATTACCAGAAGCCAAAGAACTTTGGATACAAGATGAACCCATGATTTGCAAGTTTGAAAAACGAAAAGGGAAACCCACAACCATTATTGAAGGCTATACGGGTACTGATGAAGATTTCAAACTATTAGCCAAAGAATTAAAAACAAAACTTAGTGTTGGCGGTACTTTTAAAGACGATAGCATTATTATTCAAGGAGATTATCGCGATACAATAATGACTATTTTAAAAGAAAAAGGCTTTAAAGTAAAACGTGTAGGAGGTTGAAAATAATTATCAATTATTAATTAAAAAAAGAGAGTGCTTCGCATACTCGCAATGACAATATGATACAATCATCAGAATTAATACTAAACCCAGACGGCAGTGTTTACCATTTAAACTTACTTCCGGAAAATATTGCACACGACATTATTTTTGTGGGTGATCAAAATCGGGTAGAAAAAATTACCCAACACTTTGATTGTATTGAGTTTTCTGCTCAAAAGAGAGAGTTTAAAACGCAAACTGGAATTTATAAAGGCAAACGAATGACCATTATGTCAACCGGCATAGGTCCTGACAATATTGATATTGTTATGAACGAGTTGGATGCTTTAGTGAACATCGATTTAAAAACGCGACAACCTAAAGAAACGCTAACTTCGTTAAATATCATTAGAATTGGTACTTCGGGTTCTTTACAAGCCGATATACCGTGTGATAGTTTTGTAATGTCCAAATTTGGGTTGGGTTTGGATAATATGCTTCGCTCCTATTTGATTGAAGATGTGTCACATGCAAGTATAGAAGATGCTTTTATTAAGCACACGAATTGGGATGTTCGAAAAGGAAAGCCCTATGTTATAGCTTGTTCAGAAAAATTAGAAAAAATAATCGAAAGCAATCAAATGCACAAAGGAATTACGGCAACTGCTGGAGGTTTTTACGGACCACAAGGTCGTGTATTGCGATTGGAAATTCAAGACAGGGAATTAAATTCAAAAATGGACAACTTCAAATTTGAAGGCCATCGAATTACCAATCTTGAGATGGAAACCGCTGCAATTTATGGACTTTCAGTACTTTTAGGACACAACGCCTTATCGCTTAATGCTATTATTGCCAACAGAGCTTCTGGCACATTCAGTTCAGATCCCTACAAAGCAGTCGATGCCTTAATAGCCTACACCTTAGATAAATTAGCTAAAGAATAACGATAATGAAGGTTAGATTTGCTCGACATACTAACAATTTAGAAGCAATAAAATCTTTTTATATTGGTATTTTAGGATTAGAACTGCTTGGTAGTTTTGAAAATCACAATGGTTACGATGTTATTTTTATTGGAGTTCACATTACCGATTGGTATTTGGAGCTTTAGAGAAAAGTGTATCGAACAACTTTCAAAATAGAAAAGATATTTTACTACATTCAGCATACATGAAAAAAATAAAAATAGTTGGCGTACCCGAACATTTCAATCTACCTTGGCAATTGAGTATTGAAAACGGTGATTTTGAAACCAAAAACATCGATTTACAATGGACCAACATACCGGAAGGAACTGGAAAAATGTGTCAGATGCTTCGCGAAGGTGCAACTGATATAGCCGTCATACTTACCGAAGGAATTGTAAAAGATATAGTGGCTGGAAATCCTACTAGTATTGTACAAGTTTATGTTGAAAGTCCTTTGATTTGGGGTATTCATGTGGCTGCTAATTCCAACTATCAAACCCTTACTGATCTAAAAAATACCAAAGCCGCAATTTCACGTGAAGGTTCTGGTTCTCAATTAATGGCGTATGTCAATGCTAATAATCAAGGTTGGAAAACGGAGGATTTGAAATTTGAAATTGTAAATACTATAGACGGTGCTGTAGACGCTTTGACTATGGGCACAGCCGATTATTTTATGTGGGAACGTTTCATGACAAAACCATTCGTGGATAAAGATGTTTTCAGAAAAATTGCCGATTGCCCTACTCCATGGCCTTGTTTTGTGATTGCTGTTCGGAATGAAATTTTAGAAAACCAACCGGAAATAGTTGCTCAAATTCTAGAAGTAATTAATACCACTACCTCAAAATTTAAAGGCATTCCTGCTATTGATACTACTTTAGCGCAAAACTTCGATCAAAAAAAAGAAGACATTCAAGAATGGTTAAAGTTAACCGAATGGTCACAAAAACCGTTAACTGAAAAAATGTTAAACAAAGTTCAAAATCAACTCTTTGAACTGAACATCATTAATAAAAAAGGTACTTTTGCTTCAATTGTAAAAACAGTTTAGCGCTTGGAATGTTGCACATGATAAATTTAGAAAATCTTACTTATCAACAACTAAAAGAAAAACTGCGGATAAAAAGACCGTGGGATTTGATCATCATTTTTGTTCTTACTGTTTTGATTACAATTCCTGTTTTTATCATTGCACATCAGAACTTAATTGATTTAAATTGGAAGTTGCAACTGGATCGAATTTTACTTTTTTTAATCCTTTTAATCCTTATTCAAATCATTTTAAAAGCAATGAGAAGAATAACACTTATATCTGTTATTCTCTATTTTATAGTATTAATATACGGAACCGTATTTGGTGGCTATGGTTTTAGTAGTGTGATTGAAGATTATCGTTCGATGATGTATACCATGGAAGAAAATCCATATCCACAAGATATCATTATCAATAAATTATTGCCATTTCCCAATAAATACAAAATACTTGATGCTATTGAATACGGCAATCCAAAAGTTAGGAATTTTGCCATAATGGCGACTTCAAAACATTTTAAAGACGTTAAAGGTTATACTGAGTATTTCACAATTATTCAATGTTTTGCTATTTTTAAAGAAATCAATAACCGATGGAATTATGTAAGTGATCCAAAAGGACGAGATTATATTGCCAAAGCAACCGAATCGTTAAATTATTTGTCTGGAGATTGTGATGATCATTCTATTTTAATGGCAGCATGTGTCAGAGCAATTGGTGGTTCACCAAGACTTATTCATACCAAAGGACATATTTATCCCGAACTTTTAATTGGCAATAAAAAGGATTTAGAAGCGGTGAACTATCTTATAAAAAAAGAACTTTTTCCAACAGAAAGCAAAAACAAACCTATTAACTATCATATTGATGAACATGGTCAAATTTGGCTCAACCTAGATTATACATCTAACTATCCTGGTGGACCCTTTATGAGTGAAGAAATTTTGAGTGCTTTGACACTGAATTAATAGTATATAATTGCCTATTTTTAGAGCCTAATTAGTATATTTGCTTATTAAAAATATGTTTTCATGAAAAAACTATTGCTCCTTTTTCTTTTATTTTCTTTATCCGTAAAAGCACAAGATAAAGAAAACGCTATTGTAGCTAAAAAAAATGAATTTAGATTTGATGTACTTTCCTTAATCACCTCTTCAAAAATAAGTTTAAGCTATGAACGATTTTTAGGGAAAGATTTTTCAGTTGGATTGAACACTAATTTTTCCAATAGTAGCAAACTTAACGACGACTTTGATAATGGCTACAGAAATAATGTACCCAAATTTGAATTCAATCCTTATGTGCGATTCGCATTATCAAAAAGTAAATCGCGTTACTACTTTGCAGAATTTTTTGGTTCCTACAACGGCGGTGATTTCAAAGAAATAATTCGATTACTAGATGAGAATAACATTGGCTATTATACGACATTAAAATCAAAATACACCGATTTTGGCCTTGGTGGTAGTTTGGGTTACAAAATGTATTTCAATCAAAAAATTGCTCTAGAATTTATTGTCGGTTTTGGAAAAAACTTAACCAATACAGAGAAAAGCCCTGATGTTATTTCGAGAGTCGGATTGAATTTAGGCTATAGATTTTAAAACAGTACACCATGACAAAATTTAGATATATTTTTCTTTTAATAATCGCTTTATCATTAACAAATTGCGACACAGATGATGATGGTTTTTACAATACTGTTTATATCGATTTAGATAATATAGTTACTATTGAGCCTCATTCTACAACGTATGCTGTTGGTGAAAATCTTAGAATCATGGCTGATTTTTCTCGTTTTCAAAACGAAAACGGTCAGCAATTAGATATTTACACTACAACTGGTGGTGCGTCAGAATTTAACTTTTCATATGTGATTGAAAGACAAGCTAGTACTGATGTATGGAATGTTGTAACTGTGCTTGATTCTCAATTAGACATTGATGAAGGCGACGCGCAAAACGGTTCTTATGTTTATGGCCGTTGTATTTACAATTCCACCTCGCAATCATTCAAATACAATGTTGGATTTCCATTACTAACAGCAGGTACTTATCGTGTGCGATTTGGTTATAATAGTGAAAATTCGACCAATGTAATCTTACGATCAAATAGTGCTCCAGGCAAATTAATCTTAGATATTAATTCTACTATTGTTGGACTTAATGGTGGTGGTTATTACAATTTTACTGTAAATTAAACTACTACTCAAGTAGTGCCTCTTGAATGACTTTTTGAATATCTTCTCGAATATTTTCTTTAGAAAGTTTATTGGGTAAGTTAGAATCTGGATACGTTCTATTAGACAAGAAAACATAAATGATTTCTGAAGATGGATCTGCCCAAGCCATTGCACCTGTAAATCCTGTATGACCAAAACTTGCCATCGAAACACAACCACAAGTTGGTCCTTCTTTTCCTATTTGTGGTTTATCAAAACCTAAACCTCTTCGGTTGCCTTCAGCACAAAAATAGCACGTGTTAAAATCGTTAAAGGTTTCAGGAGAAAAATAGTGTATTCCTCCATAATTCCCTTTTTGAAGATACATTTGCATCATTTTGGCAATGTCCATCGCATTGGAGAAAACTCCTGCATGACCTCCAACGCCACCTTCCATTGCCGCTTCCATATCGTGTACGTAGCCTTGAACCGTTGAATTACGGAAGTAATTATCCACTTCAGTAGGAGCAATTACAGAAACATCGAATTTTTTCAAAGGATTAAATAAGGTATTATTCATTCCAAGGGTTTTGTAGAAATTATCATGAGCCAACACATCAAGTGATTTTCCTGTTACTTTTTCTAAGTAGTGTTTTAGAATAATGAACGTAAAATCACTGTATTTGTATTCTTTTTTAGCCAACAATGGACTGTCAATAATTTTCCGCATGATAGTGTCTTGATAATCATCTCTTAGGAAAAGATTTTCTGAAACCTGTTTTGTAAAACCCGCTGTGAAGGTTTTTCGATAGTATTTTTCTAATGGAATTTTTGACGAATCTAATGTAGCTTTGTAAAAAGGAATCCAGGCTTGCATTCCTCCATAATGAGACAAAAGTTCTTTAAAAGTAATATGTTGTTTGTTTGAATTTTTAAAAATTGGCAGCATTACATCTAATGGAGTTTCTAAATGCACTTTCTTTTTATCATACAATTGAATGACATTGGGTAAAGTAGCAATAATTTTGGTTACCGAAGCCACATCGTATAAATCTGAATTTTGAACACTTTTACTACTTTCATAGGTTTGCGTACCAAATGATTTTTGGTAAATGACTTTTCCTTTTCGAGCAACCAATATTTGCATTCCTGGGGTCATTTTCCCATCAATAGCTTTCTTGGCATACGTTTCGATTTTATCTAAAACTGTAGAACTCATTCCTACATTTTCGGGTGTTGTAAAACCCAAACGGTTTATTTTTTTTGTAGTTAACCCATCGCCTACTTTATAAAAATCATTTATGGAAACTGGTAATTGCCCTTTGGCATCAATAGCTCCAAACAGTAATTCTGCAGATACTTCCTGAGCAATATCTCCATTTTGATAGGATACCACAACAGCATTTATGTCATCAAAATTTGGAAGGGCTAATAACGAATAGGGTTTTGTAAAAACATCTAAAATAACATTATTGTTTTTTGCTATACTTTGCAACCATGTTAATTCTATCTCAGTAAAATCATGATTTTTCCATGCTTTATCAGTTTTATGAAATCCAACGATTACTGTTTTGTATTCTTTTAACTCGATGTTTAAACTATCCAAATTTGTGTTAGATACTTCTGTTACTTCGGTATATTTTTTTAATGTAGTTACAAAAGTGCTGTTGCCACCATCTCCTAATTTAACATACGCAATTTTTTGGTCCAGATTTTTTATTGGAAGTAGTTCGTCTTTATTCTTTAAAACTGTAATGGCATTTTCATATAATTTATACTGCAAATCGTCATTTTCAAGTTTGTTTAAATCCGTAACCAAAGTATTGGTTTCAATCGGTTTATAATGATTCAAACCTAATTTGTATTTGTATTTTAAAATTTTCTTAACGGAATATTCAATTCGAGCATCGGTCAATAAACCCTCTTGATACGCTACACATAAACGCTCTTTGCCATTGGCTACATTTTCCGAACAAAGTAAAACATCATTACCAGCCATAAAAGCTTCATAATCAATTTCGCCAGCATTCTTGAAATTCGATGCTCCTTTCATATTTAAGGCATCTGTGAATATTAAACCATCAAAACCCAATTCGTTTTTTAATAAATTAGTCACTACATTATACGAAATTGAAGTGGGAACGCCTTCTCGAGGTTCGATACTTGGTACACTTAAATGTGCTACCATAACCGATTCTAATCCTTCATCGAACATGCGTTTATAGGGATACAATTCTACTTTATCCAAACGTTCTTTAGAAAAAGTTACCACAGGTAATGTTTGATGCGAATCTACAGCTGTATCTCCATGACCAGGAAAATGCTTACCTGTTGACATGATACCTTCGCTTTGAACGCCTGTCATTAAAGCAATGGCACAATCGGCGACAATTTCTTTACTTTCGCCAAAAGAACGGAAACCAATAATAGGATTTTTGGGATTAACATTGATATCTAAAACAGGGGCAAAATTAAATTGAATACCCATTCGTTTATTTTGTCTTCCCATTTGTTTCCCAACTTCTTCCAAAAGTTTTTTATCACGAATGGCACCTAGTGTCATGTTCCAAGGATAACGATAGGTCGAGTCTAAACGCATATTTAATCCCCATTCGGCATCAATGGCAATGAATAGCGGAAATTTTGATTTGGATTGGAATTTATTGGTGACTTTTGCTTGGCGCACTGCTCCACCTTGAAGAAAAATAACGCCACCAATGTTTTCTTCTTTAATGATTTTTTCGATGGCATTGGTATGCACTGAATCTTTATTGGAATAAGCAATAACAATAAACAATTGACCCAGTCGCTCATGAAAACTCATTTGGTTGTAAACACTGTCAACCCATTTTTTTTCTAAATCGGTATCTGGAAAAAAAGTTTTTCTTTCTGATTTTAAATGAGGAATATAGGTGACTTCATCATCAGCAATAGCTGACTTCCCTAATTTAAAAGTTGTGTTGGTTGTTTTAGTAGTAGCACAACTAGCAACTATAAGAAGCACTAACAAAGAAACAACTATACTTAAAATGATTTTTCTCATAAAAAAATTAATTAAAAAATCTGCTATGCCAGCTATCACCAGCTGGAACTTCCCAGTTTTCATTGAATTCTTCAATGTTGTTTACCAAATTATTAAATACAATGGTGTTGGCAGTAACTGCTTTTTCTTTTGCCATCTTTTTAAAATCTATCAGCGATTTGTGGGCAACATGTTCCCCGTTTTTGAAGGTTACATTCATTTTATCCAACAAATCTACTTGGTATCTTTGTTCCAAACTTTGAATAAAAGCTACAGAAGCATCAATGGAACATCCTGTAGCAGGTTGTACTTCTTGATTAACGGCTAGAATTATAAAACGATTGTATTGCAACTGATAAGAAGCTTCTAAACTTGTTCCATGCGCTGACCAATTTTCAATAAAAACTTTTAAGTCCGCCTCTATCTCTTTCATTTCATCATCAGAAAATTTTCTGTTGGATTGGTAAATCCATATTTTGGATTCTTCTGGTAAATTTTCAAATGGAACTAACATGGAATATTAGATATTAAATTTAGATATAAAATAGAAGCTTCGTGAAATTTAAAAATTGGAATTATAAATCCTGTGCATTTGCAATTAATTCGGCAATATCCATTACTTTTACAGTGGCTTCTTTTTCTTTGTTTTTAATACCATCCGTCATCATCGTATTGCAAAATGGGCAACCGGCTGCAATTATTTCAGGTTGGATTTCTAAAGCATCTTCGGTTCTTTCGATGTTGATTTCTTTGTTTCCTGGTTCAGCATCTTTAAACATTTGAGCACCACCAGCACCACAACATAAACCATTGGCTTTGGAACGTTTCATTTCAACCAATTCAGCGTCCAATTTTAAAATTAAATCTCTTGGTGCTTCATATACATTATTAGCTCTACCTAAATAGCACGGGTCATGAAAGGTGATTCTTTTCCCTTTAAATTGTCCGCCTTCAATGGTTAAACGACCTGCATCCAGCAGTGATTTAAGATATTCTGTATGATGAACTACTTCGTATTTCCCGCCAAGTTCAGGATATTCATTTTTAAGTGTATTGAAACAATGCGGACAAGCCGTTACAATTTTTTTGGCTTCATAAGCATTCAAAACTTCGATGTTCATCATAGCTTGCATTTGAAACAAAAACTCATTTCCTGCTCTTTTTGCCGGATCTCCTGTACAACTTTCTTCGGTTCCAAGTACTGCAAATTCTACTTTGGCACGGTTTAGAATACGCACGAATGCTTTGGTGATTTTTTTGGCTCTATCGTCAAAACTTCCAGCACAACCTACCCAAAATAAAACTTCGGGTTGCTTGCCTTGGGCTAACATTTCGGCCATTGTTGGCACAATTAAAACTTCTGACATCTTTTACTGTTTATGCGGTTATGTGGTTACTCGGTTATTTGTTGACTAGCTTTCAAATAACCAAATTACTTATTCGTGTTTTCCATCGTCAAAAACCTGGATGGTCACTTCTTTTTCTATTAAATCGGTAAAATGACCTCTGTAACGTGTTGCTTTTACCAAGTGATTATCAATCCAGTGGTAATTTCCACCACGTGGTTTTCCCATCACCATTCCATGGTATTTAAAACCGTGTTTTTTTAACCATATTTCTGTATACTCTCTATGTGCTTCTGTTCTTGATGTAAAAAAGAAAATAATATGACCTTCATCATACCATTTGTTTAATGTTTTTAAAGCGTCAGGATACACTTCGGCTTTAAGCATTCTGTCCGGCTCTTCATTTGGGATGTCATCGCAAACCGTTCCATCGATATCTATTAAATAATTTTTAACACCTTCTGGTAAAATAGGACTAATTGCCTGTCCGTTTTCTGTTGCAGCAACTAATTGCTTGTCTAAATCTTCTAGTTTCATTTTCATTTTGTCTTTAATTTATTTTCTTGAAATGCATTAAAAACACCCTTAACCTCACTTTATAAGAGAATTTTTATTTTAATTGTTATTAATTAGTTTTCATTTTTCCAGTTTAATCGGTCTTGTTGGTTGTATTGCCATGGTGCACCATTGTTTTCAATATTACTCATCATATTGTTTAACGACATTGGCGCCGCACTTTGTTCCATTACTAAATAGCGTCTCATATCCATAATGATATATAATGGACTAATATTTACAGGACATTCTTCTACACAAGCATTGCAAGACGTGCACGCCCAAAGTTCTTCTGGCGTGATATAATCGTTTAAAAGTGATTTGTTATCCGGTACAAAAACACCTTTGTTGGCATCAATGTTTTTACCCACTTCTTCCAATCGGTCACGGGTATCCATCATGATTTTTCTTGGTGATAGTTTTTTACCCGTTTCATTTGCTGGACATGCAGAAGTACATCGACCGCATTCGGTACAGGTGTAGGCATTTAATAATTGCACCCAATTCAAATCCTGCACATCGGAAGCTCCAAATTTACTTGGGACGGCATTCTCGTCTACAGGTTGTGCTGCAAATGGATCGGCGTTGGGATCCATCATAAGTTTTACTTCGTTGGTAACACTTTCCAAATTGTCAAACTTTCCTTTAGCATTTAAATCGGCGTAATAGGTATTTGGAAAAGCCAAAAGAATGTGTAAATGTTTTGAAAAATACAAATAGTTTAAAAACACCAATATAATGGAAATGTGCAACCACCAAAAAGTTCTTTCAAGCATAAAAACCAATTGATTACTCATGCCATCAAAGATGGGAGCAATACATTGTGAAATTGGAAAACTTCCCGCTTGAATATAATGTCCAAAACCTCCAGCTACATATTGCAAATGATAATCGGAGGCATTCATTAACAGAAATAATGACATTAAAACTACCTCAAAATAGATAATATAATTGGCATCCTTTTTTGGTTTTCCTTTTAAATCGTCACTGTCAAACCGTTTTAATTTTATAGTATTTCTTCTAATCCAAAAAATCATAACGGCAACTAAAACCAAGACCGCTAAAATTTCAAAAGAACCAATTAATACATCATAAACAATTCCTAGTGGTGCAAAAACTCTATGAGTTCCAAAAAGACCATCAATAATGATTTCTAACAATTCTAAATTGATGATTACAAAACCCACATAAACAATCACATGAAGAAAACCAGCAATGGGTCTTTTGATCATTTTTGATTGTCCAAGAGCAATCATGGCCATGTTTTTCAATCTTTCAGAAGGATTATCGGAACGATTTACATCGCGTCCCAGATTGATGTTACGGATTAGTTTTTTCACATTCATAGTAAAATAACCAAAACCTATAATTAGGATGATAGCAAAAAATATGTTGTCTAAAAAGTTCATGTCAATAGTTTTACTTTTTAATAGAATCGTTTACTGGAGCAACGTAAGGTTTGTTTTTCTTTCCGAAAAGAGAAACATTCACATACCGAGTTGGGTTTAATCTTAAATCTTGCAATAATAATTCTAACTCTTTGGAAGTTTTTGTGAAATTGGTGTAGAGTGATTCGTCTTTCATTAATTTACCCATTGTGCCTTTACCTGATTGCACTTCTGCCATTATTTTATCAACATTTGCTAGGGTTTGTTCTAAGGTTTTAACGGTTTTACCAATGTTTATTTTGGCTAACGAATCGGATAGTTTTGAAAAATTAGAGGCTGTTTTTTCAAAATTAGTCATCGTGCTATTGATTTTGCCTTTGTTATCCGATAGAATTTCATTTACAGAATGGGAAGCCACTTTAAATTCGGCTAATGTTGCGTCTAGATTTGCAATACTACTTTTCAAATTTTCTTTAGTTTTAGCATCTAAAATGGAATTGATGTTTTTTAACAAGCCGTCAGCACTAACCACCATTTTTTCTACTTTTTCTTGTAATGGTGTTAAGCGTTCCGCGACCAAAGAAGTTAAACCTGGTTTTATAGTACCTGCTAAAGTTGTACCCGATTCTGCTATCGATTTATCATCCAAATTTGGTGTAATCATAATCTGTTTTCCACCAATTAATCCAGGTTCATAGATAGAAACTATACTCGATTTTGAAATTGGAAAATCAGATTTCACTTGAAGTTCGATTTGTAATTTTCCAGTTTCATTAATAAGTTCAATGCTATTTACTTTACCCACAGTAAGACCGTTGATAGTAACGGGTGCAGAGGCTACCAATCCTTCAACGTTTTCATATTGAACATAATAAGTTCGGTAATTAGCCAATAGATCTCTTCCTTTTAAGAAACTATAACCCCAAATAAACAATAAAATTGCTGCTATAACCAGTAATGCAGTCTTAATTTCTTTAGTGATTTTCAATGGTAAATATTTTTTTTTGCAAAGTTAAAATAAAATAGCAAAACAGTTACTTTTTATTGCTTTAATGCGTCTTTAACATCTATTTTTTTTCCGTTTTTAAAAGCAATTAAAAAAGCAGTTGTATAACCTTTTGATTTGGCTTCCTGCAATAATTGTTTGGCTTCATCATAACTAGCAGTTTCTCCGTACATATATCGATACAAATTAGCGTCTCCTGACATGGATATATTTCGTAAACCATTGAAATTACTTGGTGATAATTCTAGTTTTTTACTACTTGCTGATAGTTGTACTTTGAAAATAATTCCAGCAATAACCTCTTGTTTAATCTCTGTTTTTTTAACTTCAGGAGTTTTTGCAACGGTTTTGGTTTTAGATAAAGTATCAATAACGGTAGATTTTGTTTGTTCTATTTTTTGAGAAGGTTTTACAATTTCATCACCATCGCCTGAACCAAAATTTTCTTTTTTATAACTTATAATCGCATTGGCAATAGATTGGGCAATTTCATCTTGACCTTCTTCTGAATCTAATTTCGCTCCTTCACCTGGATTTGAAATAAATCCCATCTCAATTAAAACTCTAGGCATATAGGCTTTGTGCAAAACCATATAGGGTGCTTGTTTAACACCTCTACTCTTTTTGCCTAAATCATCAATAAAATGATTCTGAATACTTCCAGCTAAAGCAATACTATTATCTAGGTAAGCCTCTACGATTAAGGTTGTCCCAATAATAGTTTCCGGTTTATTGGGATCAAAACCTTCATATTTTTGCTTGTAGTCTTTCTCTAAAGTTACTACTGAGTTTTCTCTTTTTGCGGCTTCTAAATTGGAAGCATTTTTAGACATACCCATTACATAGGTTTCAGATCCGTCGGCAGCGGTATTTTTATTAGCATTACAGTGAATGGAAACAAAAATAGTAGCATCAGCACGGTTGGCTATATTGGCACGTTCAATTAAATCAATAAAAACATCTGTTTTTCGAGTGTAGATAACATCAATGGCTGAATTCTTCTCTAAAATTTTACCCACTTTTAAAACTACAGCAAGAGAAATGTTTTTTTCAATATGTCCATGATAAATCGCTCCATAATCATGACCACCATGACCAGCATCCAAAGCTACTTTGAATTTTGAGGATTGACCATAGGTTGTTATCGTTAAAAAAAGTAAGGTTATTACAATGAGCACTTTGCTGTATTGAGATGTATTCATAGAATGTAAAAGTTAATTTTAATTAAAACGACAAGGTTTTAAAATTATTATTTGATTATTTTTGACCAGAAATAATGATTAAGTTTGCCGAGTCAAAATTCAAGCCATATTTCTACAAAAATAGCATTAAACCTTTGCAAAGAAACTTAATTAATATCGTTTTTTTAACAATTTTCCTAACATTAGGAAACTCAAAAATATATTCTCAAGACTCACCTAAAAGCGGTATTGAATTTCCTCCTAAAAATCAGACAGATACTAAAGAAACCCCACTAGACGGCTTGGTTAAAGTGATTGATTCCACTAAAAAAGATACGATCAAACCTAAAAAAGGTCAGATTGAAAGTAAGATAAAACGTAAAGCTGTTGATTATGAAAAATTTGATCAAAAGAAAAAGCTCATAACTTTATATAATGAAGCCGAAGTTTATTATCAAGATATTGAACTCAAATCTGGAATTATAGTTATTGATTATCAAAAAAATGAAATATATGCAGGTAGAATAAAAGATTCGACTGGTAAATACACTCAATTGCCTATTTTTAAACAAGGACAAAACGTGGTTGAACCCGATTCAATACGATTCAATTTTAAAACCAAAAAAGCATTAATTTGGAATTCAAGAACCGATCAAGGAGAATTTAAAGTTAAAGCTGAAATTACAAAAAAAGAAAACGATTCCGTTTACTTTATGAAAAGCGCTCGTTTCACAACTTCTAAAGACATTGAAAATCCGGAATATTATTTTATTGCTTCAAAAGTAAAATTTGTACCCGGAAAAAAAGTGGTTGTTGGCTTTACAAATATGGTTATTGCTGATGTTCCAACTCCATTAGCATTACCTTTTGCCTTTTTCCCAATGTCAGAAAAAAGTAATTCAGGGCTAATTATTCCAAGTTATAACGACAGTAATAACCGTGGTTTTTCATTACAAAATGGTGGATATTATTTTGCGCTCAGTGATAGTTATGATTTGAGTATATTGGGTGACTATTATACCAACGGAAGTTATGGATTGCGATTTCAATCTTCTTATGCTAAGCGTTATAAATTTGGCGGCAATTTCAATTTTAGGCTTGAAAACCTTGTTAATAGTGAAAGAGGTTATCCTGATTATTCTCGAACGCGTATATATAACATTCAATGGAGCCATTCAAAAGATGGAAAATCAAACCCAAATTCAAGGTTTTCTGCCTCTGTAAATTTAGGTAGTAGTAATTATTTTCAACAATCTATTAATCAAGTAAACGTTGGTTCTTCTTTAAACAATACTTTAAACTCATCGATATCCTATTCAAAAACTTTTAATTCGGTGCCTCAAGTTAACTTGGCATTAACTGCGACGCATTCTCAAAATACCAATACCCAACAAATCAACATGACTTTACCAACATTACAAGCGAGTGTAGATAGAATTTTTCCATTTGCGCCTGAAAGTAGTGTTAAAAAAGGTTTGATTAAAAACATCAATTTTCAATATAGTTTGAGAGCGGAAAACCGAATAGCGACAACCGATTCTTTATTCTTTAAATCACAAATGTTTAAAGATGCGAAAGTCGGATTTCAACACAGTATTCCATTAAGTACCAATTTTAAAGTATTCAAACATTTTAGTGCAACAACATCTATAAACTATAACGAAGTTTGGTATTTAAAAACCATTAAAAGAGGTTTTAGTAATACCCAGAGTAAAGTTGTAGATACTGATGTGCAGGGATTTGATGCTTTTAGAACGTATTCTTTTTCTGCTGGATTAGGAACAACAATTTATGGAACTTTTAATTTAGGGGTAACCAAAAGAATAAAAGCTATCCGACATGTCATGC
>CALQAH020000008.1 GCA_943328505.2 Rhizobium sp. Q54 | reverse complement strand
TGCTGCTCCTGCTAAGTAATTTTAAATTACATCAGAAAAAATTTAAGCCATCCGCTATGCGTGATGGCTTTATTTTTGGAATAAAATAGCCGTGTTAAAGAAAGCTCATTTAATACTTTTTAACGCGATATTTTATAAAACAAAAAAAGCCTCTAACTTAAGTTAGAGGCTTTTGTACTCCAAACACTTTTAATGTCGAACCAATTCTCGGAAGACATCAAGCTTTTACATGATGTAAAAATAACACTTAATACCAACATAAACCACAAATAAAGCTCAGATTTATGATTTATAAATATTTAGATTTATTTTCGATTAAAGTAGAAAGTAACATTTGCTAATGAACCCATAATTTGAAGATTTTTTTCTGTATATTTACAAATTATTTAACATTTAATGTGTTAAGTCTAGAAATTTTATCTTAAAAGAAAAAAAATGAAACAAATACTACTCTTAATATCACTAATACTTACTTCTTCAATTACAAATGCACAAAATTTAGTTGCAAAACCAAGGTTTGAATCGGCAACGATAAAAAGCAAGAATCTACTCCAAAAAAATATACAAACATTAAATCAAAAATTACCTTACCCTATAATTTTTATTCATGGATTGGATTCAAGTTCCGAAACTTGGACTGATATGAGAACTCATTTATTAAACAATGGATTAAGTTGGGGTGGCGAGATAGATATTTGTCTAAATGATGATGGTAATAATTATACTTCAAATAAAAATGTTTGGACAAGTACAAATAATAATATTCCAGCTGCAGATATTGCATTATACACTAATTATGCTACAGATTTAATTGCCGCAGATTGTTATTTCTTAAACTTTAACATTGATAATTTTGGAAGATTGCCATCAGATGGCAGTTTTACTGATGTATTAAGTAATGAAGCTGCAATTACAAAACAAGGTGTTGCATTAAAAATTGCCATTCAAATGGTTTTGCTTAAAACTGGTAGAGATAAAGTTATTTTAATGGGACATAGTATGGGTGGTTTAGCTGCAAGAGAATATATTCAAAATTATAGTAATTGGCAAATAGACGGGAATCATCATGTAGCCAAACTTATTACAACAGGGACGCCTCATGGTGGATTTACAGGTATAAATTTAAGCCCAACCATTAATTCTCGTTCAGAAGCATACCGTGATTTAAAGAAATCTTATGTTGTAAGTGGTAGCAATGGTGTATATCTTTTTGGGGGTTATGAAAATTATTCAACAATGAATAATAATTATGCCTATAATTTCTATAATGTTGATGTTAATTGTAATGGTATTGATGAAGATAATACCAATATCGTAGGATTAAATAATAGACAATGGAGAACAGAACTAGATTACTCTTATATAGTTGGCGAATGTACAAACTGTAGTAATGCATATCCAGGAATGCCAGGTGACGGAATTGTTAAAGATGAAAATGCTAATTTAAGTAATTTTACAAATCAACTTCCAACTCATAAAAATGAATTTATATATACTGCAGACGCAATTAATCCAATTTATGGGTTGCATTCAGATTTACCTCTAGCTATTCCTGTTAATATGCAAGGATTAGACGAGCCAAATGAGTATCCGTTATCTTATGGAATTGATTTCAATCAAATATATAAAGCTTTTATTACACAACAACCAGACAATGGTTATCCTGTAGACTTCGATGATTTTAAATTTACAATACCAAATGATGCTTCATTTAACATAACAATAAATAACTCGTATTTAAGTAATTTACCATTCCAAATATTAGACACAAGTTTTAATTTAGTCTATACTAATACAGTTGCACCTAACTCAACAAACTCATTTACACAAACTTTAAGTGCTGGACAATATTATATAGAATTTTATGCAACACCTAGTAGCACAAGTTATCTATATCCATACACTTTTATTATTCAAAATACTTTATCTATTGATAATAATTTAGTTGACAGTGCTTTCTCAATTTATCCAAATCCAACAAATTCAAAGGTAAATATTAAATCAGAAATCAAATTTGAAGAAGTTGAAATCTATAATGTTTTAGGTCAAAAGGTTTTGTATAGCAAAGTGTCTGAAAATCAAGAAATAGATATGAGTTTATTGCAATCAGGAACTTATTTTCTGAAAATAAAAAATGATAAAACAGTTAGAAACGTGAAAATAATAAAACAATAAATAATGGGAAATTATGATATAATAATTATTGAAGGGAATGGTAACGAATTGTTCAATCCAATTAACCATAACTTATCAAATAAGTTACATGTTTTGATAACTCAAAGTAAATAATATATATCAAAAAACCATACAGAAAAAATCAAACCAAAGATTTATATTTATGAAAATAACAATGAAGTTATTGCGAAATTTGACAATATTGTAAAATCATTTTCATAAAAAGCACATCACCTAATGGACTTTATTCAAAATTGTTATAAGCAATTTATTTTAGATTAGTAATTACTTGTGGTGTTATGGGTACGCCCTCATAATCGTTGTGTTTTTGCTCTCGTGCCTGTTTAGCAATATACTGTACTAGTTCGTTCATTGTAATTTTTGAGTAGTCAATATCATAAATTATCGCTATGGTGTCGCCAGCGTCATTGGATAACATCGGTAAACTTCGTATAGGTTTACCAACTCTTCCAACGTAAATTTTGGTAATGCTACGCTTTGTGGTTCTGCTATAGGTTCAACACTAACAACAGGTGACGCACCATCAACTTTAACACAGGTGTAAACACCGTGCTCTAGTATAATTCGGTTCATGGTTTCAACTACAATAGCTTTGTCTTTTTCTTCACATAGCAACGCATCGTAAACGTATAGCACATTAATACCTATGGTGTTAAGGCGTTTTATTACATCGGTCATTACAGCTACTTCAACGCTAAACATTTTGGCTGATATTACTTTATAACCGTGCTCTTTTTTGTCATTGTATATGCGTGATAACATATCGGCTTCGTGTTTTGAATAGAACGCAAATAGAGGTGATTTAAGCATGGCTAACCATTGCTTGTTAAAAAAGCTTAGGTGTTCAATTTTAATGCTTTTAACGTCAATACTTGTTCGCTCAGCAACGTTCTGATGCGTTAAGTAAGTTAGTTTACCATCGTACAATTTAATTGCTATATTCGGGTGTAATGCGGTGTAATCACACTCGGCTAATTTTGTACCATCAACGGTAATTTGTTCACGAATCCAAGCGGGCATAAGTGTAAATGAATCCACCACACGACCACCGCTTTTCTCATCACCAACACCAGGTATCATAAAGCCTCTTTTGGTCAAAAACTCAAAAAGTTTGATATTATCTTCAACAAAGCTCCTATTGTCGGAGTCTTTCCAATAGTCGTTAATATGGTTGTTACGCATGGTAAGTATTTTACCTTTTTTGGTGCGGTGACCATCTTTTGCCAATCGTTTACCAACAACCAAAAGCTCTTTTGATGTAGGCAAATCGATTTTAGGATACATTTTAATAAGGTTGGAACAGATAGGGTGCTCCATAGCTTCGTTTAACTGCTCATAAAAAAGCCTGTTTTGATTCAGAACGATTCCCGAATCTTTGATAATATACTCAACTAAACCCGCTTTTAAATAAATGTCGGTTAAGCGGTACTTTTTGCAATATTCACGCTCTAGGTAACTATCGTTGACTTCAACAAATGCACCTTTGGATGTACCGTGCTTCAATACTTCGATAATTCGAGTATATATATAGGTGTTGTCCTTGGATTTGGTTTGCTGGTGCAATATGGTAGCGTTAAGTGACTTCCATTTGTCGTCTGTATAATAGGTGCTGCTTAAGTTAGATAAGAACACAAGGCACTTTTCGACTGCAACATCAACATCGTTATCAATAGCTCTTAGCATGCCCTTAGGAACGTACTTGCGTAGGTTGTATTCTGATTTTTTGGGAATAAGCAACGAATTTACATTCGGGAACTGTAATGCTAATTGGGCTAGGTTGTAATCATTTTGAAGGATTTGGATGTCCTCAGTATCACCCGTAAGTGATAGGTAATCGGTTTTAATGTTCATTTATATTCTCTTATTCTCGCCATTCTGTTAGGAATGTTATGGTGCTCTCTTAGATTTTACTTGGTAAGAGAAGCTGGCAGAAGCTATCCACCAGCAACCAAGGTTTTTTTATGAGTTTACTCTCCTAAAACTGCTTTTATTTAAATATACCGAAAATTTAAAAAAGAGTCAAGTGTTTAGGATAACAAAATGACAAAAAAAATTACAATAGCGGAAATTGAGCATAATATAATTGTTGCAATAATTATGTAAAGCCTCATTATTACTAACATTATACTATATTCTATTACTCTATAATTAAGTAACATATATGATAGTAGATTGATAGGGTGAAAGTAAATTAGTAGATATAATCGATACAAAATATAAATTATTAAGGTTCTAAATGTATTGGTAGTTAGTTGTTATTGATACTATATTACAATTGATGCACACGTATTTACTATGATGGTTCTGACTTGTTAGTCCTACCTCCCTGTAATGAACAAATATAGCCCACTCCCTATGTAGCGTTGTTGAATCAAGGATTTGTTATTATGGTTGCGGTTGTTACCCGCCTCACTAGGGGTCAAATAATAGTAACCACTGCCCCAAACACATGATATGGCATTCAATTTTTTTTTTAATATTTTTAATTTTTTTTATATAAAACACTGAAAACCAGGAAATATCACTTTTTTCTTGTGTAATCCAAAAATGCCTGGCACCTTTGCAGTGTAATAAAACACAAACGGTCATTTAAGGTTTATTACACCTAAATTTTACGATATGAAAAAGTACATCGCCTATTACAGAGTTAGCAGAAAAGAGCAAGGAATTAGCGGATTAGGTTTGTCAGCACAAAGAACTTCCGTTACAGCGTATGCAAAAGCTCAAGACGGTATTATTGTCGAGGAATACACAGAAGTCGAAACAGGAACAAACAAACGTGAACGTATCGAAATCCACAACGCTATCGCTAGAGCTAAGCAAGAAGGTGCGGTTCTTATTATAGCGAAGCTTGACCGTTTGGCTAGAAACGTGAGCTTTGTAAGTTCTCTGATGGATGCGGGTATAGAGTTCGTTGCGGTAGATATGCCAACAGCTAACAACTTCACTATTCATATTTTTAGTGCATTAGCAGAGCAAGAGGCTAAACTTATCAGCTCAAGAACCAAGCTTGCATTAGCAGAACTAAAAAAAAGCGGGATAGTTCTAGGCACACCTAAGAACCTAGATAGTAACGCTAGAGCGAAAGGAGTTCAAAAAATTAAAGAAAACGCCACCAACAACGATAGAAACCGACAGGCACAATCAGTAATTATGAGCTGTAAAGAAAAAGGCATGAGCTACCGACAAATAGCTGAATATTTGAATCAACTGAATTTCAAAACACGATATGGCAATCAATTCTTGGCACCAACAGTTCATCAACTATATAACAGAACGGTATTACAATCAGCATGATACAAAAATAAATGCTGATAAAAAGTTGCAAATTTGAAAACAAAATAGTATATTTGCGTATAGTTGGATTAAAAAGGACAAAACCGATTACCTTGTCGGCACTTTTGAAACAATTTACTCAAGAATCGGTTGAGGGCAGTCCTAAACTGCGAAGACGTATCAAAAAAAACGCCACTTTGTTCTTAAAAAGTGGTTTCAGCAAAACAAATTCAAAATTCTAAAGAACTCAAAAAGTTCTATTGCATCGCTATACCCATACATAACTTTTTATGATTGGCAATGATGTACTATGACTAATTCTGAGCTTCAATAGAATTTTAGAAGGTGGCTGATTGTAATGTTAACTGTTCAAGAATGTAAAAAAATATTAGAAAAAGACGGAACTAAGTACTCAGATGAAGAAGTAGAAATACTAAGAGATGTACTTTATAAAATCGCTGAAATAGATATTCAGCAAATCAATAACAACTAAAATTAATTTAAAAAAGAAAAAAAATGAATGTAATACTATATTACCGTGTTTCAACGGATGAACAAGCTAAAGGATTTAGCTTAGATTACCAAGAAGAAGTACTAAGACGATTCTGTGAAATCAAAGGCTACAATGTGATTAACTCATACAGAGAGGATGAATCAGGTAAAAATTTTGAAGGACGACCAGAATGGCATAAGCTTCAAAAATTTGCAAAAGAAAACAAGAAATCAGTAGATTTAGTGTTGGTACATAAATGGGATAGATTTGCTAGAAATATACTAGAGGCATACGTTATGCTAGATATATTAGACGGATGGGGTATTGGTGTTAATGCTGTAGAACAATGGTTAGACATGACCATACACGAATCTAAAATAATGCTCTCAATATACCTATCACAAGGTGAAGTTGAAAGGTTGAAAATTTCAGCAAGAGTAAAAGACGGGAACTACAAAGCTTTGTCAAGCGGGTGCTTTATTAACAAAGCACCTTATGGTTATGCAAATATTAAACTAGAAGAAAAAAAGCAAACTTTGGAAATAGTGGAAGATAAAGCCACGTTTATTAGAGAAGCATTTCAAAGAGTTTCAACAGGAGTTGAATCTGGTGAATCGGTTCTAAAAGATATGCGTAAAAGAGGCTTTAAAATGAGTGACAGTAACTTTTTCAGAATGCTAAGAAAAGTTGTTTATACGGGTAAAATTTTAGTGCCAGAATACAAAAAAATACCAATGAAAATAGTAGATGGGTACCATGACCCTATCACAGATTTAATAACTTTTGATAAAGTACAAAAGATACTTGATGGCAAAAGATGGAACGGTATAGTTCCTAGCCACAAGAACGACCTATTCCCGTTAAGAAATTTTCTTATATGTGATTGTTGTGGTGGCAATATGACAGCAAGTAGTTCGCAAGGAAGAACTAAAAAATACCACTACTATCATTGCCACAACAACCACAGAATAAGCCTTGAAACTGTGCACCAAATGTTTGAAAATCTGCTAACGGAAATTACTATAAGTAATGGTACAAAAGAACTATATAGTGAAATACTAAAGAATAGTATAAAGAAATATTCATCAGAAAGAAATACAAGAACCAAATCAATAGAAGCAGAAATCAATAAAACCACTCAACTGATAGACAATGCTGATGAAAGATTATTAAATAAAGATATAGGTATTGAAACGTACAACAGAATGAATGACAAATACCAATTACAATTACGAAGTTTAAAAGCTGAACAATCGGAGTTAAAAACAGAAAAGAACCCAATAGAACAATACGTAGATGGTGGATTAGCATTACTTTCAAACCTAATTACCATTTATAACAAAAGTGATTATGAAAGAAAAAGAGCCTTGATTGGTTCAATTTTTTCTGGTAAACTAGTCGTTTCCAAAACTGAATGTCGAACCACAGAAACGAACAAGGTGATTGAGCTTTTTACTAGGAATGACGGGCAATTAGAAGAAATAAAAAAAGGGACAAACTCAGAAAAATCTGGTTTGTCCCCTTTGGTACTCAGAGCGGGACTTGAACCCGCACGAACATTGCTGTTCACTGGATTTTAAGTCCAGCGTGTCTACCAATTTCACCATCCGAGCGATTTGCTTTTTTGATTTTATATCTAATTTTTAGAAAAAATTAATTAAATATAGCACCATCCGAGCGATTTGCTTTTTTGATTTTATATCTAATTTTTTTAAAATTAAATACAACACCATCCGAGCAGTTTGAAATTATACTAATTTCATATGGTAAAGAGCGAAAAACGGGGCTCGAACCCGCGACCTCGACCTTGGCAAGGTCGCGCTCTACCAACTGAGCTATTTTCGCATTACATTATTTTTAGGAACATCAATACTTCAATTGTATTGGGTTGCAAATGTAATACTAAAAATGAATTATACAAACCTTTTTTATAAAAAATATCAGCAAAATCATAACTTCCTGACAACATAATATTTAATCGGAATTTTATTTTTTTGATAACATCCTCTTGATTTCATTGAGTTTCATTAATGCTTCAACTGGTGTCAGAGTATTAATATCTAAATTCAATATATCTTCTCTAATTTCCTCTAAAATGGGATCATCCAAATTAAAAATACTCAATTGCATTTGCTGTGCTTGTTCTTCGCCGCGTCGAATCGAGCTGTCTTTAACCGATTTTATTCCGTTTAAAGCATCACTAGAGTGATTTTTCTCTAATTTTTTTAATAATTTTTGTGCCTTTTGAATCACCATTTGAGGCATTCCCGCCATTTTAGCTACATGAATTCCAAAACTATGTGCGCTTCCTCCTTTTACTAACTTTCTAATAAAAAGAACCGTGTCTTTTAATTCCTTTATAGAAACATTGTAATTCTGTATTCTAGGCAGTAATTCACTCATTTCATTTAACTCATGATAATGAGTAGCAAATAAAGTTTTAGGTTGAGCCGGATTTTCATGAAGAAATTCTGCAATAGCCCATGCAATAGAAATCCCATCGTAAGTACTAGTTCCTCGACCAATTTCGTCCAATAATATCAAGCTACTATTGGAAATGTTATTGAGAATGGAAGCTGTTTCATTCATTTCAACCATGAAAGTTGACTCTCCCATTGAAATGTTATCACTCGCTCCAACCCTGGTAAAAATTTTATCGACAACGCCCATTCTAACTTTCTCTGCAGGCACAAAACTTCCCATCTGAGCCAACAAAACGATTAATGCGGTTTGTCTCAAAATGGCTGATTTTCCGGACATATTCGGACCAGTAATCATAATAATTTGTTGGGTATCTCTATCTAAAAAAATATCGTTGGGAATATAAGGCGTGCCTGTTGGCAATTGTTTTTCAATAACCGGATGACGACCATTGGTTATTTCTAAATCAAAAGTTTCATCAAGAATTGGACAAACATAATCATTTTCGATAGCCAATTGAGCAAATGAGGTGAGACAATCCAATTGCGCTATCAAATTAGCATTCAATTGCACTGGTTTTATATAAGTAGCTATCCAACTGACCAATTGCTCAAACAACTGACTTTCTATTTGATGTATTTTTTCTTCGGCACCAAGAATTTTAGTTTCATATTCCTTTAATTCTTCTGTAATGTATCGCTCTGCGTTAACTAAAGTTTGTTTTCTAATCCATTCCGCAGGAACTTTGTCTTTATGTGTATTTCTAACTTCAATATAATATCCAAAAACGTTGTTGAAAGAAATCTTTAAAGAAGATATTCCTGTCAATTCTGATTCTCTTTTTTCAATACTTTCTAAATATTCTTTCCCTGAAAAAGCAATATTTCTCAATTCATCCAATTCGGCATGCACGCCTTTTGCAATAGCATTCCCTTTTGCAATGGCAACTGGTGCTTCTGGGTTTAAAGTAGTTTTGATTTTTTCACGAAGTAATTCACAACTGTGTAAACTATCTCCAATTATCCTAACGGCATTCTGCTTACTTTCTAACGCCAATGTCTTTATTGGAATAATGGCATCGAGTGAATCTTTTAAATAAATAACTTCTCGTGGAGATACCTTCCCTGTTGCAATTTTAGAAATTAAGCGCTCTAAATCGGAAATCTGTTTGATTTGATATTGAATTTCTTGAAGAATTTCTTGATTATCTTTCAAATAAGCCACTACTTCATGACGATTTCTAATTTTGTGAATGTCTTTTAAAGGTAATGCCAACCATCGTTTTAACAACCTTCCTCCCATTGGCGAAAGCGTTCTATCGATAACATCCAAAAGGGTAACGGCGTTTTGAGAATGACTGTGATACAACTCTAAATTCCGAATGGTAAAACGATCCATCCAAACATAGGCGTCTTCAGAAATTCTATGGATATTAGTAATGTGTTGAATTTTATTGTGTTGTGTTTCTGATAAATAATATAAAATTGCACCGGCAGAAATAATTCCTTCTTGCAACTCTTCTATACCAAATCCTTTCAAAGAATTAGTGTGAAAATGTTTTGTCAACGATTCAAATGCATAATCGTTTTGAAAAACCCAATCTTCTAAATAGAAGGTGTTATAATTTGCTCCAAAACCTTCTTTAAACTGATTGCGATTATTTTTTTGAATTAATACTTCGCTAGGATTGAAGTTTTGTAATAATTTATCAATGTATTCTTCATTGCCTTGCGATGTTAAAAATTCACCTGTAGAAGCATCTAAAAAAGAAATTCCTAAATGTTTTTTCCCAAAATAGATTGCCGCTAAAAAGTTATTCGATTTAGAATGCAATACTTCATCGTTCATCGTAACACCTGGCGTAATTAATTCGGTTACTCCTCTTTTTAAAATGGTTTTGGTCAATTTAGGATCTTCAAGTTGATCGCAAATTGCTACGCGAAGCCCAGCTTTAACTAATTTTGGCAAATACGTATTCAAAGAATGATGCGGAAATCCAGCTAAAGCAGTCTCTGTTTCAGAACCCGCACCTCGTTTTGTCAAAACAATTCCTAAAATTTTAGAAGCTCGAACAGCATCTTCTCCAAAGGTTTCATAGAAATCTCCAACTCTAAACAACAAACAGGCATCGGGATACTTTCTTTTTATCTCGTTGTATTGTTTCATTAAAGGTGTTTCCTTGGTTGTCTTTTCTGTTGAAGTCAATGGAATATATTGTTATTAATTTTGTGAAAGCGAATTTAAATATTTTAGAACGAAAAGGTATCTTAAAAAAAATTAATTTAATATTAAGATAAAAAAAATACCGTCATTTCATTTTTTGCATAGATTTGTCCCTTAAACTTTAAAACATTATAAAATGAAAAAAATAATTCTATTAGCTGCTTTAACCGTATTTGGTGTAGCAACAACAAATGCTCAAACTGCAAAAAAAAGTACTAAAACTGAAACTACTAAAAAAGCTGAAACTCCAAAAGTAGAAGGTGCAGGAATGGTTTTCGAAAACGAAACTATTGATTACGGAACTATTGCTCACAATGCTGACGGTAAACGTGAATTCGTATTGGTAAACAATGGTAACAAACCATTAATTATCTCTAACACTCAAGGTTCATGTGGTTGTACAGTTCCTACAAAACCAGAAGGCCCAATTGCTCCAGGTGCTAAAGCTGTAATTGGTGTAAAATATGCTACTGATAGAGTTGGTGCATTTACAAAAACTGTAACTGTAACTTCAAATGCAGAAGGAATGCCTTCTAAAGTTTTAACTATTAAAGGTACTGTTTTGGCTGATCCAGCTACTCCAGCTGCTGAAACTCCAGCTCCAACAAAAAGCTAAATTCATTTAATTATATAATTCAGAAAATCACGCTTATAGCGTGATTTTTTTTTGAATATCTTTGCCAAATACGACCAAAGGCCGACCCGAAGCTTTAGCTGAATTGGCGAAGCAATTTTATAAAATAAAAAATATGCGTAAGCTTGAAAATAGTGAATTAGAAAGAAAATCAATTGAGGCATTTAAAGAATCTGCAAAAACACCCATCATAATTATCCTTGACGATATTAGAAGTTTGAACAATATTGGCTCTGTCTTTAGAACCGCCGATGCTTTTTTGATTGAAAAAATATACTTGTGTGGTATTACGGCAATTCCACCCAATAAAGAAATTCATAAAACCGCACTTGGAGCAACCGAAACTGTGACTTGGGAATATCATAATGATGTTATCGAAGTAATTTCAAACCTAAAAAAAGAAGCTATTTCCGTTTTTGCCATTGAGCAAGTTGAGAATGCTATTTTTCTACAGGATTTTTATGTAGAAAAAAATAAAAAATACGCCTTAGTATTTGGAAACGAAGTATATGGTGTAAATCAAAAAGCTATTGAAATTTGTGACGGAACCATCGAAATCCCACAACTCGGAACCAAACATTCATTAAATATTGCAGTGAGTACTGGGATTGTTGTTTGGGATTTATTTCAGAAAATTAATTATTAAACCGAAATTTTATTTCTAATTTCTTCCAAAATATAGATATAATCTTCTTGATTTTCAAGAAAATCTCTATTGGTAACATCAATAATTAAAACATTCAATTCTTTTTGAGATTTGATGTAATCTAGATAACCGCTGTTGATTTTTTCTAAATATTCGGCAGGAATTTCCTGCTCGTAACTTCTTCCTCTTTGCTTTATATTTTCGAGCAATTTCTCCGTACTTTGATACAAATAAATGTACAAATCAGGTTTGGGCATTTCTTTATAAATAATGTCAAACAAGTTGCGGTACAAACGATATTCATCTTCTGCCAAAGTAACTTTAGCAAAAATCAACGATTTGAATATATGATAATCGGCAACAATAAAATCTTTAAACAAATCAAATTGGGCCAAATCATCCGAAATTTGTTGGTATCTATCGGCTAAAAATGACATCTCTAAAGGGAAGGCATACCGATTTTGATCTTCATAAAATTTTGGCAAAAACGGATTATCAGCAAAGCGTTCCAACACCGTTTTCGCATTAAAATCTTCCCCTAATTTATTGGTTAATGTTGTTTTTCCCGCACCAATATTACCTTCAATAGCAATATAATTGAAATTGTCTAACTTGATTTTTGACAAAGCAATATCAAGGTTTTTAACCCACTTACAATTGCTTTTATCTTCGGACAAGGTAACTAATTCATGCAAGTATTTTTGTAAAATGGGATGACGCCAATCCAAATTCAAATCACGCATAGGTAACAAAACAAACATTCGGTTTTGCATTTCTGGATGTGGTACTTGAAGTTTCTCTGAAGCAATAATTTCTTCATCAAACGTAATCACATCAATATCAATCATTCTTGCTTGATAGCCTTCAACATTCTCTCGAACTCTGCCTAATTTTATTTCTAATGCTAAAACTTCTGCTAATACTTGATCTGCAGATTTATGAGTATGCAAAATCACTGCGCAATTATAAAAATCATCACTTTCAAAACCCAATGATGGTGTCTCATAAAGTTTAGAAACTTTAATAATTGTTCCAACTTCATTATGTAAGGATTCAATACAACGCTCAATATTTTCGAGACGATTGCCTTGATTGGTTCCTAATGATAAAATTACTTGATGTTGCTTGTTCATACTCGCTACAAATTAAGGAAAAGAATTTCAGAATAAATGTATATTTGTCTCACTGTTGATAAATATTTTATTTGTAACAAAACGTTTTTTTATCGACCTATTTATAAAATTAAAACTATGAGATTTTTAGGAAATGTATTGGCCACTATTGTTGGATTGTTTGTTTTTTGCATGATATTCTTTTTTGGAATTATTCTTATTGGAGTCATAGCTGGAAGTGGTCACGATGAAGTAACTGTGAAAAGCAATTCGGTTATTGAACTGGATCTTTCAAAAATTACATTTGATTATGCGGGTAAAACCCATTATGATGATTTTGAGTTTTTAAATGATAAAGACAAACACAATGGCTTGTCTGATGTAATTGAAGCTATAAAAGCAGCACAATTAGATGATGATATTCAAGGGATTTCCATTTTAAACAATAACTCTTCTCTTGGAATTGCTCAAACAAAAGCACTTCGTGATGCATTAGAAAGTTTTAAAAAATCTGGAAAGTTTATTATGTCGTATGCCGATATGTATTCGCAAAAAGAGTATTATTTAAATTCTATTGCCAATACCATTTACATCAATCCAATAGGCGATTTAGACTTTAAAGGATTGTCATCGGAAGTGATGTTTTTTAAAGATTTTCAAGAAAAATCAGGGTTGAAAATGGAGATAATTCGTCATGGAAAATACAAAAGTGCCGTTGAACCTTTTCTAGAAAATAAAATGAGTGACGCCAACAGAGAACAAATTTCTTCTTTGTTAAATTCGGTCTGGAGTTCTATTGTTGTTGATATTGCCAAAAGTAGAAATGTTTCTGTAACGCGTTTAAACCAAGTTGCTGATGGACTTTTAGCAAGAACTCCCGAAATGGCAAAAGCAGAAAAACTAGTGGATGTAATTGCATACGAAGACGTGTATCACGATGCCATTAGAAAAGCATTGAAAGTTGATGCTGATAAAAAATACAATAAAGTAAGCATTGAAGATTATGCTGAAAAAGTAGCTACAACTTCAAAAGATTATGGTTCTAAAAACAAAATTGCCATTATCTATGCTCAAGGAGAAATCCAAAGTGGTGAAGGCGATGTAGATTATATTGGAGAAGGTTCCATGCGTCGTTCTTTGCAAGAAGCAAGAAAGGATAAAAATGTTAAAGCTATCGTGCTTCGAATAGATTCTCCTGGAGGAAATGCATTAACATCTGACTTAATTTGGAGAGAAATTGAGTTGACTAAAAAAGTAAAACCTGTGGTCGTTTCTATGGGCAATCTTGCGGCTTCTGGCGGGTATTATATTGCTTGTAATGCCAATAAAATTTATGCCGAAAATACTACCATAACCGGTTCGATTGGAGTATTTGGTATGTTGCCCAATTTTACGCAAGCGGCAACTAAAATTGGTTTGAATACGGAACAAGTTAAAACACATAAAAACGCAGCTGATTATAGTCCATTTCAACCATTATCAGATGATTATAGAGCCTTTGCGCAAGAAGGTGTTGAGAAAATTTATACCACTTTTGTAAACCGTGTTGCTGCTGGAAGAAAAATGACTTTTGAACAAGTTGATGCCATTGGACAAGGTAGAGTTTGGTCAGGTGCAGAAGCCTTAAAAATTGGTTTGGTCGATAAAATTGGAGGCATGGATGAAGCGCTTGCTGAAGCGGCAAAATTAGCCAATCTCAAAAAATACAACACTCAGAATTACCCAGAATACGAGAAAAGTTTCGATGATATCTTATCAAAATTTGGTTTAGCTCAAAGCAAACAAGAACTCATTAAAGAAGAAATTGGCGCCGAAAACTATTTGATTATACAAAAAATAAAACGAATGACCCAACAAAAAGGAGTTCAAGCCATAATGCCATTTGAGATTAGTATTCGATAAAAATAAATTATTGAAGTTTTGTTAAAGTGCGACAGGTTTCAATATTTGTCGCACTTTCTCGTTATCTTCATCGTTAGAAACGTTAATTTTGCCAATTAAAGGCAAGGTTTTTGCAAAGTTGTTTCAAAATTAATTCATCCTCATTATGTTCAAGAAAATTTTAAAAATAGTTGGAATTGTTTTATTGGTGCTGGTGATTTCTGCTTTTGCCATTCCGTATTTCTTTAAAGATCAAATCAAAGCTAAAATTCTAACTGCTATCAACGAAAAAGTGGATGCTAAAGTCGCTTTCGCGGATGCTGATTTGAGTTTGTTCAAGAACTTTCCAAATGCCAGCGTAAACATCGAAAAACTATCCATCATCAACAAAGCGCCTTTTGAAGGTGATACATTAGTATCGTTTGAAGAATTAAATTTAAAAATGTCCATCAAAGAATTATTCAACGGTGATAACGAACCTATGAATATCGATGGGATATCCTCTAAAAATGGTTTGATTAATATCATTTTCAACAAAGACGGAGTTGGCAATTACGACATTGCATTGAAAGAGGATAAAAAAGGTGACGATGGAAATAGCAAACCACTTGCGCTAAAAATAAAAGAGTATTCCGTTGAAAATTTTAAATTCAAATACTATGATGAAAAGTCAAAAATAAAAATGCTTATCGACAGCATCAATCACAATGGAACTGGTGATTTTGCACAATCAAAATTGGATTTGGTGACCAACACTAGGGCAAAAGTTTCTTTGGATATGGACAAAGTGAATTACATGAATCATGTAGCGATTACTTTAGATGCTGTTCTCGGAATTGATTTGGATAAGAGCAAATATACTTTTAAAGAAAACAAAGCCAAGATCAACGAACTGCCTTTAGAATTTGATGGTTTCATTCAATTGGCGGATGCCGGACAGGATTATGATTTAAAATTTAAAACACCAACTTCCTCTTTTAAAAACTTCTTAGGATTGATTCCGGCGAAATATTCGAGCAATCTGAAAGACGTGAAAACAAGTGGAGATTTTACCGTAGTTGGTTTTGCAAAAGGACTGTTTTCAGACACTTCGGTTCCAAAATTCAATATTGAAATTGCTTCAAACAATGCGTCGTTTCAGTATCCAAATTTACCGAAATCCGTTAACAACATTATCATCGATACCAAAATTATCAACGAAACAGGTAGGATGAATGACACTTACGTGAATTTGGATAAATTGTCCTTTCAAATTGATCAAGATGTTTTCAATGCAAAAGCAAATATCAAAAACATTTCCGAAAATGCATTAGTAAATGCGGCTTTGAAAGGAACCATTAATTTGGGGAATTTAACCAAAGCATATCCAATTAAATTAGACAAACCCTTAACAGGTATTTTAAAAGCCGATGTTACTACAGCATTTGACATGCATTCCGTTGAGAAAAGTGACTATGAGCGAATAAAAAATGCTGGAGTTATCGATTTAACGGGATTTAATTACACGGATGATGCTGGAAAAACCATGAAAATCAGCCGAGCGTTGGTGGAATTCAATCCAAGCCGAGTGAATTTAAAACAATTTAATGCTACAACGGGCAAAAGTGATTTAGCGGTAAATGGTGTTTTAGAAAATTTTTATGGATTTGTATTTAAAAATCAAGAATTGAAAGGGAACTTTAATTTAAATTCTAATCAATTGGCGGTAAACGATTTTGTCACCACAGAAGACGCTACAAAAAAAGGCACCAAAGCAGACGAAGCGATGAAAATCCCAGCGTTCCTAAATTGTACTTTGAACGCGAAAGCCAATACGGTTTTGTATGACAATTTAGCTTTGAAAGAGGTTCGTGCAAAAATCATTATTAAAGATCAAAAAGTAACTATTGAAAACGGAAAGACCAATATTTTTGGAGGTTCGATTGCGTTTAATGGTGATGTTTCTACTAAAGAAAATATCTCCAAATTCAACATGGATTTAGGATTGAACGGCGTTGATATTGCGCAAACCTTTACCCAATTGGACATGATGAAAAAAATTGCGCCGATAGCCGGTGTCATCAACGGAAAATTGAACTCCGAGATAAAACTTTCGGGGAATTTAAAAGATAAAGCAATGACTCCCGATTTAAAAAGTATCACAGGAGATTTAATGGGACAATTGCTTTCCACTACAGTGAATTCAAGTAATTCGGCTTTGCTGACCAAGTTGGATGACAAATTGGGTTTTATTGATTTGAAAAAACTGAATCTTAATGATTTGAAAGTCGCATTAACTTTTAAAGACGGAAAAGTAAACGTAAAACCTTTTGATATAAAATACCAAGATATAAAAGCAAACATTGGCGGAACGCATAGTTTCGATCAGTTGATGAACTACAATATGAAGTTGGATGTTCCATCGAAATATTTGGGTTCAGAAATTAATACTTTAATTGGGAAACTAACTCCTAATGATGCTAAGAAATTTGAAACGATTCCAATAAATGCTTCGCTGACAGGAAATTTTAAAAACCCTAATGTGTCAACCGATCTCAAACAAGCCACAACAACTTTGGTCACTAATTTGGTGAAACAACAAAAAGAAAAGCTCATCCAACAAGGAACTTCTGCACTTGGAAACATACTCCAAAATAGCACGAAACCAAAAGACACCACCAAAACAGCCTCACCAACAAAAAGCACAGAGACCAAAGCGAAAGATTTATTAAATGGGATTTTTGGAAAAAAGAAAACACCTTAAAAAATTATCAACTCAAAAAAAAGCCGACTAAATTACTTTAGTCGGCTTTTTTAATTATTAACAGTTTTTATTAATCTTCTTGGATGTATGTTTTGTTTCCGTTTTTATTGATGTAGTACTTACCTCCTCTTGGTCCGGTATATACTTTTTTTCCTTTGTATTGACCTGTTACTTTATCAACTACTTTTTTCTCAGCCGCTTTTGAAGCAGCCGTTTCTTTCATGTCTTCTTTTTCTTCAACTGCCGATTTTTTTACTTTAGCTTTAGTTGTTTTTTCTTCAACTTCTTTTGTAGCTTTAGTTACTTTTTCAGTTGTTGCTTTACCTTTTCCTTCGTTTGATTTAAACCGTTTATCAACTGTTCCATCTTTTTTCAAAGGTGCTTTTTCAGCAGCTTTATAACGTTTGTCTACCGTACCATCTTTTTTAAGTGGTGCTTTGTCTTTAGTCTCTTTTACGACTTTTTCTGCTTTCTTTGTTGCTGTAGCTGCTTTTTCAGTTTTAGTTTTTAAACCTTTTTTTGTTGTAGTTTCTTGGCTAAATCCTGCAGTAGCAAAAACAAAAAGCATACATAATAAAATTACTCTTTTCATTGTGACTTATTTAAATTAGTTATTAGATTAAAATTACTAAAAAAAATAACACAAAAAATATTCCAACTAAAAATAGGCTCTCAATTGAATATTTCCTGTATGAATCGTTTGGCTAGTTTCCGTTTTTCTTCCTTGATAATTAATGTTTATATCTAAAAACTCGGTTAAGTTTTTTTGGACTAATAAACGCCAAGTCATGTTTTTACCAGGTTGCAATCCTTCGAGCATTTGAAATGCAACTGGCGATAAAGGATCCCCTTCGAATTTATTTTGATATAAAGAAAACTCCCCATTCATGGTTAATTTCTTTTCGCTAGCATAAGAAAAAGAAGTTCCGAAACGGTTTTGAAGTAATGTTTCCTTACTACCCATTTGATTTTCTTTGTTTTGGTATTCATAAAAAATGTCCCAACTCGCATTTTTATTGAATATATAAGAAATCTTAGGATTCACTTGATAAGCAAAAACTTCAAAATTCTTGCTTACATAATTTTCTGATTTTAATGTAGTGGAGACCGTTTTAGAAGACAACGTAAATAGCCAGCTTTTTTGAAGCAAATGAACATATTGCAACTGATGAGAATTACTTTTGTTTTCTTGTGAACCTACAGAAAGCAAACTCTTTAATTTATTGGATATAAAAGTATAACTTACGGTATGCTTCTGCTTACCACGATTATAGAAAACACTGTTTCGAAAACTTGTATTTAATCCTAATAAATTTTCGTCTGAAGTTGAAAAAGGATTTAAATCAAAATTATCGCCACTACGCTTTATTTTTCTCTCGATTAAAAAGGAAGTTTGATTGTAGAAATGAGAAATGAATTTCTTAAATCCGGTCGAATTTTGCCATTGAAATGCATTTAAAGTCAAGGATTGTGAAAACTTATTCTGGTGTGTTTTTACAAAAATTTGATTCGGCAAAAATACCCGAACATACTTCGCCTGATCAGGAAAAGGAGCAATTTCAAATTCTTGCAATTCCTGAATACCGTTATTATTATAATCAATCCAAGTGTAAACTCCCTGACCAGGTTCAACTTCTAGATAGGTAAATTCCTGTTGCGCTATGGATCCTGAAGTGGTTTCATAAGCAGTGGTAACTTGCATCAATTGTTTAAAATACTGATCATTGTATAGCAATCTTGAATTTAATGAAGGTTCGTTTTCTCTGGTTGGATCTTCAAATTTTAAGTTGCGATAATTAAGATAAATAGACAAATCACTTTTATTGGTTTGAATCAACTTTGACTTTAAATAATACGATTGAGAAGTGTTCACTCGTTTTAAGATTCCGTTTTGTAAACTATCGTTAACACGGTGTAAAAACCCCAGTTCAACAAAAACCTTAGAACTATCGCCACGACCAACGAAGGCTCCGTATTCGGTAAATTTTTGACTTAAATTTGATAATTGTTGTGTGGCAACTAACTTCTCTTTATTGTTTTCAAAACGCAAACTAGTTCCAATCCAGTTCTTTTTGAAATGATAACGAACCTCTGATTGGTTTCTGACAAAAGTTGAATTGGCATAATTTCCATCGCTTTTTAGAAGACTTCCGTTTTGTTGAAAATTCCAATTTTTAAGTTTAAAAAAACCGTTTACAAGATGGCGATTTCCTGAAAAGCTTTTAGAAAAATCTAGTTTTTCAAATTGATAGGTCAATTTTCCATTTTCGGGCAATATAAAATCCACACCGTTAATTATCAAACTTTGATTGCCTTCAAATGTCGTTAAATTCCAGTCGCGATTGAACTCAATATTAAAAAGGCGTTCAATGGTTTTAAAATTTTGTTGCACATATTGATAATTACCAAAAGCATCTATTTGCCATTTTTTTGTAAACAACCTTTGCTTAAAATTTAGTTTTCCAGCGATACCTTTATTATTGTTATCATCAATTGCAGAAAATAGATTTTGGTCGTTATTACTGACGCCAACTTCAAAATCGATTAGTGTTTTTTCAGTTGGATTAAACTTTCCTAAAACAGTAGCGATTTGAATTTTTGTTGGTGCAATCAATCGTGTAATAGGTTCGTAATTTCTGTTGGGCAAAGTACTTGATAACCCAACATATTGATATATTTTGCCTATTGAATTGGAATTGGTTAAAATATAACTTCCCTGATTATTACCAACAAATGCAAACTTCACATTATACAATTCATCATCAGGATTGTTAGAATATTCGAATGTTTCAATGGTATTTACAAGTACTTTTTTATACAAAATTTTATTTTCGGAATACGAATCTAAATAGGCTGATGGTGCATTCATTAAGTTTACATTATCTCCTGCATTTTGAAGAATAGCAACTTGTTCGGTTGATAAATTTTGTTGCAACGGTTGGTTCTTAACATCGTTTTCGGAATACAAATAACCGCCTAAACTCCATTTTTCTTCTTCGTGATTGGCTCCAGCATAGGTTACAAAACGAGTATAACTTCTATCGGAATATTGGTATTCAATAGTAATTCGCATTTCGGAAGTAATTGGAAAAAGCGAAGTAAATACAATTTCTCCCGCATTATAATCTATAACATAATCGTTATTTTCCCCTCTTTTTTTCAAAATCCCATTTACATATACTCTCTCCGAACCCGAAATTACCAAAACATACAACTCGCCATTGTTGTCTTTGAGTTTATATGGACCTTGGTTTCCTTCTTCCCCAGTGAAAGCACTTCGAGCATATTGCCCTCGAACTAAAGCCGCTGAAGCAAAAATCTCAGTTTTATTTTCGGGTGTCCCAAAAGTAAAACGAGTGGAAAGTCCTTGTACTTTTTTATTAAAATTTAAAAATCGTGATTGTCTATTTTCAAGAAATAAATCTCCAGCCCGAATGTTCCATTTATCGGTAAACAATTCAATGAAAATTTGATCAAACTCATCCAGTTTTTGAGAATAGCAGCCATCTTGCAAAGGAATATTGCTGTCTTGAATGGAAGCACGCAGTGAAACTTTATCAGATATTTTTCCTGTAATCTGTAAATCTAAATTGGAGTTGACACTTGCGTTTTGATTGTTGCCAATTGTGATTCCACGGGTAATACTTCCGGAAGTGTTAAGTCCATCAAACGGCACAAACTTTTTTACGGAGCGATTCACTTTATATAATTTTCCTGCTTCGTTGGCAACTACCCGATCTTGGTCATAAATACTGTAGGTTTTGGTAAGGTATTCGGGATATTTAAAATAGCGAATCGTGATGCTGTCTTTTGAAACGTATCCGTTTTTGAAAAGTAATTTCCCTTTTTTGAAGTCTACTTTATAAAAACTGGTGTCAATTTCTTTTCCTGCATCATCCATAAGTTTAAAAAAACTTGGACTAATACTAACTTTTTCAATTACAATAGTATCATTAGAAACAGCTACTTTTTTATTACTATAGAGCGATTTATTTTCCTGAGCATGACTGCTAGAAAACCAAATAATAAGCCCTAAAAAAAGTAATTTTTTTGACATACCTATAATAACGAGAAAAGCTTAAATGTGGTATACGAAACTTACTCCTTAGTCACAACCTGCATCGTTTCCCTTGAAATTTGTTTTAACAAAACCGTTTTGTCTTTTTCAACCATTTCTGCAGCTTCTTTTGTAAAATGTCTGATTGTAAACAAAGATACATTTTCGTTATAGGAAACTTTAAATTTTTTGGACAATATCGTTTTTAATTCGTTGAAATTTCCGAATTTATCTTCAATACAAACCGAAAAACTAATGGCGGTATTTTGTATCAAACTTACTTTTATTTTAAATTGATGTAGTAATGCGAAAATTTCACTGATGTTTTCTTCCATAATAAAAGAGAAATCAATAGAGGAAAGCGAAATCAATAACTGATCTTTCTTTAAAATAAAACAAGGTATTTTGGGTTCTAAATCAGCTCCTTTTGAAACACTTGTTCCCGGCAATTGAGGATTTAAAAACGATTTTACATAAAGAGGTATTTCCTTTTTTTGAAGTGGTTGCAACGTTTTTGGATGAATTACAGTGGCGCCATAAAAGGCTAATTCAATAGCTTCTTTATAGGAAATTTGGTTTAATAAAATAGCATTTTCAAAATAGCGTGGATCGGCATTCATCACTCCTGGAACATCTTTCCAAATCGTTACACTTTCAGCATTTAAACAATAGGCGAAAATTGCCGCGGTATAATCGGAACCTTCACGCCCTAGAGTTGTAGTGAATCCATTCTCGTCGGAACCGATAAATCCTTGTGTGATGTTGAGCGATTTAGCTTCGCTCCGTTCGCCTTTGGCTCGGGTCTTCTTTACATTTTTAGAAATATTTTTCTGTGTGGCTTCCCAATTAACTTCAGCATCACGATATGTAGCATCGGTTTTAATAAAATCACGAACATCGAGCCAATTATTTTTTAAACCTCGAAAATTAAAGTAATGACTGATGATTGTCGTTGAAATCAACTCACCATAACTCACGACTTGATCGTATACAAAATTGTAGTTAGGTGATTTATTACTTCTTAAAAAATACTCTAAATCAGCAAAATAACTATTTACAGTAAAGAATACATCATCATCTTCATTATCGAACAAATCCAATAAAATTTGGTTGTGGTACTTTTTTACATCTTGAATAGCCGATTGCAATCCGTTGGACTTTTCAAAATAATTTTTGATAACAATTTCCATGGCATTTGTAGTTTTTCCCATGGCAGAAACAACAAGTAAAACGTCATCATAACCCACTTTTTGTAAAACATCCAATACGTTTTTAATTCCATCGGCATCTTTAACAGAAGCACCTCCAAATTTGAATATTCTCATTCTAATTTATTTAGTGTTATTTTTTAAAAACTCATTTATTCCCGCTTCATCCATTTGAGCAACCAACCAATCATCAAGTACTTTTGCTCCTGATTTTTTGTAGAAATCTATGGCTGGTGTGTTCCAATCCAAAACATTCCATTCCACCCTGCGCACCTTATCTCTTTTGCCTTGCGCAATGATTTCGGTATACAAAGCGAATCCCAAACCAGAGCCGCGCATTTTTTCTTTTACTATCAAATCCTCTAAATGGATGGTTCTGCCTTTCCAAGTTGAATAACGATAATAATACAATGCCATTCCAACAATTTCCCCCTCTAGTTCTGCAATCAAAGTATAAAACAATGGATTATTTCCAAAACCATCGCGTATTAAATCATCAACTGTTACAACAACTGCATCGGGTTCTTTTTCAAATGTAGCCAATTCTTGAATGAGTTCAAGAACTGCATACATATCTTTAATTTCTCCTTTTCGGATTATCATTTAATAATAATTTTCAACAAAAATACAATTTATAATTTCTTGATGAAATACATTTTTAGTTTACCAAAAAAACCGATATTTGCACCACTAACTACATCGATTTCGCAATGGAAGAACGCAATAAAACCTTAGGTGAGTTTATCATCGAAAATCAAAAAGCACATCAATATTCGTCTGGCGAATTATCTCGAATTATCAACTCCATAAGACTTGCTGCAAAAGTGGTAAACTACAAAGTAAACAAAGCAGGTTTAGTTGATATTGTTGGTGCTGCTGGCGAACAAAATATACAAGGAGAAGACCAACAAAAATTAGATGTGTACGCCAATGAAATTTTTATTCAAACCTTGATTAATCGAGAAATTGTTTGCGGAATTGCTTCCGAAGAGAACGATGATTTTATTACCGTTTCGGGTTCTGACAACAGTCATAATAATAAATATATTGTCTTGATGGATCCGCTAGACGGATCTTCTAATATTGATGTGAATGTTTCTGTGGGAACCATTTTTTCTGTTTACAGAAGAATCACTGAAATAGGCACGCCAGTAACTTTGGAAGACTTTTTACAACCTGGCATTAATCAAGTTGCGGCGGGTTATGTAATTTATGGAACCTCAACCATGTTAGTTTACACAACAGGTCATGGCGTGAATGGTTTCACATTGAATCCCGCTATTGGAACATTTTATCTTTCACATCCCAACATGCAATTTTCTAAAGACGGGACAATTTATTCCATCAACGAAGGGAATTATGTACATTTCCCACAAGGGGTAAAAGATTATATCAAATATTGCCAGTTGGAAGAAGAAGATCGACCTTATACTTCTCGTTATATTGGAAGTTTAGTTTCCGATATTCATAGAAACATGATTAAAGGCGGAATTTATATTTATCCAACAAGTTCTAAAGCTCCAAAAGGGAAATTGCGTTTACTATACGAATGCAATCCAATGGCTTTTATCGCGGAACAAGCTGGTGGAAAAGCCTCGGATGGTTTTGGAAGAATCATGGAAATTGAGCCTACAGAATTACACCAACGTGTGCCTTTCTTTTGTGGATGCCTCAACATGGTGGAAAAAGCAGAAGATTTTATGCTTAAAGCAAAACTGAGTAAATATTAATTCATTTATAAAATTAAACCATTAAGAAATTAAGTCTCATTAAGTTTTACTTAATAATCTTAATTTCTTAATGGTTTCTGTATTTTTAGAATAGTCGAAAAACTATTTATTCATATGTTGCATTTCATAAGTAAAAGTATCTAAATCTACTTTTTGGTCTAGTAACGAAAGGGCTTTATCAATAATATAATTTACATTGCCTGGCGTAAAACCTAAAGCCAAGCCAAATTTACGTAGCAACACATCTTGCTTGTCTCCCAAGTGATGATCCACATGAACCATACGTGCCAAATCATACAAACGCTCTAAACGTTGCGCATAAGAATAGGGCGGATTGATGGGATATTTTAAAGGATTTTCTAAAATTTCTTCATACTCAGCAGCCGAAATTTCTAATTTCCCAGCAAGTTTGTCTAAAAATGCTTTTTCTACTGGAATTAAAACCCCATCTGCCATCGCCACACGAACAATGGCTGAAAAATGACCTTTATTTCTACTTTTAAATTCGCTATCAAATAAATCTGAAAATGACATAATTATATTGGTTTTATTCTACAAATATAATGGATTTTCCCATTTTTTAAAAATCTATTTCTAAAATGTTTTTCATCTTTTTTAGGATTTTTTTTGAAAGCTATATTAAAATAAATTGTAAGTTTACGTACCTAAATAACCTAATGCTATGACAGAATTTTGGATTTACTTCAATATTGGACTAAAACATGTGCTAGATGTTTTTGCCTATGATCATATTTTATTTCTTTTAGTACTTACTGTTCCTTATGATTTTAAGGATTGGAAAAGAATATTGTTACTGGTTTCATTATTCACATTAGGTCATTCTCTGGCATTGTTACTTTCTGTATTTAATATTATCATTTTAAAAGTAAATGTTGTAGAACTGCTTATTCCATTAACCATTTTAATTACAGCAGTATACAACTTAATCACCTCTGGGAAATCGTCAAAAAAAGACAGTATTACTTTTATTGCCATTATTACCGTTTTCTTTGGAATCGTCCATGGTTTGGGTTTTGCCAATTATTTTAATGGTATCCTTGATGGAAAACCAACAGACAAATTCATTCCATTAACTGAATTTGCGTTAGGCATTGAATGTTCTCAAATTATAGTTGTTATTATTGCATTATTACTCTCATTTATGGTCCAAACCTTATTCAAGTTCTCCAAACGAGATTGGACGTTAACCATGTCAGCTTTTATTGTTGGCGTTGTAATTCCAATGATTATTCAAAGTGAAATTTGGCATAAATAAAAATTTATAAAACCTTTATCTTTGGTTATATTTGCTATTAGTAATGAATTTCTTTAGCAAAAGAAATTGATTCTGAATTGAATTAAGATTACATGAGCAGCATGAAAGAAAAAAAACAACTCAAATACGACAAAGCCTATCTTCGAATTGCTTCTGAATGGAGCAAATTGTCTTATTGTAAAAGGAAACAAGTAGGTGCCATTATTGTTCGAGACCGAATGATTATTTCCGATGGTTACAACGGAACACCATCTGGATTTGAAAATTGTTGCGAAGATAATGATGGATTAACGCATTGGTATGTGCTACATGCTGAAGCAAATGCTATTTTAAAAGTAGCGCATTCTACACAAACTTGTGAAAATGCAACATTATACATCACGCTTTCACCTTGCAAAGAATGCAGCAAACTCATCCATCAATCGGGAATAAAACGAGTGGTTTATGTTAATGGTTATCACGACACATCTGGTATTGATTTTCTAACAAAAGCTGGTGTTGCCGTTGATCAACTTGAAGATTTAGAATAATGAAATCAAAAGAAAAATACCTGCCAATACTTCTTTTTTCTTGCATTGCATTAGGGATAGTAATTGGCGGTATGATTAATTTTCCCAACCGAACTTTATCAGCTAAATCAGCCAACAAAATTAAACTCAACCGTTTGATTGATTTCATTAATGAAGAATATGTAGATGATGTTAATTCTGATTCCATTGTGGATCTCACAGTCAACAGCATCTTAAGCAAACTTGATCCACATTCCATTTACATTCCAACAACGGAACAAATTTCCGAAGTGGAAACAATGAAAGGAAATTTTGTCGGAATCGGTGTGAATTTTTACATGCATAACGATACTATTGCCGTTGTAAAACCATTAGAAGATGGTCCAGCAGAAAAAGCTGGAATCCTTTCTGGCGATCGAATTCTTTATGCCGATAACTCCAAACTTTTTGGAAGAAAATTACCATCAGACTCTCTTTTCAATAAACTAAAAGGGGAAGAAGGTTCCGAAGTGCTTTTAACTATTTACAGAAAAAGCAGTAATAAAAAAATTAAAATTACAATTACACGTGCTATTGTCCCAATCAAAAGTGTGGCAATTTCTCTGATGATAAACAAAAACACGGGGTACATAAAAATTGATCGTTTTGGTGAACAAACCTATGACGAATTTAGAGAAGGTTTAGTAAAATTAAAAAAACAAGGCGCCACAACTTTGGTAATAGATCTTAGAGAAAATGGCGGTGGATATCTTGAAAAAGCAGTTGAAATAGCCGACGAATTATTAAAAGATAAAGAGCTAATTGTTTTTACCAAAAACAGAAAAGGCAACATCAATAAAACATTTGCAACAGAGGATGGCATTTTTGAAACCGGAAAAGTATATGTCTTAATTGATGAAAATTCCGCTTCGGCAAGTGAAATTCTTGCTGGTGCCATTCAAGATAATGATAGAGGGACAATTGTAGGTCGTCGTTCTTTTGGAAAAGGTTTGGTGCAACGTGAAATGGATTTTGAGGATGGCTCTGCTGTTCGATTAACTACAGCGCGATATTATACCCCAAGCGGTCGTTCTATTCAAAAACCTTATATAAAAGGCGAAGGCGAAAAATACACCCACGATTTTGAAAACCGTTTTGAAAATGGTGAATTGTATGAAAAAGGTAAAATAACTATCGCTGATTCCTTAAAATTTAAAACCAAAAAAGGACGAATAGTTTATGGCGGCGGCGGTATTGTTCCCGATGTTTTTATACCACTTGAAGTTAAAAAAGGGGAAGAAAGCTTGGTGTATATTTTAAACTCAGGCCTTGTTGGTCATTTTGTGTTTGAAGAATTGGATAAAAACAGAAATGCTTTTAAAAATTTGACTTTTCAACAGTTTCAAACCAAAATGCAAAACTCTGACAGTTATATAAATAGTTTTGAAAAATATTTAACAAACACAGGTTTAGAACAAAAACTAACCAACGACAAACCTTTAGTGAAAAAATACATTCTTGCAGAATTCGCACAACAACTCTTTGGCGAAAGTCAGTATTATCAAATTATTTTGAAAGATGACACGATGTTAAAAGCCGTGTTGAAATAAGTTTATTTCCTAATACTATCGTGAATTTGCACGTGAATTCCATCATTCCAAAGCGTAAGGATATCCGTAGCCACAGCTGCTCCACTTCCTGCAGCGATGGTCAATTGACTGCGCCAACCTGCTAAAGTTCCGGTTACATAAATTCCTTCGGTCACTTTGTGATCGATATTTTTAAGTTGGATTCTGTTTTTCTCTGGAATTACTTTTTGATGTGGTATTACAAATTCGTCTAACCCTGCTATGGAGAAAGGGTTTCCAGCACCAATTCCAATCACAACTATTTTAGAATGATAACTGTTTTTATTGGTTGTAATGGTGAAATTTCCAGCACTTCCTTCAAGTTGCATTACTTTTTCATCGGGAATTTGATTAACATCTGAATACAAGTCTTGCAATTGCGCAACGCTTTCGGTTAAAAGTTCAGAACCTAATTTCCCTGAAGGAATTCCATAAGCATTATTGAAAAGTGCATCTTGAAGTGAGGATGCTTTTTGATGTGTAAGGATTCCGATTTTTTTATCTAAGGCAAACGATTTATGTTGCGCCGAACCTAAAACCAATGCGCATGACATTCCCGAAACGCCACCACCAATAATTAAAACATCAAACATAGATTATTGATTTTTTAATTTTTGTTCAATTTTCTTTGACATTTTAAAAATTAGAAGAATAAAAACGGCACAGAAAGAGGCTATAACTCCAACAAGTGCCACAAAACTATCGCCTTCCAAAGGGTTATTAAAGTCTAATATAGTAATGTTGAAAATAATAAGAGCAATGGCAACTATAATTAATAGTGTAGTGAAAATTTTCATGAAATAGATTTAATGTGTAAAAATACTAAAATTTGAGGTTATGCAAATAGTCCTTTAACATTAGTTGCAAATAATTTAACAGCAATGGCCAAAAGCACTACGCCAAAAACTTTTCTAATAATATTTAAGCCATTTTTACTTAAAGCTTTTTCAATTCTAGCTGATGATTTTAAAACCAAATAAACCAAAACAATATTTAAAAAGATGGCAACAATAATATTTATCGAATGAAACTCAGCGCGCAATGAAAGTAAAGTTGTCATGGTTCCAGCACCCGCCACTAATGGAAATGCTATGGGTACTATGGAAGCCGAAGTAGCTTGTTCATCGCGATACAAACGAATCCCGAGTATCATTTCTAAAGCCAAGAAAAAAAGCACAAACGATCCTGCAACTGCAAAAGAATTCACATCAATACCAATTAGTTTTAAAATTTCTTCTCCAACAAAAAGAAAAGCAATCATAATAATTGCCGAAACAATCGACGCTTTCCCAGATTGTACATGACCAAATTTTGCTCTTAAATCGATAATTACAGGAATGCTACCCACGATATCAATTACTGCAAAAAGTACCATTGTTGCCGTTGCTATTTCTCTATAATCTAAATTCATGAGGTGGTTTTTTACAAATTTAATGTATTTAAGTTAAACATAAATAATTGTCCAATACCCTCTTAAATCAAACTCGAAATGAAAATCCAAAAGCGAAATAATAGTCTGACCATTTTATTCATAATGATAAAATTTTAGACAACCCTAAAAAAATATTTACTCATATCGAATTAATTTTTATATTTGCTTCAAATAAAAGCAACATGGGTAAATCTTTAGAAGAGGTAAACCAATCGGTTCCTACTCAAAATAAAACAACTGTTTTTAGAAAAATACTTGCCTTTTTTGGTCCAGCGTATTTAATTTCTGTTGGTTATATGGATCCAGGAAATTGGGCAACTGATTTGGCTGGAGGAAGTCAGTTTGGATACGCATTACTATGGGTTTTGTTGATGAGTAACATAATGGCGTTGCTTTTACAAAGTTTGAGTGCGCGATTGGGTATCGTTACGCAGCGTGATTTGGCTCAAGCGTCACGTGAAACCTATTCTAAATTTATAAATTACATTCTTTATTTTCTTGCCGAAATAGCCATAGCTGCTTGTGATTTGGCTGAAGTTTTAGGAATGGCAATTGGAATCAATTTATTGTTTGGAATTCCATTGATAGAAGGCGTAATAATTACTGTTTTAGACACTTTTTTACTCCTTTTCTTAATCAATAAAGGCATTCGTAAAATGGAAGCTTTTATCATTGCTTTAGTTGCCATAATTGGATTTTCATTCATTTTTGAAATGATTTTTGCACAACCAGAAGTTGGCAGTGTGCTTAAAGGTTTACTGCCTAGTATGCCAAGCGAAGAAGCGCTTTATATTGCTATCGGAATTATTGGAGCAACGGTTATGCCTCACAATTTATACCTGCATTCGTCTTTAGTTCAAACCCGAAAATTTGACAGAAGTGAAAAAGGAATTAAACAAGCATTAAAATATAATTTTATTGATAGCACCATAGCATTGAATTTGGCTTTTTTTGTAAATGCAGCCATATTAATTTTGGCCGCAGCAACTTTTTATAAAAACGGATTGTTTGAAGTTGCCGAAATTCAAGATGCCCATCGCCTTTTAGAACCTATGTTGGGAACACATTGGGCACCCATTTTATTTGCCGTTGCCTTGATTGCTGCTGGACAAAGTTCTACCATTACAGGAACATTAGCAGGACAAATTATAATGGAAGGCTATTTAAATTTACGTATTCAACCTTGGGTTCGACGTATCATTACACGATTAATTGCTATTGTCCCTGCTGTTATTATCATTTCCATTTTTGGCGAAAGTGTCACAGGAAAAATGCTGATTTTAAGTCAAGTAATTTTGAGTTTACAATTGGGGTTTGCCATTATTCCGCTAATCCATTTTGTGAGTGATAAGCAAAAAATGAAAGGTTTTGCCATTAGTAAAACCACTCAAGTTGCTTCATGGCTTGTAGCTTTGGTTATTGTTTCTTTAAATGCAAAGTTGGTGTTTAATGAAATTCAAGGATGGCTAGAAACTTCTGAAAACCCTGTTGTCCTTTGGTTAACGGTAGTTCCGCTAGCTTTTGGTATTTTAATTTTATTACTATATATCGTTTTTAAACCATTTGTTACCAAAGCAAAACCAATCATTGAAAATCATTCGCCTCACAATTTGGTTTTAAAGTTTACACCTTCAGAAACCTACAATAAAAAGAATATCGCCATTGCTGTTGATTTCTCCAATGCAGATGAAATCGCAATAAATAGCGCCTTTGAACTTGGTGGCGTACATGCGAATTATACATTAATTCACGTAGTTGAAACGGTCGGCGCATTGATGTATGGCAATAAAATAATTGACCACGAAACCACTATTGATGAACAATTATTAATGGATTACTACAAAATGCTTTCTGAAAAAGGATTTAAGGTAGACACAAAATTAGGTTTTGGCAAACCTAATAAAGTAATTCCAAGGATTATCAACGAGGGTAAATATGACATCCTTGTTATGGGAACGCATGGACACACTGGTTTAAAAGATATTGTTTTTGGAACCACAGTGGATAAATTGCGACACAAAATTTCAATACCTTTATTTATTGTGAAAATCTAATTTTTTTTGGAGCTTAATCCTGCTATCCGTTTCAATCCACGCCCAAAAGCGTGGGATTTTCTCTTCTATCAGGGCTAAATCAGTTATCTAAAATTAAAATCGTTAATCTAAAAGCACATGACTTTTTCAGAAGAAAATTATCTTAAAACTATTTATCATTTAACAACTGCAACCGGAGAAGAAGTGAGCACCAATGCTATTGCTGAAAAAATAGAGACCAAAGCGTCCTCGGTAACCGATATGTTAAAAAAATTGGCAGAGAAAGATTTGGTGAATTATGTAAAATATCAAGGCGTTTCACTCACTGAGAAAGGAAATTTATCGGCCAAAATGATTGTGAGAAAACACCGTTTATGGGAAGTTTTTTTAGTTGAAAAATTAGATTTTTCTTGGGATGAAGTGCATGATATTGCTGAACAATTGGAACACATCAAATCTGAAAAACTAATTCATAAACTGGATGATTTTTTGGGAAATCCCACCGAAGATCCTCATGGCGATCCCATCCCTAATGTTCATGGTAAAATAATAAAAATCGAAAAACAATTGCTTTCTGAAATAAGTGAAAAACAAGTAGGAATTTGTGTGGGTGTGAAAGATACGTCTTCGGAATTTCTAAAATATTTGGACAAACAAGGTATCGCTTTGGGTTCTAAAATAGAATTAGTATCAAAAGAAACGTTCGATTTGTCTTTAAAAATTAGAGTTGACAATAAAGAGTTTGCGATTTCAAATAAAATTGCGAGTAATTTATTTGTAAAGCAAGTTTAATTGCAACCACAATCATCACCACAATTTTTATCCGAATTTTTCTTTTTAAAAAAGAATTTCTTGCCTAAAAATGCCACTGCAATTACTAGAACTATGTAAACTAAAATTTCTTGAATATTCATACTACAAATATAAAAGGTTCTAAACATTAGAGAACCTTTTTTACTATTGTTTTTTAAAATTTTGCCCCAATTGAAATATAAAACGTTCTCCCTTCGCCTGGTAAAATTCCTGGTCCTGGATAACCTCCAGATCTTCGAGTAGCATAACTTTCATTCGACAAATTATTGATACCGCTTCGAAGGTTATAGTGTTTTAAAAATTTATATTCTGATGAAAAATCAACAATTCTATACCCATCTAAAATTCCGGTTTGTCCATTAGAAGAAGGTGAAATGGTATTGTTGGCATCCGTAAAAATTCTTCCAGACATTTTGTATTGCACCGTAGCCGAAAAGTTATTGTTTCCCCATGACATTCCAAAATTATGAATATACCTTGGCGCATTTTCTACTCTATTTCCTGCCAAGTTTGTAGTGATAATCTCATTAGGTGCTGTTACTGAAACGGTTGTCGTTTTAAAATCTACATACTTACTGTCTATAAACGACATTGAAACAAACACATCTAAATTGCCATAAGGCTTATCAATTCCTAACATTTTAGTGATGTTTAGGTCAATAAAACTTTCAACTCCTTTGTTCACTGTTTCACCTAAATTAGTTCTGAATAAATAGGTTCCTTGTGTCGAATCATTGTTAAAAAATTGTCTTAAACCTCCAACACGATTATTGTAACTAAGGTAAAATAAGCTAACGTCAAAGTTTAAAAATCCTTTGTATACGCCACGATAACCCAAATCAGCATTGTACCCGCTTGCATCTTTTAAATTTGAATCTATTACATCATTTATGGTAGGGGGAGTTAAATCGCTGAATAAAACAGGGCGAAAGGCTTGAGAAATATTGGCATAAAAATTAGTGCTCTTCAATTTGTATTCTAATCCAAGACCGAAAAGCGGTTGGTTTCTAACAATGGTTTTCTCATCAAAAGCAACATCATTTCCAGAAACAATATCAATTCTACCTTGAGAAGTTGAGTTGATGTGCTCATAACGAAGACCTGGTGTAATACTAAATTTATCGGTTATTTTGAATTGATTTTCCGCAAAAAAAGCAACATTTTTAGTAGTGAATTCTAATGAAGTTAGATATTTTCCCTCAACAGACATATCAAAATCACTTCCTGTTGTTCCATTCCCTTTTTGGAAACGCTCTGTTTTTGCTTGATACAATCGCATACCAAAGGCTAGATTTTGAGTCGTTTTACCCAATTTGTAACGGTAAAGATTACGGTTTTCAATACCAATATTTTTGTATAAATCACTATCTACTCTTCTATTTTCATATTGATCCGTGGTTGAAATAATTGCGTCTTCAATATCTGCGGATTTTGTAAATCCAACACTATTTCGTTCTCCAATAAGTCCAAATGCTTTTACATTTACATCAAAATTTGCGTTTACTTTAGTATCTAAATTAATAGAGAAAATATTCCATGGTACACCAAACCAGTTGCGAGTTCTTAAAGATTGTCTAGGATTTGAAGCAAATTGTTCATCGGTTAAACCGCCTGGTTGTTGCATTTCATAATCAGAGTTGGTGTACTCTGCTGAAATTTTTGTGTTTTCAGAAAAGCGATATTCAATAAAGGCATGCGTGTTTCTAGCTTCAAATCGATTATTTTCTCTCCATCCACTTGCATTTCGAGAATGGTTATAGAGATAATAAGACCATTTTTTATATTTTCCACCAATGGCATTAAAAGAACTCACCAATCCGTAACTCCCAACCGTATTTTGTGTTTCGTATGAAAAAGCTTGTTCCTTTTCTCGTTTTAAAACATAATTTAACATTCCGCCAAATTGAGGTCCAAATTGTAAAGAAGCGCCTCCACGAATCATTTGTATGGTTTCAACAGCTTCTAGAGGTGGATTATAATAGGCTTCTGGATAACCAAAAACATCCGCAGAAATATCAACTCCATTTTGACGTGTGTTTAATTCCCAACTTCTATTTGGACTTAAACCTCTAACACCAACATTAATTTGCAATCCAGAACCTTCATTTTCCCAAACGATTACTCCAGGAATCCTAGCAAAGACTTCGCGAGCATTGTTATTGGTTACGTTGGCATTTAAATTGGAAAGTTTTAGTACTTCATTTTTTTTTCCAGAAAACAAAACGTTATTTTTTGTTTCGGGCATTCTTTCTGGGCTTTGTTGCTTTACTCTTATGATTACTGTTTTTAATTTATTTACAGAATCGATCGGATTTATAGTTTCTATTTGAGCAAAGATTTTCGAGAACGATAAAAGGGAGATGGCAATTAGTATGTATTTCATTCTTATTTAGATTAATTCTACAGTGCAAAAATAAACTTAATTTTTATTTAGACAAATTAAAAATAATAAATAAAATGAAAAATTTTACAAAATGCTGAAAACTAAGGAACAGAGAAATAAATTAACTGTTGTTTAATTATTTTAAAATTTGGTAGGCAACCAAAGCAACTACGTATGCCAATCCACTCATAAATACCAATTGTCCAAAAGGCCATTTCCAGCTATTGGTTTCTTTTTTTGTAATGGCCAAAGTACTAGCGCATTGCATGGCAAAAGCATAAAAGAGCAACAAGGATATTCCAGAAGCAAAGTTGAAAATTTTTACTCCCGTTACGTTATTGGTTTCTGCTGCCATTTTGTTTTTTATGGTATCTTCATTATCACTGCTACCCACACTATAAATGGTAGCCAATGTTCCAACAAAAACTTCTCTTGCGGCAAAAGAACTAAGTACTGCAATCCCAATTTTCCAATCGTAACCCAAAGGAGAAATAGCAGGTTCAATGGATTTTCCCATCACACCGATATAAGAGTTCTCCAATTTATAAGAAGCAATTTTATTGTTCAAATCAGTTTGGGATAAAGCGCTATTTTGAGGATTTGAACTAATAATAGATTCTGCATTTTCAAATTGTTTTCCGGGACCATACGATGCCAAAAACCATAAAATTACCGATATAGCCAAGATGATTTTTCCAGCTCCAAAAACAAAGGCTTTCGTTTTTTCAACAACATTAATTGCTACATTTTTAAACATAGGTAATTTGTAATTCGGCATTTCAACAACAAAAAAAGTTTTGCACTTTAGTTTTAAAACTTTGTTGAGTATATAGGCTGAAAGTAATGCCATTCCGAATCCTAAAAGGTAAAGCAACATTAAGGTCAATCCTTGCATGTTTACAATTCCGAAAACACGTTTATCTGGAATTACGAGTGCAATAATAATAGCATAAACAGGCAATCTTGCAGAACAAGTTGTGAAAGGTGTTACTAGAATTGTGATTAATCGTTCTTTCCAATTTTCAATGTTTCGTGTTGCCATAATAGCCGGAATTGCACAAGCTGTTCCTGAAATTAAAGGCACGACGCTTTTTCCAGAGAGTCCAAATCTACGCATGATTTTATCCATTAAAAAAACAACGCGACTCATATAACCACTTTCTTCCAGAACGGAAATAAACAAAAATAGAAAAGCAATTTGTGGAATAAAAATTAAAATTCCGCCTATCCCAGGAATGATTCCTTGGGATATTAAATTGGTAAAAACGCCTGGAGGCAAACTTTCATTTGCTAATGTGCTTATAGTAGCAAATGTGGTATCAATTAAATCCATCGGAACTTTGGACCATTCAAATATGGATTGAAAAATACCAAACAAAATAAATAAGAAAATCACATATCCCCATAACCTATGGGTTAAAACACGATCTAATTTACTTCTAAGATCTTTTGCGATTGAGGCATCTATTTTTAATCCTATTTTTAAAACATCATTGATAAATTGGTAACGTTTTATGGTTTCTTTTTGCTGTAATCTTTTTAAATCGGAATGCGATTTTGTAAAGGAGCTTTTGATTTCATTACGCTCTAAATTTAAAAAATTAACATCTTGTGTTATAACCAACCACAATTTATACAATAACTGATTTGGAAATGTTTTACGAAGTTTATTAAAATAGTCAGGATCGATACTTGAAGCATTCAAACACGGTTCGATTGATAAAGATTTGTAATTTACTATCAAATCTTTTAACGAATCAATTCCTTTTCCCTTTCTGGAACTCACTAGTGCAATTTTGGTTTTTAAATGCTCTTCAAGATAAGGTATGTCAAGTGAAATACCTTTATACTTCATTCGGTCCACCATATTGATAACCAATATAGTTGGAATCTCTAAATCTTTTATTTGGGTGAACAGTAATAGATTTCGTTTAAGGTTTTCAACATCGGTAATCAATAGGGCAACATCAGGATAAAGCTTATCATTTTTGTTGAGTAACAATTCTATCACAACATTTTCATCAATAGAACTGGCATTTAAGCTATAGGTTCCAGGTAAATCAAGAATGTTTGCTTTAACATTATTGGGTAGTTTACAAAATCCTATTTTTTTCTCAACAGTAATTCCAGGATAGTTACCAACTTGTTGATTTAATCCTGTAAGTTGATTAAAAACTGAAGTTTTGCCCGTGTTTGGGTTTCCAATTAAAGCAATATTAATAGTTTGTTTGCTTTTCATTAGTCGATTTTTTCAATAATGTCAACTTCAATTTCTCGAGCTGTTTCCATTCGAATGGCGAGATGTGAACCGTTTATATTTAAAAGAAGCGGGTCGCCAAAGGGTGCAATTTGAAGTAATTCAACACTATTTCCTGGCAAACAACCCATTTCCAATAATTTTAATGGAATAGCTTCCACATCAAATTCCTTAATGATGGCTTTTTCTCCTTTTTTGAGGCTGGCTATAGTTGATTGCAAATCTTATTTAGATTGAATTAAGATTGCAAAAGTACAGATAAAAAAAGAATATTAAATGATAAAAATCAGTTTAACATTTAATTATTGTTCGTTACAAAGCCAATTGATATCCTCAATTAATCTTTTGATTTCTACTTTTTTGGTCCCATCGTAAAAACCACGAACTCTTCGTTTTGTATCCACAAGAACAAAATTTTCGGTATGAACCATATCATAAAATTCTTCCGGTTTTCCCAATTTTACAGCCAAATATGATTTTCTGGCCATACGATAGATTTCTTTTTTATCACCAGTTACTAAATTCCATTTGCTATCAATTACACCATTTTTTTTTGCGTATCTTTTCAAAATAGGAACCTCATCAATGTCAGGTAAAACGGAATGTGAAAGAAGTTTTACTTTGTTATTATGTAGAAATGTCTTTTGAATTTCTACCATATTAGTGGTCATTATTGGACAAATAGAACCACAGGTTGTAAAGAAAAAATCTGCAACATAAATCTTCCCTTGGTAGTCTTTTTGAGTAACTGTTTTTCCATTTTGATTGGTAAAAGAAAAGTCTGCAATAGTGTGTGAATTACTAATGAACTGCACTGTACTATCCACTAATTCTGGATTTATATCAGACGGATTATAAATTGGCAATGCTTTTTGAGGCTTCAAGGCATTATAAAACAATGATATTGTTATCGTTGAGAAAATTAAAAACACTCCTATGAATATTCTATATTTTTTAATAAGTGACATTGTTTTTTTTGTAAAATTAGGAAAACTTAAAGAAAGAATTCGGTTCAACCAATGTTAAAACCCTTTATATATTTTGAAAATTAATTATATTTGAGGAAAATTTAAGAAAAATGAAAAAAATAGCACTATTAATTATGTTTTTTAATTGTATTTTGGTTTATCCACAATATAACCGAAATGCTCCATGGATTACTAATAATGCTAAAGCAAAAGCAGGTCAGGCAACTATTGATGAATTGGTTGCTTCTTTCGACCAATATTGGTTAACTAGAGATCGCTCCCAAAAAGGAAGTGGATACAAACCCTTCATGCGTTGGGAAAATCACTGGCGTAATAAAACAAATGCACAAGGATTTTTAATTACACCACAAGAAATGTGGAATGCTTACAATGAAAAAAAATCAAGAGCAAATAATAAAAATTCAGCTAATGCACTTCTTCCTCCTAGCAATTGGGAACCTATAGGACCTTTTGCAAATGCAACTTTAGGCACTACAAGAGCACGTGGAAGAGTCAATGTTGTACATGTCGACCCATCAAATCCAAATGTAGTATACATGGGTACACCTGCCGGAGGAATATGGAAATCAACAAATGCCGCCTCTTCTTGGACCGCAATGTCTGATAATTTACCTCAAATTGGCGTTTCTGGAATTGCAGTGGATCACAATAACTCAAACATAATTTATATTGCCACTGGAGATTGTGATGCAAATGACTCCTATTCTGTAGGGGTTATGAAGTCTATTGATGGTGGAGTTACTTGGAATACAACGGGTTTAACTTTTACAACTACTAATAAATCAGCTGGAGATATCATTATCAATCCAACTAATTCTAATATGTTATGGTGTGCAACTTCTGATGGTATTTACAAAACTATTGATGCGGGTGTTACATGGACCTTATCACAAGCTGGAGATTTTGCTCAAGGTAGAATTAGGTTAAAACCTGGTGATGCGAATACTGTTTATGCTGTTTCAAACAATAGATTCTATCGTTCCACTAATTCAGGAACCTCTTTTACCGCTATTATTACTGGATTACCTCTTTCGTCTGGAAGATTAATTATGGATGTAACAGCAGCAAATGCAAATTACATCTATATTCTTAGTGCTACATCAAGTTTTGGTTTTCAAGGAATTTATCGTTCTACGAATGGTGGAACAAACTGGACAAAAACTTCAGGAACTACCGATATTTTTGAAAGCACACAAGCTTGGTACGACTTAGCGCTTGCCGTTTCACAAACCAATCAAGACGAACTTTACACTGGTTGTTTAAATGTTTGGAAATCAACAAATGGTGGTGTTAATTCAACCAAGCTAAATGATTGGGCTACTTTAAACGCAACATTTACTCACGCCGATATTCATTATTTGCGTTTTTTTGGTAATAAATTATTTTGTGGAAGTGATGGAGGGATTTATCTTTCTGAAACAAATGGAACCGCTTTTGTAGACAAAACTGCTGAAGCTCAAATTAGCCAAATCTATAAGATATCTGTTTCCAAACAAACGGCAACAAGAGTTTCCGCAGGTTTTCAAGATAATGGTGGTTATTTTTACGACACTAATTTATGGAAAAGTTATCATGGTGGAGATGGAATGGATAACGCAATTGACCCAACAAACAGTAATATCTGTTATGGCTTTTTATATTATGGTCAATCACTATTTATTAGTAGTAATGCTGGAACTTCATTATCCTCTTCTGCAGCTGGACCGGCTCTTGAAACCGGCACAAATGATACGGGTGGAAACTGGATTACTCCCATGCTAATCAACTCAGCAGGAGAGTTATTTGCTGGATATTCTAGAGTGTATAAATTAACTGGTGGCGCTTGGGTTCAACAAAGCACAGATCAAATTGGTTCGGGCGACATTGAAAATATGGCGGTTGATCCTTCAAATGATAATAATATGTATGTCTCCAATGGTGCATCTTTATATAAAAGTACTAATAGAGGCGTTACCTTTGTTTTAGTGTATTCCGCTAGTGCTGGCATTACCTCTATTGATGTTCATTCTTCTAATAGTAATATTGTTTATTTAACAACTGGAGGAACCGGAGGCGAAGCTTTAAAATCAACTAATGGAGGCGCTGCTTTTACTTCAATTAATCAAGGTTTGCCAAATATTGGTAAAAATATTATCGTTCACCAAGGAAGAAACAGCAATAACCCATTATATATTGGAACTAGCTTAGGCGTTTATTATCGTGATGATACTATGTCACAATGGGAACCATTTGATACTAATTTACCTAATGTATCTGTGACTGATTTAGAAATAAACCTTGAAGACAGTAAAATAATTGCCTCTACATATGGGAGAGGTGCTTGGCAAGCTTCAATTCCATTTTTAGCACCAACAGATGATATTAAATTTGTTGGAGTCACTAGTCCAAATTTTGGGGCTGTTGATTGTGATGGACAAATTTCTCCGCAAGTTTTAGTGAAAAACAATGGATTAAACCCAATAAGCAGTGCTACAATTAATTACACATTAAACGGAACACCTTACTCAACAAACTGGTCAGGAAATATAAATCCTTCTGAAACTATTTCGGTTGACTTACCTCAAGAAACTTTAGCAAAAGGCGCCTATACATTTGGAGTAAATTCCATTGCCCCAAACGATGCTTTTTCAGATAATAATATTGGAACTTCCATATTTTATATCAATGATTCAGGAACGGTAAATGTTACTAATACTTTTGAATTAGCAACGAACGCTTTATTAGATTATAATGAAGGAAGCACAACTGGGTTATGGACTCGTGGCTTTAGAGTTGGAAGTGCTCTTGCATCAACAAGTGTAGTGTATACTACCAATACAACCGGTAACCATCCTGATTTAACAAAAGCCTATTTGATTTCTCAATGTTATAATTTAACCAATCTTACAAATCCTGAAATTAGTTTTAAAATGGCATTTGACTTAGAGATAAATTGGGATATTGTTTATGTTCAATATTCAACTGATTCTGGTCAAAACTGGCAAGTTTTAGGAGTTCAAGGAACAAACTGGTACAACAGCAACAGAACGCCGCAAACTAGTGGAACCGATTGCTACAATTGTGTAGGAGGGCAATGGACAGGAACGGATACTACATTACGAACTTACAATTATTCATTAGCCTCTTTAGGATCTCCAACTAATATCATTTTCAGAATTGTTTTCCAATCAGATGAAGCAGTAAATCAACTAGGCGTTATTGTTGATGATTTTTTAATTGGTGGAACATTAGCCAATGAAACTTTTGACATTAATAAAATTGTAATCTCTCCAAACCCATCTAACGGTAATTTTACTATTTATACTGGTAATATTAACTTAGAAGAATTAGAAGTATTTGATGTAACAGGAAAAATAATACTTAAGAAAAATAATATTCCTTTGACAAATAATAGCGCTCAACTTGATTTGACATCTGTCTCAAGTGGTATTTATTTTGTTAGAATTAAATCAGACAATCAAACAACTGTAAAAAGAATTATAAAAAACTAAATTCATGTATTTTAAAAAAACATCAAAAATATTATTAGCTGTAATCGCCTTTTTTAGTATAGTTCAAGTTAATGCCCAAAAAACCCCAGGAATCAATGTTTCCTTAATGGATAAATCGGTGAAGCCAAATGATAATTTCTTCAATTTTGTAAATGGAACATGGCTAAAAAACACTGAAATACCTGCGGACAAAACACGTTGGGGAAGTTTTGATGAGTTACGTCAAAATACGGATAAAGATGCGTTGACTATTTTAAAAGAGGCTACTAAAAACCCTAAATACAAGTCAAATACAGACCAAGGGAAAGCAATCAATATGTACAAAGCTGCTATGGATACTGTGGCTAGAAACAAACAAGGAATTACTCCTTTAAAACCACATTTAGCAAAAATTGATGCTGTAAAAAACATTAAAGATTTGCAAAAATTGCTGATGGAAGTCGAAGCAAAAGGCGGAGGTGCAGGTTTTTTTGGATTTGGAATTGGAGCTGATGACAAAAACAGCAATAAAAATTCAGTAAGTCTTGGAGTTGGTGCATTAGGTTTGCCTGATAGAGATTATTATGTTTCGGATGATAAAGATTCTAAAGAAAAACGTGAAAAATATCAAGCACATGTCGCTCGAATGTTAACTTTTTTAGGGGCAAGTGCAGATAAAGCAAAGACAGATGCTGAAAAAATTCTTGCTTTAGAAATCGCCATGTCAAAACCAAGATTAGACAGGGTTGAAAGAAGAGATCCAAAAAAACAATACAACCCTACAGCTATTGGTGATTTACAAAAAATGGCATCCATAATAGATTGGAACTCTTATTTAAAAGGTATTGGAATCACAAAAATAGATACGGTTATTGTATCTCAACCTAAATATATTGCTGCACTTCAAACAATTTTCACCGAAAATAAAGTAGATGACTGGAAGGCTTATATGCGTTGGATGCTATTAAGAGGTTCAGCTTCGCAATTATCAACCGATATTGAAACGGCTAACTGGGAATTTTACGGAAAAACACTAACAGGCGCATTGAAACAAAGACCACGTCATGAAAAAGCGCTTCAAGTAGTTAACGGAACTGTTGGTGAAGCATTGGGAAAATTATATGTTGAAAAAATGTTTCCAGCTGAAGCTAAAGATAAAGCTTTCAAAATGATTAAAAATGTTATGCGAGCTTATGAAAACAGAATCAACAATTTAACATGGATGTCTGCTGAGACAAAAATAAAAGCTATTGAGAAATTAAATGGCTTAACCATAAAAATTGGATATCCTGACAAATGGAAAGATTACTCTACATTAACGATTAAAAGTCCAGAAGAAGGCGGAAGTTATTTTGAAAATATTAATAATGCAAATCAATGGGGTTGGGAAGATAGTTTATCAAAATTAAACAAACCCGTGGATAAAACCGAATGGGGAATGTCACCGCAAACTGTAAATGCTTACTACAATCCTTCTTATAACGAAATTGTTTTTCCAGCAGCTATTTTACAACCGCCATTCTATAATTATCAAGCTGATGAAGCCGTTAACTATGGTGGAATTGGTGCTGTTATTGGTCATGAAATTTCACATGGTTTTGACGATCAAGGTGCAACCTACAATGCTGAAGGAAATCTTGTAGATTGGTGGACAGCAGATGATTTGACTAAATTTACAGCATTAGGAACTTCATTAGCAGATCAATATTCTGCTTTAGAGCCATTGCCAGGAATTCACGTAGATGGTAAATTTACATTAGGTGAAAACATTGGCGATTTAGGAGGAATAAATGCTGCCTACGATGGTTTACAATTGTATTTAAAAGAAAATGGAAATCCTGGTTTAATTGATGGATATACTCCAGAACAACGATTATTCATTTCTTGGGCTACTATTTGGAGAAGTAAAATGCGTGATGAAGCCCTGAAAAATCAAGTTAAAACCGACCCACATTCACCTGGAATGTATAGAGCTTATGTTCCAATTCAAAATTTAGATACCTTTTATAAAGCTTTCGATATTAAAGAAGGTGATGGAATGTATATTAATCCAGATAAAAGAGTAAAAATTTGGTAAAAATTTTAAAAACCCTCAAGTTAATCTTGAGGTTTTTTTATGCTTTTTAGTAAACCCACTATACTTACAATAACCCAAAATCATTCCGGAATAACAAAAGGCATATAGTTGATTAAATAAGAAGTAATACAAGCAATACTTGCTCCAATAATATTCATCATATAAAACAAAATACCCTCTTTTTTTATCCAAGAAAAGATACTCAAAAAATAGGCTAACAAAATTATTCCTACCCCAATGGCACCAAGAATATCATTGGCATTCATAATAAATTATTTATGAATTTATAACCCAACCTTTTTTCTACTTTATCGCTCATAATTATTTTTCCAACCGATTCTATATCTTCTACAAATTCAGGTATTGATAAATTTAAATCCATTGCTTTTTGGGTGTAATACGCTTTTCTAGAAGGATGAAAAGGAGCAACAGCATTATATATTTCATTCCAAAAATGTTTGTTGTCCTGAGCTTGTTCAAGAATTTTTTCTATAATTCCTATACAATCCTTTTGATGTATTAAGTTTATTGGAGCATTTGGGTTTTCAATAGCCTTTCTTCCTGATAAAAAATGTATTGGATGCCTCTCTTCTCCTATCAATCCGCCAAAACGCAGGATTACAGTTTGGAAATTTTCGTTGTTTAACAACAATTGTTCTACTTCCAAAAGTTGCTTTCCACTTTCGGTAGTTGGATTAGGAATCGTTTCTTCTGTAATTATAGAATTATCATCGGTATAAACCGCAGTAGAACTAATAAATAAAACATTCTGAATTAATGATTTTTCAATAAACGGTATAAAATTTCGAATCTTTGCAACAAAATTTTCATTCAAATTCCCTTTTAATTTGGGAGGAATATTTATGATGAGAACTGTTGAGTTTTCTAAAAATTCTGCCGTATCCCCAAGAATTTGTTTCTCAGAAAGGGAAATTAGAAAAGGCACTATTCCATTTTTTTCTAATAAAGCAATTTTTGCTTCGGAGGTAGTAGAACCTTTTACTTTCAATCCATTTTTAAGCAAAGTGATTGCTAAAGGCAGTCCTAACCAACCACAACCAAGAATGCTAATTTGTTTCATTAGCTTTTTGAATTGTGCCTTTTATAATTTCGCTCGTCTTAGGGTAGAATTTTTTAACGACATCAGAAACTACTGGTTTTGAAGTTTGTTTAATGGTTTGCATAATAACCACAGCATCGTTTAAAACAAAAGGAGTTGGAATCATCCAATTTTTTCTTTTTTGGACCTTAATTAAAGGATTATTCAATAAATCGAATGAACTTTCACGAAGATGCATTGTCACTTTTTGATCTTTTGGAATTGAAAATTCAAACTCTAAAGGCAAATTATCAACAACATAATAGGTTATAATTTTTGAGCTTTTATTCTTAGTAATAATATTGCTATTCAAATCTAAAGATTTCACTCCATTGGCTTTTAAATTATGAATTTTCATTAATTCATTGGTGTAAATGTCATAGCGATTTACTTTTCTGTTAGGAGTAATCAAAATTTTCAAAAGTCTTTGGTTCCCTTTAATGGTATCACGAAGGAATTCTACAGTTGGTTTTGGTATCTTTTTTAAATCAGCTTTTGCCATGAACGTAAATTCAGAACCGTATTTGCTATACAATTTTGTGGTATTTAATTCTGAAGCTGTTTGGGGGTTTTCACCCAAATACACTTTTGTCCATTCGTCTAAATTAGTATCATAAGTAGTCCAATTGGCTTTATTTTTATCTGCATCTAAAACATATAATAAACTATTTGGTTTTGCTTTTCCATTCACATAATCTGAAGATTGATGAGCTTTGAAGAAGAATCCTATCGCAATTAAAAAGAAAGCCAACGACCAAATTCCTTTTCGTGTAAACGAACCGAAAATAGGCAACAACAAAGTAAAACTTAACACTGTTAAAATGGAACTTCCCACTAAAATTTTTAAGCCTAAACCGATTGGGAACATTTGAATAAAGGGTGCTAAAAGTAGTAATGTTGGAATAGCAAATACAATATTTAAAAACCAACTGCTTTTTTGAGTAAGTACAAAATAACCTAGCATCAACAGGCTAGATAAAACGGGAATTATTAAAAATCCTGCTCCTTTTAAAGAAATTGAAATTCCTAAATTTAGTAGTAACCAAATAAATAATGGCGCAATCATTTGATTCATTTCAGGATTATTTTTTCCGTTTTTATGATACAATAAAAAACAAATCGCTAAAGTTAAACACACAAATGCATAAATGTAATCATGTCCATTATAAGTAAATCCTTGAAGAATATCGTTGTATTGAGGATAAACTGAAAGTAAAATTTTCCAACCTAAATACGTTACTAGTCCTGCAACAATAATTGATGAAAGAAGTGGAATAAATCCAATAAAGATGTCGCGCATTTTTAAAGTGCGTTTCCCTAAACCAACAAAAATTAATACTATAAAAAGAATACATGTACCTATGAACATGGGTACTATCCATGCAAAAGGATAGTTAACAAACGCAAATGGAATATTAAAATACACTTTGTCCTCTGAAGTATTCAAATTATTTAAATCGGTATTTGAAAAATAAGTAAGCAATGGCATCAAATAAGTTCCCTGATGCATGAGTGTTTTTTGATCTAAATTCTCAGGAGTATCTTGAGCCGTGTGGTAATTAAAATGGTTGTCAATGAATGCAAAGTTAAACCCTTGTATATTCCCTTTTTCTCTGAAAACAGTTAAATCGGTATCGTTAGGTAACATTTTATAAATACTGTACATCAACGAATTGGATACTGGATATTTCACGTTGGCCGCCGTAAAAGCATCGACCATATTTGCATTGCCTTGGTTGGTTTCCATCAACATATAACTTGGCCCTGAACTTCCTCTAGCTTCAAAATTTAAAACTAAACCAACTGATGAAGCCCATTTGTGATCTTTCACAAAAAGAGCAGCGCCATTTAATCCAAGTTCTTCAGCATCCGTGAAAAGAATAATAATATCGTTTTTATGTTTTGTTTTATTATACAAAAAAGCACGAACACTTTCCAGAATAGTCGCTACTCCAGACGCGTCGTCACTTGCGCCTTTTGAAAACGAATGGGGCGCACTATCATAATGTGAAAGTAATACTAATGCTTTTGAAGAATTAGTGCCTTTTATTCGAGCTATAATGTTTTTCGATTTAACAAGTGTACCGTTTTCAATCATGCAAAAACCTTCTTGAAACGAAGCCTCTAAACCTAAATTTTGCAATTCTTTTTGAAGATATTGCGCAACAACTTCGTGATTTTTAGAACCCACAAAATGAGGTTTTGCTGCAATAGATTTTACTTTAGCAAATGCTCTTTGAGTTGAGAATTCGGAAAGTAGCGCTTCACTTTTGTCATAGTCTTGTGGCATCATAAAATAAAAAATGCCAAACAAAAGTCCTGCTAAAAACAGAATAGAAACTAGAGAGGTATCATTTTTTTTCATCATCGTAAAGTTAATATTCTTTTTTAACTAACATATAAAAATCATTTTCTAAAAAACGATAGCCTTGGTCATATACAAAATGATAGGTATTCCCAGTATTGGTTTCTAAAATGTTGGTAAAAAATTCAAAATCGAAACCTTTACTTAACAATTTTTGTTTGGTCGTTTTACCTTTTCCTTCAGGATTTAGTTCGGATAAAATACGGTAATTTTTACGTAATTTATTATTTATATTACGCATAAAATTGGTGCTGTCTTTATTGATTTTATTGTTGTAAGCATTACGACAACCATCGCTACAAAATTTTTTGTCTTCCCGACCTACAATTTTTTCATTACATTCTAAACAATTTTTCATAAGCCACAATCCTTTTAAAATCAATCAAATATAAACATTATTTTCCAATTACAAACGGTTACAAACATTTACAACCGAAAGTAAGTGGTTGTCTACCGACTACTTTCTGACAACCTTCACATCTTTGCAATGTCGAAATCAAATAACAATCGGCAATAACATATACTAACATTTAAATTTTACAAGCCATGAATGCAATGAGAAACAAAGTACAGTTAATTGGAAACGTAGGTAACGATCCTGAAATCAAAACTTTTGATGGGGGGAAAAAAGTAGTCAACTTCACCTTGGCCACCAACGAAAGTTACAAAAACGAAAAAGGAGAAAAAGTAGAACAAACCGAATGGCATAAAATTACTGCTTGGGGAAAAATCGCTGACATTATTGAAAAATATGTTACAAAAGGGAAAGAAATTGCCGTTGAAGGAAAGCTAACTCACAGAAGCTATGATGACAAAAACGGAGAAAAACGCTTCATAACAGAAGTAGTAGCAAATGATATTTTGTTGTTAGGGAAATAACAAATACCCATTTTAATTCAGGCGACAATGCGAAAGTTTTGTCGCTTTTTTTATTGCTAATAGAATTGTATTTTTACCAAATGAACTGGTTTGCAAATTTATTCACACAGAAAATTGTTGATGGTAATTCGTTGGAAATGAAAAAATTCTTAATTGTTGGTTTGGGGAATATTGGTGCTGAATATGTAAACACACGTCACAATATTGGTTTTAAAATAGTAGATCATTTGGCAAAAAAAGAAGGTTTATCTTTTGAAGTTGTCAAACTGGGTATGATTTCTGAATTTAAAACTAAAGGACGAACACTATTGCTTTTAAAACCTAATACCTATATGAATCTTAGTGGAAAAGCCGTTAAATATTGGATGGAAAAAGAAAATATTCCAAAAGAAAATGTATTGGTTATCACTGATGATTTAAATTTATCTTTTGGCACAATCCGCATAAAACCTAAAGGAACAGATGGAGGACATAATGGTTTGAAAAACATTCAATTGCTTTTAAACAGTTCGGAATATCCAAGGTTTCGTTTTGGTATTAGTGATGAATTTAAAAAAGGTCAACAAGTAGATTATGTATTGGGAGAATGGGATGAAATAGAAAAAACAAAGCTTCAAGAAAGGTTAGATATTGCGATTGAAATTATTAAATCATTTGCTTTAGCAGGTCTAGAAACTACAATGAATTCCTTTAATGGAAAGTAATAAATTGGTTATACTATGAAAAAATTACTTTTTATACCCTTTGCTTTTGGATTGTCATTTTGTAAATGTCCTCAATCAACAGTCTCAAAAACTCCAGTTACAACAATCGAATCTGTATGTCCTGAAAACGGAAAGTGTTCTATTCAAATTTTTAAAAACAAAAGTTTGGAAGTAAAAGAAGATAATTTTGGGTCAATCTATTATGTAATGAATGACAATACAATGACTTCGGTTATTCTATACGAATACAAACGTAATGTCGAAGATGGTATTCAAGATGGTCAACACAGAGAAGAAATTGTTTTTGAAATTAACAATACCGATAAGGAAATTCACTTAAATGATTTTGCACTTCAAAATACTAAAATGCTATTTGGAAGACATTGCTTTTGTAGAGGCCAAGCAGGGTTTTATAAAGTAAGTGATGGAAAATTGAATCTTGAGAATAAAGATAATACCATTACTTTAGATTTGGATTTTACAATTACTAAAGTACCACAATTATATTCAAAAGTGAAAGCTACTATAAAATAAAAAAGCCCCAATTACGGGGCTTTTTTTATTCTAAAATTTAATTATTCTATAATTATTCTTTTAACTTCTTTAGTATTACCATCTTGAACATTTACTATATAAACTCCGGATTGAAGGTTATTAAGTTGTATGTTTTGACTAAACAATCCTGTGTTTTCAAAATTGTTTTCAAAAACCCTTCTTCCGCTAATATCATAAACGTTAATCTTGATTTCGTTGTTGGATGTTGAGTTAAATTGAACTGTGAAATTTCCTTTATTTGGATTTGGGAATAAAACAAAATCTTGTAACGTATTTTCAGAAGTACTTAACGGTTGAGTATTACATAAATTAATACTCCAGCTGTTTAATGATCCTCCATCTTGATTAAAAGAATCTAAAATTCTTAAAGTCCAAGTACCTTGTGAAGCTTGACCGTTAAATGCCGATAATAATTGTATTGGTTTTACAGTTCCTGAAATTGCAGGGTCAGTTCCGCAAACAAGCACAACTCCTGAATCATCAAAAGTTCCCACAATGTTTAATAAACTTTCACTTGCGCAAGGTGCTGCAACAAGTTGTACTTGAGTTCCAGTAGGGCTTATTAATGTCATTGTTAAATCATTTACCCAAGTATGCGATACATTAACAGTCACATTTACATCAGATATTGTAACGTTATCAGGTACATTTAGTGTTGAGTTAATAGTAACATTTGCTGTAGTTGCAATTGTAAGTGGCACATTAGCTGAAGTATAAGAACTACAAACAACCACACCGGTTGTAAATTGGAAAGCTGCGCTATAAACTCCACTACAAGAGCTATTTTTAGGTAATATTCTCCAATAGTAATTAGTTCCTTCTGCTAAGCCTGTTACGGTATAACTGTTTATAGAAACTGTTCCTGAACTTACGATATTTGTAAATGCATTATCCGAAGCAACTTGAACATCATAAAGAGTTGCATTCGCATTGGCAACCCAAGTTAAATTTAAAGCTATTGTTTGACCAATTGCTAAATTTGCTGGAGTTGATAATGTTGAAGCTGGAAAATTAGAGCTGAATAAATTAAAATAAAAAGGAACTGTTTTTGTAATCGCTCCTGAAGTAGCTGTAACTGTCATTGAATATAGCCCCGGAGCTGAACTTCCTGTATTACTAATAGTCATAGTTACAGTTCCATTTGAAGCAATTGTTGTTGGCGAAAAAGTAACCGTTGATCCTGCAGGTTGTCCTGTTACACTAAACGAAGTTGCTCCTGAAAATCCGCCAAAAGTAGCATATGAAATATCATAACTCACACTAGCTCCAGTACATGCTTCTTTATTTTGACCTTCTGCTACACCAGTAAATGATGCAGAAAAAGTAGCAGTTGGAGATGCGGCAATTATTGCAAAATTAGCATTAGAAATATCATAAAAGATATTTTTGTATCCTTTAACCATGATTCTATTTGTCGTTCCAATATTATTTGGAATAGTAATAGTTTCAGAACCATCATTTGGAACTTTACTTGCTAATTGTATTGGATAGGTAAAACCTCCATCTGTTGATAAGAAAATATCAACATACGTTGCGCTAATAGGACTAGCAGTTGTTCCTCCAACATTCCAAGTTACACTTTGATTAGACGCTACTGGCCAGGAAACATTAGTATTTGGAGCAGTTACAGAATATACAGTCCCAAGTGTATTTACAACAGTTACAGTCATTGAATCAGAACCTGTTTGACCTACACCTGCGACATTATCTCTGGCTGTTAACACAAAATTTAAAGTTCTTGCCACTGAGTTTAATGATTCTACAACAATTTCTGTACCTTGAGTTGTTGTTGCATTTGCTATTACCCTTGCAATTGGTGGACAAAATCTAGATGGAGAAGAAACAGGGTCATAAGAACGCCAGTTTGGACCACCTGTTTTTGTTGCCGATGCGGCACTTGCAGCTCCTGTTTGGGTTGTTGCGGTATCGTTCTGTTCCCAACAATAGCTCAATACATCTCCATTAGGATCCGTTGCGGTACCTGTTAATATAAATGGTGTACTTTTAGGTATAAAATAATCCAACCCAGCATTTACAACTGGTGCTCCATTTGTTAATGGAGTTCTAACTGGACACGTTTTACCAACCATATTGTCTTGAACTTGTTTAATATTAGCATAAACAAAATAATCATCCGAATGGGGTTGAACATCTTGAGCCGTAATACCGGCATAACCCATAATTGTTGATCCTGATCCTGGTTCAACATTCACTCCAGAACCTTCAACATTATTTGAAAAAGAATGGTTTCCACCAAATTGATGCCCTAATTCATGTGCTACATAATCTATATCGAAATTGTCCCCAGAAGGTATTCCATCTGCTGGAGATGTAATGCCACTTCCTTTTTGACCATCAACACAAACACAACCTATACAACCTGCATTTCCACCACCACCAGTAGCTCCAAACATATGACCAACATCATAATTTGCTTCTCCAATTGTTGCGGTTAAGGCACCCTGTAATTCTGCGTTCCAATTTCCTAATGAAGAATATGGATCGGTTGCAGCGTTGGTATAAATAACACTTGTAGTATTTGCAATGATATTCATATGAATAGAAAAATCTTTTTCGAAAACTCCATTAACTCTTGTCATTGAAGCATTCATAGCTGCCAAAGCATTGGCAACAGTTCCTCCAAAATAGGCAGTATATTCACCATTACAAGACAATGCTAGTCTAAAAGTTAATAGTTCTCCTGAGTTAGATCGATTAGTCTCTGTTGTTCTATTAACATCAGTAGCAATGGCATGATCTATAGTGGAACATGTAAATGGCAAACTTCCTTTTACTCTTGAAGAATTATAAACGGCATAAAATTTTCCGTCTTCGGTATACGGTTCGATAAATTCATTTCTTTTATCAACTCTAAATATCATGGCTTGAATTCCTTTTGAGTCCAAACTGAATCTTATTTGAGCATGTTTATCATCAATTCCAATTCCTGAATAAGAGCGAATATTAGGAAATTGACTTTGTAAAATTGGATCGAAGTTGGATTGTTCAAAAACCTCGAATCGTTCTACATTACCCTCTGTGTTTGGGAAAGAAACGATTCTTCCAGCAATTCTTGCTGTGTACGATTTTAAAGGTGTATTTTGAAGTGCCGCTTTAACTGTTTCAATATTTAATTCATAAAGTGAAAAAGTGGTTGGGAATGATTCTCGTGCAACATTTTTAGCAACTTTTCCAGTAAAATTCTTTGTTTCTTTCCAAGCCTTTTCAGTTTGGGAAAAGGAAATAGTTACCATCAATAGAGTAACAATTGTAAATAATTTGTTTTTTTTCATTTTGGTTGGTTATAAATTTATTACTCTATAATTATTCTTTTTACTTCTTTCTTATTACCATCGTTAACATTTACGATATAAACACCTGTCTGAATAGATTCAAGCTGGATGTTTTGAGTAAATAATCCAGTATTCTCATAATTGTTTTCAAAAATTCTTCTTCCACTCATATCATAAATAGCAATTTTAATATCATTATTTGAATTGGATTTGAATTGGATAGTGAAATTCCCTTTATTTGGATTTGGAGTAATTACAAAGTCTGATAATTCATTAGTATTAACTCCCAATGCTACACAATTTGGCCCAGGAGCAAAAGCTGTAAAATTTTCTACTTGGTCTGTTGCGCTAGTTCTAGAACCTGAAGATGCCGTTAACCCAACTCCTCTTCTTCTAAAAACTTCGGTAATTAAACAATAATCTTGACCTCCTGTTGTTGCTTGATCAGCAGCTATTAAAGCCGTTCTAAATTCCACAACAGTTGGGCTACATGGCTGTAATTTTAGTCCATCAATAACTAAACGCATTACTTTATTATTTCCTCCTGTACCAGTATAAATATTTGAATTAAAACCATATTTTTCAATATAAGCCCAAGTCAAGTCCCATAAAACAGTTGCCATAAATTCTCCTCTATTATGTGATTCCGTATCATTTGAATCATTAAATGTTAAAGGATTGATGTTCATATCTGTTGAATACGAAAAATTTCTAATTCCAGAACCGTCAGTAGACTGACTTATTGCAAAGGTTCCAATTCCTTTTGCTGTAGTTCCAACATCACCTGCTTTTAACTGTAGCATTAAGGCAAACCAATCTGACCAGCCTTCACCCATTTGTTCAGCATTATTCAAACAACTAGAATTTGCTGGACCTCCAGTTAATCTAGTTGAAATACCATGACCATATTCATGAGAAATAATTCCATTATCAAAATCCCCGTCAGCATTCACAAAAGGTGTTTCTTGTAATTGTAATGTTGCATTGACAGTTTCTGTAGCCATTTTGGTAATTAATGCCTCACCAACTTCTTGAGTAACACTTATTGCTGGTATTACAATTGTTGCATCCGATCCTGCCATTCCAATTACTCCAGCAACATTATTAACGATTATAACTGCTTTTGCTCCTGCTATTTGCGCTAATTTTACTTTTGAAGCAAAAGTACAATCACCTCTTCTAATAACTGCTATATGGTCACTAATTGCACTAGCATTAATTGGGTTTGAACAAGCATCTGAAGTGTCTGGAACTCCATCATCATAAAGCACTAAATCGGATTGAATAAGAGCAGGTGCAATTGGTATATTAACATGTCCTGGGCTGAAGCTATTATCTCTAGCATCTCTAAAACCAGCAATGTCTAATGGCGAATTAATATATAATGGCTGAATTGAAGGTGCAACATTCCATAAAAACATTTGCATTCTTGGTCTAGAGCCATCAATTGGAGTTGAAAAATTTGCATTATTTAAATTTTGTGGCGACAATGCACCTCCATCCTGAGCATCAGCATATACTGCATCTCCAAATGCGCCAGAGGTTCCACCTCTTGAATAATTATTTTGTTGAAAATTTCCATTTACTTCATTAAAACCATATTGATACCAAACGTCATGAATTACATTATTCATATAAAACAAATTGGTTATTGCTGCATTTAAATAGGCAGATGGCTGTTCTGTTGTTCCTAAATAAGGGAAGTCAAATAATAATGAGGCTCCACCATTTGCCGTTACACCTGTTCCGTCATTTCCATCATTATCATCTTGAGCATAAACGTTGTTACCACGAGTAGTTGTATATTCATTCCCCGTTGTACCATTTGTATCATGCCATCCATAAGGTGATGCAAGTACGTTATGAGGTGTTACTATCAACTGTCTTGGGCTATGATTTGGGCTTTCATAGTTATATGGAATAACGCGGTAAGAACCTGATTGAATGTCTAACGGTATAATTGAATTGTTCTTGAAAAAAGAATTATAAAAGCTAGAAATTCTAGTATCACTTTTATCAGAACCGTGTTTATGATTTTCAAAATTACAGGATATAACCATATCGTTCTTTTCTAAAATAGCGCCATTTAAAGCATCAATCCTAACACTCCACAAATGTTGGTGTCCTGGAGTATCAATGGTAAAATCCCAAGATAATCTTAAAGTGGTATCTTCCATTACTTGATACACTAACTCCGCAATAATTGGGTCTTCTAAATTTCCATTTGAAATTTTAAAATTTTTGGCATCAATAGTTTCAATGATTTGATGATTACCTGAATTTTGAATTTCTAATTTATTCAAAGCAGAAGCCAATGCTTCCAGTACTGAAAGATTTGGTGTAGTTGTATTTACTTTTTGATTAATATTGTTTACAAACCTATCAGCAACAACATTTATGATTTCATCGTTTTTGATCCAAACGTTTGAAATAGCATTGAAAATTTCAATCCCTTGAAAGCGCTGTTTGATAAAATAGTTGTTGATTTTAGTGCTTTCTGAACTTGTTTCACCGCTCATAATAAAATCGGAAACATCTTCAGTAGTTAGAGCAAATTCGTTATGTTTTGAATTGAGATACGTTTGGATTTTGCTTTTTACTTCTTGAGAAAAACCCACTGTTGAAAGCAATAAAATTAGAAGAGTACTATATTTTTTCATAAAATTATAAAGAGTTTTTAAATTTTTTGGAGCAAACATACCTTATTTGTAACTAAAAGGCAATTTTTTCATTCAATTTAACTAAAAATTAATAGCTGTTTGAAGTTATAATTTTATTATAAATCAATGCGTTACCATCGGTAAGCAAGGAAATAAAATGGCAAATATGCAGCAGTCTTTCATATAAATTTTCTTTTACCAAGTGATGCTTTTCAGGCAATATTTTCAACAATAATTTATCATAATTAGTTGCTTTCCCATCGTGATTATTATTGTAAGCCGTGATAAATTTGTCCAAAAGGTTATTGATAATTTGATAACCCGAAAGTTCTTTTTCAATCACCTCGCGGCTGTTGTAAATTTTCTTAACGCTCAATTTTATAATATCATCCATTTGGGCTTTGTACTTGCTTCTGTCTGTTAAAGCATGCGGAAAATTTCCCTCTAAAATAGCGCTTTCGTTTTCTATAAAAACTTTTACGGCATCGTTTATCAGATTGCCAATTGCCAAGGCACGCAAATAACTGATCCGATCTTCTTTGGTTGTTAACGTATTGTATTTCTGTGTATCGATGCTGTCTTTCACCAATTTTATCAAATATTCCAAAGCAAAATCCTCGGAAACCAAATCCAAATTGATGCCATCTTCAAAATCAATTATGGTGTAACAAATATCGTCGGCGGCTTCTACCAAATAAGCCAACGGATGTCTTTCGTAACCAATATCATTCCCCGTTTTGTTGGGAATCAATCCCAATTCGGTAGCGACTTCTTTAAAGAAAGCTGCATCCGTTTGGAAAAAACCATATTTTTTATCGGCGATGTTAGAAGTTGGTTTTTTGGGCAAACTTTCTTTTGGATATTTCATGAAAGCGCCCAGTGTGGCATAGGATAAACGCAAACTTCCTTCAATCCCTGGGCGAGAACTTGTAAGCACTGAAAAACCATTGGCATTGCCTTCAAAATCGATTAAATCCTGCCATTGCTTGTCGGTGAGTTGGTCTTTAAATTTTTGTCCTTTTCCAATGGAAAAATATTCGCCAATGGCTTTCTCTCCCGAATGCCCAAAAGGTGGATTACCAATATCGTGAGCTAAAGAAGCCGCCGCTACAATGGCGCCAAAGTCATTTGCTTGAAACCCATGTATTTCCTGCAGATACGGATATTTCTCGATGATTTTTTTTCCAACCAATCTTCCTATGGAACGTCCCACTACCGAAACTTCCAAACTATGTGTCAAACGTGTGTGCACAAAATCGGTTTTGGAAAGTGGAATCACTTGTGTTTTGTCTTGCAAACTACGAAAAGCCGCCGAAAAGATTATTCGGTCATAGTCCACTTCAAAACCCAAACGCGTATCGTCCTGTTCTTTTCGCAATCTTTTACTTGTGTCACCTTGGCGTTTTAGAGATAATAGTTGTTCCCAGTTCATTAAATTGAAGATTTTTTCCGCTGCGCTCCAAAAAATTCGGGTACGCCTTGGGTATTGATTACGATTTTAAATTTTAGAAGTTAAAGATAACTTTATTTTAAGATTTTTTTGCATACAAACACTACTTTCTACACCAATATATTGTTCGTAATTTTTGGTAATTACATAGCCTGTTTTTTTATATAAAGCAATCGCATTTTCTAACTTGTAAGAGGTTTCTAAAATGCAAGAAGTATGGTTTAATTCTATTGCCCAAATTTCTAATTCGGTTAAAATTTTAAACGCAATACCTTTACCGCGTTGTTCAACAGAAACAAACATTCGTTTAATTTCGGCTACTTGGCTTTCTGATTTTTTAAAAGCACCACAACCCACCGCAATCTCATTTTCATAACATAGGATAACATTATCAATATAAATTTGGTTGTATTGTGCAAAAAAGTCTTTTTCATCGCCATCAATATCAATAAGATATTCGTCGAATAGTGAGGTCAACTTTTGGAAATCGGGATGGTTTGAATTTGTTCGGATTAGCTTCATTTTTTTCTTTTTTAGCCCCGATTACCTCACAAGGCTTCTATTTAAATTTCTGTTCGGTCAATTCGCTTCGCTTGTATGCAGTGAAAATCCTTTTTAGGATTGCCATGAAGCACAGCGAAAAGGAAATCAATCTTAAAAAGATTAAAACGGAAAGCGGGAAATAGTTTCAAAAACAAGAAAACAGCCCTCTTTTCGACAGCTGCTTTTCTTTACTCTTTTTTCTTTTTCTAATTAAGATCCACACATTTCGCAATCTTCTGGGCCAGCATTTCTTGCTAGCTCAACCATTGCGCGGTATTCTTCAGCGGTCATTTCGGTAGGTTCGTCTAAAACAGCAATAGGTTGCAATAATTGCTCTACTGCTTGTTCTTCCACTTCAATTGGTTCTGCTTTTTTATCATTATTCAATGTGAATTTGATAGCATCTACCGCCGCTTTTGTTCTCAAATAATACATTCCCGTTTTCAAGCCACTTTGCCAAGCGTAAAAGTGCATCGATGTTAATTTAGAATAATTGGCATCTTGCATAAACAAGTTCAACGATTGCGATTGGTCAATAAAATAACCTCTGTGTCTCGACATATCGATAATGTCTTTCATGGACATTTCCCAAACTGTTTTGTACAATTCCTTCAAATCCTGCGGAATGGCATCAATGTTTTGCACTGAACCATTGTGACGCATGATTTCTTGTTTCAAATCTTCGTTCCACAAGCCTTGTTTTACCAAGTCTTCCAACAAGTGTTTGTTGACTACAATAAATTCTCCCGACAAAACACGACGGGTATAAATATTAGACGTATACGGTTCAAAAGCTTCGTTGTTCCCCAAAATTTGTGATGTCGAAGCCGTTGGCATTGGCGCTACTAAAAGAGAATTTCTCACCCCATGTTTCATCACTTCTTTTCTCAAAGCACCCCAATCCCATCTTCCGGAAAGTTCTTCATCTTTTAATCCCCAAAGGTTGTGTTGGAATTCTCCTTGTGAAATTGGCGAACCTTTAAAAGAAGAATAAGGTTCCTCCTCTTTTGCCATTTCCATAGATGCAGTAACTGCAGCAAAATAAAGGGTTTCGAAGATTTCTTGGTTTAATTTTTTGGCTTCATCGCTGGTGAAAGGCATTCTTAACAAAATGAAAGCATCCGCCAAACCTTGAACACCTAATCCAACTGGACGGTGACGCAAGTTAGAATTCTCAGCTTCTTTTACTGGATAATAATTTCTATCGATTACTTTATTCAAGTTTCTTGTAACACGTTTGGTTACTTTAAACAACAAATCGTGATCGAAAGCGCCATTGTTAATGAACATTGGCAACGAAATAGAAGCCAAGTTACACACTGCAATTTCATCTTTCGAAGTATATTCCATAATTTCGGTACACAAATTCGAAGAACGAATAGTACCTAAATTTTTCTGATTTGATTTTCTGTTGGCTGCATCTTTGTACAACATGTAAGGAGTTCCGGTCTCAATTTGGGATTCCAATATTTTTTCCCACAATTCACGTGCTTTGATGGTTTTTCTGCCTTTGCCACGCGTTTCATAATCGATATATTTTGCTTCAAATTCATCACCATAAACATCGTACAATCCCGGACATTCGTTAGGACACATTAGGGTCCAATAACTGTCTTCCTGAACGCGTTTCATGAATAAATCCGAGGTCCACATCGCAAAGAATAAATCCCTTGCACGCATTTCTTCTTTACCCGTATTTTTTTTCAAATCTAGGAATTCAAAAATATCAGCATGCCACGTTTCGATGTAAATCGCAAAGCTACCTTTCCGTTTTCCTCCACCTTGATCTACATAACGAGCTGTGTCATTGAAAACTCTTAACATCGGAACAATTCCGTTGGACGTTCCGTTCGTACCACGAATATAGGAGCCTGTTGCACGAACATTGTGAATAGAAAGTCCAATTCCTCCTGCCGATTGCGAGATTTTAGCAGTTTGTTTTAGTGTATCGTAAATACCATCAATACTGTCATCTTGCATTGCCAAAAGGAAGCAAGAAGACATTTGTGGTTTTGGTGTTCCTGCGTTGAACAAGGTTGGTGTAGCGTGTGTAAAGAATTTTTTCGACATTAAGTCGTAGGTTTCTATCACTGCTTCCAAATCGTTAAGGTGAATTCCAACGGCAACACGCATTAACATATGTTGTGGGCGTTCTACTATTTTTCCGTTAATTCGTAACAAGTAAGAACGTTCTAGGGTTTTGAAACCAAAATAGTCGTAGTTAAAATCTCTGGTATAAATCACGTGAGAATTCAAGAATTCTGCATTCTCCATGATTACTTTATGTACTTCTTCCGAAAGAAGAGGAGCTTCAAGGTTGGTTCTTGGATTCACATAATGATACATTTCATTCATGGTTTCCGAGAAGGATTTTTTGGTGTTGGAATGCAAATTTGAAATTGCAATTCTCGCCGCCAGTTGAGCGTAATCTGGGTGAGCTATGGTCATTGAGGCTGCGGTTTCAGCCGCAAGATTATCTAATTCAGAAGTGGAAACGCCATCATAAAGCCCTTCGATAACACGCATGGCTACCTTTACTGCATCTACTAAATCATTTAAACCATAACAAAGTTTTTTGATTCTCTCTGTGATCTTGTCGAACATCACTGGCTCTTTGTGGCCATCTCTTTTTATTACGTACATAATTTTTGATTTTGTGAAATAGAGAATCCCTTCGCTATTTCGGGGTTATTTGTATTCAATTGTTTGTTTGCTATTTGGAGCTTGTCCCGCTATCCGTTAAATCTTTTTATTTCTTGTCCTCGATACTCCCTTTAAGAGAACTCGAACTGACGAAATAAAAAGGATTTTCACTACTATCAGGGCTATGTATACTGAATTATTTCAGCATCTTTTTATTTTAGAAATCTGCGTCGAAACTAATTTTTTGCGCATCGGAATCGGTGTTCATTACACCCGATTTTTGATATTCGGCTACTTTCTTTTCAAAGAAATTTGTTTTCCCTTGTAATGAAATCATGTCCATAAAATCAAATGGATTTGCAGTGTTGTATTCTCTTTCGCAATGCAATTCTACCAATAATCTATCCGTTACAAATTCTAAATATTGTGTCATCAAGCCTGAATTCATTCCAATCAAACTCACAGGAAGTGATTCGGTAATGAATTCTCTTTCGATGTTTAAAGCATCTACAATAATTTCTCTAATACGCTTTTTAGGGACTTTATGAATCAAGTGATGGTTGTGCAAATGCACCGCAAAATCACAATGTACCCCTTCGTCACGAGAAATTAATTCGTTTGAGAACGTTAATCCCGGCATTAAACCTCTTTTTTTCAACCAATAGATTGAACAAAATGCTCCTGAGAAAAAGATACCTTCAACGGCTGCAAAAGCAATCAATCTTTCGGCAAACGAATCGGATTCAATCCACTTCAAAGCCCAATCCGCTTTTTTCTTAATGGCTGGAAAAACATCTAAAGCGTTGAACAATTCACTTTTTTCTGCTTCATCCTTTACATAAGTATCAATCAAAAGCGAATAGGTTTCGCTATGAATGTTTTCCATCATGATTTGAAAACCATAGAAAAATTTGGCTTCAGCATATTGTACTTCGTTGACAAAATTCTCCGCTAAGTTTTCGTTGACAATCCCATCCGAAGCTGCAAAAAATGCTAAAATATGTTTGATAAAATATTTCTCGTCTGCATTTAATTTATTGTTCCAATCGCTTAAATCTTGAGACAAATCGATTTCCTCTGCAGTCCAAAAACTGGCTTCCATTTTCTTGTACCATTCCCAAATATCGTGGTGTTTTATGGGGAAAATCACAAAACGATTTTTGTTTTCTTGTAAAATTGGTTCTGTTTTTGGCATAATACTTAAATTATTGTTGTTTTAATTTGTGATTTTATCTCTTTGTGTACCTTACAAAGATTGTGAATTCTTATGGTTATAAAAAGCCAAACTTATTCACAATCGGGTTTAGTTTTTAACAAATTGGAACTAATTTTCGTTTTTATCTGTTTTATTAAAATATTGATTTTCAATAATTTAAAAATAAAAAAATATTTAAAAACCTCTAAAACAAAGGAAGTTAAGAAATTTCTTTCTTTGAAATTTTAACATATTTTAGCGGAAAAATAAGGGTGGTTTTTGAACAGAAAAAAGTAAGATTTATTTAAACATTTATTCTCACCACATATCCTTCAAAAGTACGCACATTAAAAACGGTTCCATCTTCAAAAATGAGGTATTGTCCTTTTATGCCTTTAAGTTTTCCAATGAAGTTAGGTACTTTATCAAGGTTTAATGAGATTACTTTTTTTGGATATTCCAAAACCGGAAAATGCAACTCATACAAATCGTTTGTGTTCAAATCATAATAATCCTGGGCTTCTTTTGGAATTATATATTTTAAACTGGCGCGTTCTTCCAATAAATCGGCTGCGGGAATTTCGTTTTTGAGCATTTTTTGCCAATTGGTTTTATCGACATACAAATTTTTTAGTGCCACTTCAGTGATTCCCGCTAGGTATCTGTTGGGTACTTCTACTATTGGAATGGCTTGCACGGCACCTTGATCAATCCATCGCGTTGGCACTTGGGTTTTTCGGGTTACTCCAACTTTTACTTCGCTTGATAATGCGAGATACACAATATGTGGTTGCAATTGTACCTTTTTTTCATACTCCAAATCACGATCTTCAATATCTAAATGTGCGGTGCTGAGTTCGGGTTTCATAATCCAATCACCTGCCGAGGCGCTGCTCATAAAACAATCATAACAATATCCTTGACGGAAAATTTTTTTCTTTTTCCCACAATTCAAACATTGGTAACCCACAAAATTAATTTCAAGTGATTTGTCCAACAGTTGGTTCAAGCTTAAAAAGCTATTTTCAAAAACCAAAAAATATTGAATTGGGTTTGAAAACTCGGTTTGCATTTTGGTGAGAACGCCTTCGTAAGTCATTGGTTCGGAATTAAAGATACAAGTTCAACAAAAATTGCTATTTTTGGTAAAGTTATCATTCGTAATTCGTATTTCATAATTCGTAATTCAAATAAATGCCTTTTCCAATAGTCAACTCTATCGCTTCTTGGTTTTTAAAACAGCGCATTCATCAGATTGAGTTGTTTTTAAAATATCCGCATGAAGTGCAAGAAGAAGTCTTAATGAACCTTATTCGATTATCTGAAAACACTGCTGTTGGAGAACAATTTGATTTTGAAAGCATCAAATCTTATGCTACTTTTTCGGAACGTTTACCTGTTTCAACATATGAAGATTTAGAGCCATTAATTCAAAAAACACGACAAGGAGAACAAAATATTTTTTGGAATACACCTATAAAATGGTTCGCCAAATCTAGTGGAACTACCAATGCCAAAAGCAAATTTATCCCTGTGAGCAATGAAGCTTTAGAGAATTGTCATTATAAAGGAAGTAAAGATTTGTTGTGTATGTATTTGAACAACAATGAAAACTCCGAAATGTTTTTGGGAAAAAGTTTACGACTTGGTGGCAGTAAGCAAATTTACGAAGACAACAACACCTATTTTGGCGATTTATCGGCCATATTAATTGAAAACATGCCTATTTGGGCTGAATTTAGTAGCACGCCAAGCAATAAAGTTTCATTGATGCATGAGTGGGAAGAAAAACTTTTGGCAATTATCAATGAAACCAAAAATGAAAACGTAACCAGTTTTGCTGGAGTTCCTTCATGGATGTTGGTGTTGCTCAATAAAGTTTTGACCGAAACTGGAAAAGAAAATTTGTTAGAACTCTGGCCCAATCTGGAAGTTTATTTTCATGGCGGTGTAAATTTTGAACCGTATCGGGAACAATACCAAAAGATTTTGCCTTCTTCCAATTTTAAATACTACGAAATTTACAATGCTTCCGAAGGATTTTTTGCGATTCAGGATCTGAATTATTCCAATGATTTATTATTGATGTTAGATTACGGAATTTTCTATGAATTTATTGCTATGGATACTTTTGGTACGGAACATCAAAAAGTAATTCGTTTATCGGAAGTGGAATTGTTTAAAAATTACGCCGTTGTCATTACTACAAATGCCGGACTTTGGCGTTACTTAATTGGCGATACCGTACGTTTTACTTCTTTAAATCCTTATCGCATTCGAGTTTCGGGAAGAACGAAACATCATATCAATGTGTTTGGCGAAGAATTGATGGTCGAAAATACCGATATGGCAATTGCAAAAACCTGTCAGCTTACGCAATCGGAAGTGATTGATTATACGGTGGCGCCGATATTTATGAAAGTAAAAGAAAAAGGAGCACATGAATGGATGATAGAATTTAAAAAACAACCTAATGACATGGCATTTTTTACCAAAACATTGGACGAAACGCTTCAATCATTAAACTCTGATTATGAAGCCAAACGCTATAATAATATGACTTTAAATTTGTTAGTTGTTAATGTGGCACGACCTAACTTGTTTTACGATTGGTTAAAAGAACAAGACAAATTGGGTGGACAACATAAAATACCTCGCCTTTCCAACCAACGCGACTATTTGGAACAGTTAAAGAACATGCAAATTGCCTCAAAAAAATAATTATGAAAAAGTTACTTTTAATTTTATTCGTTTCTGTGTTTTTGGTTTCATGTGGACCTAAACGCATGAGCTGTTATGGAAAACGTTGTGTGGAGGTTACAATAACAAAAGACACTAAAGCAAACGCATAAAAAATCCCTCAGTTAGACTGAACCCAAAAGTTTGGACAAATTTATAATTAATTTTGATAATAATGAGCTCGATATTGTATCGGGCTCATTTTGTTTAAATTGGACTTGCTTCTGTCGTTATTGTAATAGTTTATATATTCTTTAATTTCCATTTTTAGTTG
>CALQAH020000007.1 GCA_943328505.2 Rhizobium sp. Q54 | reverse complement strand
GCTTTTTCAGGAACAACTATTCCACCAACATTTAGTTCAAGTGCAACAAGTGGTTGTTTGACATTTGTTTTTGTATCCAATGCAACTACTGTTGCTGCGGGCTGGGCTGCCAATGTAACTTGTGCGCCACCGCCAGCATGTCAACAACCAGTAGCATTAACCACTACAGCTTTACTTTCGACTTCAGTTAATTTTGGTTGGACCAATATTGGAAATGCAACATCATGGCAAGTTTTGGCTTTACCTTGTGGCTCACCAGCTCCAAATGCTGGAACTGTAGGATGGACTGCAACAACTTCTAATCCATATCCATTTACAACATTAACACCAAATACCTGTTATGATTTATATGTAAGAGGAGATTGTAGCTCAACTGCAAATGGAGTGAGTTTATGGTCAGGACCAAAAAGCGTAACGACACAAATAGCGCCACCGGTTTGTGGTGGGAATTTTGTTGACTCGGGATCTACAACTGCAAACTATGGTAACAACGAAAATATTACTACTACAATATGTCCTGTAACTCCAGGAGATGTCGTAACAGTTACTTTTACAGCATTTAATACTCAAGCGGGATTAGATGTTTTGAATGTATATAATGGAAATGATATTACCGGAACACTTATAGGAACGTATTCAGGGACAACCTTACCTCCAGCAATAATTTCAAGTAATGCAAATGGTTGTTTGACTTTTGTATTTACTTCAAATGCTACAACAACTTCAACGGGATGGGCAGCAAATATTACTTGTGGGCCACCACCAGCATGTGCTCAACCAATCGGTTTAACGACAACGGCTTTATTGTCGTCATCGGTTAACCTAGGTTGGACAAGTCCAGGAACAGCAACATCGTGGCAGGTTTTGGCACTACCTTGTGGTTCGCCAGCTCCAACGGCTTCTACAACTGGAATCACTACAACAACAAATCCATATCCGTTTACAGGATTAACACCAAATACATGTTATGATTTATATGTTGTTAGCGATTGTAGTTCAACAGGAGGAGGCACAAGTATATGGTCAGGACCTAGAACTGTTACGACAACAACAGCGCCTCCAATTTGTGGTGGAAACTTTGTTGATGCTGCTGGGCCAACAACAAATTATGCTGCCAATTCAAATTCAACGGTAACTATTTGTCCAATAATACCTGGAGAACAAGTTACCGTAACATTTACAGCATTTAATACAGAAGCTACATGGGATGGATTGTATGTATATAATGGGAATGCAGTTATTCCTGCAAATATAATTGCAAGTGCCAATCCAGCAGGAAATGTGCCAGGAGGATTAGCAGGATCGTATTGGGGAACAGTAATTCCTGGTCCATTTACATCTTCGGCTCCTGATGGTTGTTTAACATTTGTATTTAGAAGCGACGGATCAGTTCAAAATCCGGGTTGGATTGCCAATGTAACTTGTGCGCCACCACCAACATGTCAACAACCAATTACCTTAGTTACTTCAGCGTTAACCTCTAATTCAGTTACATTAGGTTGGACTAATGTTGGTGTAGCAACATCATGGCAAGTCATTGCATTACCCTGCGCTTCACCACCACCAACAGCTACAACTACTGGTTGGACAGCTACAACATCTAACCCTCATGTATTTACAGGCTTGAACTCAGCTACTTGTTATACTTTATACGTAAGAGGTGATTGTAGTTCAACAACAAATGGAGTAAGTTTATGGTCTGCATCAGCATCAGTAACTACACAAGTTGCACCACCTGTTTGTGGTGGTAACTTTGTGGATGCAGCGGGACCAACAGCAAATTACGCAAACAATTCTGATTCTACAATTACAATATGTCCAGTTGTTCCAACAGATTTAGTTACCGTAACATTTACATCTTTCAATACAGAAGCAACTTGGGATGGATTGTATGTTTTTGATGGAAATTCAATTGCTTCACCACAAATTGCAAGTACAAACCCTGCTGGAAATGTACCTGGCGGATTAGCTGGATCCTATTGGGGAACTGCTATTCCAGGTCCTTTTACATCTTCAAGTATTGATGGTTGTTTAACTTTTAGATTTAGAAGTGATGGATCCGTAAACAATCCTGGTTGGATTGCAAATGTTACTTGTGGTCCTCCACCTACTTGCAGAAAACCAGTTGCAGCAATAAGTTCTAGTATTGCTTTAACTTCTGCTCAATTATCTTGGACACAACCTCAAAATCCTGATGGTAGTACAGCGACAAACTGGGAAGTTTTAATTTTACCAGCTGGTTCACCAGCACCAACAGCAACAGCAACAGGTTGGATAGCTACATCAACAAATCCATTCATTGCAACAGGATTAACATCTTCTACATGTTATGATTATTATGTAAGAGCTGTTTGTTCTCCTACAGATTCTAGTTTTTGGGCTGGTCCTTCAACATTTTGTACTCTAATTCCAAATGATGAATGTAGTAATGCTACAATTGCCTTAACCAATCCAGATCAATCTTGCGCTGTAATTACAAATGGTTCTTTAATTGGTGCTACAGCTTCCTCTCAAGTAAATACCTGTGCAGGTGGAAATGCAGTTGATGTTTGGTTCCAATTTGTGGCAACAGCAGCAAATCATTCAATCGATTTAACAAATATTGTTGGAAATGCTTTTAATTTAAATTATGCAATATATTCTGGAAATTGTAGTGCATTAACTCAAGTAAGTTGTGTTAATAATACAACAGGTATTTCAAACGGTTTAACTATCGGTCAAACCTATTATATAAGAGCATTTCTTGATACTACCGCTACCAATCAAAATATTACTTTTTTATTGTGTATAGGGACTATTCCACCTCCAATATATACAAATGATAATGTCTATACTACGCAACAACTTGTTGAAGATGTATTATTCAATTCTTCATGTGCAACTGTAAGTAATATAACCACTTCAACTGGAACAAATTTTGGTTCGGTAAATGGTATTGGATATTTCAATAGAAATGGCTCTAGTTTTCCATTTAATGATGGTGTAGTATTAACTTCAGGAAGCATTGTAAATGCACAAGGTCCAAACACAACTGTTTCTAGTGATGGAAATCAAGCATGGACAGGAGATACCGATTTGGAGGCGATTATTTTAGCCGCTACTGGAAATGCAATGAATTCTAGAAATGCTTCAAGATTAGAATTTGATTTTGTGCCTTTAGTAGATACAATTAGTTTTGACTTTATTTTTGCCTCTGAAGAATACGGAACATTTCAATGTACTTTTTCTGATGCATTTGCCTTTTTGTTAACTAACATAGCTACAGGTGTAACAACAAATTTAGCAGTTGTTCCAAGTACAACTACTCCAATATCTGTAGTAACAATTCGAGATAATGCTTTTAATAATGGCTGTCTATCCGTAAATCCTGAATATTTTGCAGATTACTATGGTCCGGGTGCTTTTCCTGGAAGTTTAAGTCCTTTAGCAGATCCTATTAATTTTAATGGAAATACAGTTCCAATGACCGCTTCTTCTACAGTAATCCCTGGACAACAATATCATATAAAATTAGTTGTTGCTGATAGATCAGATAATGTATTAGATTCAGCTGTGTTTCTTGAAGGAGGAAGTTTCAACTTTGGATTAGAACTAGGTATTGACTTCTTAATATCAGGTGGTAATGCATTATGTTTTGGTACAACTAATCAATTAGTTAGTAATTTAGATCCAAATTTATATTCTTTCGTTTGGTCAAATCAAAATGGTGTTATTGCTGGGGAAAATAGTCCAACCTTATTTATTAATCAAACTGGTACGTATACTTTAATTGCAACATTAATAGGTACTTCTTGTTCAGCAACAGATACAATTATCATTGAATACTATGATCAAATAGTTCTAGACACTCCGAATAACTTAACAGTATGCAACAACACTGCTTTTGGACAATTCACATTGAACCAAAATAATGCATCTGTATTAGGATCCTATCCTGCTGCACAATATACAGTAACTTATCATTTGACTTTAAATGATGCCAATAATGGTGTAAATCCATTACCAAACTTATATACTAATGTAATTCCATTTTTACAGACAATTTATGCTAGAGTAACAAATGTTGCAGGCTGTTATGGTGTTTCACAATTTAATTTAATAGTTCAAGATTTAACACCAACATTTACAATTTCACCAGATTTTTCAATTTGTAATGGAAGTAATGGAACAATTACTGTTACACCAATAAATTATATTGATGCCAATGTTACTTATTCCTGGACTTACAATAACAATCCTTTTCCAGGCACAACAAATCAAATTAGTGTAAGTCAAGCTGGAACGTATACAGTTACTGTAAATCAATCTGGATGTATTGCAACCGGGCAAACTACACTTTCATTAATAACACCAACAGTTCCAGCATTTACCTTACCAACTGTTATTTGTTTAAACGAAACAGCTCCAATATTACCTTCAGTCTCTGACAATGGAATTAATGGAACATGGGATCCGTCTGTTGTTAGTAATACACTTACTGGTAATTATACATTTACACCTACTAATGGAATATGTGCTTCACCATTAACGATTACTATTGATGTAAATAGTTTGGCAGTTCCAATATTTATAGCTCCTGCTCCTATTTGTAATGGTGCTCCATCTCCAACTTTACCTCTTGTATCTTTGAATGGAATAAGTGGAACATGGTTTCCAGCAGTTGTTGATAATACACAATCGTTAACGTATACTTTTACACCAAATGCTAACCAATGTGCCGACCAAACGACAATACTTGTAACTATTTTACAAGATTGTTCATTTAATAGTTTTGCAAGTGCTGTATGGTTAACCAATTGTGCACAGAGTAATTTCTTCAATACCATTGGTTCTGGGACGTCTATAATTGGGCCTATTGGAAATATATTTCCAAGTACTTATATGGGTACCTATCTACAAAATTCGAATACATTTATCTTAAGAGGTGCTGAAGTAAAAACATTTAAAACCAACACCGCAAACGTTTGTAGTGCTCGATTAAATTATAGAGTTTACCCACAAGCAAGTGTACCTGGTCCATTTACTGTATTGGATTTACCATTTTTTGAAAATTGTACTGCTGGAACTTTCCCTTCTGGTGGACCATGTAATGTTGGTGATCAAAAATGGAAAAAAGTTTTAACTGATGCTGAATCACCATTAAATTTAACAGCATATCCTGCAGGTAATTATGTTATTGAAGTGTTTTATGATCTTACAGGTGATGTAAATTCTACTTCTCAATGTGATGATACTGTATTCATTAATAATGGTGGTAATAATTTTATTGCAACTTATTCTATTCAAGAGAATCCGACATATACAATATCAAACCCAACAGTTTGTAATACCGCTGATGGATCAATTTCAATTGCTGGTTTAACTCCAAATACTTCTTACAGTCTTAGTTACACCTATAATACTATTCCAGTTGGCCCAATTACTATTGTATCAGGTGGAGCAACCGGAAATTATGTAATTGATTCTTTATTGGCTGGAACATATGCTAATTTTAGTTTTACTGTAAATAGTTGTACTATAAATTCAACAGATGTTCTTGTATTAGAAAATCCAATACTATCTCCTGCATTTGATCCTATTGGACCATTTTGTTTAGGTCAAACAGTTCCTGCATTACCATTAACATCTGTAAATGGGATAACTGGAACATGGAATCCTCCAACAATTGACAATACACAAACTGTAACGTATCAATTTACAGCAGATCCAAACCAATGTGCAACAGATACTTCATTAACTATAACTGTCAATCAACCGCAAGTAGTTCCAACATTTGGTGTTGCAAGTAACATTTCTGCTTGTCAAGGGTTTTCTGCTCAAGTATTGATTCCAACAACTTCAAATGAAGGCTATACAGGAACATGGAATCCTTCAACCCTTGATTACTCAATTTTAGGAACTACAATTTATACTTTTACTCCTGATTATGGACAATGCTGTTTAACTGCAACAATTACAGTAGTTGTAAATCCAAATATTACTCCAACATTTAATACCGTTGGACCTATTTGTAATGGAGATGCATTAAGTCCATTACCAACTACTTCTATTGAAGGTATTAATGGAACATGGTCTCCTGCTATAGATAATACACAAACTCTAACCTATACATTTACACCAAATACAGGTTTATGTGCTACTACCACAACATTAACTATTGTAGTAAATCAACCTATACCATCTACTTTTGGTACACTACCAGCTATTTGTTCTGGAGATCCTGCGCCTACTTTACCAGCAACTTCTATCGAAGGGTATACAGGAACTTGGAATCCAGCAGTAAGCAATACAGAAACATTGACATACACATTTACCCCAACAGCTGGGCAATGTGCTTCAGGAGGTACAATTACGTTAACTGTAAATCAACCTGTTACTGCTACTTTTAATCCTATTGGAGATTTATGTAATGGGCAAACTGCTCCTAGCTTACCTATTACTTCAATTGAAGGATTTACAGGAACATGGATACCCGCTATTATAGACAATATCAATTCTGGAACCTATGTATTTACGCCAGATGCGAATCAATGTGCGTCGTCAGGAAATTTATCAGTAAATGTTCAATCAGGCTTTGATTTTGATATAGCAGGTAATTGTGTTGGTAATGATTTTACCCTTGAAGTATTTCCAGTAAATGGATCTTTTGATATTGCTACTTCAGATTTCAATTGGGAAAATAGTAATAATCAATCGGTAGGGACTAATTCAAGTACATTCAATGTAACTGAATATGTAGCTTCTACTTCAGTTGTTGAAGACTTACCAATTAGATTCTATGTAACTGTAACAACAGCCGATGGTTGTTTTATAAAAGAATTTAAAGATTTCGATAGTGTTACTTGCCTAATTCAAAAAGGAATTTCTCCTAATAACGATGGCGACAATGACTTTTTTGACTTAGAATCATTAGGAGTAAAAAACCTTGGAATTTATAATAGATATGGTATGAAAGTTTATAGCAAAGGTTTATATACGAATCAATGGTATGGACAATCCGATAATGGAGAGGAATTACCAGACGGTACTTACTATTATGTTATTGAATATATTAGTGGTTCTTCAACTAATACAGGTTGGATTTATATCAATAGAGAAGTGAAATAATAAATTTCCTTTTATTAAAAATAAAAAAAGCATGAAATTATATTTCATGCTTTTTTTATTTTTATTAATTAATATAAACTTGAAGCTTCTTTGATTACCGAAATTAAAACTTCATGATCCATTTTTTCTAACGAAGTATACCGCAATGATTTGACAGTATTTCTTACGTTATCGGCAATCAAAAACTCCAAATTATTCATTAAATAAAAACCTTTTGCAAAACCAACATCTACAAATTGATGTTTATTACTTGCATTTAAATAGCAAAATGGTTTCTTATTATAAATCTGTGGGTTTCACTACTACTCTATTCCGTATTGATCAAACAAAAAAATCAATGATGCCATAGTTGCAGCACCAAGTTCTAATTCACGTTTGTTTACTGCATCAAATTTGTCATTGGCGGCGTGATGATAATCAAAGTAGCGTTGCGAATCGGGATGCAAACCTGCTTTTACAATCTTAGTTGATGTTAAAGGGTCAATATCAGAGCCACTATGTCCTTTAGTAAAACTATGAATTAAATAGGGTTCAAATAGTGGTTTCCAACTTTGTGCTTTAGCTAAATTTACTTCGTCAGTATCAAAAGTAAAACCTCTTGGGGCAAATCCTCCTGAATCACTTTCGAGGGCAAAAATGTGGTTTTCACTATTTTGTTTTGAAACTTCTTCATACTTCTTTCCTCCTTTTCCACCATTCTCTTCATTCATATAAAGCACTGCTCGAATAGTATTTTTAGGTTTATAATTTAATCTTTTGAAGATATTTAAAACCTCCATACTTTGCACAACTCCAGCACCATCATCATGAGAACCATCAGCTAAATCCCAAGAATCAAGATGACCACCAACAACCATTATCTTTTCTGGAGTTTCACTACCTTTTATTTCACCTATCACATTATAGGACAATACGTCTTCTAAAGTTTCACAAGATTGTTTCAAGTAAAATTTTAAAGTAGCATTCTCTTTTAACATTTTACTTAATAGCTCCGCAGCATTCGTACTAATTGCTGCTGTTGGAATATATTGCGATTTTGGAATATCGCCATAACTTTGTGCACCCGTATGTGGAAAATCGTCCAAACGCAAATTCATAGATCTAACTATGGTTGCAACAGCACCAAATTTAGCAGCAGCTGCCGCCCCACCATATCTTTGATCAACTGCACCACCATATGCATGCATACTTTCAATATGAGCATTATCCATCGGACGATTGTAGAAAACTATTTTTCCTTTTATTTTTTCAGCACCTAAATCTTTTAATTCTTCAATACTATGCACCTCGATTACTTCGGCAGTTATCCCTTTTTTTGGTGTTGCAATCGAACCTCCAAGGGCACAAACTGGAACTGTAGTTTTTTTATTATTCACGGTAATATAAGCCACTTCTTTCTCACCTCGAACCCAGTGTGGTACCATTACTTCTTGCAGATATACTCGATCTAGTCCTAAAGTTTCTAATTGTGCTTTGGTATACAAAACGGCTTTTGCAGCTCCAGTTGAACCGGACAAACGCGAACCAATATCGTTGGACAAATCATCCAACCACGAATAGCATTTGGAATTGGTTAAAGCGGAATTGTAGATTGCTTTTAGCATTTTCTCATCTTGAGGTTGTCCCAAAAACACGCATGAAGAAAGTAACGAAATTAGGAGAAATTTGTACATGTTTTTTTTATCAAAAATAAGTGAAAAAACAGTTGGTTGATGAAATTTAAATAATGTAAATAGCTTTTAAAACAAAAACCCTTTCAGAATCATAACGCTGAAAGGGTTTTTATAATAGTTCTTTAAAGTTTAGTGACTTCCTTCTATTTCAATAGCATCCACATCGATATTTTGCTTTTTTAAGATTCCTTTTACTAAAAATGCAAACAACGTTAAATATCCAAAACAAACAACTGTAATAATATACGACTGATGAATACCAATAATATCGGATAGTTTTCCTTGAATTGGAGGTATAATTCCTCCACCTAAAATCATCATAATTAAAAAGGCTGAACCTTGTGATGTATATTTCCCTAAACCAATTATTGATAAACTAAAAATTGCCGGCCACATGATACTACACGCCAAACCACCAGCCAAAAAGGCGTAGATAGCAACAGTTCCACTTGATGCTAAACCTATAAGCATTGCAATTATTCCAAAACTACCAAATATCATCAAGGTTCTTGCTGGTTTGTCTTTACTTAAAAAGAAAGCACCAATTTGAACAAAAATACACAAAACATAATAGTACAATGGTCTCATATCTTTTCCAGAAAGAATATTTACACCTAAAATAACTCCAAAAGCAATCAACGGAATGATAATTAGAGCTATTGTTTTATTAGTTCCTTTTAAATTAAAAACACTAATGGCTCCAGCCCAACGACCAATCATTAAACTTCCCCAATACATTGATACATAAGGACCAATATCAGACGATTGCATGTTTCCAAACTCTGGAAGTTTTAATAATTCTCCTAAGTTACTTCCAATGGCTACTTCTACTCCAACATAGGTGAAAATAGCTAACATTCCTAAAACCAATTGTGGATATTGCATCGCGCCCCAACCTTCTGATTTTTTTTGTGCTGATAAATACGAATAAAAAATTCCGCCAACGACAACCAATAATGCTAAAACTAAGAATCGCATTCTATACGATTGCAAATCGGCTAATGCTTGACTACTTATGGCGGTTACATCGGTTTGGTAGGATTTAAAAATTGGCACAAAACAAGCTGCCAACAATACGGTCATTAGTACTAATGTTCGTAAAGCTTTATTGGCTTTTTCCATGGGTTCATCAGCAATTCCACTTGGCACTTTTTTAGAAAAATAAAACAAGGCTGCAGCTGCAATAAATAACAATCCAACACCAATGTATAAAATGACAACTTTATTTAATTCTAAGGCTTTAATTTGTTCGTCCGAAACTGAAGCAGCTGTTCCAAATAAAGCTAATGCTACAACAATAGGTCCAATAGTAGTTCCAAAAGAATTAATTCCTCCACCTAAATTTACCCTACTCGCTCCTGTTTTTGGATCTCCTAATAAAATTGCAAATGGATTGGCAGCGGTTTGTTGCAATGAAAATCCAAGTGCAACAATAAACAATCCTAGTAACATTCCCGCATATACATTGGCTTCCACAGCAATTATCATCGCTCCTGCACCAAGAGCAGAAAACAATAATCCATAAACGATGCTTTTCTTATATCCCCATTTTCCAACGATATCCTTTCCGCTCATGTCTCCCAAAGCAAACAATAATAAGGCTCCAATATAATAAGCAGTATAAAAAGCAAAATCAACCAATTGTGATTGAAACTGGTCTAATGAAAAATAGCTTTTACAAAACGGTATAAAAATACTGTTACCTGCAGCAATAAATCCCCAAAAGAAAAACACCGTAATCAGTGTATACAATGCGGGATAATTGGTTTTAGTCTGAGTTGAATTCATAATTATAATTAGTTTGGTTAGTTAATTGGTTTGAAACTTACAGCAGTTCCTCCTCCAGGAGCTAAATTTAATTTAATTTTTGACTTGGAAGTAACTTGCATTGTTTTTATTATATAGCTTTTTGGATTATTTTTCCAATCCGCTTTTACACCATCTTGATAAACAACGGCTTGGTATTTTTTGTTAGGTGAAAGAAAATCCAAATTAATTTCGGTTTGACGCGCATTTTCATCTGTAATTGCTCCAAGAAACCATTTTTCTGAACCTTTTTCTTTTCTAGCAACAGTTAAATAGTCTCCAGGTTCTGCCTCTAGGTATTTTGACTCTTGCCAATCCATTCCAACCTCTTTAATAAATTGAAAAGCATCAGCATATTTTTCGTAATTCTCAGGCAAATCGGCTGCCATTTGTAAAGGAGAATACATCGTAACATATAAGGCTAATTGTTTTGCTAAAGTAGTATGAACTTGTTCCACTTTTTTAGCATCATAAGCATTCATTTTAATTTCAAAAATTCCTGGAGTGTAATCCATTGGTCCACCAAGAAGTCTTGTAAAAGGCAAAATAGTTTCATGCATTGGTGGATTTCCTACACTCCAAGCATTGAATTCATTGCCTCGAGCTGCTTCTGCACAAATATAATTAGGATAGGTTCTTTGATATCCTGTTGGACGAGAACTCTCGTGAGAATTGACCATGATTTTATAATCAGCAGCACGTTTGGCTATATAATTATAATGATTAATCATCGATTGACCATCATGAAATTCGCCTCTAGGAATAATCCATCCTACATATCCTGTTTTTACAGCTTGATAGCCAAAGTCTTTCATCAAATTAAAAGCACGATCCAAATGTCTTTCATAATTAGAAACAGAAGCAGAAGTTTCATGATGCATAATCATTTTTACACCTTTAGATTTTGCATAATCGTTCACTTCTTTTAAATTAAAATCGGGATAAGGTGTGACAAAGTCGAAGACTTCTTCTTTTCTATTTCCAAACCATTCTTCCCAACCCACGTTCCAGCCTTCAACCAAAACGCCATCGAAACCATTGTTTGCTGCAAAGTCAATGTATCGTTTGGTATTGGTAGTTGTCGCTCCATGTTTTCCGGTTGGCTTTAATACATCTTCAGGTTTGTTTTGAGCGTTTTGCGAACCTGCATAATCCCAAGTGGCTTTTCCAACATGCATTTCCCACCAAATACCAACATATTTCATCGGCTTAATCCAAGAAGTATCGTCAATTTTTGAAGGTTCGTTTAAGTTAAGAATCATTTTCGAACTTACAATATCTCGAGCATCATCGCTTACCATAATGGTTCTCCATGGCGAGACACAAGGTGTTCTTAAATTGGCTTTATCTCCAATTGCATTGGGAACTAAATGCGATGTCAACTTGTAGTTTGTCACATCCACATCCAAATGCATTACAGGATAATCAACAACAGCAGCTTCAAAAATATTGAGGTAAATATTGTCTTTAGATTTCATCATCAAAGGAGTTTGAACAATAAATTGTCCAGCAATAGATTTCATTCCAATACCATTATTTAAGTCAACTTTCTTGGTGTCAATTTCAGAGAATAAGGATTCTTGATAAATATATTCGTTGCTATCAAAATCACCCGGCAACCAAAAAACTTTGTGATTATCTGTTAGGTTAAACGCTGTTACTTCATCTGAAATAACAAAGTAGTTTAAATCTTTCTGTAAAGGGAAATCATATCTAATTGCAACACCTTCCTCAAAAACTCGAAAAATGATATTTAGCTTTCTTCCCGATACTTTTTGAGAAAGTGCAATAATCATCTCGTTATAATTGTTTTTTATATTGGACTGTTCACCCAAAGCCGGCTGCCAGGTTTCGTTAACAGATTTGTTCCCTATACTATCAATACTAAAATTTGAAGTTAAATCGATACCGTCTTTTAGTTTAAATCCTAAATTGCTTGAACGAATTACCAGCTTGTTTTTATAGGTTACTGTATAAGTTGGTTTTCGATTGCTATCCAATTCAAAATTTAAAACTAAATTTTTTGATGGAGATTGGACTATTTGTGTCATTCCAATATTAACAGTAAAAAACAAAAAAAATGCAAAAATATTTTTCATATGCAAGAAGTTAATTTTTCAAATATAGATACATTTTTTTAGGTATTAGAATTTATTTTAAATAAAAAATGCTTCTAAAAAGAAGCATTTTTAAACTATTATTTTCCTTCTACGTATTCTTGTAAATAGGCAAATCTTTCCGTGAGTTTGCCGTTTTCAGTCATTTTAGCTCTTTGTAAAATTCCATCTTTATCATTATTGAAAAAAGCTGGAATTACATATTGCATAAACATTTCTCCAAAACCTTCGCTGGCATCTTTTGGTAATTCACAGGGTAAATTATCAACAGACATCACAACAATTGCAGCTGGATGTGAATAGGGAACTTCTTTATTTTCACTTGGTAAATAGCCGAAAAATGGATCTGCAATAGTCGAAGCTTTAGTGGTACATGCGATGGGTCCATCAACATCACAAGAAATATCAGCCACAACTTTAATCTTACAATCGGTTGCTTGCAACATTTCGCGAGTTAAAATTACAGGTGCATCATTTCCATAAAAATGTCCGGCCATAAAAATATCTGAGACTTTGGTAAAGCGTTCAAAATTGGAAATATATTCCGTTGGATTGTTATAAAAATCTTGAATTCCTACTGATTTTCGATCCCTACGCTGGTTATAATCCAAAGTATCCAATTGTGTATAAACAGGTTCTGAATATATTTTTGTTAAAAAATTTTCAATCGAAACTTCTTTAATTTTCATTCCATCTAAAATTTCTTTGGCTCCCATTCCGACTTTTCCATGGCCAGTTAGCACGATTTTAATCGGTGGTAATGTTTGTCTTCGTAATTTTTCGATTAAAGAGTCTTTACCCGAAAGTGTTTCTGCCTTAGGAATTGAAAACAATTCAAACTTTAACCCAAAAGCTCTAAACCCATTATAGGCTCCAACAATTCCAGCATATCGTCCAAATCCGATTAATCGTCTGTTTTTGTCGTCAACAATAGTTTCATGATCGTATAAATCAATCTTTTTTTCTAAAATTGCTTGCAATAATTTCCTGTTGTAGACTTGCTTTTTGATTGTATGTGAAAAAAAGAAGTATTTTTTATTGGGAATTAAAGCATCGATTGGAACTTCTTTTACGCCAAATAAGACATCACAATCAGAAATATCATCTGTAACTTCGATTCCTAAATTAGTATATTGTTCATCTGTAAATACTCGAATATCCGAGCTTTCAACTTTTATAATGGTATCGGGATGTTCCTTTTGTAAACGGGCTAATTCTTCAGGAGTAAAGACTACTCTTCTATCAACTGGTATTTTTCTTTCTTTTATAATTCCGAATTTCATAGTGCATTTTTAAGCGCACCAAAAGTAGTTGTAACGAAAACGTTTTCAAAACTTTTTTAGAGAAAATAAAACGTTAAATTTTAGCTTCATTTTCAAAGTAGTTTATTGCAAATATTACATTCAAAAATGTGGAAAACCTGTTGATAGCTTTCTAAAAAAGTTAGTTTATGGTTTTTTTGATTGGTTATATTTGTTAATCTAATACTATAAAAATGAAATTTTTGAAATATATATTCCTTTTTGCACTTCCAATATTATTATTTTCAACCTGTTCCAAACAAGAAAAAACAGATGATGGTGTTGTAAAAGTAAATAAAGAAGGAATTCCAGTAATGCAACCCTTAACCGAAGAAATGCCAGCACTTACAAGCTCTTACATCACTACTAAGAAAAATGCAGTTACACGTTTTTTTGACAATACATGGTCAACAAAAAATGACAATGTAAGTTTTTTAGTTGCCAAAAATGGACAAATTATTTATGAAAATTATTTGGGTTTTGCTAATAAAGGAACCGATGAGAACATCACCAAAGATACTCCGCTTCATATTGCATCTGTGAGTAAAGTTTTGACATCGACAGCTATTTTACTTTTAATTGACACCCAAAAACTAAAGCTTGATCAAAAAATAACTTCAATTCTTAAAAATTTTCCTTATCCTGATGTAACCATACAAACCTTGCTAAATCATAGAAGCGGTATGAAAAATTATGCTTATTTCACCTATGAAAAAGGAGTATGGAATACCAAAGAAACCTTAACCAATGAAGATATCGTTACAATTATGGTGGAAAATAAAATCCCACTAGAAACCAAAACCGATACTCATTTTAGTTATTGCAATACCAATTATGCAATACTAGCATTAATTATTGAAAAAATCACAAGGTTAAAATATCCAGAAGCTATGAAACAAATGATATTTTCACCATTGGGAATGACCAATACATTTGTTTATGATAATGATAAAGATAGAGGAAATGTTTCTCCATCTTATAAAGGAAATAACATGGAAATTGGTGTGGATTATCTTGATGGAATTTATGGTGATAAAAATATTTATTCTACACCTAGAGACATCTTAAAGTTTGATAAAGCGCGTTATGCTCCATTTTTCTTGAACTCTGATTTGTTAAAGAAAGTATATCAAGGTTACAGTTATGAAAGCAAAGGCACAAAAAATTATGGTTTAGGCATTCGAATGATAGAATGGGAAAAGGGAGAACCTTTTTATTTTCATAATGGTTGGTGGCATGGCAATACTTCCTCGTTTATTAATTTAAGAAAAGAAAAAGTCACCATTATTGTTTTATCCAATAAGTTTACCAAAAAGACGTACCAAACCAAAAAACTAGCGGCTCTTTTTGGAGATTATCCTTTTAAACTAGAGGACGACGAATAACAAAGTTCCTTTTATTCTTGCCAATTAATGTACTATATTTGCGGTCTGATTTTTGCAATGGCTTTTTCAAATTCAATAATCAAAAATGGGGTCGACTGGTTTTGACAGCAAGTCGAATTGAAAAGTAAGCACGTCGAGAACTGGGACAATTCTCGTTAATAAAAGGTTTCAAAACACTTACACGGCGAAGGAAACTACGCTCTTGCTGCATAATCTGAATTAAAGTAAGATTAGCCACGTCCTACAAGGTAGGAAAGTGAGATTTCTCTCAAAAGCCTTGGTTTGTGGCGGTTGGTTAAGAGGAATCGTAAAAATAAACCTAGATTTGGCAGTGCTTCGATGCCATTTTGAAACTCAGAAGATAAGCGTTTGGTGGTTGTTTCTGTCCTAGCCCAACGTCGAAAACCCAAACAGGAAATAAGCGTGTAGAAAGTTTTTTAGTTGCTTGTTTGGACCCGAGTTCGATTCTCGGCGACTCCACTAAAGTGGACAACTCGATTTTTTTCGATATTTGTCCACTTTTTTTATTTTCTAAATCATTATCAATCAATAAGATATACCTTAAAACATCATTGATTCTAGTAGTTCGACATTTTTTTCCGTCAAATTCAAATTTTTCAGGGAATATCGAACTAATTAGTTGTTGTTTATCTCTAATCGCCGAGTTAGCATAGTGTCCTTTTAGATTTGATAAGGCATCCACTCCATTTTTTAACCAATTCAAATAATCTCCATCGATCTTTTTTGTACCATCTATTTCATCTATCAGACTGAACTTTTGGGCATTGTATCTAGTCATTGTATCACTATATTGCTTGCAATCTATTTTACTGTCAACGTATAAATCCTGTAATTTTTCAATACGTGAATTGGTGTCATTTAAACTTTTTACCAACTGTTCGTGTTTTAATTTGGAATCTTTAGCATCCACTGATAATAAGTCTTTCACCATCAACTGATAAATTTCTTTTGCTTCATTAGTGAAAGTAAAATCATCGAGAATACTTTCAAATGTTTGATTAACCAAATCCATCGGATATCGTTCTTTGGCGCAGTAATTACAATGATAATAGAAATAATGATTTCCCGTAGCACTTTTTGACCGACTTCCAGTTAATTTTTCACCACATTGAGAGCACGAAAGCATACCTCTTAAAGGTAATTCTTCTCTCAATGATTTATACACTGGTAGTTTTCTAATTTTGTTGTTGTTTGACAATATTTGTTGTACTTCAAAATATAGATTTTCAGATATAATTGCATCGTGAATTCCATCAATTATCATCATTGGTTCCTCTTCGCTTTTGGGTACAATTATTTTACCCATATATATTGGATTGCGCAATAATTTTGAAAAGTTACTTCTGCTTATCTTAATTCCTTTTCTATAAACTTCTTCCCTTAATTCACTTTGCAATTTACCTATAGCTATCTGCTCAAAAATATACTTAATATGATGTGCAATAGATGACGGAACTATTACAGGCTTATTATTTTGGTCTCTTACATTTTTATACCCTATTGGTGCAATCCTACACCATCTACCAGCTTTTAATGAGCCTCTTATACCACCTTTTATTTTAATAGACCTCCTATCATTATCAATTTCTGGTATAGCAAGAAAAATAGCCAACATGGCTTTATTTTCTGGAATACTCATATCTATTGGTTGCTCTACAGCTTGTACCTTTACACCATACTTCTCAAGCGTTCTTAACATTACTAAAGAATCAGTTAAGTTTCGCGAAAATCTATCCCAAGAGGTAATTAATAACAAATCGACTACCCCTTTATTTTTTTTTACAAATTGTAAAAAATTTTGAAATTCTGGTCTATTAAAATCTTTTGCAGAATGGTATTCTCTATACTGCTTAACTATTGAAATGTTATTTCTATCACAATACCTTGTAAGTTGCTCTAGTTGCACATCTAAGCTATAACCTTTTGATTGCTCCTCGCTGCTCACTCTGCACATTATCACCGCTTTTTTCATAATTAAATCGACTTTTTATAATTACCCACTGTTTGTTTAGCAATTAGTGCTAAAAACTCCAAAATTTTTTCAATTTCCTCCTTTGTCAGTTCAGGATTTCTTTTAAGTAAAATCTTTTTATATTTTTCAAATAATACCACATTTTATTTAATGTGCTTAACTTTCGGCTTTTCCGATAAGCTTACTATGTAACTTAAAATCTGAGTTCTTCAGTATTTATAATTTTATTTTTTGTGTATTTTCAAAATTAACTATTTTTCCTTCAACTGTATCAATAGAAATGGTTTGATAATCTCCTTTCTTGATGTGCTCTAAAAGTCTGCTCTCTAGTTTTACTTTTTTTATAGAAGTAACTTCAATCATATCCATTTTGTCATCTTTAAACCTTATTTTGATACTTTTTATATCACTGTACCCTTTTCTAATCTGCTTCAATAATTTATGCTCATTTTTAGTTAATATTGAGATAGTACTTTCTTCAAAAGAATTTTCATCATCAACTAAAAAATTGGATATGATGTCACTCAAAGAAATACTTAGAAAAGTTTTTGACAATAATTCCATTAGGATTTCAGTCTTATTTATTAAATCAAATCCTCTTAATACTTCTTTTGAAAAAATAAGACAAAATCCAGGATTATCCTTAAAAAAATGCAATGTCCATTTATCACCTGTTATTATAGCACTTAACATACTACTTTCTAAAATACTAGTTCCAATATCCAAATCTTCATCGTACTCAGAATCTGAAATCGCATTTAATTTTTCAAGGGCTTCAGATCCAAGTTGCTGTTCTAAATTCTTACTATCGACTTTACATGCCTCCATTAGTTCCCCTTGTTTTATAGGCCTAAATATTTCAGTTTTATACACCAAAATTTCATCATAAGTAAATCCATATTGTCTTAACTCTTGGATTATTTTAACCCAAGTATATTCGATATAGTTTAATTTCTTCCAATCTCCCTTACCAGAATCTCCTCCTATAGATAATAAATTTGAACGTTCCCAGTTAACTAAATCCGAATAAACCATGTCTATTTCTGTTTTCAGAAAAACACGTTCTTTAAGTAAGTCAAATAATGCTTCAGCGGCATTTGGATTATTTTTAAAACGCTCTCTAGAAATCATATTGTAATTTTTTTTCAAAGATATAAAAAGTTTGTAATTATACAAACTTTTTTATAATTTTGGTGATTCAAAAAATAAAATTTCATGGGGAAAAATAACCAAACATTAAACAAGAGGATTTCAAATAGACGATATCCAATACGTATATGCAAAAAGCCAGATTGCTCTGGAGAATTTTCTCCTTCTGATTCCAGGCAGATATACTGCTGCGAACAACATCGCATTGATTTTAATAATGATAAGAGAAAGCAAAAAGAAGCCATCACGATTTTGTTTTTAAAAATTGTAAAAAGTAATGAAGCTATTTTAAAAAAAATTAGAATAAGTGACTATTACTTAAAACATAATGGTGTCTTCAAACCTTTACTTGATTATGAGGGTTATAATTTTGATTTTTACCATAAAAAAATGATTAATAAGGATACTGGTAATGAAGTTTATGTTTGCTTTGGATATTCGATTGAATTAGTAGACCCTGAAAACCAAAAATTTGTAATAGAAAAATATACTGAAGAATGAATTATAGAGCACCAAACATAAAAGAATTATTTCCACTGTCTTACAACAACAAGTTGATGGAAATGCAATCTACACATTTTGTCAATAATTCACTTGATAAAGGCGGAGTCACACCAGGTCTAGAAGGATTACCAACAACTATTCCAACCATAGAAAGACTAAGTAATGATATGACAAATGGGAAAATTGCAGAATCACTAATTAGAACCTATGTTAAAAACAATTGGAAAGTAATGCTAACTTGTGCAATTGTGGGAGGAACATTAATTTATGTGCTATACAAAATTGACGAAGAAAACCAAAAAAGACGAACCAAAAAATAATTTTTTTCTAAAGCAAAAAAATCAATACAGTCTAATACAGGTCTATCTATGTCAATAAATATACTTACACATCAATACAAATCAATACGCAATTATCTTTAGTTAAAAGCGATAATATTTAGCGACAAATCAGTTTTTGTTGATATTTGTAATTAAACAGAAATCAAATATTTCAGTTAGTTAATCTCTTTGTACACTAAATTAAATATAATCTTTATGGGCGATTTTAATTGTTCACAAACCTACACTGTTTTTATTCCTTAAAAGTATATTGGTTACAAAAGTTTATTGACTAATCAAAAAACGAGTTTGCGTAAAAAGTGCCTCAAACATGATTGTTTGGCTTCAGAATATGATAATATGTTTTATTATTCAAACAAGGTAACGGTTGAAAAAGCTAAAGTTGAAAATTTCCACCCCCAATTTGTAACTCTTGAGGAAGCTCGGAAAATATCAGACCATATTCCGATACATGGAATTTTTGTGATTAAGTAGTGTTTTCTATTATTGAGTTTAATTAGGAGTTTTTTTATTTTTAATTGTTTTTCCACTCTTATTTTTTTGAACTTTTTCTTTTTCTAACCTTTCACTCTCCTCTTTTTCTTTTTCTAGTCTTTCACTTTCTGCTTTTTCTTTTTCTATTCTTTCATTCTCTGCTTTTTCTTTTTCAGCTAAAGCTAATTCCATTTGCTTTAATTTATTTTTTAACTCTTCATTTTCCCTATTAACATTAGCGTTTTTGAATTTATTTAATATGCTATTTGGGTTCTTTTCTTCTTGAATTCTTCTTTCTTCTTCAATTCTCTTTTTTTCCAATTCTTGTAATCTTAGTTTTTCCGCATATTCTTGTTCAAGGCGTCTATTTTCAATTCTAACTAATTCTGCCTGTGATTCTGCAGCTCTGTTTGCAGCGGCGGCTTGGCGAGCTTGGTTGTATGAATTAGTAAAATTTGTACCAATATTTGAATAATTATAAGGTTCTTTTTTTACTGTAACTTCTACTTTTACAGGAGGGGTATAAGGATTACTATAAGAAGATTGAGAAATTCCTGAAATAGGAAATAAAATAAATATTAAATAATATATTTTCATAATTAATTAATTTTAGGATATAATTTGAGTAAATTAATATCTTCATTTTCACCCTTTTGATTTTTTATTTCAATAGTAATAAGACCACCCTCTAAGTTAGCAAATGTTTCTATAGATGTTTTATTACTCATGTAATATTTTGTTGAAAAAACTCCCTCAGCAGCGGTACTTTCAAAAATCGCTTTAACATCTCCTTTATCCCAATGAGAATAATCATTTTCAATCACTATTGCCTTATATAATTCTCCAATTTTAAATACACCTACTTTGTAATTAGTGTCTGATTTATAAGATTTGTATATCCCTTCAATTGCGTCTGTTTTTGTTGAATCAAAATATGCTTTTAATTCTGCTTCAGTTTTATTAATGTTTTCAACTACAGGATATATTTTTTTTGGGGTAAGAGTTTCGTCGTAAGTATAATCAATGATTTTGTCTAATTGATTAAAAATTCTATTCAATGCATTTACATAATTAGAATTTGCTTTCCCAGTTACACTTTTTATTGTTTCATTATTACAATTTAAAAAATCAACTTTTATTTCAAATCCTGTGTGACTTGGTCTAATATATAATCCTAGACAATTATTATATTTTAATTCGGCTACTTTTAAATTATCAAATTTATCAACAACAATTACATTATACCCCTTTTTTATGAAAAAATCTGCAAGACTGTTGCTGATACCATAAATATCTTTTCCACTTGGTCCATAATCCAAATTACCAATCACAATGTACTTAAACCCATTAAATTCCTGAGCCAAATTAGTACTTGCAGAAAGTAATAATAATAGTATGAGTATTTTTTTTTGTAGTTTCATTTTTTTAATATTATTTTTTTGGATATAACTTTAAGAATTTCATATTAGTATCTTCACCCTCAGGATTTTTATATTCAACTGTTATCAAAGCCCCTTCAAGATTTGCAAATGTTTCAATTAATATTTTATTTTGATTATAAAATTTAATTGAAAACACTCCTTCAACAGCCGTACTCTCAAATTCAGCTTTTATTTCTCCTATTTTCCAAATTGGTTTATTTGATTCTAAAACAATTGCCTTGTAACTATCATCAACTTTTCTTATTCCTAATTTATAATACTCATCAGATTTATATGATTTGTAAATTCCTTCAATCAAATCTATTTTATTTGAATCATAATAAGCTTTTAATTCGATTTCATTTTCAGAATCTTTTTGAACAATAATTGGATCATGAAATGTAGGTGTAAGGTTTTCATTGTAAGAATGATTTTCAAGTTTATTAATTTCTTCAAAAAAACTTTTTAAATTATCTTTTAGATTTTGATTTGATGAATGAGAAAAAGTCTTTATTAACTCTTTTTTGCAATTATAAAAATATATAATGATTGTACTGTCGAAGATAGCATAATTAACAAATAATCCTTTACAAATATTGAGATTCAAATCTGTTGGATAAATTAAGTTGTCTCTACCAATAATTATTTCATAACCTTTAGATTTAAAAAATTGAGCTAAATTTTCACTAGTCCCATATGTATCATTTTTTGTCCTAAAATCTTTACTATCGACAACAACGTACTTATAACCATCTAACTCTTGGGCAAAATTAATATTCGATAATATTAAAATTAAGGCAACTATAATTCTATTTATTTGTTTCATAATATATTATTTTTTTGTAAATTTAATAATTATTTTCTTATCAAAACAGAACTTCTAAAATATCTTCGTATGTTGTAACTTTTCCGTTATGAATGTGCATGTGAACTTTTTGCTTTGAAGTTGAATTTTTTAATGTCTGAAAATCAGCATTTTTAATAAAAGCAATTTTATGGTCATTTGTTAATCCCCATAGTAAATTATTACTACTTGGATTATATTTTACAGTAGCTGAATATCTAAACAAGGCATTCGTGTTTTTTTCAACCAACACTACATTATTTAACACAATCGGCTTACCGTTTTCATCCACATAAATTGGATTGATTTCACCACCAGATGGATAACTTGTAGGATAATCACAATTAACAAATCCAAAATTATTAATGGTTAAGGTTCGTATGATTTTTTCTTCACCGCTTAACTCCTTAATTTCTAATTTTTTGTAAGCATTAACAATCCCATAATACTTATCCCATTCAAATTTTACTTTATCTGAAAGAACTTTTCTTTCTTTTAATAATTTAGCATATTTTTTTTGGTAAATTTTAAGAGCGTTAGTATAATCTTTACCTTCTTCAAAAGCTAAATAGCATAAACATTTATTTTCTTTTCGAAATGTTCCATATTTAATAATTGAGGTTACTTCAAAAACACCATTTTTTAATGGTTTCACTTTCATTTCTTGAGCATCTGAAATTTTGCATGTTTCTATATCAATAGGTTCAAAACGCACATTTTTATATTCTTCAATTTCAGGATACATTTTTGTATCATCAACTATTCCAAAAGAAGCTGGTGTAGCAACTTTTGGTTCTGAAGGAATTGGAGGTAATGCATTTAATTCTTTGGCAATATTAGAAATGCTGATAGCATCTTTTCCTTTTTCAATCCACTTACCACTGGTTTTATCCAAATCATATAAATTAAAATCTTTTGATTTAGTCCAACTGAATAAATCAACTTTAATTTTACTGTTAGGGTTTACAAATAGTTCGTCTTTATTTGATTTTGCAGTCAGCTCAACCATTCCTCCAGATTCTAGTACTTTGTCAACACCATTATCATTATAGTTCATCGGTATTCCTGCAAGATAAGAATCTAAAGGATTGTAAAATTCTCTGAAGGAGACTTCCACCTTGCCTTTAATTACATTTCCATCTTTATCCAAAAAGGCATCAGAAGGAATGTTTATTTTAGCGCCCATTTTTGAGAATAACACATTAGGTTGACTCGGGTCAATTTCAAATTTTTGATACGGAATATCCAACTCAGGAAGTGGAGGATTAGTAAGTAGGTAATTGTTACTTGAAACAATAGGCTTGTCATTTGTTTTTGTTGGGTTACAAGAACAATTTCGAAGACTAAGAATGACAATGATTAAAACACTGACAACAACGATAATGATTTTGGTTCTGTTTTTCATGGTTAAAAAATTAGTTAGTTAATATATAGTTCCTATTATCAAATAGGCTTCGTATTCAGATTGTAAGAAATCGATATTTTATATTTTTTAACGTAATTTTTTAATTCATGAAAGGAAGGTTTAAGAAGGGTTATATTAATACAACGAAAGAATTGTTAAATATTGTATAAAAAATGCCACATTACTTTAAAAAGAACCAATCTATTTAGTACATCAGCTTTCTTATAATATCGTCTCTTTTTAAACTAATATTTTTTTGTCAGTAAAATGCTGATGTAAACGTTAAAATTATAAAAATAATATTTAGATTTACACTGTGAATAATAATCACAACATATAACTAATAGCGTTTTGCTATATTTCTTGTCTTGAAAACCGACCAAGTATTAAAGGAACAAGGAAGTATTGTAAGTCGCCTCAGTCGAGGCGTAGGCTTTGCATATACTTTGTTCCAAGTTCTTGGTCGGACTTTCAAGGCAAGTGTATCGCAATCGTCCTACGCCTTTAGTTTTCTATGACAAATAAACCTCATTAGGACTTGGGGATAATAAAATTATGAAAACTATTTTTAAAAAATTATCGGTTATTATTGTTGTTGTTATGTTGTCTGTTAGTTGTTCTTCAGATTCTGGAGATACACCTTGTACTCCAATTGCTTGTTTAAATGGCGGAACCTCAACAGCAGATTGTGGATGTGATTGTCCACAAGGATTTACTGGTAGTAATTGCTCGACTCAAATTACACCAACACAAGTAAAAATTACAAGCATAAGGGTTACAAAATTTCCAGATGCAACACCAAACGGAAATTGGTGGGATACAACACCTTCAAACAGTGATGCCGATATTTTTTTAACTATTGAAAACATCAACAATACTACAATTTGGACGAGTCCAACTTATTATACAGATGCAACTGGAATTGGAACATTGTCTTATAATTTTGTCCCTACAACACCAATCATAATTACAAATTTCACCTCTGGTTATTATATGAATATTTGGGATAAAGATACTCTTAGTTCTGAATTTATAGACTTAGTTTTATTTAATCCATACAACAGTAGCGGTGGATTTCCAACTACAAAAACTTTTACAAATTCAACATCAACGTTCAGCTTTCAATTAACACTTGAGTATGTTTGGTAATTACCACAAGTGCAACTTTAATATTTGTAATTTTAAATCTAAGATAAATCAACTTTTATGAAAACAAAACTAATATTACTTATCATTACAACATTCTTCCTTACTAATTCATACAGTCAAGAAAAGTGTGGAACAATGCAAAATCTTGAATTTCAACTTCAAAAAGACCCCAATTTAAGGTCTAAATTAGACAGTATTGAAAAGGTCAATGAATTATGGATAAAAAATAACAACAGAGGATTTAAGAAACATCCTGATTCAGAATTAAATAAAAATTCAAATTCTTTCGCTAAATCTTCATTAAACATAAATGATTTATGTGGGTATAATAATACTTTTTTCACTACAATTACAGCTCCTACAATGTTAAACACAATAGTAAGCCCATCACCCAATTGTACCTATGGAGGTGAATATGTTACGTTAACTAATTTAGTTGCAGGTAGAACTTATAGAATTTCAACAATAGGAGTTGATGATTTTGATACTCAAATTACTATTTATCCAGCTGGTGGTGGAAATGCCGTTGCATTTAATGACGACTGGCAAGGTAGCTTTCAATCCGAAATTTATTTTACGCCAATATTCTCTGGTAATTATGACATATTAATTGACAAGTTTGGTTGTTTGCCATCATCCCCTGATTGTGCCAGTTTAGATGTTGAATTATGGTATATACCTAGGCCAGTAATAACTATTCCTGTTGTTTTTCACATATTTCATAGTGGTGAAGCAATAGGAACAGGAACAAATATTTCTGATGTTCGAATACAATCTCAAATAGATGCACTTAACGAGGATTTTGGAAGATATAATCTTGATATTTTATCAACTCCAGCAGCATTTAGAGGGGTTTCAGCTGACCCATTAATTCAATTTTGTTTAGCACAACAAAAACAAGATGGGACACCAACTAATGGTATAATGAGGTATCCGATATCACAAGAAAATTTATCATCTCTGCCTGTTGAATTACAATGTATAAATTATCTTCTAATTGAAAATTTTTTAAAACCTAATACAATATGGAATAGAGATAAATATTTAAATATATGGGTTTCTGATAGAAAACAACTACCTCCAACAATTAATGGGCAAGTAAACAATGTTAGTGGAGACAATCAAGGATGTAATTACTCAAACAATACTATTGGTTATGCACAATTTCCTGGTGGAGCAGCAAATACAGATGGAGTGTGGCTTAATTATACTACAGTTGGAAGAATTGGCAATACAACACCTAATTATAGTTTAGGAACTAACGCAACTCATGAAATAGGACATTGGTTGAATTTAAAACATATTTGGGGAGATGAAGACTTATGTGCGGCAGACGATGATGTAATTGATACTCCATTACAAACTTTTGACTCCAATATAAGAATGTTGTCACCTAATATTTGTCCATCTTTTCCAGTTTATGACTCATGTAGCCCTCTTTATCCGGGAATAATGTTTATGAATTATATGGATTATGGATTTGATCAATGTAAAAGTATGTTCACTTTTGGACAATTTGTTAGAACTGATTCTGTATTATTCAATCAAAGAGCTAGTTTGTCAACTTCACCAGGTTGTTTGCCAGGCTCATACAAAGTAGTCATCAGCCAAGTATTCGGTGGTGGCGGTAATGCAGGCGCACCTTATACTAACGATTACATTGAGTTGTATAACAGAGGCACAGTTGCTCAAAACTTAAACGGTTGGTCAGTACAATATACTTCTGCTTCTGGACCTACTTCAGGCAATGTATGGTTTACAACTCCATTACCTAATTTTACCTTACAGCCAGGGCAATATTTTTTAATTAAATGTGCCGGTATTGGGACAAGTAATTTGCCAACTGAAGATTTAGTTAGTACCATTTCATTAGGTAACACTGCTGGAAAAGTAATTCTAGTGAGTGATGCCATACCTGAAACATCAGTAAATCCAACAGGTACTCAAATTATAGATAAATTGGGTTATGGTAGTTCAAATGGTTCTGAAGGCACTCCAATAGGAGCACTTTCTAATACAACAGCAGCCTTTAGAAATGCAAATGGTTGCACTGATACTGCTAACAATTTTAATGATTTTACAACACTAGCACCAAATCCTAGAAATTCAGCTTCTCCATTTGGCACTTGTAGTAGTTTGTCTGTAAGTCAAAATACGCTTGAAACAGTTACTCTTTATCCAAATCCAACAAATTCTAAAGTATTCTTCGACAACACCAATTCCAACTTTAAAGAAGTGTCTATTTATAATTATCTAGGTCAAGAAGTGTCTAAAACTAGTTTTACTACTTCAATTCAAAATCAAGAAATTGATATGAGTAATCTAGCTACAGGAATTTATGTTTTAAAATTCAATACTGGTGAATCAAGTAAATCAGTAAAGGTTATTAAACAATAAAAACTATGTAGTTTATTAATTTAATGCCCCACTATTTTGGGGCATTAATTGTTTTTTAGAAATATAACTATTACTACAGCTGCATAAATTCCTCAATTACAAAGTCAAACAAAAAGAAAATACAATTGAAAAAATTTAACTTAAGAGTAATCATAAATAGAATTTGCATCAATTGCAAAGGAGATTGAAAACGAAAATGTTTAGAAAGATATTTTGGCACAAAAAGTAAAAAGAGCATCTGATTTAATTACTTTTTGCCAAACTAAATTAAAATCTACGGAAGCAGAGGTAAATAAAATCATTACTCAAATGGAAAACTCAAATAAGTAAATAATCGTTCGTTTTTCATCAGACTTTGTTAAATCTAAAATCTGTCTGCTGACAGGCAAGATTAAACAAAAAAATAATGGGGTTTTAAAAACCCATTATTATTCTATTTACGCAGTTTATTATTTAGTACAGCAAAAAAATTGATTTCTTTTGGTTTTCCATTTTCGTATAACTATTTTAGTTTTTTGCAAATTTAGTTTACGATGCTCTGACGTATTTACAATTGCTTAGTATATAAAAAAGTAGTGTTATTTAATATTTGATATTTTTTTCCTACTTTTGGTAAAATTAAATTATTCAATATGAAAAAATTAGCATTATTAGTTATCTCTACAATTTTTATTAGTTGCACATCAAATTCATCTAACGAGGATTCTAATGATGTATTATTGCCAACTCTTACTACAAAAGCAGTAAGTACTATTACACAATATACGGCTTGGTCCGGAGGTGATATTTTAAATGATTTTAATTATCCTTCGATTAGTAGGGGACTAGTTTGGAGCACAAATCCAAATCCAACAATTTCATTATCTACTAAAACATCTGACCAGTTTGACAATAGTGGGCCAGGATCATTTACTAGCGTAATTACAGGGCTTGTGCCAAATACTACATATTATATGAGATCGTATGCTACTAATAGTTCAGGTACATCATATGGTAATGAAGTGAGTTTTATAACTGCTAGTCCATCTTCAACAACAGTAACAGATATCGATGGCAATGTATATCCAACAGTAACTATTGGTAATCAAGTATGGTTAAAAACAAATTTAAGAGTGAGACATTATAGAAATGGAGATAATGTTGAGCATAAATATGACATAAATAGTTGGGTGCTTAGTAATAATGTTGGGGCTTCGATTAATTATAACAATAGTGGCGCAACAAGTACTTTTAATGGTTATCTAGAAGAAAATATATTATATAATTATCGTGCAGTATCCGATCCAAGAAATATTGCTCCACAGGGATGGCATGTTGCAACTCGTGCAGAATGGAATACTTTAATAAATTATTTAGGAGGTAGTTCTGTAGCTGGAGGGAAGATGAAAGAAACAGGAACTGTTCGTTGGTCTAACCCTAATACAGGAGCAACAAATAGTAGTGGATTTGATAGTCGTCCTTATGGTTATTTAACCAATACTAACGGATATCAGTTTGTTGCGAAAAATCTTTGGGCATCATATTGGTATCCAGATTTATTAGGCAATCAATTAGGAGTATGCAGTCTTAGTTTTTCATCATCTTCAGTTACTTCATACTCATTTGTAAGTAATGATGGTCATTGTATTCGATGTGTAAAGGATTAATGAACATAAATTCAAATCAAATAAATTCTCTTAAAATAAAAATACAAGAGAACGATGCTTTAATTGAACTTGCATTCAGTTCCTCATACGATGTATTTTTTGAGCAAAATATTAAATTTATTTTATTGGAAAGATATAATTACAAAATAAAATTAGTTTATGTAATTGTCCCACTAAAATTAAATGAACAATTTAATAATATAAATGAACTTCAAAATATTGCTAAAAAATATTTTAACAATAGAAATGCAAATATTGGATATTATGGAACTTGTTTTTTCGTTAGTGATAATGCAACTTCTTTGCATCTTGACGAATTAAAAAATTATTAAGGTGGGAGGAATAACAGTAATGTTATAAACTCTATTTATATCAAAAATAAAATTTCAAAATCAATATTTTCATACTTAATTACTTATACAATAATTAAGTAACTCACAAACTTCTCTATCTCTAACTAATACGCAATCGTGAATAGGTAAAGAAAAATTGGTTCGATTATTTACAACTTATTTTCAGGAGAGGGTTTAGGTTGTTTTCCAGGTCATTTTGAACCCTTACTTGTTTGAGGGAGCATTATTAATTGTTTTTGTCTTTATATAGATTATTTCAAATTCTTCTCTTTCATTAAAAAATGCAATAACTTCATTTTTGTTAATTGTAAGTTCGTGAACAACTTTATTGATATTCCTTGTGTCAAAATTTCTGTTATAGGTGTATGCAAAATATTCAGCAACCTCTTTTTTAAGTGTCCAAGAACATCCAAAAGCCTTTTGATTCAATTCATCTTCAGTCATTCCCCTATATATTGTTATTTGATTGGGTAAGTTATTAAAATATTCCATTTCTACTGGAAGCATTAAACTCTCTATTTGTGGTTCGTTTTTCAAGAAACATTTTTTTATCATTTTTGAAAAACTATAAAGGTTGTCGCTATTTACATAACTGTTACGCAAAGCATACCAATAATTCTCACCTTTAAGTTGCGAGTTTATTTTAAGAAAGGCTGGAAATCGGTTAAAACTATTCACCCCAAATCCAAATATAATTTTATCAATTTCCTCTTTATTCATAATATTTTATGGTTTTTTTTATAAACTACTATTTGTTTACCCGTTGGGGTAATTATTTAAAGTAAAATAAGTTGTTCAGTTTATCTGGGTTAACAACCATAAAATAATGCTTGGTGTTTTAGAACTACTGTGTAATTTAGATTTCATTTTTAATCATTTCAATAAATCCAGCTACGATTTTTTTTGTTTCGTTATACTTTTCAGATTTCTCATTCGAATGCTCATAAAGATATAATTTTCTATTCACTTCGAGCATTATTGAATGAACCTTAATATAGGTTTCTTGGGTAGTTTTAAAAGTAGCATCAATATTGATTTACTATTGTCCTTCAAAGTAATTTGCAATGATTTTTTCATACAAATAAAGATTTAGTTAAACAATCGTTATTTGTATTTCGATAAATAAGGTATCTGGGTAAACTTGCGTTTATTTTGACCTGACGGGCCCGTATTGTTTTAACACCGTGGAGTCTTCACTCGGTTGGTACCCAAATGGGTTCGAAAAACTTCATAATACTATATAATATTTATTTATTACACAAATTTTTTATTAATTTTTAATCTAGTCAACTTGTCCCCATCTAACCTACAAAAATCATCATTACTATATAAAAAACTGTTTTTTTTTACATATAGTATTAGAAAAATATTATCAATTTATATAAAATCATTCTCTTTAAGGCCACAATGACTTATTAAATTTAGAAACACTTTAAAAAACAAATCTTTATCTATTAACTCTAAATCAACATAGTAATCTTTTTTTAAATTAATATTTATTAAATCACCTAGACCAGAAAATATAGTAGCATATCTAGCTGTTTTCAAAAAGTGGTCTAATAAATTTTGAAATCTTTCCGAATCTAATTGTCTTAAATCTTTATCAATCAATAACGACAATCTTACTTTATCTCTTTGATTGATTTTGTCTGGATATTTGATTTTTAAGCATTTTAATAAGCTTTCAACTTCAGAGTAATCTTCTGTAATTATGTTATCAAAATCGTTTATTTCACCGAGATTCCCCTCTGTGTATGATAAATAATGTAATTTGTTATCAAAGTTATACTCAGTTGAACAAAATTTAATTTTTGAATTGGTTATTTCGTAAAAAGTTTGCGTCATAACATTTTTTTCTACTTCAAATAAAGATTGAATTATTTATATTTTTTAATCTATTTAATTTAAACCTTTTTCTAAAAATCCGAAATCATCATTACCATATAAAAAACTATTTTTTTCAAGTTTTGTTTTGTAATTAATTTCATTTACAAAAACATTTCTCTGCTCTAAATGATACTTTAAGGAAATATGTTTTTCAATATCATCATCAAAAGGCGAAAAATTTTCTTCTCCTTCGATTGTTACTTTGAATTTATTAAACATAACATAGTAATGTCTATCAATAGTATTTTGAAATCGAATACAATTTTTTAAGTAAACTACATCAATTGAAATGTTTAGCTCCTGATTTACAATAACTTTTTGCAACCGATCGGTATTTTCATCTACAAAATCTGGGCATAACAACATCAATTCATCCTTTAAATGTTCATGTTCAGCAAGCCATTTAAGCAAGTTCATTTCATTCTCTTCCAAAAGGGTATCATATAACCGCATTGCCTTTGCACAATCTTCATCAAGTGTCAAATATTTTTTAAGGTCAACTGCTCTCCGATAAATTTTATAAAAATTATGTTCATTTTTATATCTAAAATCAAAAATTGGCTTAGAACCATAAAAATCAAAATACTCCTGAAGCCAATCCAGTAATTCATTTTTTGAAATGGTCTCATACTTAAAATTGCTTAAGTCTGATATGGCTTTAAGAGAAGTTGCATTGATATAATTATAATGTGAACTAGGATTGAAATTTGCCTTTTCATCTTCATAGATAAGTATTTTAAGAGGCTTACCTTTTTTATTTACCTTGTCCTCAAAATTACATTTGAAGACATTACAATAATATAAATCTTTAACGTTTTCATTATCATCTTCTTCAATGATTAAATTGAAGTGTTTCCCTGAATTTCTACCACAAAACAACATGCCATTTTTATTGTGATTTGAACAATCTTTTGAACCACATTTTCCAGAATATGACTGTAAAGTGTCTTTGCTCTTTTTAACCTCATCAAAGATTTCATTTAGCTTGTTTAAAAAGATTTCTTTAGTCGCATCTTGGCAAGTCAAGTTCTCATCTAAAATTAGTTCTAACGACACCAAATCCATTGCTGTAATAGCTTGAACTATAGTTTCTTTTTTTCTGTTAAAGACTTTAACATCTCCTAAATGAAGTAGCTGCTGTATTAATTTTTGTTGTTCAGGTGTCATTTATTAAAGTTAAAAAAGGTAAATCAACATGTTCTTCTTCATTAAATATTATTTTAAGCTAAATATTTGTTGGCTAGTATTTTAAATAAAATGGATATACTCAAACATGTAGAGGTCTTGGTAATATAATAATTCTTCACGATTTAAAACAACTGGTGCTTCAGTAATTACTTCTAAACGAGTGATTAGATCTTTTTTTGCAGCTGCATAATATTTATCCGTGAAAGATTCTAAATGAACTAGTTCTTTAGGAAATCTTAATTCCTGGGTGAATTTTTCCACACTTTCTATAGCCTCTATTATAAAACTAATGTGGTTTTCATTTTTATGAATAATTATATGGTAGCAAGGAAAATTGAAAGCATCAAAGTCAGTAGCACTTCCCGAAACTATATAATCCATAGTACAGATAGGATTGTTTTTCAGAATCATTAATGCGTCTATCTCATCTTCAATCAAATATACATCTATTTTCTTTAAATTCTTTAAGTGAGCAATAGGTTTTAATGAGCAGCATGGGTTGTTTACAATATTCAATACTTCAAGATTAGTATGTGCATATAAAGCCTCTATATTTTCTATTTTATTTCCATTTGCTATTATATGCTTTAGTTTGGTGTTTTCTTTCAACACATCTAAATTTACTTCATCAAAACAACCAATATTAATTTCTTCAAGATTTGTACAGAATTTCACAAATGACAAATCAATTTTAGAGTTTGAGAGACTTAACCATAAAAATTTAATCTTTTCATAATCTGATGCAGTAATTACTTCTTTGTAATTTACTTTATACCCTATATTTTCTTGGATTTGACGCATATTCACTCCTGAAAAAATATCTTTATTCTTTATCTCACTATAGGATTTAGAAATTTCTTCTTCAGTTATGCCTTTTTCTATCCAATGTAGGTGGCTTAATATGATATATTTAGTGTAGTCGTCCATCTTAGATATTGATTATTTTGGATAGGTTTTTATTTGGCAAATCGAAATTTTATTTCTTAATTGCCCTGCTAGCTTGATTGGATAAGGTTTGTCACCATTATATTTATACAAGAGATTAAAAGCTTTTTGATAATTTAAAAGAGCCAATGAATAGTGCCCTAATTCAAATAATTTATTTCCTGCGTTTATACTGTTTTGGTCTATAAAATCGATATAGTCTGCCATTATTTTAGGTATATGTTATTTTTAAAAGGGAAGTCCATTGTCTTCAATATCTTCTTCTGGAGCAAAATCTGACTTAATAGATTCATTTACAATTATATTATCCACAAGATCAATTTTCCATGCTTTAACATCGGTGTACCATTTTCCATTAAATTCGCGACTTTCTATTTCAAAATCAATATTGAGTTGATTACCTATTATTAATTGATTTTCATTAATGTTGTCACCCCAAATACTGATACATATATTTTTAGGATATTGACCGTCAGTTTCTATAATGACGTCTTGTTTTCTCCACTGCCCATTTTTTCCAAATCCTGTTTGTAAGGGCAGTATTTGTGTTAATTTTGCTGTTATTTTCATATTATAATTTTAATTTTAAGCAAAATAACAAGTGATGTATGCAAGTTTAGCGCACAGATAGTTATTACTGTAATTTAAGAATCATTTTAAAATCTTCTTTAAATTTTAAAACTAAAGCATCTTCTTTTCCACGAACTTGACCAATAAAATTAATATAACCATCCAAACGATTTAAAAAATAAGTTTCACTCATTTTGCTCATTTCATTTTTTAATTTAAAATGTTTTCTAGCTGCTTTACTAACTCCATTTTGCAGTGCGTCGTAAAGCATGGCACGAATCATTTTTAGAGTCTTTCGATCTACGTTAACCTTCTTATTAACAATAATACCAGTTACCGTTTGTTTTCTATGATTTAGATTTAATCGAGTTTTTTTTGGATTGATTGTAAAGTGATTGGAAATGATTATTGTGCTCAATTCTTCTAGATGCGATTTTGTAATTTCTCGATCAGATGAAAATGTCAAATCATCAGCATATCGAGAATACTGAATATCTTTATCATAACAATAAGACAATAACATTTCGTCCAGTTGTAAACAAATAAAATTAGAAATAACAGGTGATGTTGGTGCTCCTGTAGGAAGCTTTCCTTTGTAAGTAACTAATAAAGCTAAAGCTGTAGCAACTTGCTCTGGGTATCTAAAATACTCCGACTGAAAAAGTGCTTTCACACGATATGCTTTTATAGATTCAAAAAAATCCTGAAGGTCAAGATTTAAAACATACTTTTTATTTACATGTAGTTTCGCGTTTTCAACAATATTACAAAAGGGCTCTTTTTTGTTAGGATTGATAACAAAACCATAAACACCATCCGGACGAACCAAATGATAATAGTTTTGTAAATAAAAATTAAATCTTGACTGAGTAGCTCTCAATAATAACTCAGGAGCTTCTATCTTTCGAATCCCACCACTTTTTTTAGGAATTGAAAATTCATCATAATGTGGGGCATTTATTAAGGGAATTAACCAACTATAATTTAATTTCAACAAAACCTTCAAATCAGAAACTTTTACCACCGAAAGCAGTTGTTGAACAAAAAAATCCTGATTAAATTTAAAAAAAATATCAGCTTGACACCCATAGAAATAAGCATTGTATTCTTCTAATCGGGTATGTATTCTGTCTATTATTTTTACTTGATTATCCATATTGTAATAAAAGCCGTTGTTAGATTATCTTTGAAACTTTAGTAATTGACCTTTGGTCAATTACTAATATTTATTACCATATTCTAATAGTAATAGGATTGCGGAACACAATCGCCAAGTCATTTTTTTTTCGGTTTGACTTCATAATTTTTTCCCAACGGCTTATTATTTAAAATGGAACGGTGTCATCATCAGTATCCTTTTTAAAAGGATTTTCCAAATCGAGCAATCGCTTAACATTAAATGTAAAAGTATCTCCAGGCCTTTGAATGGATAGAAATGAAGTAAAAGAAATATCTCTTTTGAAATAACTTACTCCAATTTTACCATTTTTGTTTTTGGCAACAATAACCATTAAAATACAATCTGTAGAAGTAAATTCATCATCATCTAACTCATCAATCATGTAGTATTCAGGGCGATACAACAACCAAACTTTGTCTGCTATTTGTTCTATAGAGCCACTATCTCTCAAATCGGATAGTTGTGGTTTTTTACTGCTTCCTCTTACTTCAACAGCTCGACTTAATTGACTTAATAAAACTATACAAATATTAAGTTCTTTAGCGCACATTTTTAATACTCTACAAATATGACCAATTTCAGCCTCTCTTCCGGAATTATATTTACCCATTCCTAAGAGTTGCAAATAATCAATAACTACTATTTTAGTGCGATGTAGTTCAACATGTTCTTTTATTATTTCAACAGTTTGATTGACGTTAGCAACTCCAATATCGCTAACAAATAATTTACTGTTTTCAAGTTGCTTAACTGCTAATTTTATCAAATTAACATCGGAATCAATTAATTGATTACGTATCAGTTTATCTACAGCAATACCCGTTCTATTAGATAATATTCTTGAAGTAAGTGTAGTGGGAGTTAAGTCAAAGGAAAAAAACAAAATAGGTTCTCTATCACAAATATTAGAAACTAAATTAATTACAAATTGACTTTTGCCCATTGCAGGTCTGCCGCCTATAACAACTAATTCACCCAAAGATAAACCTCCAAACTCTGCATCTAGATACTGAAAACCCGTTGGAATTAAGTTTTTATTTCCGTCTTTGTTTTCTATATTTTGAACAATTTCTTTTGAAAGGGTACTTATGGATGTGTATTGTTGCGTGCTCATAATGGTTATGTTTAGATTATAAATGTATTGAAATTTAGTATAGAATCAAACTTGATTTTGCTCTTGTAATTGCAGTATATTGATATTTTAAGGATGGTATAAAAAAAGAATTTATAAAGACTTTATCCCATTCCCCACCTTGTGCTTTATTACAAGTTATAGAGTGTCCATAAGTTGCACGTATTGCTCCAACATATCGATCATCCGATGCATTACCTGTTTCTCGATAGATTTTGTTCTTCGAAAATCGTTCATGACGCAGTTGATTTTCTTGTTCTAATTTTAATCCTTCTGGGTTTAAAATGCTATCCAATAGAATATAATCCTCAATTATTTCTTCATTTCCTTGTAGAGATTTTGACATTAATTTTACCGGAACATAATGCAACCCAGCAACCACTTCGGTTTCATTGCTATTTACTTCTATTACAGTAACATGGTCTCCACTGTATAATTGAAAATCATTTCTTCTCCAAGTGTTTGTAATCATTAAAAGTTCATTTGGTTCAATAGTATTTACTCGGCTACCATATAGCTTTTCACGAACCACATTATTGAACATCTTATTCATTTTATGTGTGGCACCAATAGAAACAGTACTTTCAAAACCATTGTTAATATATTCTTTAACATAATCAGATGATGCCTGTGAAATCGTTTTTTTTTCAACTCCTTGAAGATTTACTTTATGGAGATTTGCATCTATTCCTTCTCTGATAGCAATAGCATTTTTTAAAATAAAACTACCATCTTCCTGACGCTTTACTTCAGTCAATAAGTGAGCAGAGCCGTTTAGTTGAAATTTAGCTTGTAGATATTCTGCACAAAGAGCTTTTGAATCGGTTTCATTTACTGGAGGCAATTGGTTTTTGTCTCCAAGAAAAATAATTTTATTGTCTGGATTTCCATTTTTTACAAAACGGATTAAATCACTTAGTAAAGAATTTTTGGAAGAAAACAAACTTCCTTCTTCTTTATTGATAGTTGAAGAAACCATAGAAGCTTCATCGATTATAAAAACAGAAAAGTCTTTAACCGAGTTCTCTTTTAAAGTAAAAACAACTTCGCCGGTTTCAGAATTTGGTTTTGTATTATAAATTAAGGAATGTATTGTACTATTTACTGTTTTAGATTTACGCCCAAGAATACGAGCTGCTCTTCCAGTTGGAGCTGCGATTTTATAATGGATTGCATTAGAATTTAAATGTCCAATGAGTGCTGTTGTAATTGACGTTTTTCCAGTACCGGCTGCACCACACATAATATAGAAATCATCTTTATTAGTTTCTTTGACAAAATCACTCATCGCTAATAAAGCTACTCTTTGTTGTGCAGTAGGACAATCGAACTGTAAATGGTCTAAAATCGTAATAGCTGTTTCCATAGTATGTTGGTTTTATTATTTCAACGGTACAAAGGAATGATGATTGTGTGCAGATTTAGCGCAGAGGTTATTTTATTTTTATAATAATCTCTTTAATGATACTTAAGAATTTTAAATTATCTTTAGTAGTAGCTTTATAATATTTGCTTAAGTCTTTAGGATGAACTATGTTATTTCTTTTACTATTAAAATCTAATAAACTATTAAAAAAAACTTCGGTTTTTAAATTTAATTCAAGTCCAATTACGTTAAATATCTTATCCATCGTAGTAGGGTATTCTTTATTCAGATTTTCGAAGATATTTGAAGATGAGTTAAATTTTTGAATTAAATTTCCCGATGATTTTAAAATATAATTCTTCTTCATATTATAAATATAGTAATCATTGATTAACTCAATAATCTTATAAATTGATATAAAAGATAAATTTAAATAATTTTCCTTTTTTTCTGAATAACGAGTGTTTTTCAAACAATCATAAATAATGTCAATTTGTAATTTTATTTCATTTTTTAATTTTATTTTGGACAATGCCATTATTCCCTTATCTATACTTGAATTTGAAATTGCATTTAAGTGATTCTCTAGATTAGAATTAATTTCATCTAATTCGATTAAAAATTTCATTTCCAAGCACTCGTCAATGGTTTTACAAATGTTTACAATCGATTGTTTAGTAAATTCAGAATCAACACTCAATTCAGGTGACTCTTTCAAAATAAAACCATCTGCACCTTCTTTTTGTAGTTCTAACAAATTCCAAATTTTATTTGTTGCCGAAAAGATAATTACTTGAATTCCTTTGTTATGTTCTTTAATTTTTTTTAAAATTTGAAATCCAGAAATTTCTTTAGGGCTTATGACTTCAAAATCTTCATCATGAAGACGTAAATCTAATATAACAACGTCTGGCTTGTATTCTTTTACTTTTTCGAAGCTTAAATCTATAATTTCTTGTTTCTCTTTACCTTTAAAATCATAACCCAATTCACCATCAAATTCTTTTAATTTACATTTATCATACAGTAAGTGACTAAATAACTCACCCCATCCTTTTTCTGATTCATCGTCAATATATAAAACCTTTCCATTATTATTTAGTTTTAAATCATAGACATTAATTATATTCGTTGCTTTAATTGGGTATTTGGCGTTAAGAAATTTAAAATATAATGAAGCTCCTATTTTTGATTCTATGTTGCTAATGTCATTATCGTTATCAACAGACATAGCTTTAGCCCATCTTAAAATACTCCATTCATTTGCTATTGAATGATGGGTAGAGTAATTGGCTGGAGGTTGAATATTAATCCTTTCTAAAAAATTATTGGTATATTCTTCTTTAGTAATTTTTGACTTGTTCTCTAAAATATGTGTAATTTGTTTTTCAAAATCTAAAACATTTGATTTTGTTGTACAATAAATTCCAGGTGTAAAAAGAATTACCCCTGCATTTGTTATTTTATTTATTATTTCAGGAGATTCGTTACCAAAAAAAACAATTGGTGTTCTTGTGTTATTGAAACTTTGTGATAATCGGATATGATATGCAAACTGTAAACCTAAAAATTCTATATAATTCTCTTCGGATAAAGAAAAAGGGATGAAAATCACATCAAATTCATGACTTTCAAATTGGTTCAAAATTTCTGTAACTTTTTTATCAAAGGAAAAATTAGGATTTGCAATTTCTTGATAACCTATATTAAAAGCCACAGTTTTTCCACAGGTATCTTCAAATTGATTAACAATCTGTTGGATTATATTATTGTTATAAATAAGAAGAGAATTCATAGGTTTACAATAATTTTGTTAATTTCTTTAGAAATATAATCTTCAATTTCGTCGTCTTTCTTGTTTTTAATGTCAAGAAGAGATTTTATTTTATCAATTTTTTTTGATAATAAATATTTTTCATCCTCATCTTCTTCAATTTTTCTATTCTGGAGCAATTGTTTTACTAAAAACATATAAGAAAGTTTCCAATCTTTATTGTTTAATTCCAAAATATGTGGGTTTTTATCTTCAACAAAATTTTGAATAAAAGGAATTAATCTAAAAGAATAAAATTCTTTTGAATTAATATTTAAACACTCAAAACTTTCATTATTATAAATTAATTGGTCTATACCTCCGCTAAAATAAACTGTCGAAATATTTTTTCCTTTTGATTGTTTATTCAAGAAGTTTATTCCTTTAGATGTAAGCGATGATTTATGAATCATAATTAATTCCAAGTCATTAAATTTATAATTTTCATTATTTAATTCATGAATTAAATCCTTACAATCTTGCCCGCTTGGAAGATATAATCCATTAATAGTTTTAAGTTCATCAATATCAGTTTCATTATTTGACAAAAAAATCCTTTGCCGATCGGGTCTGTCTTCTATCAATATTGCTTTCATAAATAAAATTTGAATTGGTGCATAAATCCATCTACGTTACCTTCAACTGAAATTAATTCAGGAGTAGTGAATAATGACTTTAATTTATTTTTTTCTCGATTACCTTTAGTGTTTTCAGATAATAAAACTAATTCTCCATTAATTTCATTTCCATTTTCATCTTTAAATTTGGAAAAAATGCTATAATCACAAAGACTAAAAACATTTCCAATTATGATGTTTAAATCTCCACCTATGAAACTTTTTAAATTTCTTCTTTGAATCCTTTTAGTCGGAAAAGACCCTATTTGATTGATTTTTATAATAAAACAATCTTGTCCAAATTCTGAATAAATTCTCACATCTTTAAATAGTTCATTCTTTTTAAACATTTCAAATATTCGCCCCACTGCCATAATAAACCCGCGTGTATAGGTATACAATTGAACCCCTTTTAAATTATCATCTAATTGAAATGTAAAGTCGCTAATTGTTGAAGCTTTTTTCTTTATCTCATCATACAAATAATCATCCCTGAATTGGATTTCGTTTTTAAATAGATTTACAACATCTTCAAAACTGGAGATGAATTTTCCATTAATTTTATTTTTTGGAGTCAAATTTTTAGGCAATTGAAATTCCATTGGAAATTTAAAATTCACAGAATTGATATGTTCATCATAATTCTCTTTACACCAATCTTTTAATAAACAATCAGGAGTTTGCCATCCAATTTTTACTTCATTTAAATTTGGCCAACCGTATTTTGGTACACCATCAAATATTTTACTTTTGGGATCAAACAAAAAGTATCTTATTAAATTGTATAAATCTAAATTGTAATTAAATAAATCATTAAATAAATATGTTTTCCTGTCATTATTTAATCCGTTTATAAAATCATTAATTGAACTATATTTTTCTTTAGACTCCCAAATATGGCTAGACCACTTCAAGTCTGTATTTTCTCTGAAATTATTTAAGAAAGCTGTAATTTTTTTTGGATTATGAAAAAATAAATTATCTTCTTGTGAAGTTTCACTTTCTGGTTTGGTAAACTTAAAATTCTTATTTTTAGTTAATCTTGATAAAGCAAAGTCTGTTTCTTCAGACAAGTCAATATTATCATGTATGAAATTACTTTCAGTTTCAAAATCAGCATCAACATTTTTTCCAATTTTTTCAAAACCTTTTATTCTTTTTTTTATTGAATCAATTTCGGCTAAAATTTTCTCATCTGTTTCATTACTTTTTTTAAGCTCATTTGCGGTCAACATAAATAGTCTCTCTTTTTGAGAAGCTTCTATTCTTTTTGAATTTAATAGTTCCGTAATAAAGGTTATTTTATTGTTCATTTATAAAATAAATTGATAATTAAACACATTATCAAGTTGCTCATTAGTAGCAACTTCGACGGAGTACTTATTAGGGTTCTGCAAATAAAAAACTTCCATTGCTTTATCAATACCCTCATTTTCCCAAACATCAAGAATTGAATTTATTGGAGATATTTTACCATATAAAGCATCAAATCTGTCCTTCAATTTCAAGTAGGTTCCATCATTATCTCCTTTTACCATCTTAAGATACTGAAGTTTACCATCTAGTACCATAGTCATATTTGGAATACCTTTTTTAACATTTCCTTTTTCCGTAATGTAATTTTGAATAAAAAAACTATTCGCTTTATTATATCCATAGGTTTCCCATTTATACAACCATTCACGCAATTGTTTGATGTATCGCTTTTGAACATTTACCTTATCATTTACTACGAGACCAGTTACCTCTTGACGGAAACCCTCTTTTTGCAAACGAGTTTTACTCTCCTTGATATGGAAACCTTGCTCAAAAACAATTCTATGTAATTCTTTTAAAAATTCACTATCCTTTTGAAATACATTATGCATAGAACTAAAAGTCATATCATCTGCGTATCGACTGTATTTTAAACCAAATCGTTTTGCAACTGCTGTCAATAAATAGTCCAATCTATGGCAAATAACGTTCGTAATTATAGGGGAAGTTGGTGCTCCTTGAGGTAAAACATTACGTTTGACTTTTTCCCATTCACCAGCGTCGTTTTTGCGTTCTACTTCCATTTCTGTACAGCAAATAGAAGCAATTAAATTTGCAATTTTGAGTTTAGATTGATTTTGAAGCAATTTTAATTGATGAGAAGCAATTAATTCCCCAATTATATAATCAAGTGTATAGTCAAACTTAAGCGTATCTTTTAAAGTCATTAAATTTTGAACATACTCAATCACTGGTTTTAAATCACTAATCTTTTTATATATTTTTATTTCACCAGATTCGTTTGATGTTTTCTTATTAACATGATAAATTATTTTACCATTGTCTTTAAGTTTTAAATTATGGTTGCCATTTATAGAATAAGCACCTTTAAAATAATAAATACTTATATTTTTATCAATTTCATCAGTTGGCATTGTTGGTCTGAAAATATTATATTTTATAAAATCAGTAAATCTATATTCACTTATTTCTAATACTTCATTTTTTTTAATCTCCACCAAATTAAATGGTTTCAATTGCAAACATTTCCACACCCTAGCTTGGTCAATGCTTAGGAAAAAATCTTTTAAGTCTATATTATATACATATCTACTACCTGCGTGTATTTTGGCATTATCTACAATTGATTTGTCACGTACAAATCCCATAGCAGCTTTATGGGGTTCAAAAACACATTGAAGAACAAAACTTAGCGTTTTTTGAATTGCTTTTAACCCTTCTACAGGTGCATTAATTATTCTATCATCACCAGATTTCTTTTTTATTTTAAATTGCGTATATCTATTGATTGCTAATTTAGGATTTGAATACCAAGTAAGTTGCTTTAATACAAATGGAACAGCTTTTTCACCATAGACTAGAGGTTTAGCAACATTTAGCAAATGAAGTAAATCTTCTTTAGATTGCATTTTTTGAAATGCTGTTTTGATTTGGTCTATATTTGCTTGTTCTACTTTCATGATTTATTTATATATTCTAAGAAGCCTGCTGTTTTATTCTTTGTTTATAATCAATTATAATTAAAAAAAATATAAAATAATATTTCAACATAATTAATTCATAGCCTGTTGCTAAAATTAACCAAGAAACATTCATCTCGAATTACTCCGAGATACCAACCGATTTGAATTCAACTTTCGAAGTTTTCCAGTTAGCATTAATCAATATTTTACAGCAGGTTTTCAAAGAACTTTTGTTTGATAATGCAAATGTATTTTTAAACTATGCAGATATGGCGCATAGTAAAAAATAAGTAATTATTTTTCTAATTCTTCAATTTTAGTTTCAAGTAAAATTATCTCTTCTTTATATTCTTTTATCATTTCTTCTAAATTTTCAATTTTAAATTTCAAGTTAATGTTTTCATTATAGGTATCGTATTGTTCCCAATTAGTAAAATGGCTTCTTGTTACAAAATCTTTAATATTTTGTATAACATTACTGAAAGTATGACTTTGATGTGACCCCGATTGCCTTAATCTTCCGTCAGGCGCAACAAATCTAAATTTTGCATAATAACCATAATTATTCCCTGTATAACTCTCTAAAGATGCTTTCCAATTATTAATTTTAATATCTTTACATTTCTGTTTTTCGCCACTATTAATAAATGAAAAATCTTCACAAGATTTATTAGACAAAGATTTAAAATCTGTTATCATTATTACAATCCAATTTTTCGAATTAATAGCAACGGTCTCCGTGTCATATTCTATGAATTCATAATTTGAATTAAGTGCATAATATCTTTCCATGATTATTGTGATTAGTTTTTCTGATGCAAACTTATAAAATTACTATGCGCTTTTACTGCATAGCTGATTAATTTTTATATCTTGCACAATCCATATTTCGTAAATATAAATAAATTCTTATTATGGCAATTACTAAAAACCCTTTAATACGATATAAAATATTAGACAAGTGTTTTCGTAATCCTTACAAAACCTACTATTTTGAAACTTTATTAGAAACTATTAATAGTACACTTTACGAAATAACAGGGGATGATAAAGGCATTAAAACCAGACAATTGCGAGATGATATAGCCTTTATGAGAAGTTCGGAAGGTTGGAGTATCGAATTAGGCGAATTTAACGATGGGAAAAAGAAAGTTTATCGGTATGAAGACCTTAACTTCTCTATTAATAATGCACCATTAAATGAAATTGAACTAAACGAATTTCAATCAGCTATTCATGTTTTATCGCAATTTGAAGGCATGCCTCAATTTGATGGAATTCAAGAGATTATTGCCAAACTAAAATACGATTTAAAAGCAGAAGAAACTAAACAACCTTTTATAGGTTTTGATACCAATCAAGATTTAAAAGGGATGGAACATTTTAGTTTATTATATAATTCAACTCAAAATCAATTACCCTTAAAGATTACTTATCAAGATTTTAAATCGCAACATCCTTATACTTTCACTCTTCATCCCTACTATTTAAAACAATACAACAAAGGTTGGTTTCTCTTTGGGTTACACGAAGAATTTATGAAATCCGATTGGAATGTGGCTATTGATCGAATTATTAAAATAGAAACCCTTAATAAAAAATTTATTCCAAATAAAACTATAGATTGGAATGACTATTTCTCAGATATAATTGGAGTAAGCAAACAAGTTGATGGAGAAATAGAAGAGATTGTTTTACATTTTAATGAGCTTACAGGGAAATACATGGAAAACAAACCGATACACGAGACCCAAAAACACAAATGGTTAAATGATGATACGTTAGAAGTCAAAATCAAAGTAATTCCAAATTACGAATTAGGCCGATTTATCTTGAGTTATGGCGAGAGTGTTACTGTAATTGAACCAAAACATTTAAAGGAAGAAATTAAAAATAGAATTTTAAGCGGGTTAAATAATTATTGATTTACAAACACTATTCAATAGTTAATACAATCATTTAGACCATTGGCTCAAAAAATAAATCTGCTTCTATTTGTCTCCTTTTCACTAATCCCAATATCAAATTTCCACCCGATGTTATATAAGTATTCTCAATCCAATGGCATATTTTTATGCTACTGGATTGAGAATTTATTAATTCAAACAATGTATCCGAACCACCCGTGTTATAGGTGTGAGAAACTAATGCATCAAATTGATTTTGATTTAATGAAATTTGTAATTTAGAATTAACAATAGCTTCATGTTTTTCAAGGTCTATTCTAAATAGTTTTTCAGCCATTTCTGCATCAATAATATCTCCAGATTTTACTTTAACACCATTTATCATAGTAGTTCCCCATCCTATTGTCCATACTAAATTGCTACATTGATATGCTTTGAGTCTTAATCCCTCAAAGTTTTTTATCAGTAATATACCTTTTTCAGATGTTTTCAATGTGTTCTTTGTTGATAAATTTGTATTTTTCAAACTAGAGTGAAATTTAACCATTGGATTATATATTTAAAAACTTAGTATTAAAGTATTTCAAAAGCAGCACCTTCTTCATTTTCATAAGAATTAGTTTTGTGGTCAAGTACTACAACTCTTTCTATTTTACCAAAATTATCTGCTCCATGCAAAAATGTACTTTTTGAGGGTATCTTAGGGTTAATTTTTATTATATCTATGGAAATATCTTGAACTTCCTTGAGTGGATTAACATTTTCAGTATGATTTTTATTCTCTTCAACCAGTTGGTTTTCATTACTGAAAGACATGATAATTGCAATAATTGTAGAAATTAGAAGTGTTAAAAAAAAAGTCTCCATTTCTACAAGCTCAGTTCTTCCAGCCCTTGTAGGCCTACCTATTTCAATAAGAACATAACCTTGCGTTATAAAAAAATAGGACATAAAATAGACAAATACAACACTCTCAACTTTCCAAAAAAATGATTTTATTTTCAATAGAAAATACTTTTTTAACAGTAAAGAAGTTGTTATTATTCCTGCTAAATGGACAATTGTAATTCTGATAGCAAATTTTGCCTGATAGTATTCATTGAAAACCACTAACATGGAAATTAATACACTTATTACACAAACTATGATCACTTTCTGAATGGAGGAAAATTGTACTTGAAGTAGTTTTGTAATTTTATTCATGTGGTAGTATTTATTTTAGATAATTTATAATTTTATGATGATAATAGTCTACAGCAATAATCGTTGTTAAGAAATAGCGCACCTATTTATTATGCTTTTTAACTTTTTATATAGTTGTCAACTGCCATACAAATAAATTTTGAGTACTATGTTTCTAACTTAGTTTCTTTCTCAATCCAAACGTCATTAAACAAAGTTAATGTAAAGTTACAATTCATTTATTCTAATAAAACTTTTTAAAGTTGTTGCATCAGGCAAAGGAGCTGGTAAATAATCAGATTCAGCATAACCATGAGCATATACTTTTATTTTGACACTGTCTTCATATAGCCATATAGTTGTTCTTCCACTAGAACTTTCTCTTATAAAAGTGCCTTCATCTTCTTTTTTATACCCCAGTTTTCTTATTGTTCTCTCACACTCTTTGTAGGGAGTGTTAGGAGATTTTGTAAAGAGTGATTTAAGATAATTTAATAGTTTCATTTTTATAGTTATTAAGATTTTGAGGTTTAGCTAAAATTATAAAGCAACTTAAAATCGTTTTACATTTTCAATTTAAGTTTTCAAAAACAGTGTCAATTAAGTTTGGGTCTTCAACTGAATAGCTTTGCAAAAAATATTTTTCAACATAACAAAACCAATTTTTGAAAGGTTTAAATACTTCTTCTTCCTCTATCAAATTTAATTTGTACTTATTTAAATCTAGTCTAACTCTACCCAATTCTTGTCTGTAAAGAAATTTAGCGTCATTTGGTCTGAAATTTTTGAATAAAAAAACAATTTCATTACACACCTCATAATGTTGATTATTGTCTCTAAACATGCCTTTGGCTCGAGTAACTTTGGTATTTAAAATAAAGTATATTATATTGGATGATATTCTACCCAGATAATTCTTTTGTTGGTAACGGATACTTAATACATACAATAGTACCAATAGAGATGATATATATATCAATCCTATACCAACGTATTTTAACCCAATAAATATATAGTCTAAAGTGTTAGCTATTATGAGAATTCCCATAATAATTAAATACCCTTTTAGCATATCGCCAACTTTACGATGACCACCAAATAATAGCATAAAAACAGGAAGCATTTTTCTTAATTGATTAACAAATTAATAATGGAATTTTAAAGATTTTGGCTATACTAAATTCATTTACAAGTAACAAATACCAATAAGATTAGGTAACATTTCTGAAATATCGAATAGCAACATCTAGCCATTAATTAAAATTTAAAAGTCATATTTTTCATTTTTATTTTGTTTTATTCTTCCCCGTCAATTTTTTCCAAATACTGAGTTTTTTTGGTGGTTTCACAGGTTCTTGAGTATCATTTTCTAATGACTTTATTAATTCTTCTGCTTTTTGAAAGTAATTTTCTTTAAAATCATTTTTCTCTCTAATATTTTTACTGAATAGTCTTCTGCTTTGGAACTCTTCAGCAAACATAGAATCAATTCCATCAGTATTTTTATCAAAACTCATACTGTTTTTTATAGACAAATTAGTGGCCATTTTTTCAACATCATGATCGGTTCCGATATAGGTAAAAGTCCAATTTCCTTCACTAAGTTCTTCAATCATATTCTTTATAACAGTACCTGTATATTCTCTTGAAGCATTCTCCTCGCCATCGGTAAGGATAGTTACTAATACATTATAATCCGTTTGCGACTCTAGCGCTGTCTTTAATTTGGTAAGACCAAACCCCATTGCATCATATAGTGGCGTCATCGAGTCAGGTTTATAATTACTCGAATCTATTGTATTTAGTTTGCTAACATCATCCATGAAATGCAGTACTTTATTTCCAAACCCGTTAAATGAAATAATAGAAATAGTATGCTCTTGTTCTAGAAATTGATTTTGAATTCCTTTAATAGATTGTACCAATTCATTAAATCCATTAATAATTGATGGTTTAATAGATTGCATAGAACCGCTTTCGTCTAAAATAATTAAATTGTGTACTTGGTGTTTTTTTGCTGTCATTTGTTTTAAAATTTTTTGGTTAATATAATATTACATCAGATTTAGCTCTTGTAATAGCCGTATATTGAAACTTCATAGTAGGAATATGGTAATTGTTTAAATATACTTTATCCCATTCGCCTCCTTGTGCTTTATTACAAGTAATAGAATAGCCATAAGCAAATCCAGTAGTCCATAGAACATCTTTCTTTTTTTGAAATGGAAAATTAAATTATAAGTGGTCTAAAATTGAAATTGCAGTTTCCATAAGCATCTTTTTTTGATTTCTGATACAAAGGAAATATAGATGAGTGCAGATTTAGTGCAGAGATTTTAAAAATACTTAAACAGATTCAAATATTGAATGCTTTATATCGTCTGATTTCCATTTTACTTTATTATATAATATTTTTTCAGGGGTAGATTCAATCCTTTTTTTTGCAAAAAAAATTTTGTCTTTCCACATTGAATAAGAAGTAATAATTCCTTCTTTGCTATAATTTGAAGGGTAAAAATTACAAGAAATAGAAGTAGGTCGATCAAATGGATGACCTATTGATATTGTAGAATAATTTGTAATAATAAATCTGTCACTTTCTTTTCCAATATCAAATGCAGATTTATCATTTAAAATATGTAAAGATATTTTATTTGAAAAAGCATTTAAAATTTCTTCGTATTTATCAGTAATATATTTTTCAGATTTTTCTATTCCAATTAGAATATCTAATTCAAATGGTTTTGAAAGTTCAGGAGAAATAATTTTTTCTAAAAATTTTATTAAGTATGGAATTTTATTCTGTTCAAACAAGTATTGGTCAATAATTAACATACTACTACAAGGATGTTTTATTTTATCTACTTGTTTAATTTCTTTATTCGTACTTTCTGCTGCAAAGGTTTGCTCTAAATAAAAAGATGAATTTAAAAAATCATCTCCAATAATTATTTTTCCTTCTGTTTGACTTAGGTTTTCACAATCTTCATGATTTTTGTCTATGAAAAAACAAAAATTTGATAATTTACAATCATTCCTTTTTAAACCCTTTTCGAAAATTCTTTTATTTGAATCTTCTTCAATAATTTTTTTTAATAATACATCCTTGAATTTATAATCATTTAAACTCTTTTTTCTAAATTGCTCAATTTTATATTCTTCTATATCAGAATATATATTTCCAATAAAAAATAAGTCTATAATTCTATCTAAACTTTTTCTCTTATTAGAATTATTAAAATCTAATAGAGAATGACTTCTAACTTCCTCTAGCTTTTTGTCTAAAGAATCTAAAAATATTTCTGAAATATATAAATTTGGATAATTGTTTTTCATTGTTAATTATTTTGAGAATATTTCAACATGAATAAATCTATTGACAAATTATTCTCTTCATCAAAAAATCCTTTTCCAAATTCATCGCTTAATCTCCCAAACTCATCGATTTCAATTTTTTTTACTTTAGGTTCAGGTATATCAAGAGGTTCAAGATTGTCTGAACTGAAATAATATATTACACTTTTATTAGTAGCTATTTGTTTTTTAGCTGTTAATAGTTGTAATTTTTTTATAAAATAAACACTATGCGTTTCAATAATAAAATTAAAATCTTTAAAATGTTCCAATGTTAACACAAAAATATCAGCTAATATGGACTGTAAATTAGGATGCAAATTTGCTTCTGGTTCTTCTATGATTAAGTTATATTGCTTTTTATTTTGACAATCAATAATCTTTAAAATAATTGGAATTAATTGAGAATAACCAAATCCAAAATCGGCTAAATTCATTGGATTTTCATCATTCTCATCTTTTTTAATAGAAATTATAGAAATTGTATTTTCATCTCTTTTAATGTCAATTATTCCGGATATTCCTATTTTAGGCAAAACTGCTTCAAGATATTTTTTTTGAAGTTTTATATTAACTTTAGCAGCAAGTTCATCAATTGCGCTTTCCGATTTATTAAATAAAACTCTTTTTTGATTACCTCTCATTGGAGAAATATATTCGTAATGATTGAAATTATTCCTAAAATTTGAAAAGTGTTTAATTATTTCTTTTTTATTATTTATAATTTTATAAGATTTTCCAACTATATTGAAACTAAAATCATCTTCAAAAATAGTCTTGTTAAAAATTAAATCTCCTAAATAATTTTCTATTATTTCAATCTTAGAATTCTTGAATATTTTTTCGTTTTCAATTTTATAATAAATTTTCATTTTAATTCTTTCACTTAAAGTAGTAATAGCATTATTACATTCTTCAATAAGGACGTTTTTATCAACAAAATTTGGATCATCAGTATCGAAAGAGTAAACATTCTTAGCAAATTCTGTTTTTTGAAATTTTAACAATAAATCAATATTATTAGAAGTACAATTTTCCCCATCAACTATCAAATCGTACAATAAATAATCCTTAGGAATACTTTCAATCTCATTTCTTATTTGCCTTTTTCTTTCAGCTTCCTCAAATATTATTTTATTATCATAAAAAAGTTGAATTATATAATTAATGTTAAATGATAAATTATAATCACAATAATCTGTAAAATCCCAATCTTCATGTGTTTCAATTTCACCAAATTCATTTTCTAACTGATATTCAGCCACATCTTCAATCATAGAATATTTTTTTGTGAAAGTTATAATATTGATTGAATTTGTACTAATTTCTAGTTTTTCAATAATTCCTTTGGAATTATAATATAAATCCATTTTAACCTCACTTTCTAAAATATCTATTTTATCATATAAAGTTAAATGGAGATTTTCGTTATTACAATCTCTATTTAAACTATTTTTGTAATCTTCTAAATTATGAATCCCCTCTTTAAAATTTAGTTCTTGTAAACCATTATTCAATAAAAGAAGTAATTTGGTTAAAGAACTTTTCCCTGCATTATTAGGTCCAGTAAGTAAGGTAAGCGGTCTTAACTCAAATTCTGTATAGTCTTTAAACACTCTAAAGTTTTCTACGCCAATTTTATTTATCATAACGGTTGTTATTTATTTTTAGTAAAAATAATCTATAAATATGCATTTTATCTGCACAATAATTAAAAATGTTACTGGTTTGTATAAGTATATTAATGAGTTATTATAAAACTATTATCATTTCCCTATCTAATTTGATAAATTTCTTATCTCCTCTTTCTCCTTGAATACAATAAAAATCATAAAGAGAATCACCAACTGCATTTTTTATTTTTTTATTGATTCTCGATATAACTACATTAAGTTCATTCTTTGTTGTATCAATAAGTTCATCTACAACCTTGTTTCCCATTTCTTTAGAAATATCAGTATTTTTTCTGTACTCTTTATATAAGTCATCTCTTTTAGTTATTAATTCATCTTTTTTAAGTCCATCTTTAGATTGATTTAAAAATAATAAATATACTGCCCATTCCTTTGGATTTAATTTAAGTTCATGATTTCCTAAATCAGTAAAAAAAATCTTTTTTTGAGTCATATTAATTTTTATTTTACTGGCTATAAGTATTAATTTAGAACGCCCCCTAAAAGTCATAACACTCTGGATACCATCTAATATGTCAAAAAATTGTCGAGTATATAGTACAGGAACATCTTGCCCTATGAATTTATCCATACAGTCTTCACATACATCGGCTGTTCGCATTTTTAAAGTTATTTGTGTTTTATCTCCACAAAAATCCATAATACAGCCAATAGGGACCTTATGAGCGCTTTTATATATATCTTCTCTATTTGAAAACATATAATAACGCATTACCCAAATAATCACTTCATAAGCAATTGGATATCGGATGTCAATTGAATTTCCAAAATAATGTTTCCAATTAGAGGTTTGTATAAAGAAATTTTTCATGGATGGCGATACTCCACCAAACCAATTTTGGTCGTTACCAAAATCTGTCAGCAAAACCACTATGTCTTTTTCTGCTATTCTTTTTTTCTTTCTGTACGCATCACATTCTGCAAATAGTTGCTCCCAAGATTTTACTTTTTCAACATAGGGAAACTCTATTTCTGAAACATAACAAATTGATTCTTCCTCCGAGTTATCAGTTATTTTTTTTAACTTTTGAAAATCTTCTTTTTGTTCCCAAATCCTATCTTCTTCATCAGCAGTGAATTCTAAAATTTCCTTTTCACAGGATAAAAAATGCATAGGACCTTTGGATGAATTAAATATATCGAGCACATTTCGATAGGTTTCTACCTTTAATTCTGGCGATCGTAATAAGTGTATTTTCATAAATCTAAAGTAGTATTTTTATTCTAATTTTTATACTATTTATTTATTTTCAAATCATCAAAATATTTAATTGGGTTCTGTGATTTGCTTAATTACCAACAAAACCCAATTTTCCTTTCTAATTATTTTTAAGCTACCATAAAGTTTATTTGTTTTGGGAATATCCCATCGAACACAAACTTGGTTACATTACATAACCAAACTGGTGAAAATCCTAAATGGTATATACATCCATTAGGTGGAGTTTGTATTATTCTTTTTAGAGTTTCAAACCCTTCAGGACATTTTTTATCAGTTGATATGTCAATTGTAACTGTTGTTCCTTTGTTTGATAGATGGTCTAATAATGTATCAGCACCACCAACCATTTGTAATTCTGCTTTTGTTCCTGTCCAAGTTGGTAATTCAATATACCATTTGCCTTGTTCTTTTTTAAAGGTGTAATTTTTCATTTTCTTTCTTTTTTTTAAAATTATTTTCTACGGTCTTTGTTTTCAATAAAATCCAAGAAGTCTTTCTTTGTTTTTCCTTCGGATTTGCTATGCGAATATTGACGCATTCCTTCACTAATATCATTCATCATCGTATTCATGTCTCCCTTGTCAAAGGAAATTACATTTTCTTCTCGGATATTTAACATTTTAGAGGTATGGATGGCATCAATGTCAGCACCTAAAAAGGTAAATGTCCATCTGTCTGTTTCTTCTAATGATTTAATAGTAGCAGCGATTTGATGATAGGTAAATTGTCTGCTTGCGTTTTCCATACCATCAGTAAGTATAACCACTACCACACTCATTTCATCAGTGATGATTTTTGTTTCGTTTTTTATTCTAATTTCGTTAATTGAAATGCCAATTGCATCAAGTAAAGCTGTCGCACCATTTGGCTTATAGTTTTTATAGCTTAGAGTTGTAAATTCTTCTATTCCTACTTGAGAAAAAACAGTTTCTACACTGTTGTCAAAAATAGTTAGCGATGCTTTAAATTCTTGTTCAGGGAATTCTTTTTGTAAATGCTTAATTGTGTCCAACTGTTTATTAAAACCATTAATGGTTGTTTCTAAGCAATTGCTCATGGAACCACTTTTGTCTAATACAAAATGGTAAAGTGTTTTTTTGTTTTTCATAATATTGTTTGTTTAAGATTATTTTGCAAAGTTATGATATGACATTTTAGACTAGGTATTCTTTGCAACCTTGCAATGTCATGATGAAAAATATTACCCAACAAAACATGCTTTAAAAACAGAAGCAATAACATTATTTATTACTTAATTGAAAGATTTAAATACGTATCAAAAAAAGGTTAAGTTAACTTACTTATTTTTATAATTTAAACCACAAGTCATTTACATACTAATATTATTGAAAATTTCATTAAGAATGATATGAATGTCATGGTTTCAATAATAAAATAATAATACTGTTGAGAATACTTTTTATATATTATGTGGTGTTAAATTGAAAGAAAAAGTATTGTGATATATTAACAAATGATTATGGTATAATTACAACTAGTACACAAAGTCTTAATATACCTTTATACTTTATTTAGCAAGTATGTTAAAAATCATTTAATTATCAAAAACTCCATTACAAGACAATTTTTAAATAATGACTGTCAAATTATTAAAGAAGCTTGGGGAAAAAATACAGCCGCAAATTTTGAAGTGGAAATATGTTTTTTTTTGTGTAAGTATTTTTTAAGGGATGGGAAAGAAGCGTTATCTGAAATGTAAAACGTCCTTTTTACTGCCAAACCAAAATATGTTGTATTTTATTAATTTAGTATTTAACGAAATAAAACAAACATTGATTTAATTTTTCTAATACTTTAACTAAAAGAGGATTTTACAATAAAAAACATTTTTTTAATTTCTTTTTTTAAAAGATATTCTATAAAAAAATAATATTATGCCAACTATAGTATGTTGATTTTTAAAAAAACAAAACGTAGGTTTGAAGACTATAGTTATTAATGAAAGAAAAAGAACCCATATTGAAAATTTTTGGAGATAAAGTTAGAAGTATCAGAATGCAGAAAGGTATGTCTCAAGAACAATTAGCAGCTTTAGCCAACATGCATAGAACATACATTGGTATGATAGAAAGGGCTGAAAAGAATATTACTCTCATTAACATAGAAAAAATTGCAAAGGCGCTTGAAATTAATATAAAAGAATTAATATAATGTTTAAAATACAAGTTTCAGATACAGTAATTGACCATTGTAAAAAACAAATACAAAATTATAATTTTGGTCAAAGATCTACTGCCAATGGTAATGCTGAACAACAATTAACAGGTATAATAGGTCAAAGTGTAGTGATGAATTTATTTGGCCTCTCTAGTGTTAATGGTGAGGATGGTTTTGATGATGGAGTTGATATTGTTTTTAATAATAAAAAAATAGATGTCAAAACAATGGGGCGTACGACTGATGTTCGAAGAGAATATACTAATAATTTTTTAAAGCTTCAAGATTATTTCCAAACCGAAGTATATATTTTTTGTAGCTATAATAAAATTAAAAAAGAAATAACTGTTTGTGGCTGGATAGAAAAAAATGAATTTGTTCAAAAAAGAAAATTTTACCCAAAAGGAACAACGAGAAGCAGATTTGATGGCACTTCATTTCAAACTTTTGCTGATTTATATGAAATAGATATTATAGATATTAATGATGTTTCTGATGTAAATGATTTAAAAATACAATTAAACGAATTGTAGCAATTGCTACAAAATAAACATGGTTACCCCAGGAAACATTTCAAAAATTGAAGCATACAAAAAATTAGGAGATGTCCATGCATCTAATTTACTTACAAAATATAAAAGTAAAGATTTAACAGCAAAACAAAAAACAATAATTATCCCCCATTTTAATAATTACATTTCATATAGACAGCGTTTTGATAAGGTTAAATCTTTAAAAACTAGAACAAAATTATTAAATCAATTTAAGAAAAAATCATACAATTTAAATAGAGACACTAATAACAAAGAAATTTTCCCTTTTCAATCAAAATTCCTTTCAACAATTATGGAGGAATTTTTTAAATTAATACTATCTCCAATTGCTAAAGAAAATAATTTGTTATGTGGCAGTATAAAAGCATACAATCAGCTTTCCATAGAAAATTCAATTATAGAACAGCCAAAGTTCATTATATCTGAAAAAGACCAGGATTTAGCTATTTACAAAAATCTTATTTTAAGAATAAATGAAATTGACCATAAAATTTCAGTACCTATAGTGTCTATTGAATGTAAAACCTGGTTAGACAAAACAATGTTAGAGGGCTCTGCATCTACAGCTTACAGGATAAAACAAGGTGTTTCTAATGCTAAATTTTATATAATTACTGAAACATATGGTGTTGGTAAAAATGTAAACAAACCTAAAGAAATTGATAAGATATTTATCACAAAAAAAAGATTTAAAGATAATGATTCTCACTTACATGATATTGATTTTTCAGTAATCCAATTAATTTATGATGAAGTTAGACAGCATATTGAAAATATAAACGAAAAACAAGAAGACTTGATTGAAAAATCAATCAAATTAGGCGTAATAGATTAATTTAAATGGCAGAAAATAAAAAAATACTAGATATAATCGCACTTTATAATTCTGTTATAAAAGGAATTGAGCAAAAGGCGATTGATGACATTAACAGAGCATATGGTGGTGTTATAAGAGCAGCAAAAGGTACCTTTGTTGAAGATATTACTAAATTACTATTAATAATTGCATGGGAAGAATTGGGTGGTAAAAGTGAAAGAATTTCTTTTTTAAAAGAAACTAGAAAATTAAAAATTGAAACTAAATATATAAATAAAATAGAAAGTCAAGATGTTAAAGAACATATTTTAGCAAACATTGAAGATTTTAATTTCGTGATTAAAACAGATGTTCATTGTAGTGTAGATTGTGAATTAGTAATTGGTGTTGAATGTAAAGCATACACCGAAAACGCAATGTTAAAAAGAATTCTTGTTGATTTTACTTTTATGAAAAAACTATGGCCGAATATAAATTGCTTTTTACTTCAGTTAGAAAATTTTATGGGAGGAGATTACTCGGAATTAAGTAAACAAATAACATATGGTAGTAAACCTACTCATACTATTTTGTCACAATTTGATGACCTTAATCTAGAAATAATTACCCTTTTAGAAGGAAACAGACATGTAGAAAGACCTATACATAAAGAAGCCTTTTTCAAGGAGTTAGAAGAAAAAAATTTAAGACTTGCTATTGATAAATTTAAAAAAGTTTTGATTAAATATTTATAGAATTTTATAATATTTAATTAAAGAGTTATTTAAAGAATTATAGTAGATTTATCTACCTTAAACAATTCTTTAAATAACTCTTTTTTTTATTACAATTCAAGAACTGATTGTTTACATTTCTTATTATTTGATTTTTTTAAAAATTCTGTTGAATTACCATTTGTTAATATATCTTTTATTTTATCTGCGACTGCTTTTGCCATTAAAGGAGGAACAGCATTACCAATTTGTTGATATTGGCTTAATCCTTTTTCCCAACTCATTTTAGTTCTCATTCCTTCAAAAATAAAATCGTCAGGAAAAGATTGAAATCTTGCCCCTTCACGTGCTGTAAAATTTCTATTAAGATAAGGATGTATGAAATTACTTTGAAAAGAAGCTGCAACTGTTGGTGCAGGTTTATTACCAACTAATCTTAAATTGTTTTGGCTAAATTTTATTTCAGACTTTTCATTAGGATTTCCTCTTTTAACAGCACCATGTGTTTCCCAAACATCAATAAGATTTTTACCTGGCTTTATTGCTTCAAATCTATCTATCAACCTTTGAGTATGTCTCATAGCAACATGATTAAATACTTTTTTAGAGTTTTTCCTCATTAATTTTTGGTAATTATTCATTGGTTGAGATAAGTAATCTGCATTTTCTTTACCTTGCCCTGCATGAATTTTTGGTAAGTCTAAAATAGCTTCATCTACAGATATTTGAATGTTTTTGTCTTCTTTTGGAAATTCTGGAAATAAATTTAAATCTTTTCTAAATCCAATTAAAATAACCCGTTCTCTTTTTTGAGGCACTCCATAATCAGAAGCTATTAATACTTTATAGTCTACATTATAACCAATTCCAGCATTTTCAAATTCTTCAAGAATTGTTTGAATAACCTTTCCTTTTTCCATTGATAATAATCCTTTTACATTTTCCATTACAAACGCTTTTGGACTATACCATTTTATAAACTTAACATAGTCGTAAAATAATTTATTTCTAGGATCGTCTTCAACTTTATTTCTATTCTTATTTGCCAAACTAAAGCCTTGGCAAGGTGGACCACCTGTTATAACATCTATTTCTTTATTTTTAATTATTTCATCAAAATCTCTTTTATCTACTTCGGATATGTTACCCAAAATAAATTTTGTTTCAGGAAAATTTTTCTCAATTGTTTTACCACAATTTTCATCAATATCAGATGCTATTATTGAGTTAAAACCAGACCATTTAAAACCAAGGGTCATACCACCACAACCACAAAACAAGTCTATACAATTCATATATTTATTTATTCTAAAATTATTATTTTTTAATTTAATTTTAAACTCTAAAAACTAGGAAAACTTTTAAGGATAATCTATAGAGAAATTAAATTTGCCGTCTCCAATTTTAATAATAGTTTATTTTTTAATATCCAATAAATTTTATGATGTAAATCTAAAAAAAAAAGATGACAAATAATATAATTCATTTTTTTAAGAGTTTGCTTTTTAAGTAAATTAGGTCAAATTTAACAAGAAGCGCAAGATTTTGTCCCTATTTGTCAAAATAGTTTAATAACTTATTAAAAAATATTTACAATAATACCTACGAAGATAATTTTTGTAAAAATTAAAACAGACAAACTAGTTTTATTCTAAAATCATAACTCAATAAATAAGGATTCAGCATACCTTCCATCACGAAAAGTATTGCTGCTCGAACATCAGTAAAAAGGATAGTCCAAAATGATTTGAGGCTCAAAGCACCACGCGGCTATGGCTGGATAACCAATACCCAAAAATTTATCTACAATAAAGTATGTAATACAACCACTTCTAAAAGTGGTTGTATGCTTACTTTGTTAGTTATAATTGCATTTCCTTTGTTACTGCTGCTGGTTTAATTGTCAAAATCATTTTTGTTATTTTCTAAAGTGTTAATTACAAAATTTTTCAAATAGTCTTTAAAGGCAACAGAACCAATCACTTCAACCTCATCAAGTATTCCCAATACAAAACGAATCACAGGTTTCGGGTTATTGATAGTCATTTTTAGTATGTAATGACTGGTTTTAGCTTCTTGCTTTACAAAAGGAACAACCAATGGGTATTCTTGTTTTAGGAGCACAAAAGCTCTTAAATTGAGTTTAATATGAATATCAAAAGGTAATCCGTTCGAGTTTGTAAATCCAAAAGCGTCTGGCTTGTCAAATTGGTGTTGGTCTTCGTGTTGATATTGTTTTTGCAAGACTTCAACTAATGCCATGCGTTCCATATTAAAATACTTGTTTTCGCCTGTCTCAACTTCGTAGGCACAAAGCGAACTGTAGTTATCTGTAAAACTAATTGGCTCGACCAATCGATCACTTATCGTATTAGAATTAGCGGATTGATATTTCTTTAGCAGCACTTGTTTTTTTTCGGTAATGGCTTTGCTCAAGTCCGAAACTACTTTACCCAAATGCGCATTTAACAAATGATTCCCCTGAATTGTAATTTCAGATTTTAAATATATTTTTTTCAAAAGGGCATCTTTGAGTTTGTTATTTTTTCCGGCTGTTAATACTAATTCCTTTAGAAAATGAGCTTCTTCACTTGTAAATTCTGTTTCCAAATTTTCGGAATCACTCACAATAAAATACCTGTTAAAAGAGTCGCGCTGCAAATCAAACCCCAATTCTTTAATCAAGTCCAAGTATCTGTATACGGTGCGTTCTGTACTTTCTATAAAACCTGACATAAACCTTATGGATTTGGCTGGTTCTTTTTGAAGCAATGAAATGAGCTGAAGCACTCTAAGTATTTTATGTTGATTAAGCATACTATAAAAATTTTACGACAAATTAGGTCAATATATATCACATTAGCAAGCAGTTGTCCCAAGTTGTCAAAGTCTTTAACTTCATTTGACGCATTATTAATTTAAAAAATGAAAAAATGAAAAAATTAGTTTTGTTATTTGGTGGGTTTTTAATGTTTGTAAGTTCTACTATTTCTGCTCAAGATTCTAGAAAATATGGAATAGGACTAAATTACAATACAGAAAATACATTAGGTATTGATTTTATTTATGGAAATAAATACATTGTTGGCGGAGGAGTTTCTTTTGGATTAAAATCTTACGGTGTGGGTGAAGATTACACGGACAGTGCTTTTACTTCAAGTTTCTCGGACCAATTGCTTGAAAGTAAAGATGTAGATAAAAAAACACTTTCCGTTTATGGTATTGGAGGTTATAAGTTTAAGAAAGTAAAGTTGATTGGAAAACTTGGTTACGGTTCTCAATCTACCTATTATAACTATTATGACCCTGACCGAATTTTTGGAGAAAACGGGTATTACTACAAAATTTTTGAAACAGGGGGTAGTGTTTTAATAGGAGCGAATATTGGTGTTGAGATTATTAAAAACATTTATATTGATGGTGGTTATGACACTTTCAACGGAGGTTCATTTGGACTTACCTATGTTTTTTAGTTGAATTATATTAATAAGGGTAGCTGAAAACTTTAAAGAGTAGGCAAAATTAAATTATACAAATTATGAAAAGAATTATTTTAATAATGGCTATTGTTTTTAGTAACTCAATGGTTGCTCAAAAAAAAGCCGTAGCTAAACCAACTGTAAAACCTGTTCAAAAAACAAAAGTGGAAATCCTCCCGGAAATTAATGATTTTGATAGGGTATTAAAGATTGCCGTTATGTCTGATAAAACATTATGGTCATTGGGTATAAAATACAAAACCGAAAAGTATTTGCCTATAAAATCTGAGGATGTAAAAATATTTATTGATAGTTTTTTTGTTGCTCCTAAATCCAACGAATGCGATAGGTTTTACATAAAAAAATACAAAAAAGAGATTGATACATTATTAACTAATATCAAGTTTCTTGGGGATGATTATTGTACGTTTTTAGGAGTAAAAAGTGCCGAGTTGCCAATAAAAATATCTAATTACAATAATACTTCAAAGTTGTTTTTAATAAAGGGAATTGCTTCAACCGATATTTACAATACATTAAGATTAACATCAAGACAAAGGGCATCTAAAATTATTACCACACGTATCATTCCATCATTAAAATCTTTGAGACCTATTCTGAACAAAGAGTTTGACTACATAGGTTTGGGAGTTGTTTTTGGAAGTAAAGATTTTTCAGATAAATCCGTACTTGCCCTCAAAGAAGACTATGTTTTCTTTATTGCCCCTAAATCAAAAATTATAGATTTTAATAATAATAAAATTACCGAAGATGATCTAATTCAGTCTGCTGATGTTTATATAAGTGACAGGGAGATGAGTTTTGATGTTAAGAAAGTTAAAATAACTTTAGAATAATATCTCAAAAAAATAGGGGAAATTTAAGAGCAACTATCACCGTTGCTCTTTTTTAATTAAAAGAATTTGTAACCTCGTCAGGTATAATTAAAGTTGAAAAATATATAAAGATTCAAAAGATTGGGAATTAAGTATAACTTTTGCTTACTACTTTTTAATAATGTACTTTTAATTTTTATTAATTCTTATTCGTTATTTCAAGACACGATAATAAAATAAAAAAATATGGGAAAATATGGGTTTTCATTTTCATTAAGTAGATTGTTGGGGATAGCTCAAGCAAAACAAAAATTCGCAAGAACTACCGGAGTGCCAACCACAAAAGGTGGGATTCAAAGAAAAATAGGAGCAAGTATTCTAAAAATATTTTTTAAGTAAACATCTAGAATCAAGCCGTTATAATCAAACATAAATTACAACCAAAACAAATTAAGAATATATGAACGAAATCATCTGTCCCAAATGTAACACCACTTTTAAAGTAGACGAAGCTGGCTTTGCCGATATAGTAAAACAAGTAAGAGACCATCAGTTTGAAGAAGAACTGGAAAAGCGTCTTACTCTAGCTGAAAAAGAAAAGGAAAGTGCGGTAAAATTAGCGGAAGCCAATCTTAAAAATACCTTGAAAGATGATTTAGCAAAAAAAGACAAAGAACTATCTGAAACGCTGGCCACTAAAGAAGCAGAGATTGCACAAATTAAAGCCAAATTGGATAGTGCTGAACTTGAGAAAAAACTCTCCGTAACAGAAGCTGTGCAAAAAATTGAGAAAGAACGTGATGCTTTAGTCAATGATGTTAAGAAGAAAGAATTAGAAAAACAAAATTTGGAAAGTTCTTTAAAACAGCAATTTTCAATTGAACTTCAAGCTGTAAAAGACATTGTTATCTATAAAGATGGAGAAATTGCTCGTATTAAAGATATGAAGGCAAAGCTTTCTACTAAAATGGTTGGGGAATCTCTTGAACAACATTGTGAATTAGAGTTTAATAAATTACGCCCAATAGCTTTTCAAAAAGCATATTTTGAGAAAGATAACGATGCCAGATCGGGAAGTAAAGGCGATTATATCTATCGTGAAAATGATGAGCATGGCAATGAAATTATTTCGATTATGTTTGAAATGAAAAACGAATCAGATGCTACTGCCACTAAAAAAAGAAACGAAGATTTTTTAAAAGAATTAGATAAAGACCGAACTGAAAAGAAATGCGAATATGCAATTTTGGTTTCAATGCTTGAGTCGGATAGTGAGTTATATAATACAGGTATTGTAGATGTTTCACATAGACATCCTAAAATGTTTGTAGTACGACCACAGTTTTTTATTCAAATTATAACACTATTAAGAAATGCCGCATTAAATTCAATGCAATATAAAGCGGAACTTGCTTTTGTTAAGAGTCAAGATGTTGACATTACCAATTTTGAGGAAAAAATGAATAAGTTCAAAGAAGGCTTTGCACGGAATTATGATTTGGCAAGTCGAAAATTAAACGATGCTATAGATGGAATTGACAAGACAATAAGAGAATTAGAAAAAACTAAAGCAGCCTTATTATCGTCTGAAAACAATCTTCGCCTTGCAAATGAAAAAACCGATGACTTAACCATTAAAAAATTAACTAATGGAAATCCGACTATGAAAGCGAAGTTTGATGAGTTATAGATTTTTTAATACAAACTTTAAAGTTTGCCTAAAACCCAAATCTCTTGTAGCATCTATGTAAAAGCATAAATTTGAGTTTCCTAAAAACAAAGATTATGCAATTACATGATGCCTTAACTAATCCAAAGATATTCATTGGGTTAGATATTCACAAAAAAAGTTGGACCGTTTCCATCCAAACTGATTTATTTTTCCACAAAACATATTGTATGCCTTCCACCGCAGAAGATTTGTATCAATATGTTGAGAAAACCTTCCCTGAGTATGAAGTTCATTTAGTATACGAAGCTGGATGCTGCGGATTTTCGGTTGCTCGTTATTTTCTAAATTTAGGATGGACAGTTTTGGTTGTCAATCCATCTGACGTTAAGACTGGCGACAAAGAACGGTATCAAAAAACAGATGCTTTAGATTCTAAGAACTTATCCAACCAATTAAAAGCGGGAGTTCTCAAAGGGATTTACATTCCCACAGAGCAGCACGAACAGTTTACAACTTTAGCTCGCCACCGAACTCAAATCACAAAGAAACTGCGCCAAACCAAATCGCACATCAAGAGTATGCTGCTTTTTCACGGCGTCAAAGTTCCCGATCAGTTTGATAATTCTAATTGGAGTATTGATTTTATTACTTGGTTAGAAGAACTCAAGTTTAGCAACACTTGTGGCAATTTGGCTTTGCAAGGCAAAATTAGAATGTACAAATTCATCAAATCCGAATATTTAGAAATCGCCAATCAAATGCGCCGACATTGCAGAAAGAATGTAAAGAAAGATTATTACCTGTTAAAATCCATTCCAGGTATTGGTGGTTACTTAGCCAGTGTTATCATAGCCGAATGTGGTGACTTGCGCCGCTTTAACAATGAAGGACAATTTAGTTCCTACATTGGTTTAGTACCCGGAATTTACAACAGTGGTGATAGTGAGAAATGTTTGGGCATCACACCTCGAAGTCGTAGTCAGCTTAGAAGCTATTTAGTTGAAGCGGCTTGGATTGCCATCAGAAAAGATGCCGAAATGCAACAATATTATAGAAAACATCAGGGCAAAAACGTAAAGAGTATAATCGTTAAAGTAGCTCATAAAATGGCAAGAAGAATATTATCAGTCATCAAAACCGAAACACCATATCAAATTAATAGAAATCTAGTATTAGAAAACAAAGTATAACTTTCTTAACAAGCTCAACCATACAAGAGAGATAGACTACAAAACAGCCGTGGTGGTCTTGTCCTTCAAGGCGAGAGCCACATCGCGAAGCAGGTAGCTATCTTATTTATTCTTAACAATCATACAGATGCTGGTGGTCTAGTTCTAAAAACCAGAACCACATATAGGAGCGTGAGCTTTAAGAATTTAAAAAAGAAAATATGAAATAAAAGAGAAAAACTTTCGTGGCATTATTGATAAAGTTTGCCTAACTTTTAAGTCCTTGCTTTCAGCGGACAAAAGTTAGTTACCAACTTTACCAACAAGCCTTGTTGCTGAATATAATACTCGAAAAAAAACAACATATAACCCTTACTCAAAGTTGTGAATAACTTTATGGTGCTTTACATAGGAACGGCTGTTAGC